>JAUCCG010000017.1:0-70504 GCA_034676465.1 Brevundimonas sp. | reverse complement strand
TTCTCCAGCGTGCCGGTGTTCGACTTCCTGTTCGGGACCAAATGGAGCCCGCAGACGGCCATTCGCGCGGACCAGGTCGGCTCGACCGGTGCCTTCGGGGCCCTGCCGCTGTTCGCCGGCACCTTCCTGATCATGGCCATCGCCATGCTGGGGTGGCCGCACCGGTCGGCCTGTTCTCGGCCATCTATCTCTCGGAATATGCCAGCCCGACGGCGCGCGCGCTGATCAAGCCGGCGCTGGAGGTCCTGGCCGGGGTGCCAACGGTGGTCTACGGCTTCTTCGCCGCCCTGACCGTGGGGCCCGCCTTCCGGGCCTTCTTCAACGGCCTCGGGGCCCAGCTGGCCGGCGGGCCGCTGGACGGGATCGGTCACTATCTGATGCTGGTTCAGAACCAGATGGCGCTGGTCGCGGGCGCGGTGATGGGGATCATGCTGATCCCGTTCGTCTCGTCCCTGTCCGACGACATCATCAATGCCGTGCCCCAGAGCCTGCGGGACGGGTCCTATGCGATGGGGGCCACGAAATCCGAGACGGTCACGCGCGTGCTGCTGCCTGCCGCCCTGCCGGGCGTGGCCGGGGCCATGCTGCTGGCCATGTCGCGGGCCATCGGCGAGACCATGATCGTGACCATGGCCGCGGGCCTGGCCGCCAAGCTGACGATCAACCCGCTGGATACGGTCACCACCGTCACCGTCCAGATCGTGACCCTGCTGACCGGCGACCAGGAGTTCAACAGTCCCAAGACCCTGGCGGCCTTTGGTCTGGGCCTGACCCTTTTCCTGGTGACCCTGGCGCTGAACATCGTGGCCCAGCGCATCGTCCAGACCTATCGGCAGCAGTATGACTGAACCGACCCCAGGCATCACCGAAGCTGCGGGCGTGGACCGTCTGCGGGCGGGCCTGAAGCGCCGCCATGCCCGGGAAAGCCGGTTCCGGACCTATGGGCTGCTGGCGATCGCCATCTCGATCGGCTTTCTGCTGCTGTTGCTCGGCCGGATCATCGAGCAGGGCCACACGGCCTTCTACGCCCATACGGTGACGGTACCGGTCTATCTGGACCCCGCCCGCATCGACCGCGCCTATCCGGCGGGGACCAATTTCGAAAAACTGGTGGCCGAGCAGGTGCTGGTGCGGTTCGGCGTCGAGGACGATGCCGCCGAGACCCAGGCGACCGCCATGCGCCGGCTGTTTTCGTCGGAGCTGAAATACCGGATCGCCGAGCGGCTGCAGCGCCAGCCGGGTCTGATCGGTGAGACGTTGCCGATCGCCGCGCCGATGTCGGACGAGGCCGATCTCTATTTCAAGGGCCAGATTACCCGCGCCACGCCGTCGATCCAGCGCCGGCTGAGCGATCAGCAGCTCGACTGGCTGGACCGGATGAATGCCGAGGGGGCGGTCTCGGCCCATTTCAATATGGCCCTGTTCACCAACGGGGACTCGACCGAGCCGGAGCTGGCCGGGGTCGCGGGGGCGGTGGTCGGCTCGGCGCTGATGCTGCTGGTGACGGCCCTGATCGCCATTCCGCTGGGGGTGGGCGCGGCGGTGTATCTCGAGGAATTCTCGCCGCGCAACCGGCTGACGGATCTGATCGAGGTCAACATCAACAATCTCGCGGCCGTGCCGTCGATCGTCTATGGCCTGCTGGGTCTGTCGCTGTTCATCAACTGGATGCATCTGCCGCGATCGTCGCCGCTGGTCGGGGGACTGGTGCTGGCCCTGATGGCGTTGCCGACCATCATCATCGCCACCCGGTCGTCGCTGAAGGCGGTGCCGCCGTCGATCCGCGAGGCGGCCCTGGCCATGGGCGCGAGCCGGACCCAGACGGTGTTCCAGCATACGCTGCCGCTGGCCATGCCGGGGGTGATGACCGGGTCGATCATCTCGATGGCCCACGCCCTGGGCGAGACCGCGCCGCTGCTGCTGATCGGCATGGTCAGCTTCGTGCCGGGAATTCCGACGGGAATCGACCAGCCGACCGGGGCCCTTCCGTCCCTCATCTACATCTGGGAGAATGCTTCGGAGCGGGCATTCCATGAGCGGACGGCCGCCGCCATCCTGGTGCTCCTCGCCTTCATGATCGTCATGAACGCCGCCGCTATCGTGCTGCGCCGGCGGTTCGAACGCCGGTGGTAAGCCTATGAAGACCAATTTCTTTCGTGCTGCAGACGGCGGTGAAAGCGGGGGCGACGGGGCCGCTGTGTCCGTTGACACCCGGTCGGCGGCGTCGCGGGCCATGAGCGTGCCCCAGCCGCGCGCCAACGGCGACGATCCGGTCGGGCCGACCAAGATCGCCGCGGGCGACGTGTCGGTCTTCTACGGCGACAAACAGGCGCTGTACGACGTCAGCCTGGATATTCCGGACAAGACGGTGACGGCGCTGATCGGCCCGTCGGGTTGCGGCAAGTCGACCTTCCTGCGGACCATGAACCGCATGAACGACACGATTCCGGGCGCGCGGGTGACCGGCCGGATCGAGATCGACGGCGAGGACATCAACGCCAAATCGGTCGATCCGGTGTTGTTGCGGGCGCGCGTCGGCATGGTGTTCCAGAAGCCGAACCCCTTTCCCAAGACCATCTACGAGAATGTCGCCTACGGGCCGCGCATCCATGGCCTGACCAGCACCAAGGCGGAACTGGACGAGGTGGTTCAGGTGTCACTGCGGCGCGCCGGCCTGTGGGAAGAGGTCGCCGACCGCCTGCAGTCGCCGGGCACCGGCCTGTCGGGCGGGCAGCAGCAGCGGCTGGTGATCGCCCGGGCCATTGCCGTCAATCCGGAAGTGATCCTGATGGACGAGCCCTGTTCGGCGCTGGACCCGATCGCCACGGCCAAGATCGAGGAACTGATCGACGAGCTGCGCGAGCGCTATTGCATCGTCATCGTCACCCACTCGATGGCCCAGGCGGCGCGGGTCAGCCAGCGCACGGCCTTCTTCCATATGGGGCGGCTGATCGAGACCGGTTCGACCGAGGATATCTTCACCAACCCGCGCGAGCGTCGCACGCTCGACTACATCACCGGCCGCTACGGCTAGGATCGGCGACTGTCATGAACCAGCACACCGTCAAGGCTTATGGGGACGAGCTGAACCAGCTCACGGCCGAGGTCGCCCGCATGGGCGGTCTGGCCGAGGCCCAGGTGGCCGACGCCGTCGACTCCGTCGCCCGCCGCGATGTCGCCCTGGCCAGGGCCGTGGTCGAGCGCGACGCCCGGCTCGACGCCATGCATCGCGATATCGAAAAGAAGGCCATCCGCCTGATCGCCCTGCGTCAGCCGGTGGCCAGCGACCTGCGCAAGACCCTGTCGGCGATGAAGCTGGCGGTGGATCTGGAGCGCACCGGCGATCTGGGCCGCAACATCGCCAAACGCGCGCTGGTGCTGGCCGAGGGCGAGCCGATGCAGCCGCTGACGCGGTCGATCGAACGCATGGGCAAGCTGGTTTCGACCCGGCTGCGCGACGTGCTGGACGCCTATACCGCCGGTGAGGTCGACCGGGCCCTGGCCGTGTGGAGCACGGATGACGAGGTCGACGAGCACTACAATGCCCTGTTCCGGGAGCTTCTGACCTATATGATGGGGGACCCGCGCACGATCGGGGCCTGTACCCACCTGCTGTTCATCGCCAAGAACCTGGAGCGGATCGGCGACCATGCGACCAATATCGCCGAGTCGATCCACTATGAGATCACCGGCGAGGAAATCGTCGGCGACCGGCCCCGCTGGACGCCGACACCTGATGACGCCTCGGCCCCGATTGCCGACCCTGACGCTGAATAGCCGAACGATCCGAGACCGGAGCGCAGCCCATGCAGCCCTACATCCTGGTGATGGAAGACGAGGACGCGCTGGCGACCCTGCTTCAGTACAATCTGGAGAAGGAGGGCTATCGCGTCGTCATCGCCGCCGACGGTGACGAGGGCATGCTGCAGATCGACGAGCGGCTGCCGGATCTGGTGCTGCTGGACTGGATGCTGCCGGGGCTGTCGGGGATCGAGGTCTGCCGGCGCATTCGCGGCAAGGCCGAGACCCGCAACCTGCCGATCATCATGCTGACGGCGCGGGGCGAGGAGAGCGACCGCATCCGCGGGCTCGACACCGGGGCCGACGACTATCTGACCAAGCCGTTCTCGATGATCGAGCTGATCGCCCGCATCCGCGCCGTGCTGCGCCGTATCCGGCCCGGCCTGGCCGACGACCGCATCAACCACGGCGACATTGTCATCGACCGGGTCGCCCACCGGGTGCGCCGGGCCGGCAACGAGATCCACCTGGGCCCGACCGAGTTCCGCCTGCTGGACCATCTGATGCAGCATCCGGGCCGGGTGTTCAGCCGCGAACAGCTGCTGGACGCGGTCTGGGGCTCGGACGTCTATGTCGAGGCGCGGACGGTGGATGTGCACGTCGGCCGGCTGCGCAAGGCACTGAACGTCGAGGGCACGGTCAACCCGATCCGCACGGTCCGGTCGGCGGGGTATTCGCTGGATCTGGGGGGGTAGTTCCCGCCGCCCGCTATGCAGGCGGCTTCTCCTGGTTCGCCGACCCCGAGGGAAGGTCTGTAAGCGGCCTGAACACCAATGCTTCACAGCGGCGCTCAAGCCGTTAGGGTTCGGTCTCGCTGTTGAGGAGCCGTTCCATGCGCCGTCGTACCTTTCTGTCGACCCTGCCTGCCGGGGCCATTCTGGCCGGGGCCGGCGTTGCCAACGCCGCGACGGTGCAGACCGCCGCCGCGCGACCTGCCGTTCAGAACGCCCCGTCCGCTGACCCCTACGCCGGCGTCGGTCCGGGCAATCGCAACAGTGGACTGCAATTCGTCAGCCGCTCCACCGTCTGGGGACAGCACGGGGCCGCAGCCACGGCGCATCCGCGGGCGACCCTGATCGGCATCGACACCCTGAGGCGCGGGGGCTCGGCCATCGACGCGGCCATCGCCATCAATGCGGCACTGGGCTTTCTGGAGCCGACGGCCAACGGTATCGGCGGCGATGCCTTCTGCCTGATGTGGGACCCGACCCAGAAGAAGGTGGTCGGCCTGAACGGTTCGGGCAACAGCCCGCGCGGCCTGTCGCTGGCCACGGCGCGATCCAAGGCCGGCGCCGACGGCTATCTGCCGAAATACGGGGCGGTGACGGTCAATGTGCCCGGCACGGTCGACGCCTGGTGGAGCGCGCACCAGCGCTACGGCAAGCTGCCGTGGAAGGACGTGCTGCTGCCGGTCGCCGAGCTGTGCGAGGAGGGGGTGCCCATGCCCCAGCTGATCGCCTGGTATCTGCAGCGCAACATGGCGGGGTTCGATGCCTCCAGCGGCATCATCGAAGAGAACGACAACCGCAAGAAGGTCTATGCCGCCATCGGCCGGACCCCGGCAGTCGGCGAGGTGTTCGCCAATCCGCATCTGGGGCGCACCTATCGGCTGATCGCCGAGGGGGGGCGCGACGCCTTCTATGACGGGGTCATCGCCGACCATATCGAACGCTATTTCCGCCGCATCGGCGGGTGGATGAGCAAGGCCGATCTGGCGGCGCATCACAGCGAATGGGTCGAGCCGATCCGCACCGACTATCGCGGTGTCGATGTCTATGGGCTGGGCCCCAACACCCAGGGCCTGTCGACCAATCAGATACTGAATGTCTGCGAGCAGTTCGATCTGAAGGGGATGGGCTTCCAGTCGGCCGCCTCGATCCACCATCAGGCCGAGGCCAAGCGGCTGGCGTTCGAGGACCGGGCCAGATGGTTCGCCGACGACCGCTTCAGCCGCACGCCGGTCGCGCATTTGAACTCCAAGGCCTATGCCGCCGAACGGGCGCGACTGATCCGGCCCGACCGGGTCATGGACAGGGTCTTCCCCGGCGATGCGCCGACGCAAGGCGACACCACCTATTTCAGCGTCGCCGACAAGGACGGCATGATGGTCAGCTGGATCCAGTCCAACTATCGCGGCATGGGCTCGGGCCTGGTCGCCGATGACGGTCAGGGCAATCCGCTGGGCTTCATGTTCCAGGACCGGGGCGAGCTGTTCAATCTGACCGACGGCCATCCCAACGTCTATGCGCCGGGCAAGCGGCCGTTCCACACCATCATCCCGGGCTTCGCCTGCAAGGGTGGGGAGCCGTGGATGGCCTACGGCGTGATGGGCGGCGGCATGCAGCCGCAGGGGCAGGCCCAGATCATCATCAACATGGTCGACTATGGCCTCGACCCGCAGGAGGCCGGCGACAGCCCGCGCTGGCAGCACGAGGGCTCGTCTGAACCGACCGGTCAGCCGGCTGAAGGCGTGGGGACCCTGTTCCTCGAAACCGGCGTGCCGGCGGCGACCAAGGTGCAGCTGCAGGCAATGGGTTGGGTGCTGGGCGGTCCCAACGGCGGCTTCGGCGGCTATCAGAACGTGGTGCGGCGGGTGAATGAAAGCGGGCCGTGGACCTATGGCGCGGCGACCGAGATGCGCAAGGACGGGATCGCGCTGGCCTACTGACGACGGCCCGCGCCAGTTTCAAAAGCCTTACTTCCTGTGGTAAGACTTGCCGATGCGTATCACCTCGAAGGGCCAGGTCACCATACCGATCGACATCCGCGAACGGGCCGGTCTGCTGCCGCATACCGAGGTGGAATGGGCGATCGAGAATGGCAAGGTCGTGCTCCGGCCGGCGGATGGTCTGACGCGGGGGCAGCGCCTGGTCGAGCGGCTTCGAAACTCGGCCACGGCCAACACCGACATGTCCGCGGACGAACTCTTCGAGATGATGCGTGGGCCTTGGGAAGATTTGCCGGAGGAACCCGGCCCCGGTCTTCAGGCGAAGGCGCGGCGGTTCGTTCCAAAGAAATGATACCGGTCCTTGTCGACAGCAACGTCATTTTTGACGTGGTCGCACCTGTCGGCGAGTGGAAGGCGTGGTCGATGGACGCCCTGGCGCGCGCCGCGGACCGTAGCGCGTTGTACATCAATCAGATCATCTACGCCGAAATCTCGGCGGGCTATCACCACGCTCCTGAGGTCGATGCGATTCTCGACACATTCGGGCTGGACCGGGACGACATGCCCTGGTCCGCCGCCTTCCTCGCAGGACGCGCCTACCAGACCTACCGGCGACGTGGCGGGGAGCGCCGGTCTCCCCTACCGGACTTCTTCATCGGAGCCCATGCAGCTGTGCGGCGCTACACCCTGCTGACCCGCGACGCGCGGCGCTATCGCACCTATTTTCCAGGCGTCGACCTGATCTGCCCGGACAGCGACTGAACGCCGGGCCCTGGGCCCTATCGTCGAGCGGCTGCTGGTTCGCCATGCCTCAGACATAATTGCACGGCCACATTCACACGCACCGGTGAGGGTGCCAGTCAACCGGGAGTCCTGTCTTGATCGCCATGCTTGCCGCGGCAGCGCTTCTCGCCAGTTCCGCCTGCTCCCCACCCTCAGGTGCGGAGGCGTTGTGGAACCCGGACTACCGGTTTGTCATCGTGGGAGAGCTCCATGGTACCGTCGAGGCACCTGCGGCCTTCGCGCAACTGGTGTGTGCCGCGGCGGAACAGGGCGCGGTGACTGTGGCGCTAGAGTTGCCGACGGCGATGCAGCCGCAACTGGATGCGTTCCTTGAGGCCACGGACGATGTCGGCGCTGTCGCCATCCTGCAGTCCACCATCTTCGGAAGCGTCGGGATGGCGGACGGTCGCACCAGCCTCGCCATGGTGGAGATGATGCAGGCCATCCGGCACCTGAAGGCCGAAGGGCGTGACGTGACCATCCGCGCCTTCCAGCCCTCCAACCGAAGGCCGGCGTCTTTCGACCAGAACTACTATGAGCTGGATATGGCCGTGGAACTCACCCGCGCCGCCGTCGAGCGCCCTGAGTCACGCGTGCTGGTTCTGGTCGGCAACATCCACGCCAGCAAGACCCGCTTTGACCGGTTTGACCTGATGCCGGCCGCCTCCCACCTGCCGCGCAAGGAGACAGTCACCCTCAATGTGGCCCAGCAGGGCGGCCAGGCGTGGAACTGCCAGGCGGACGGCTGTGGGCCGCACGGCTTGATGGTTCGCTATGATGCCGAGGCGCGTGGCGTCATCATGGGCCCCGTCAGCGAGGGGGCGTGGGATGGCGTCCTCGCACTCGGCCCGATGACCGCTTCGGCGCCGGCGGTGGAAGAACGCTCTCAGTCGCCGGCCGCGACCTCTTCCGGGGCCAGCGCATAGACCGTAGAGCAGTATTCGCAGGTGACCCGGATCTTGCCGTCGTCCTCGACCATGTCGGCCAGTTCGGCGGGGTCGAATGAGGCGAGGACCGAGCCGATGCGGTCCTTCGAACAGCGACAGACGGCCTTCAACGGCCGGGCGTCCTCGAGCCGGACGCCGTCCTCGTGGAACAGGCGGAAAAGCAGGGTCTCGGGCGTGATCGTCGGGTCCAGCATTTCGTCGTCGGCCAGGGTCTGGAACAGGGCGCGTGAGCGGTCCCAGACCTCCTCGGTCGAGCCGCGGGCGTCGTCGGCGGCGATGATCTGGATCATGGCCCCGCCGGCGCGCCAGTGGGTGCCGGTGGCGTCGGTTACGGCACCGACCGCGAGCTTCACCCTGGTCGGGACCTGTTCGGACTGCTGAAAATAGTGCTCGGCGCACAGCGACAGGCTCTCGCCCTCGATCGGGGTGATGCCCTGGGTGCGTTCAAAGTCCGGGCCGCGGTCCAGGGTCATGATGAACAGGCCCTTGCCCAGCAGGGTCTGGGCGCCCGGCCGGGCAAAGCCGGCCGAAGCCGCCGCGACCTCGTCCGGGTCAAAGCGGCAGAAGCCGCGCATGGTGCCGTTGGTGTCATAGTCGGCAACGACGTAGCGCACCGGCCCGTCGCCCTGGGCCTGGACGATCAGCCGCGCCTCGATCTTCAGGCTCGAGCCGATCAGCGCGGCCAGGGCGCAGGCTTCGCCCAGCAAGGCCGCGACCGGCTCGGGATAGGTGTGGGTGGACAGAATGGTGTCGATCGTCTGGCCGAGTTCGAACCAGCCGCCCGCGCACCGGCCAGCCTTCGATCTGGAAGGCCGCAGCGATGTCGTCGACAGGAGCGGGTGCGGGCGCGTGATCGGTCACGGAGGGTCCTTGCAGGCGGGGATGTTGGAAGGGATGCAAGATAGGCACCCGTCTCGCCGATGGTAAGGGGGACGTGATACGGTACCCGTTGCGGTTGGGCGGAACCTCTGTGCGCCCGGTTCGCTCCCAGTCTCATGCGGGACCGCGGTTCCATCTACCAGCCGTATGAGGTCGGACTCCATGAGTCCGCCGGACACGGCCTCGACGAAGAGGTTTACTATCCAATGGTTCGACAATTCAGTCCCCTGGACGAAATTCGCAAACATCCCGGCATTACCAGCGCCGTGGTTGCGGTGTTGGCGGGGATCGGGCTCGCCACCCTGTTGCTGAACCAGCGCTCGGGACCGACCCGGTTCGAGCAGCTGCGTGGCCGGATCAATCCGCGGGGCTGGGTCGATACAGCCGCCTGGCGCGATCAGTTCGGCGATATGGCGCGCAGCGTACGACAGGGCCTCGGCGAAGCGGGCGACCGCGCCAGCAGATCTGGGGGAAGACACGCGCGACCGGGCCGACCGCTGGTATCAGGAGGCCCGGCGCAGCTCGCGCAAGACGCTCAAGCGGACCGGCAAGACCGCGCGTCGCTATGCCGACAGGGCCGGTGGCTATGCCCGCAGTCATGCCCGTGAAGGGGGTGCCATTCTGGCCATCGTCACCATTGCAGCGGCCGTCGGGGCTGCCGCCCTGGAATCCCGCCGGGCAAACGCGCCGACGCGCAGCTCGTCCAAATACTGACCGCATAGGCCATTGCTGCAAGTGCGAAGGTGGGTCAGGTTGGCGAGATGACCAACCGACCGACCTTCGTGTTTGATTTCGATTCGACGCTCGTCGCATTCGAATCCCTCGACGTCCTGGCTCGATCTCGCGCTCGCCGGAACGACGGACGGCGAGCGGATCAGCACAGAGATCGCCGCCCTGACCGACCGCGCCATGACCGGCGACATCGCCTTCGGCGAGGCCCTGCGGCAACGCCTGGCCCTGCTGCCGCTGACCCGGGACCATGTCACCGCGGTGGCGGCGCGCGCCACGGAGGCGATGACGCCGTCGATCGGCCGGAACCTCGGGTTTTTTCGCAACCATGCAGGCCGGATCGTCATCGTCTCGGGTGGATTTCGCGAGATCATTGCCCCGGTGGCCGAAGCCCTGGGCGTGCCGGCGGACCGGGTGCTGGCCAATGATCTGGTCTATGACGCCGCGGGACGGGTCACCGGCGTCGATCTGGCCAATCCGCTGGCCGGGGCCGGCGGCAAGGTCGAGGCCCTGAGCGGACTGGATCTGGACGGACCCGTCGTGATGGTCGGCGACGGCTGGACCGATGCCGAGGTCCGGCTGGGCGGAGTCGCCGACCGGTTCTATGCCTTCACCGAAGTGGTGCGACGCGAAACCGTGGTGGCCGCGGCCGACGGCGAGGCCGCGTCGCTGGACGAGATCCTGCACGCCGAAGGTATTGCCGGTCGCTGGTCCTATCCGCGCAAGCGCATCCGCATGCTGTTGCTGGAAAACATTCATCCGGCCGCGGTCGAGCGTCTGGAGGAGGCGGGCTATTCGGTCGAGAGCCTGAAGGGCGCGCTGGACGAGGATGCGCTGATCGCCCGGCTGAAGGGCGTTCATGTTCTGGGCGTTCGCTCCAAGACCCAGGTCAGCGCCCGGGTGCTGGACGCCGCGGACCGGTTGATGGCGGTCGCCGCCTTCTGTATCGGCACCAACCAGATTGACCTGGACGCCGCCGCCGACCGGGGGGTGGCCGTATTCAACGCGCCCTATTCGAATACGCGGTCGGTGGTCGAACTGGCCGTGGGCCTGATGATCGTGCTGATGCGCGACGTCGCCGACAAGAGCGCGGCGATGCATCGGGGAGAATGGAACAAGTCCGCGACCGGTTCGCGGGAACTTCGCGGCAAGACCCTGGGTATCGTCGGCTATGGAGCGATCGGGTCGCAGCTGTCGGTGCTGGCCGAGGGGCTGGGCATGCGGGTGGTGTTTCACGACCTGTCCGAGCGCATGGCCCTGGGCAATGCCCGGCGAATGCGGTCGCTGGACGCTCTGTTGGCCGAGAGTGACGTGGTCAGCCTGCATGTCGATGGCCGGGCCGCGAACAGCGCCCTGATCGGGGCGGCCGAGTTGGGCCGGATGAAGCCCGGAGCCCTGTTGCTGAACCTGTCGCGCGGTCATGTGCTGGATGTCGGGGCCCTGGCCCAGGCGCTGGGATCGGGACGAATCGGCGGGGCGGCGGTCGACGTCTTCCCCGAGGAACCGGCCACCAATGCCGAACCGTTCGACAGTCCACTCAGAGGGCTGGCGAATGTGGTCCTGACGCCACACGTGGGGGGATCGACCGAGGAGGCCCAGGAGGCGATTGCCGAATTCGCGGCGGAACGGCTGCTGGGCTACCTCAACTGCGGCGACACCACCTTTTGCGTCAACCTGCCGAATGTCCAGCTGTCAGAAGTGACCGGGGCACACCGGATTCTCCATATACACCGGAACCAGCCGGGCGTTCTGGCCGACCTGAACCGGGCGCTGGCGGGGGCGGGTCTCAACATTCTGGGCCAGCATCTGAAGACCGATGAGCGTACCGGCTATGTGATCACCGACGTCGATCGCGACTATGAGCCCGGTGCCCTTGAGGCGGTAAAAGAGGTGAGCGGCACCCTGAAGTTCCGCATGCTGCACTAGGAAGCTTACCCAACGGCATCTTGCGCCACACGCAAAGCGGCGCAGAGTGCGTTTCAATGACCGCATCCCGACGGTTGAGGAGGTTCCTGATAACTCGTTTCCTGAGTAGCACTGCGCTCGCAGCTCTTACGATGGCGGCCGCCTGTGCCGTGGCCGGTGCCGCCAATGCCCAGACGTACAACCGGCTGGTCGTGTTCGGCGACAGTCTGAGCGACAACGGCAACCTGTATGCGGCGACCGGTAATACGACGCCGACCTCGCCTCCCTACTATCAGGGCCGTTTCTCGAACGGGCCGGTCTTCACCGAGCTGCTCGGTTTCACCGTGGGTCGCTACACCGCCGGCGCGCCGGTGACCGGCAGCGTCAACTACGCCTTCGGCGGGGCCCGTTCGGATAGCTCGGCCTCGCCGCTGGGAATGCGCAACCAGCTTCTGGCCTATACGGGCGGCGGTGGCACCTTCGGGTCCAATGATCTGGTCAGCATCCTGGGCGGGGCCAACAACCTGTTGCAGGGGGTCCCTGTCGCGGCCGTGTCCCCCAATCCGACCGGGACACTGGGCGCGATGGCGATCAGCGCGGCGACCGACATCACCTTCATCACCAACAGCGTGGCCAGCCGTGGCGCGGGGACCATCCTGGTCTCCAACCTGCCGCAGCTGAGCATCACGCCGCAGTTCAACCAGGGGGCCGGTCTGCCGGCAGCACCGCTGGCGGACTATGGCGCATCGACGTTCAACGGCGCGCTGCTGACCGGCCTGATGACGACTGCGGCGGCCAATCCGAACACCAACATCATCATGATGGACCTGTTCAAGGTCGGTAGCGTGATCGCCGGTGATCCGGGGGCCTTTGGCCTGACCAATGTGAAGGATACCTGCTTCAACGGGGTGACCGTCTGCGCCAATCCGAATTCGTACTTCTACTGGGACACGGTACACCCGACCGCCGCCGGGCATCGCCTGCTGGCGGCCCTGTCGAACGACTATCTCTACTATGGCGATATCGGGGCCCAATCGACGGTGCAGGGCGAGTCCGCCTTCCGCCAGCGCGAGGACATGCTGGACCTGTCCAGCGAGGCCGTATCGGGTCACGCGGCCTGGGAACCCGGGACGCGGTTGATGGTCGGTGCCCTGACCGACAGCGTAACCACGGACGCTCGCGGTTCGGTGGCCGAGGCCGAATTTGACAGCTGGGGTGTCCGGCTGGGTCTTGACCACGTGTCCAGCCCCAACTGGCGCGTCGGGCTGGCCGGCTCGTACCGCGCGTCTGACGTTCAGGCGGGGACCATGGCGTTCGAACATCTGAGCTACGGCTTCGACGTCTATGCCGGCTGGCGCTCGGGCAATGTGTTCGCCAATGCCTCGGCCGGTGGTGCCATCGAGAAATACGATGACATCGAGCGGGTCACCTCCCTGGCTCCGATCGTTCACACGGGTCAGACCGACGGCGGCAGCCTGGGGGCGCGCGTCCAGACCGGTGCCTGGTATCACATGGGTGGCCTGGCCATCTCGCCGCGTGTGGCCGTGACCTGGGTCAAGACCACGGTCAACGCCTATAACGAGACCGGGGCCGCCGCCGAATACGACTATCAGAAGCGGGAACTGCAGGGCGTCAGCGGCGAGGTCTCGGTCCGGGCCGAAGGCGGCGGGGAGAGCATCTCCTTCTACGTCGAGGGCGGTTACCGCGATGGCCTGTCCGACAGCTTTGACCCCGTCCGGGTCGGCATCGCCGGCAATCCGGCCCGGATCCTGGAGCGTCAGTTCGACGATCCGTTCGGTGGCTCCTTCCTGGCCTCGGCCGGACTGGAAACCCACATGGGGCCGGTCAGGGTTTCGGCCGGCTATCGCGGGCGGTTTGGCGACAAGGCCGAGAGCCACAGCGGGGCGCTGACGTTCAGCCTGCCGCTCTAGAACCGACGAAATCGCAAGACCGGGGGGCGCGTCACCGCAGGGGGACGCGCCCCTTTCCTTTGTTCCACCCCTGCGACGACCTGACGCTGGCTGTGCCCAAAAGTCGCCCCATGGAGTTTAGAAGGGCGGTCTCAGCGACGTCATTCGCCCGGGTTCGTCCGGGGCGGACCCGACGACGTCCCACCCCGCTCACTGAGCCGAAGCCGGAGACGACGCCTCCATGCGAAGCCTGTTGCCGACCGCACGATCCCTGCTGATCCACACCGGTCAGACCGCCATTCTTGCCGGGATGGCCGTTCTGGCCATGGCCGCCGCCCCGATGAGTGGGCCCGCCGGAGGTGCCGCGGCGACCGCTACGGTAACGCCGGCGCTGGCGCCCATTCAGGCCGTGGCCGAACCGGCGGGGCCGGTGACGCGCAAGCTGCTGTTCAGTGCCCCGGTGCGCGGCTACGGGGTCAACTCGCCGTTCGGCCTGCGCAAGCTGGCCGGGGAGGCCCGGGCCCGGGCGCACAAGGGCGTCGACATCGCCGCCCCCAAGGGCACCGGGGTTCAGGTCGCCGCCGAGGGCCGGGTGCTGCGCACCGGCTATGACGCCGGCGGGTTCGGCAATTTCATCGAGGTCAGTCACCCGAACGGCATGACCAGCCTGTACGGCCACCTGAGCCGGATCGACGTGGCCTCGGGCATGACGGTTGAGCAGGGTCAGCGTATCGGCCTGGTCGGGTCGACCGGCTATTCGACCGGCCCGCACCTGCATTTCCAGATCGAGCGCAACGGCCGGACGGTCGATCCGTCCCGGGTCGTCGGGCGGTCGTTCGACGTGGTGGTCAAGGCCAGCCAGGCCTGATTGGGGCCGGGCAAGTCCCGGGTGTCCTCACCCCGCCGCGGCGGGACGTGGCCGGGCCGCCCGGATGCCGACCCAGCCGCCGGCACCGATCAGGACCAGGGCGGTGATCATCAGCCAGGTCGGGTGGGGCAGCATGACGAAATTGGCGACCGTCGCCGCCATCATCACCGCCATGACGATCCAGCCGGACCAGACCCGGACGGTGATCCGGGACGCGGTGAAGGCCCCGAGGGCCGTGGCGACGAAATAGACGACGGCCAGGCCCCATTTCGCGGTCAGCGGGGCCGAGGCCATCAGGCCTTCCATCGCGGCGGTATCGGTCGGGTCCGGCATCGGCAGCGGCACCAGCGCGTGCAGGCCGAACTCACCGACGATCACCGCCAGAATGGCGACCGCCACGCCCGCGAGCATGCCCAGAATATTGCGAACCATGATGGCCTCTCCCGTTGAGTTCCAGCATCAACCCAAGGTTCCACGGCGTCAATCAACGGTTCCGGGGCCTTTCAGGTAGCGATGCGCGGTCAGGGCTTGCTAGGTTGGCCGTCACGTTCCCTGGAGGCGATATGACGGCGGCACTGACGCTCGACGGACTGAGCAAGCGATACGGCGATTTTCACGCCGTGCGCGATCTCAGCTTCCAGGTCGAGAAGGGCACGATCTGCGGCTTTCTGGGCCCCAACGGGGCGGGCAAGACCTCGACCATCCGCATGATCCTGGGCCTGCAGTCGGCCAGTGGCGGGCGAATCGACATCCTGGGGGGCGAACGACGGGCGCAAGGTGCGGGACCGGATCGGCTTCCTGCCGGAGGAGCGCGGCCTCTACAAGAAGATGACCCCGGTCGAGGCGATCGCCTTTTTCGGTTCGCTGAAGGGACTGCCGACCGGCGAGGGCCGTCGCCGCGCCCGCGAGATGCTGGACGCCCAGGGGCTGGGCGAGTCCAAGCGCAAGAAGATGAAGGAGCTGTCCAAGGGCATGTCCCAGAAGGTGCAGCTGATCGCCGCCGTGGTGCATCGCCCGGAGTTCGTGATCCTGGACGAGCCGTTCTCGGGTCTGGACCCGGTCAACCAGCAGGGGCTGGAGAGCATCATCCGCGATCTGGCCGCCAACGGGGCCACGGTCCTGTTCTCGACCCATGTGATGCAGCACGCCGAACGGCTGTGTGACAAGGTGGTGCTGATGGCCCGGGGCCAGAAGGCGTTCGAGGGCTCGGTCACCGAGGCGCGGGCGACGTCGCGCCGGTTCCTGGAACTGGAGGGGGCGATCGCGCTGGATCAGGCGGCCGCCCTGCCGGGTGTGGCCCATGTCGACACGGTTTCGGAGGTTGACGGGGTGCGGGTGCTGAAGGCGCAGCTGTCGCCCGGCGGTCAGGGTCAGGAGGCGCTGAAGGCGGCCTTCCTCGGCGGACTGGATGTGCGCCGGTTCGAACTGCGCGAAGCCCAGTCTGCATGACGCCTTTATCGATCTGACCGGCGACAACCCCGACCAGGACCAGTCAGTGAAGGCCGACGGGGTGGAGTTCAGCCGATGAAACGCATCCTGTTGATCGCGCGCCGGGAATACGGGGCCTATGCCCGCACCGTCGGCTTCTGGCTGTCGCTGCTGGCGTTTCCGCTGTTCGCCGTTCTGGGCGGGGGCATTCCCCTGCTGATCAAGTCGTCCGAGCCGGTCAATGAGGTGGTGCTGATCGAGGAGGGACCGGCGGCGACCGGTCTGGCGGCGGCGGTGCGCGAGGCCTTGCAGGCGGATATCGACCGGCGCGCGGCCCAGACCGAGGAAGCGACGCAGGCGGCACAGGCCATGGTTCCGGCCGACGCGGGGACCGGGACGGAGGCCACCGCGGCCAGTCCGATGATGAACAGCGCCGGGGCCAGCGCGGTCGCGGCTCTGGGCCGATCGCGTATCCGGCTGGTTGAAACCCCCGCCGACCTGGCGGCCGCGCCGCCCGGACCCGAGCAGGACGCCGTGGTGAACCGCTATCTCGGCGACGATATTCCCAAGGCCGAGCGGCTGGACGGGGTCGTCTTCCTGACCCGGGTGGACGGGAAACCGGCCGCGCGCGTCTGGACCGCCCGGACGACGAACAACACGATCGAGAGCTTCGTGCGACGCTCGCTGCGCACGGCCAACAGCCGACAGGTGTTCGAGGCCGCCGGCATCGACCCGGCCGTGGTGGCCGAGACCGAGCGGTTCGAGCCCGAGGTCACGGCCTTTTCGCCCCGATCAGTCGGGGGCGGCGAGGTGTCGTTCCGTGACCGGGCCCCGGCCTTCATCGGCCTGGCCTCGGGTTTCATCCTGTGGTCGCTGATCATCACCGGGGCCTCGATCCTGCTGAACAGCGTGATGGAGGAGAAGTCGAACCGGATCCTCGAGGTGCTGCTGTCCTCGGCCTCGGCCACGGAAATCCTGACCGGCAAGGTGCTGGGCGTGGCCTTGCTGACCCTGACGGTGATGGCCGCCTGGGGCGGGATCGGCGCGGTCAGCCTGATATCGTTCGCCCGGACCGGGCGGGTGACATCGGCCAGGTGCTGCTGCACGGCGGCCTGCTGGGCTATTTCGCCGCCTATATGGTCGGCGGCTATCTGATGTATGCGGTGCTGTTCGCCGCCATCGGGGCCTTCTGCGAGACGCCACGCGACGCCCAGACCCTGATGGGGCCGATCATGATGGTGCTGGTCGTGCCGATCATCGTCATGCAGATGGCCTTGCAGACGCCCGACGCCCCGGCGGTCAAGATCCTGTCGTGGATACCGTTCTTCACGCCGTTCCTGATGCTGGCGCGGCTACATGCCGATCCGCCGATGATCGAGATCGTCGGCACCATGGCGGGCATGTTCGTCACGGCCCTGTTCATGGTCTGGGTCGCCGGTCGCGCCTTCCGGGCCGGGGCCCTGTCGGACATCAAGCTGAGCTGGAAGAGCTTCGCCGGGGCGGTCAAGGGCGGACGGTAGGTAGGAGAATTCCTTCTCCCCGTGTGGGAGAAGGTGGCCCGGAGGGCCGGATGAGGGGTGAGACACCCATGTCGTCCATGGGGCGCTCGACCTTTTGACATCGAGGATGAGGATACAGCCCCCTCATCCGACCCGCTGCGCGGGCCACCTTCTCCCTCAAGGGGAGAAGGACGCTGTTTCAGACAAGGAAAAGGCCGCCCCGGTTGCCCGGGGCGGCCCTGGGAAATTCCTGGGTGGCGTTCGCTTCAGGAGCGGTTGCCGCCGCCGGCAGCACCGGGACCCGGCACGCGGGGCTTCGGAGGCGGCAGGAGGCCTTCGCGCTGCATACGCTTGCGCGCCAGCTTGCGGGCCCGACGGACAGCCTCGGCCTTTTGACGGGCGCGCTTTTCCGACGGCTTCTCATAATGCACGTGGCGCTTCATTTCGCGGAAGCTGCCTTCGCGTTGCATCTTCTTCTTGAGGGCTTTCAGCGCTTGATCGACGTTATTATCGCGAACGAAAATCTGTACCAGGGTTATCTCTCCTTTGGCCGCCCGCCGCGTCCTTTCGAAGGGAGACGGGCAGACAAATAAAATCGTGTACCGTCGAGCATGGCCCACGGGTGAAGGCGGGCTGATACACGAGCCCGTCCACCCTGTCCAGATCGTCGCGGCGGGATATCGTGGCTCGCGAATGCCGTCCGGACGGCCTATTCTGTGGGCGGAAGACCGTGAGTTTATTCTAGCCGAAGGCCGTTGGGCGCGCCATGACCGCATCGCAGACACTGCCCCCCGAGGGCGACTGGGCCGACCGGATGGAGCAGGCGGTGCTGGACGCCGCTGTCCGTCTGGCCCCGCAACACGGGTGGAATTCGGCGATGGTACGGGCCGCCTGTGCCGCCGAGGGTCTGTCGCGGGGCGACGAGGACCTGTTGCTGCCCAATGGCGCGCGCGATCTGGCCGCCCTGTTGTCGCGCCGCCACGACGCCCGCGCCCTGGCCGGGCTGGCGACGGTCGAAGCCAAATCCCTGAAGATGCGCCAGCGAATCGCCCGGGCCGTATCGGCGCGGATGGAGGCCGGGGCCGCCGATCTGGAGGCCACGCGCCGCTGCGCCGCCTTTCTGGCCCTGCCGCTGAACGCCGATCTGGGGCTGAAGCTGGCGTGGGAGAGCGCCGATCACCTGTGGCACTGGGCCGGGGACACGGCCACCGACTGGAACCACTATTCGAAGCGGACAATTCTGTCGGGGATCCTGATCCCGGCCCTGACGATGCGCTGGTTCGACGGGCGCGAGGCGGCCGAGGCCTTTGTGGCGCGCCGGATCGAGAACGTGATGAGTTTCGAGAAGTGGAAGGCCGGCAAGGATTTCGACGCGCCGCTGCGCAAGGTCACGGATGTGCTGAGCCGGATGCGGTACGGGGCGAAGGAGAAAAGCGGTCCCCGTTTAAGTATCTGACCAGCGGATTCTACGTCACCACCGCCAAGTTCAGATGAAACTATCAGAATACGGATGGAGGATCGCGGACCTTCCTCAGTTTACTCAGATGTTTCGCGACGTGAACACGGTGTTTGCGCTGAACGATGTTCCATCCGAACAAGCCGCAAAACTATGGGCAGGGTTTTTGGCGGACGATAAGCAGGCGTGGGCGGTGATGCAGAATATGGCTGGATCAGTGAGCGCGATGTATTTCCGCGACGACTATTCCGACCTGCTTGAAGACAATCCCTACGCTTAAAGCGGCTTCACCCGGTTCACATGCGCCATCTTGCGGCCGGGGCGGGCTTCGGCCTTGCCGTACAGGTGCAGGCGGGCGTCGGGTTCGGCGGCCAGGGCCGGCCAGGCGTTGACGGCCTCGCCCAGCAGATTGGTCATCTCGACCCGGGCATGGGCCGTGGTCGGGCCCAGCGGCCAGCCGGCGACGGCGCGGATATGCTGTTCGAACTGGTCGCAGACACAGCCGTCCTGGGTCCAGTGGCCGGTGTTGTGCACGCGCGGGGCGATCTCGTTGACCAGCAGGGCGCCGTTGCCGAGGTCGAACAGCTCGATGCCGATGACCCCGACATAGTCGAGCCCTTCCAGCACGGCGATGGCGATGGCGCTGGCGCGAGCGTCGGTCTTCGCATCGACCGCGGCCGGGGCGACGGTGGTGGCCAGCACGCCGCCGGCGTGGTGGTTTTCGCCGAGCGGGTAGACGGCGACGCTGCCGTCGCGGCCACGGGCGGCGATGATCGACAGTTCGCGGGTGAAGTTGGCCCGGGCCTCGAGGATGGCGGGAGCCTTGCCAATCTCCTCCCAGGCGGCGGCGGCCTGTTTGGCGGTGCGGATCCAGGCCTGGCCCTTGCCGTCATAGCCGTCGCGGCGGGTCTTGAGCAGGGCGGGCAGGCCCAGCCGGGTCACGGCGGCCGTCAGGTCGTCGAGGCTGTCGACGGCGGCGAAATCGACCCGTGGTGGCCCCGACGCCGTTGAGGAAGGTCTTTTCCGCGACCCGGTCCTGGGCGGTGGACAGGGCGGTGGGGCCGGGCGCGACCAAGGCCCCGCCACCGGCCAGCACCTCGATCGAGGCGGCGGGGACGTTCTCGAACTCGAAGGTCACCAGGTCGCAGACGCGGCCCATCACATTAAGGGCGGTGGGATCGTCATAGGCGGCGACGATCTGGCCGCGCGAGACGCGTCCGGCGGGGCTGTTCTCTTCAGGATCGAGGATGACGACGTCGAAGCCGAGGCGCGCGGCGGCCTGGGACAGCATCCGGCCCAGCTGGCCGCCGCCGAGGATACCGAGGGTGGAGCCGGGCGGAAGCGGAGCCACTCAGTCCTCGACCGTCTCGTGCACGGATTCGGTCAGCGCCTCGCGGTAGCTGGCGAGGCGACCGGCCAGGGTCTCGTCCGACAGGGCCAGGATCTGGGCGGCGAGGATGCCGGCATTGGTGGCCCCGGCCTCGCCGATGGCCAGGGTGGCGACGGGCACGCCCCCGGGCATCTGGACGATGGACAGCAGGCTGTCGAGGCCGCTGAGGGCCTTGGACTGGACCGGCACGCCCAGCACCGGCAGCTCGGTCATTGAGGCGGCCATGCCGGGCAGGTGGGCGGCCCCGCCGGCCCCGGCGATGATGACCCTGAAGCCCGCGGCCCTGGCCCCCGTGGCGAAGTCGAACAGGCGTTTGGGCGTGCGGTGGGCACTGACGACCCTGGCTTCCCAGGCCACGCCGAGGCGGTCGAGGGTGTCGGCGGCGTGTTTCATCGTCGGCCAGTCCGAGCGGCTGCCCATGATGATCGCCACGGGCGGTGTCGTCGCCATATCGCCATTCTCCCCCGGCCCGCCGAAAGCGGACCAGACTGCGGAAGGGGGCGCGAGGGGGCCGGAACCCCCGGGCTCACGCTCCGGGAAAGAGGCCGGTTACAGCACACGCGTTGCGCCCGCAACCGAGGGCGATAGCATGGGGGTCGGTCGCGGCCACTAAGATCGGGCCGCCGGGAGTTCTTCTGACCGTGAGCCAGACGGCCGCTATTGACCTGAATGCCGAGATCGAGCGCCTGCGCGCCGAGGTCGAGGCCCTGCGTCTGCGGGCCGAGGCGGCCGAGGCGGCGGCGGACACCGATGTGCTGACCCCGGTGCTGAACCGGCGCGGCTTCGTCACGGCGATGAACCGGACCATGGCCTATTGCCAGCGTCACAAGGTGCCGGCGGTGCTGCTGTATCTGGATACTGGACGGGTTCAAGCGGGTCAATGACGAGCTGGGCCACGCCGCCGGGGATGCGGCGCTGGTGCAGGTGGCCGAGCTGATGCTGACCCATCTGCGCAAATCGGACGCCGTCGGACGGCTGGGCGGCGACGAGTTCGGTCTGCTGATGCTGAACGCCGGGGTCGAGGAGGGGCGCGAAAAGGCCCGCAAGCTGTCGGCGGCGATGGCGGACAAGGGCTTTACCTGGGAGGGGACCCGGGTTGCGCTGGGCGGTTCGTTCGGGGTGCGCGGCTGGACCGGTCACAGCGACGCCGAGGTGTGGCTGGCCGAGGCCGACGCCGCCATGTGGCTGCACAAGAAGGCGCGCTGACCCCGCCAGAGGCGGATCAGGCGATGATGTCGGGCAGGATGCGATCCGCGACCTTGGCGATTTCGTCCGCAGGCTGCAGCTTGCGGCGCTTGAGGCGGGCGATACGCAGCTGATCCGGAATCGGCATGTGGCCCAGGGCCTCGATCGAGGCATCGAGGTCGGCGTGTTCGGTCTGAAGAAGCTTCAGCCGTCCCCGCAGGGCAAGCTGTTCCTCGTTCAGATAGGGTTCGTCGTCGTTCATGGTGCGGCCCCGGCGTCGCTGCTTATAACCGAGGGAGGCTCAGGCCGGAAGCCGTTCGGCCAGACGAACCAGGGCCGGGCGCGGTGTGACGGTGCCCCAGGCCCGGGCCGCGGCGGCGAGGGCGGTGATCGGCGGTTGCGGCGCGGCGTCCGGCACGGGGGAGAGCGCTTCGAGCGCGTCCAGCAGATGGCGCTCGGCCTCCAGTTCGATGGCCTTGACCCGGGTGCGGACGGCCTCGCGGGCCGGGTCGTCGATGTCGGGGATCGGGGCCTTGAGGGTGCGACGCACGGCGCGCAGCGGGGCCACGGCCGCCAGGTCCCAGGCGCGGGCGGTGTCGGCGGCGGCCTCGATCGTCTCGTTATCCGGGCGACGACCGGTGGCGGCGGTCCAGGCCGCCCATAGCAGCAGGGGGACGTTCTGGTCATGGACGTCCTGCAGGGTCAGGCAGGTCTCGGACACGCCCTCGGCGGCATAGGCGTGCACGGCCCAGTCCCACAGGCTCATGCCGGGGTCGGGCCCCTGAGGCCGTCCCAGCGCCGCACGGGAGCCCAATCGAGGCCGAACAGGTCCAGTGCGCGCCCGACCGACTGGTGGACCATGTCGGCGATCAAGTTCGGGCCGGGCGTAGAAGGCGGGCAGGGGCGGGGCGATGATCGCCCCCATTTCGGCCAGGGCGGTCATGGTGCGCAGGTGGCCCAGATGCAGGGGCGTCTCGCGCACCATCAGCACCAGCGGGCGGCGTTCCTTCAGGGTGACGTCGGCGGCGCGGGTCAGCAGGGGACGAGGTCACGCCGGTGGCGATCTCGCCCATGGTGCGGACCGAACAGGGGGCGATGATCATGCCCAGGGCGCGGAACGAGCCCGGAAGCGATACTGGCCCCGACGTCGGTTAATTTGTGTACGACCGTCGCCCCTTGGCCAACAGGGATTCGGCGCTGAGGTCGGTTTCCTGGGACAGGGTCAGCAGGGCGGCCCGGGTCACGACAAGGTGACTTTCAACCCCGAGTTCGGCCAGGGCGTCGAGGACCCGCGCGCCATGGATAACGCCCGATGCACCGGAAATGCCGACCACGATGCGCGGGGGGTCGGTTCGTACGGCTCCGTTCACAACTTCAGCTTGAATTCAGGGTCCAGGGTTTGCGTGTCTGGAGGATCGGCGAAGTCACCGCATTGTGGAATTCCACTGCCGTCTCCGTCAGGCGTTCATTGTGTGGTCCCTTAGAGATGGAGGCGCAAGCCATGACGATTGAGGCTCGTATTCGCGAACTGGGAAATGACCGCCGTATGCTGCTGACGAGACGATCCGGCGGGAACGAACCCACCCCTCGGTGGACACACTGGAGAAACGGGAACTCAAGACGCGGAAACTGAAGCTCAAGGAACAGATTACCAGTCTGGAGGCGCGAACGGGCTAGGCCCCGCGTCTCCGGAAAACAGAAACGGCCCCGGGAGCGATACCAGAACCGGTCTTAAGTCCCCGATGGGGAGGCGGAGGGGGCTGCCCCCTCAATCGCTACGCGGTCCCCCTCCCCCGGTGGGGGAGGAACATCAGTCCTTGGGGCCGAACACCGAGGCGGCGGTCGGTTCGGCGCCGCGACGCTCGCGCGCCTCGGGCACGAACTCGGGTTCGGCCGGTTCGCCTCAACCGGCTGGATGGTGGCCCCGCCCTTCCTGGCGTCATCCTTCGCCTTCTTGTCGGCGGCCTTCCTGACCAGTTCGTCGAGCGCCAGCTGGCCGACGAGGCCGAGCGTCACCGGATCGACCGGCTTGATGTTGGCGCTGTTCCAGTGCGTGCGGTTGCGCACGCTGTCGATGGTCGCCTTGGTCGTGCCGAGCAGTTTGGAGATCTGGGCGTCGGTGACTTCCGGGTGGTTGCGCACAAACCACGAGAGTGGCGTCCGGACGGTCCTGACGGCGCGAGACCGAAGTATATTTCGGGGCCTTCTTGCCGCCCGTCATCAGCTCGGCGTGGCGGCTGACCACAGCGCTCATGCGGTAGGTGTCGTCGGCCTGGGCCTTGTCGAGCTCTTCACGGCTCAGCTGGCCGTTGACGAGCGGGTCGGCCCCACGGATGTCGCGGGCCACGTCGCCGTCGGCGATCCCCCGGACCTCGAGCGGATGCAGGCCGCAGAAATCGGCGATCTGGTCGAACGACAGGGCGGTGTTGTCCACCAGCCAGACCGCAGTGGCCTTGGGCATCAGGATATCGGTCATGAACGCGTTCCGGTTCTTGTCTTTTCAGCCCGGTCGCCGGGCTCTGGATACGACGGCGCCCGGCCTTATCGACCGGGCGTGCATGCTGACGATATAGGCTGTTTTGTGGGAAAAGAAAACGAAGACCGACAGGTTCATACAGCCAAGGTTCATCTCCGGGGCGTGATGTTGGTCTGACCGCCGCGATCCGTGGCCGCAAACAGATGGGGGACCCTATGTTGATCTCGAGCCTCGCCGCCCTGGCAGCCATGGCGGCCGTGCCCCAGCAGGCCGCACCGTATAACTATCAGGAGCCGCAGCGGGTCTCGCCGCGCGGCAGCTACAGCCGCAGCTGCAGCGGCGATTACGTCAACCAGGGACGACTGTACGCCGACTGCCGTGACCGGCGCGGCAATGTGCGCGGGACCTCGATCGAGTTGAACCGCTGCTCGAGCCACGACATCAGCAATGACGACGGCCGGCTGGTCTGCGGCCCGGTCCGGGGCGAGTACGAGGACCGGCGTGGCGGCGGCCGTGGCGATCGCTGGGATGACCGCAATGACCGCAATGATCGCAACAATGGCGGCGGCTGGGGCCGTGGCGGCCAGCAGCTCGATCACCGTCTATCGCGACGCCGATTTCCGCGGGGCTTCGTACAGTTTCAATGGTGAGGTCGTAAATCTGGGCAATACCGAGTTCAACGATGTAATAAGTTCGATGCGGTTCCGCGGCGAATGGGAAGTCTGCACCGACGCCTATTTCCGCGGCCGGTGCCAGACCTTCAGCGACGATGTGCGCAATCTGGACCGCTGGGGCATGAATGACCGGATCTCGTCGATGCGCCCGGTGCGCGGTCGCCACTAATACCGGTCAGCACCGTCAGCTGACCGTCAGCACCACCTTGCCGACGTGCTCGCCCGCCTCCAGGCGGAGGTGGGCGAGGGCGGCGTCGGCCAGGGGGAAGGTGGGCCTGGACCCGCGGGCGGACCGCCCCCGCAGTCACCCACAGCCAACGGTGGCCTCAACCGCCGCGATCAATCCGGGCCTTTTCGTCGGCGGGTCGGGCGCGCAGGGTCGAGCCGGTCAGCACGATACGCTTCATCATTATCCGGGCCAGATCGATTTCGGCCCGGTTGCCCGACAGGGTGGCGATCACCACCCAGCGCCCGAACGGCTTGAGCGCTTCCAGATTGAGGGCGGCATAGTCGGTCCCGACCATGTCCAGAACCACATCGACCCCGCCGAACGCCGCGATGGCGGCGGCCATGTCGTCGCTACGGGCGTCGAGGCTGAGGTCAGCGCCCAGGGCGCGGGCGGCGGCGGCCTTGTCCGGACCGCGCGAGGTGGCGATGACCCGGGCCCCGGCCGCCCTGGCCATCTGGACGGCGGTGACGCCGATGCCGCTGGTGGCCCCGTGGATCAGCAGGGTTTCATCCGGTTTGAGACCGCCGGACTCGAACACATTGGTGAACACGGTGCAGACGGTTTCGGGCAGGGCCGCGGCCTGGACCCAGTCCAGACCGTCAGGGACGGGCAGGGCGTGTCGGGCGTCGACCACCGCATCAGCATAGCCGCCACCGCCCAGCAGGGCGCAGACCCGGTCCCCGACCGACCAGCGCGACACGCCGTCGCCGACCTGATCGACCTCACCGGCGACCTCGAGGCCGAGAATGTCCGAGGCTCCCGGCGGAGCCGGATAGCGACCCAGGCGCTGCAGGATGTCGGGCCGATTGACGCCCGCGGCGCGGACGCGGATGCGAAATCTGGCCCGCGCCGGCGACCGGATCGGGTCGCTCGACCAGGGTCAGGGCGGTCGCGGGGCCCGATCCGCCGGTAATTTCCACTGCCTTCATCTGAACCGTCCCGCTCTTGCAATCGTTCGTGTGTCAGCGTTCAGATAGGGGTTCGCGCCGGTCCATGGCCAAGGAGGCGACGATAAGGTCTGGAAGAACTGGAGCCCCGTCCGCAGCGTGGGGCCGCCCTGACAGCGCTGGCGCGCGAGGACCTGGACCTGTTCTCGGTCGAGGAACTGGGCGAGCGGGTCGAGGCGCTGGAGGCGGAGATCACCCGGGCGCGCGCGGCCATGGAGGGGAAGTCCTCACGCAAGAGCGCCGCCGATGCCCTTTTCAACTTCCGCTCGTAGCCGCGCATGCCCCGTGGCATGACCATTGCTGGTCTGACATTGATGGCCCCGATATGGGCCGACAGTGATACGGACGCCTGTGCTTTCCATGAGTGTATTTGAGTTGATGGCCAGCGACGACAACATCCTTTCGACCTCGGGCCGTAGCCGCGCTGCGGTCGTCGACGGATTCGCGCGTTCGGAACTGTTCGACCGGACGTTCCGTGAAGGGATGGAACTGGTCGAGGAGACCGCCGCCTATCTGGACGGCGACGGACAGCAGGAAATCCAAGATGCTGTCGCGGGCCGTGGCCCTGGCCTATGCGGGCGAGAGCATGAAGCTGACCACCCGGTTGATGCAGATCGCCTCGTGGTTGCTGATCCAGCGTGCCGTGCGCGAGGGCGACATGGCCTCGGAGGCCGCCTGTGAGCCCCGTTACCGGCTGAACGAGCCCAAGGTCGAGACCGAGCCGACCCATCCAGAACTGCCGATCGCCCTTTATATCTGTCGTCCGGGCCGAGAAACTGTATGGACGGGTCCTGTATCTGGACCGCCGCATGTATCTGGACAGACCTCGAGGAGAGAGGCCGAAAATCCAGTGCTGAGCCAGAGTGGGCAAGCTGGAAGCGGCGTTCAGGCTGTAGGGGGGGGGGACGGCTCAACAGCCGATTCGACCCTAGGAGACCAAACGCCAGCCAAGCGCCGCAGAACAGACGGGGACCACCAAAGGAACGGCACGCGCCCCCCCGCGCACCCGGGCGGACGCGGCCACGCCGCCCGACCCACCGCGGACGACCGCCGCCCCAGGGGCGAGCCGGCCGAACTCCCCCGATGGGAAAATACAGCGGTACCAACAAAGCGAATACAAAAATCTCCTCTACACCTCAACAATCGATTCTCCGATTGGGAACTGCTCGCCCCAAAACTCTTCGAACCATTCAGCAAGACGAGAACGTGCGTCGCTCATACATTCTCGATACTTCAGAAGGCCGCGACCCGAAAGCGAGGGAGGGTCTGCTCCCCACCCATAGCGGACGATTCAGCAAATTCCCCGCATCCAGATCATGGCGGCGGCGATGTGGGTGAAGGCCAGGAAGTGTCGGGCGAGGCGATCGTAGCGCGTTGCGAACCGTCGGTAATGCTTGAGCTTGTTAGCGCCGCTCGATACGGTTGCGCAGTCGATAGAGGGCGGGACGTGCGGGACGGGGTTTTTCTTGAGCGGGTCGAAGGGATGACCGCTTCGGCACCGACGGCGGCGAGGGTCTGTCGAAAGGCGCTGGAATTGTAGGCCCTGTCGGCCATGACGGCGACGGGCGCGAAGCCTTCGATCAGGGCCGGCGCGGCCAGGATGTCGTGGCTCTGGCCGGCGGCGAGCAGGAAGCGGACGGGTCGCCCCAGACTGTCGCAGGCCATGTGAATCTGTCGCCAGTCCACCTCGGGAACGCCCCACAGCCGGATCAGGCCCCCCTTTTTGAGCCGGAGCCCGCCGACCGGTCGTCGCCTGCTGACGGGCCCGACCAGGGTTGAATCCAGCATCAGATACCGGTTGTCCCGGTCCTTGATCAGGTCGGCGAACACTCGCTCCCAGACCCCGGCGCGGGACCATCGACTAACTGTTTGGTCCCGGATTTGTGCATCTTTTCCCTGGAATGGAAGGAAGCGCTATGGGCCAGATATTCATGGGAAGCCGCCCCCGACAGCGGTCGTCCGTCGAGCGATACAACATAGTCAAGAGAGCCTGAGGGTCCGGCCAAGCGCCATGGGATCAACCAGAAGACGGTCGGCGCAAAGTGGAAGAAGCGGACCTCGCGCGGATCTGCCGACAGGGCCGACTGCGCCCAGATCGACGGTTCTGTCGGTCGAGGACGAGGCGATCATCGTCGCCTTCCGGCTGCATACGCTGCTGCCGCTGGACGATTGCCTCTACGCGTTGCAGGCCACGATCCCGCATCTGACGCGCTCATCACTGCATCGTTGCCTGGCCCGCCACGGCATCTCGAGGCTGCCGGAGGTCGAAGGCGATAAAGCCCGCAAGAAGAAATTCAACCACCATCGCTCTTCCACTCGACATCCCAGGTTCACCCCAGGGAACCCCCCCACACCCACAAAATCCCACCCACCAAAACCGGAAATACCCCCCACCGAACCTATCGCGCCGTCCATGCCTCCACACCGTGCTGCCGCCGCATCCACCCAACCGCACCACAAATACCCCCACCACATCTCACCGCTCTGCGATGAGCACAACATCGCACCGGCTCCAGTCAGCCCCCGGACCAACGGCCAGTCAACGATGAACCCACATCAGCACCTCAACGACACTACGACGCCACCGGCAGCTCGAAGCTCACCTCACGTCTTCATCAGCGCAATCCGCGGCGTTGCAGATCCTCAGCCTCACCCCACAGCTCTGCATGGGCAAAAGACCCGAAAGATTTAGAATCAACCCGATCCATCAAACTCCAGGACCAAACACCTAGCCGTGCCGGGTACCTCGATGTTCGCCTACGGCCCGACGTCGTTGGCGATGCGGGCCCCGTCATCGACCGGGCGGGGCAGGTTGACGGCGATGCCGAGGGCGGCGGCCAGCTTTTCGTCGCGGCTGTAGACGTCCTCGCGGAAGGCGACGCGGCCCTGGCCGTCGACGAAGGCGGTCCAGTACAGCAGGCGGACGGTGATTTCGCGGCCGGTCTGGATGCGTTTGGTCTCGCGGCTGTCCTGGGCGGCATCGAACTCGGCCAGCAGCATCGGATCGGGGGACAGCAGCAGGCGGGCGAACTCGACCGCGCCCTGGACCCGCACGCAGCCGTGGCTGCGCTGGCGCATCGACAGGTTGAAGGCCGATCTGGACGGGGTGTCGTGCAGGAAGATGGCGTAGCTGTCGCGCAGCTCGAACTTCACATAGCCGAGCGCGGCCGTGGGCCCGGCGCGCTGGATCACCGTGCCGTTGGAAATATACATGTTGTTGGCGGCCAGATAGCCGGGGCCGCGCGGCAGGATCTCGTTGCGGGCGATCGAGGCCGGGACGTACCAGGGTGGATTGGCCACGACCGAGGCGAACGGCTTTTCGAGGCTGGGGGTCTGGTTGGCCGGCGAGCCGACGACGACGCGGTTGGAGTGAACCGGCTTGCCGTCCTTCCAGTAGACCATGATGGCGGCGGCGGTGTTGACCTCGATCCGCTCGGGCGCGAGGTCGCGCTTGAGCCAGCGGCGACGTTCCAGATTGAGGGCGATCTGGCGGGCGCGATCCTCGGCCGAGGCCGACAGGGAGCGCTGGCTGCCGGTGCCGATGCGGGCGTCGGCGGCCAGGCCGTGCCGGGTCTGGAAGCTGCGCACGGCATTCTGGAGCTCGGGGCCGTAGAAACCCCCTGGCGAGGGCCAGCCGGGCACCGGCGGCGGCGCTGAGATCACCCTCGGCCACCAGACGGCGGATCAGGGGCTGGATGCGGGCGTCGGTGGTGTCGGGCTCGATCGTCGGTCCGGCGCTGAACACCGGCCAGCCCCCGTCCTGGATCAGGCGGCGATAGCGGACGTAGCCGGCGGACAGATTGGTGTAGCCGATGTCGGTCGGGGCCAGGCCCGCGTACCAGTCGACCAGCGTGTTGCGGCCGATCGAATGGGCCATCCCGGCGGGCAGGTCGACGCGGTACCTCTGCATCTCCCACAGATCCTCGACCGTCTCGGGCCGGACCCGGCCTTCGGACAGGACGCGGGCGTAGCCGAGGGCGGCGACCGTGGTGCGCATCTCGGCCGAGGCGGGATCGGCGGCAGGGCCGGAAAATCGAAGAAATCCGTCGGCGACAGGCCGTGACGTTCGGCCCGGCTCGCGGCGGTCTGCAGGGCGCGCAGGCGTTCGGCGTTCCAGACGGGCCGCCAGCCGGTGCGCTCATAGAAGGCACGGACGTCGCCCTGGAAGGCGGCGGGCAGGCGGGCCAGCTGGTCGTTGAAACTGTCGTAGAAGGCGTTGGTGCCGGGGGCGAGCGGCTGCATCGGCACCTGTGCCAGCGCTGCCGTACCTGCCGCCGTGGTCATGGCCGTTGCCGCCACGCCCAGTCCCAATTGCCGTCGATTCATATCAGTCGCTCTGGTTCGCTCCGGCGTCAGACACGGTGTCCACGCCCCAGGGTCGAACGGGCCCATGCTATCGACGTTCCAGACAAACAAAAAGCGCCGGTCATGCGACCGGCGCTTTTCGTGGCCTTGAAGCCGCAGTCGGCTACTTCTTGATGAAGCCGCCGAACTTGTTGTTGAAGCGCGAGACGCGACCGCCGCGGTCCAGCAGGTGAGCGTTGCCGCCGGTCCAGGCCGGATGGGTCGAGGGGTCGATGTCCAGGTTCAGCGTCGCGCCTTCCTTCTGGTAGGTCGAGCGGGTCTGGTAGGTCGATCCGTCGGTCATCACCACGGTGATGAAATGGTAGTCGGGGTGCGTGTCCGCTTTCATGGTCGTCGTCCGGTCTCTGCGCGATGACGATGCCGACCGTCGGTGCGCGTCAATGAGAAAACCCGCCGAAGGCTCCGGCGGGAAGAGGGGCGGCGTTTACACCGGGGGGCGTTCCGGGGCAAGAGGCGGGCGTATGACCCAGTCTCCGCCGCCCATCGCCCCGTCGTTTGAAGCCGAGGGGCGTCCCGGGGCCGGGGCCCTGCTGGTCGAGCAGATCAGTGAGGCCGCCGGCAAACGGGCCAAGGCCCGGAGCGTGCGGCCGCTGGGGCGGCTGTTGCCCTATCTGATGCGGCACAAGGCCCATGCCGCCATCGCCGTGGTCTGGCTGCTGATGTCCACCGTCGGTTCGCTGGGCCTGACCGGGACGGCGCGCGGGGCGATCGACAACGGCTTCGACAACGCCGGGCGTGACCTGAACCTGTGGTTCCTGTTGCTGGGGGCCAACGCCCTGTTCCTGGGGCTGGCGACGGCGTTTCGCTATTTTTACGTCACCAAGACCGGGGAGCGGGTCATCGCCGACCTGCGGACCGGCCTGTTCGACCGCATCCTGACGCTGGATCCGTCCTTCTATACGCGGATGCGCACCGGCGAGGTGCTGTCGCGACTGACGACGGACATCGCCCTGGTCGAGACCCTGCTGACCACCTCGGTGTCGTTCGCGCTGCGCAACGCCCTGACCATGGTGGGCGGAACCATCCTGCTGTCGGTGGTCAGTCTGAAGCTGACCGGGCTGGTGCTGCTGACCGTGCCCTTCCTGCTGGGACCGCTGTTCCTGTTCGGGCGACAGGTGCGCAAGCTGACGATCCGGGCCCAGGACGAATTCGCCGGCGCGGTGGGTTTTGCCGGTGAGAGCGTCGACGCGATCGAGACCGTTCAGGCCTTCGGGCGCGAGGCCAGCGCCATCGCGCGCTTCGGCGCGGCGGTGGAAAAGGCGTTCGGCGTGTCGCTGGTGCGGATCAAGGCCCGGGCGCTGATGACGGCGATGATCATCGTGGTGATGTTCGGCGGTGTGACCCTGGTGCTGTGGCTGGGGGCCCAGGATGTGATCGCCGGGCGGATGACGCCCGGGGCCCTGCTGCAATTCGTGCTGTTGTCGGTGTTTGTCGCCGGGGCCGTGGGCGCGCTGGGCGAGAGCTGGGGCGATGTGCAGAAGGCGGCCGGGGCGATGGAGCGGATCGACGAACTGATGCGGGCCGTGCCCGAAATCGCGGCCCCGGCCCGGCCGCGGGCCCTGCCGGAACCGCCGCGGGGCGAGGTGTCGATGTCGGCGATCGATTTTGCCTATCCGGGTCGACCGGACCTGATGGCGCTGAAGGGCTTCAGCCTGACCGTGCGGCCGGGCGAGACGGTGGCCCTGGTCGGGCCGTCGGGATCGGGCAAGAGCACGGTATTCCGCCTGCTGCTGCGCTTCTACGACCCGCAGACCGGTACGGTGTCGGTCGACGGCGTCGATGTACGCGAGGCCGATCCGGTGGCGGTGCGCCGCCGCTTCGCCTGGGTTTCGCAGGAAGCGCCGCTGTTTTCGGGGTCGGCGCTGGAGAATATCCGCTTCGGGCGGGAGGCTGCGACCGGGGACGAGGTCCGGGCGGTGGCCGAAAAAGCCCAGGCCCTGGGGTTCATCGACGCCCTGCCGGAAGGGTTTGACACACCGCTGGGCGAACGCGGCAAGAGCCTGTCCGGCGGGCAGCGCCAGCGTCTGGCGATCGCCCGGGCGCTGGTGCGTAATGCCCCGATCCTGCTGCTGGATGAGGCCACCAGCGCGCTGGACGCGGGCAATGAGCAACTGGTGCAGCAGGCGCTGGACGCGGCCATGGAGGAGCGCACGACCCTGGTCATCGCTCACCGGCTGGCCACGGTGCTGCGCGCCGACCGCATTGTGGTGATGGAGGACGGGGCCGTGGTGGATCAGGGCACCCATCTCGAACTGATCTCACGCGGGGGGTTGTATTCCCGGCTGGCAGAGTTGCAGTTTCGCTCGGACTGACGTTTCGACGATCACCTGAGGAGTTCGATGCCCGCCCTGATCCTGATGAGCCTGATGCTGTCCCTGCAAACGCCGGCCGGTGCTTCGGACCTGGACCTCGTGTTCTCGAACACGCTGGTGTCGACCTATCCGGATGGACGTACGGCGCGGCTCTGGCTGTCACAGGGCGGTCAGTATGAAGGTCAGGACCGGCGGGGCGGGCGCAATTCCGGGGTCTGGCGGGTTCGTGACGGCAAGCTGTGCCTAAGTCAGAGACGCCCCCTGCCACTGCCGGGGCAATTCTGTACGCCGATCGTGCGCGTTGCCGTCGGCGGCAGCTGGACGACCCGGGCCATGACGGGCGAGACGATCCGCGTCACCCTGGTGTCGGGTCGCTAGAGCGGAACTCGTTCACACGGAACCATATCCAGAGTTGACGAGGTAACTGGCACATTCGTTGGGTGTGAAGAGCTCAAGGAGCTGACCGACCTTTCGCCATGTGGCCTCGACGTCTCGGGGCTGGGCCTTTCGCATCAGGTGTTTGAGCTTGGCGAAGACCTGTTCGATCGGGTTCAGGTCCGGGCTGTAGGGCGGCAGAAAGATCAGGTGGGCTCCCCTGGCCCGGACGGCGGCGCGCGCGGCCTTGCCCTTGTGGCTGCCCAGATTGTCGAGCACGACGACGTCGCCGGGCTTCAGGGTTGGGGCCAGAACTTCCTCGACATAGACCCGGAACAGCTCGCCGTTGATCGGCCCGTCGATCACCCAGGGCGCGTCGATGCGGTCGTGACGCAGGGCGGCGATGAAGGTCTGGGTCTTCCAGTGGCCGAAGGGGGCGTGGGCCTTCAGCCGACGACCGCGCGGACCCCATCCTCGGAGTGGGGCCATGTTGGTCTTGACCCAGGTCTCGTCCAGAAACACCAACCGGGACGGGTCGATCCGGCCCTGATACGCCTTCCAGCGCGTGCGTTTACGCACCACGTCAGGCCGCGTCTGCTCCTCGGGCAGCAGGGTTTTTTTTGAAGCTGAAACCCTCGGCATGCAGGAACACCCACACCGCGCGGGGCTGGGTCTTGATCCCCCGCTCGGCCAACTCGGCCGTCAGCCCCCGCAGCGTGATCGGGCCCGAGGGCGATCCGCTCTCGCAGCCACACGGCCACCTCGCCCGAAAGCGTTCGGGGCTTGCAGCCGCCGATCCGGGCCGGTTCCAGAGACCCGGTCTCGCGTTCATGACGCGCCCATTTCGACAGACACGACGGACTGATCCGAAGAGCTGCCGCGATTTCCCGGTGCGTCTCGCCGGCCGCCTTGCGCGCCAAGGCACGCGATCGAAGATCAACCGAATAGGGAGCTGTCATACATGCTGGCCTCCATCCAGCACGTATGATAAATCAGATCGCTACCGATTTGGGGAATCCCAATTCCGTCAAAAAAGGTCATGCTCTAGGCCATCGACTTATTAGCGCGCATCCAGATTCTGGCTGAGGCGAGCTTGACGCCGGCGAGGTAGTTTTCGGGGTTCTTGTCGTATCGGGTTGCGACGCCCCGGTAGTGTTTGATCTTGTTGAAGAACCGTTCGACGCCGTTCCTGTAGCGATACAGGAAACGGCTGAAGGCGGGGATGTTGGTGCGGTTGGGCATGGGTTTGACGTTGGCCCAGGCTCCCCGATCGGCGAGGGCCTTGCGCAGTTTGTCGCTGTCGTAGGCCCGATCCGCCAGCAGGATGTTTCCGGCCTCGAGTGTGCCCAGCATGTCCTCGGCCGACCGCCCGTCGTGGGCCTGTCCCTCGGTCAGCTTGAGCCCGATGGGCAGGCCGTTGGCGTCGACCATGGCGTGGATCTTGGTGGTCAGGCCGCCGCGCGAACGACCCATGCAACGGGATCGGTCGTCTTTTTTTTTGGCGTTGGCGGCATGCTGGTGCACGCGGATGCTCGATGAATTGATCATCTGGATGTCGCCTTCGTAAGCCGCTGACACGCCTTGCAGAATGCGGTCCCACACGCCCGCTCGACGCCAGCGGTTGAAGCGGTTCACGCAGGTCGTGTGCGGGCCATAGCGATCCGGAATGTCCGCCCACGGCGCGCCCGTCCGCAGCCGCCAGAAAATGCCCGTTCAGCACCCGACGGTCATCCACCCGAGGCACGCCCCGGGGCTTGTTCGGCAACAACGGCTGGATCACCGACCACTCGAAATCCGACAGATCAAAACGCGCCATCCCAACCTCCCTGCTCAACGGCAAACAGAGTGAATCAGCGTTCGGCCCGATTGGGAATCCCGTTTATGGGTCTGTGTCCTAGACCATTTTTGCTTCAGGTCGAATGAGCTGAATCAGAAAATGGTCCAGATTCAAACTGCAGCGGCGATACCCGGGAAATCACAGAACACCCCGTCGATACCCAGGGCCCGAAGGCGGCCCAGTTGGGCCTTCAGGTCGCCATGCCGGGCCGGATAGTCCGGCCGGGACGGGTCGCCCCGGCGGTCGGCGGCCGGCAGGAACAGATTTTCGGCGCGGAGGGTCCAGGCGGCCACCTTCAGGCCCGCGTCATGGGCGTCGGCGACCAGGGAGGTCGGGGTCAGGTCTAACTCGATCATGGCCGTCTCGACCCCGATCCAGCGCGCATGGTTCGAAACGGCCGCCAGTCCCTCGGGCGTCGCCATGGCGGCATAGGTCAGGTCCGGGCGGTCGACCGGGCCGCCGGCGACGCTCATCAGCTGCAGCAGGGGCGCGTCGATGCGGGCGGCGAGGCGCTGTAGCGGGCCGACCTCGAAACACTGGATCAGGACGGGGGCCTCGGCCCCGGTCAGGGCGTTGGCCGCCAGCACGGCGACGAAGAGGTCCTCCATCATCAGGCCGGCGGCGGCGAAATGCGACGGGTGTTTCAGCTCGGGGCAGACGCCTATGGGGCGGCCGCTGCGTGCCGACCCGGCACGGGCGATGTCGATAACCTGCTGGAAGGTCAGGACCGGTTCCTGACCGTCGAAGGCGGTGTTGGCCGGGCGCAGGGCGGGCAGGCGTTCACGGGCGCGCAGGGTCTGCAGTTCGGCGAGGGTGAAGTCTTCGGTGAACCAGCCGGTGACCGACTGGCCGTCGACGCTGCGGGTCGTGTGGCGATCGGCGAATTCGGGCCGGGCAGCGACGTCGGTGGTGCCGCCGATCTCGTTCTCGTGGCGGACGATCAGGACGCCGTCGCGCGACAGGACCAGATCCGGCTCGATGAAATCGGCCCCCTGGTCGATGGCCCGGTCATAGGCGGCGCGGGTATGTTCGGGCCGTTCGCCCGAGGCCCCGCGATGGGCGATGACCAGTGGCGACGCCATCCGCCGGTCAGGTGGCCTGGAGGATCTTCCGCAGTTGCGGATGGATCTCGCTGTTGGAGGCGATGATCTGCTTGCCGGTCATCGGGTCGCCGTCGTTGTCGATGGTCGAAACCATGCCGCCCGCCTCGGTGACGAACAGAATGCCCGCAGCCACGTCCCAGCGCTGCAGGTTGCGCTCGTAATAGGCGTCGAAGCGACCGGCGGCGACCCAGGCCAGGTCGAGGGCCGAGGAGCCGAGGCGACGGATGCCGGCGACGCGCTGGCCGACGGCATGGATGTCCTTGATGGCCTGGCCGTGGCCAGTCTTGCCGATGAAGGGCAGGCCGGTGGCGATCAGGCTCTCGCTCATGTCACGACGGCCCGAGCAGCGGATGCGCTGGTCGTTGAGATAGCAGCCCTTGCCCTTTTCGGCCCAGAACAGCTCGTTGGCGACGGGGTTGTAGGTGACCCCGGCGACGATCTCGGAGGTGCCGTCCGGCGCGCGCCGCTCCAGCCCGACGGTGATGGCGAAATGGGGAATGGCGTGCATGAAATTGGTGGTGCCGTCGATCGGATCGACCACCCAGGTATGGCTCTTGTCGGTGCCGTCCATCATGCCGCGTTCCTCACCCAGGAAGCCGTAGCCGGGGCGGGCCTTCATCAGCAGTTCGTAGAGGGTATCCTCGGCCTTGATGTCGGCGGCGGTGACGAAATCGCCCGGGCCCTTGCGCGAAATCTGCAGCTGGGAGACCTCGCCGAAGTCGCGCAGCATCGGACGGGCGGTCTTGCGGACCGCATCGAGCATGACCGAGACGAGGGCGGAGGCGAGAGCCATGGGGAATCTCCTGGTCCGAAGGTCCTGAAAAGGCGGTCAGCCCGGACAGACGGAGAAGTTCAAGGGGTAGGGCTTAGGGCTTAGGGCTTAGAAGTGAGGCGTTTAAGCCCCAAGCCCTACTCACCAAGCCCTGCTATTCGGCGCGGCGGACGTATTCGCCGGTCGCGGTGTCGACGACGATTTTCTCGCCGACGCCCATATAGGGCGGGATCATGATGCGTACGCCGTTGTTGGCGATGGCGGGCTTGTAGGAGGACGAGGCGGTCTGGCCCTTCACGGTGGGCTCGGTCTCGACGACTTCCAGATTGACCTGATCGGGCAGGGACAGGCCGATGGGCCGGTCCTCGTGCATTTCGATGGTCACCTTCATGCCGTCCTGCAGATAGGCGATGCGGTCCTCGCCGACCCAGTCCTTCTGCAGCTCGATCTGCTCGTAGTTGACGTCATCCATGAACACCAGGGCGTCGCCCTGTTCGTACAGATAGGAGAATTCCTTCTGCTCGAGCGTGACGCGTTCGACCTTGTCTTCCGAGCGGAAGCGTTCGTTCAGCTTGTTGCCGGTCTCGAGGTTCTTCGCCTCGACGTTGGCGAAGGCCCCGCCCTTGCCGGGCTTGACGTGGCTGGCCTTGGTCACGACCCACAGGCCGCCGTTGTGCTGCAGGACCATGCCGGGCTTGATGGTGTTGCCGTTGATTTTCATGGGGTCTCAAATAGGGGCTGGGGCGCGGCGACCGGTTCGTCCGTCGCGCGCGATAATCGAGCGCTGTCCCTAGAGGAAGCGACACCATCCGGCAAGGCGGCGGGCGTTCAGTTCGCGCTCGGGGGTTCCTCGCCCGAATGCCCTTGAAGCTTGTTGGCCAGTCGCACCCGGCCGCCGATCGGCGATGCCAGCTTGCCGGCCCCGACGTCGAGTTTGCGCGCCTCATGGGCGAAGGCGGCGGCGAGGCCGGCCGACGACATGGCGGCGGCGATCTGCAGGCCGCGTCCCGCCGGGCGCAGCGCGATCCACACCGCATTGACCGCCTGCGCCGCCGCCCAGAGACCGAGCGCGCTCTTGCGGCCGGGCCGGGACGGCGCGTTCCAGAACTTCTCAGGGCCGACAGGGTCGTGACCGAAAACATGGCCGGCAGCACCAGGCTGATCGGGCCGCGCGGTCGCTCGGTGACCGGCCCGTCCCCACTGTCGCTGGTCGCGTCACGCTGAAGTGGGCGCAACGCACCGGTGGCAAACGCCGTGGCCAGCAGGGCAAAGCCGGCCGTCACCGCCACGCCCAGAGCGATGTGCGCGGGACCACGCCCCTCCGCATTGAAAAAGTCGGTGGCAGCGTCGCGCGCGTCATCCAGCCTGTCGTCGATCGTGGTCATCGCTCATCCCTCTGCAACCGATTGAGGAATGAGCGGGAGCGGGCGTCAGTTCCCCGTCGCGCTGCGGTCCGGGGCGATCTCGGTCATGGCCGACTGGAGATAGTTCGGCTCGCCCAGCTGTTCGATCAGTTTGAACTGGGCCTCGAGGAAGTCGATGTGCTCCTCGGTGTCGGCGAGGATTTCGGTCAGGATCTGGCGGCTGATGAAGTCCGAGGCCGCTTCGCACTGGGCGATGCCGGCCAGCACGGTGTCGCGCCCGCCGAGCTCCAGCGCCAGGTCGGCCCCGAAGCATTCGACAACATTCTCGCCGATCTTCAGCTTGTGCAGGTCCTGCAGGTTGGGCAGGCCGTCGAGAAACAGCACCCGCTTGATCAGCTTGTCGGCGTGTTTCATTTCGCCGATCAATTCGTCGTAGATGACCTGGCCGAGGTGCTTCAGACCCCAGCTCTCGAACATACGTGCGTGCAGGAAATACTGGTTGACCGCCGTAAGTTCGTTGGTCAGCACCGCATTGAGGGTGCGAATGATCGCGGGGTCGCCCTTCATGGTCTTCGCCTTGCTATTCGGCGGCCAGAGCGAACGCCTCCTGGCTGTCCTAAATCATCTGCCGCATCTCGCAGACACACCTAGCACATTGAACGGCGCATTGGTTGTTGGCGAAAATTTCGCGCGGGCGGGTGGCCCCTGCCTCGATGGCGAAGGCGACGTCACGCTGGCGCAGGCCGTTGCAGTTACAGACGTACACGGAAGGCAAATCCCGTCGGGTGTTGATAATGGTTCTCTATAGCAGCAATCGCAGCGATTGCAACTCGTTCGCATTGCGGTGTGGACGTTGACGCGCGCCGCCGATTGTCCCAGCGAGACCCATGGCCCGCACTCCCCAGATTCCGATCCGTCCGCCCTGTCGCCTGTATCTGATCACCCCGCCGGTGATCCCGGACCTCGACGTCTTTGCGACCGCCCTGGAGACCGCGCTGGGAGCCGGGGATGTGGCAGCGCTGCAGGTCCGGCTCAAGGATGCCGACGACGCGGCGGTGCTGGCGGCGGTCAAGCGGTTGGGGCCGGTTGCCCGGGCCCACAACGTGGCGCTGATCCTCAACGACCGGCCGGACCTGGCCCGGCGCAGCGGCTGCGACGGTGTCCATGTCGGGCAGGGCGATGCCTCTATGGCCGAGGCCCGTCGCGTGATGGGGCCGGACGCCATGATCGGCGTCACCTGCCACGACAGTCGTGAACTGGCGATGGACGCGGCCGAGGCCGGGGCCGACTATGTCGCCTTCGGAGCCTTCTTCCCGACCGCGACCAAGGCGACGACCCGCCGGCCCGATCCGGAAATCCTGACCATCTGGCAGGAGACGGTCGAAATCCCCTGCGTGGCCATCGGCGGAATCACCGCCGCCAATGCCGGAGATCTGGCGCGGGCCGGGGCGGATTTCGTGGCGGTCAGCGCCGCCGTCTGGAACCATCCGCAGGGCCCCGCGCGGGCCGTCGGAGAGTTCGTTACGGCGCTGGCGCTGAAAACCTGAATTTCAGGGGATATTAGTGAAACCCGTGCAGGATCACCGTCTGAATTGGTGTGCCGAGACCTGAACTTATGACTGCGAGCCCCGCGGCGCCATCCGCTGATCCTGCCGGAAAGGTGCCGGTTACCCCCCCGACCGGCCGCCGCCGGGCGGAGCAGCGCGGCGGCGTTCTTCGCCGAACCGCTGGCTCCGATCTTTGCGGCCGTCGGGGTCGTGATCCTGATTGTACTGGCGATCGAGTTTTCGCGCTCGGCAGGCCTTGTGGCGGCCTTGTGGGGGGCCGGTGGTCTGGCGGTGGTCGTGTGGCTGCGCAATGCGCGCGGGCCGATGTACGATCTGTGCTTCGGCAGCCTGATCGCCGTCGGCGTCATGGCGGGCGAGTTGCTGGCCGGCAATTCGACCCCGCTGGCCATCATGTTCACCGTGGCCAACATGATCGAGATCGTCGGGGCGGTGCTGCTGACACGACGCTTCGCGCCGAGCCTGAATCTGTCCAGCGTCGAGGGCACCAGCCGGTTTCTGTTCAGCGCCGCCGTGGTGGCACCGATCCCTGCAGGCCTGTTTGCCTCGGGCATGCTGGTGCTGATGTCCGGGTCCGGGTTTTTTCACTCGTTCGGGACCTGGTGGCTGGGCCACGCCATGGGGATCGCCATTATCGGTGCCTTCGGCCTGGCCCTGACGCGGCGCAATCTCTTGCGGATCGCCCGCCCGATGAAGGCCTTGGAGGCGCTGGTTCTGCTCGGCGTGCTGACCGCTGTCAGCTTCGCCATCTTCTCGCATCTGAGCCTGCCGCTGGGATTTATTCTGCTGCCGATCCTGCTGGTCATCGCCGTGCGTCTGCGGGTGCTTGGGGTGACAGCGGCCTTGCTGATCGTGACCATACTGGCCGTCGGCGGCAGCATGGCCGGCTATGGGCCCTATGCGGTCCGTTTCGACGGTCCGGATCGGGCCTTGATGGCCCAGTTGCTGGTCCTGCTGGGCTATCTTCCGGTGTTGCTGGTCGCCGCCCTGCTGGAGGAACGCGACCGGCAGGCCGACCGCGCCAGGGCGGGTCAGGCCCGGGCCGAGCGGGCATCCGAGGCCAAGTCGCGGCTGCTGGCCAATGTGGCCCATGAGGTCAAGAGTCCGATCGGCGGCATCATCGGTATCGGCGAGCTGTGGCAGACCGGTCAGTTGGGCCCGATCACGCCGGTTCAGACCGAAATGGCCGAAATGCTGGTCAAGACCGCGCGTCAGGTCGAGGCCCTGTCCTACGACCTGCTGGATGTGGCCCGGGCCGAGTCCGGCGCGGTCAAGGTCGAACTGCGCCCCACCGATGTGCGCGGGGTTCTGGAGGATGTCCGCCGTGCCGTGGCCCTGCGACCGGAATCCCGTGACATGCAGCTGGAGCTGGATTGCCTGAGTGACGGACTGGTGGCCCTGGCCAATTCCCAGCGTCTGGCCCAGGTGGTCGCCAACCTGGCCTCGAACGCGGTCAAATACGGCGCGGCGGCCGGCAAGGTGATCTTCCGGGCCAAACGGGTTCACGATGTCGTTCGCATCGAGATCATCGACAACGGACCGGGTCTGTCGGTCGAGAAACAGGCGCAGCTGTTCGAACCCTTCAACCGTCTGGGGCTGGAACGCTCGACCGTCGAGGGGCACGGCATCGGTCTGGCCCTGGCCAAGCGCCTGACCGAACTGCAGGGCGGTACCATCGGTGTGACGTCGCAGGTCGGTGCGGGCGCGACCTTCTGGATCGAGCTGCCGGCGGCCTGACCGGGTCCGGTCATGGCGCGGCCTTGCGATCGCCCCGATCCGGCGCGACAGTCGGGCCATGAAAATGCTTATCTCCGCCACCGCCCTGCTGTTGCTCGCCACACCGGCGGCTGCCCAGTCCCGGGACACGCCGGCACCGTCGTCGCAGACCCCGTCGGCCACCGACCTGACCCGATCCCTGAACGACGGGCCGCCGTTCGTCGCCTCGACCCCGACGCCGACGCCCCGGCCCGCGCCCGCACCCGTTCCGGCCGCGACGACGACGGCCGCGCCGGTCGCGCCTCCGGCTGTCGTATCGACGCCTGCCCCGACGACGGCCACGCCGGCTCCGGTCGTCGCAGCGACACCCGCCGTCGCCCCGACGCCGGCGGTCCCCGCCTATCGCGCGCTGGACGCGGCCGAACGTGCAGCCCTGCCGTTCCATCTCGATCTGCCCGCGGAATTCGAGCTCGACACGGGCCGTCCGGGACCGGACTTCACCATCTATTCCGTGCGGCGCGACGGTATGCCGTTCGTGATGATCTATGCCGGTCCGGCGTCGCAGTTTCCAATCTATGACGGCCAGATGGCTGAAGTGGCGGGTCGGATTTCGGTGGTGGTGACCGAGACCGACGGGCGCCACGCGCTGGAGCATCTGTTCCAGCGGTCCACGAGCCCGCGCGAGATTCACGTCTGGGTGGCCAGTCTCGACCCGGCCGACCGCGCTGTGGCCGAACGCATCGCCCAGTCGGTCGACGTACGCTAACCGGCGGGTTCACTTTCCGGCTTGCCGGATGCGTGGCGGACTGTAAGTTTGCGACTCGTTCGCATTTACGGGGAGTCTGCGATGATCCTGTTGTTTACCGGCTGTCGGGCCATGGCCCGGCTGATGGCTTCAGACCCGGTGAGGGTACAGGGACCGCGCAGTCCGGAGCCTGTACCGCAGCGGCCCGGCCGCGTCCGGGACCATGCGCCCGGGCGGGCGCGGCCGGATTGACACGCTTCCGGTGAGGACTGGACCTGTACCGTGAGGGGCCCGACGCACATCGCCGGGTCCGCACCGGCTTGCAGCAGGGTGTGTTCAGACCAGTTCGACGGCCACAGCCGTGGCTTCGCCGCCGCCGATGCACAGCGAGGCCATCCCCTTCTTGCCGCCACGCGCCTGAAGCGCCGACAGCAGTGTGGCGAGGATGCGCGCACCGGAAGCCCCGATCGGGTGGCCCAGGGCGGTCGCGCCGCCGTTCACGTTCAGCTTGTCGTGCGGGATATTCAGCTCCTGCATGGCGATCATGGCGACCACGGCGAAGGCCTCATTGACCTCCCACAGATCGACGTCCCCGACCTCCCAGCCGGCCTTTTTGAGCGCCTTTCGCATGGCCGGGACCGGGGCGGTGGTGAACAGGCCCGGTTCGTGGGCGTGGGCGGCGTGGGCCACGATGCGGGCGACGACCGGCAGACCGAGGGCCTTGGCCGTGGACTCGCGCATCATCACCAGGGCCGCGGCCCCGTCCGAGATCGACGAGGCGTTGGCGGCGGTGATGGTACCGTCTTTCGCAAAGGCCGGTTTCAGGTTCGGGATTTTGGCCGGGTCGGCCTTGCCGGGTTGCTCATCGACGCTGACGGTTTCGCTGCCCTTGCGGGACTTGACCTCGACCGGGGTGATTTCGGCCTCGAAGGCCCCGCTTTCGATGGCGGCGCGGGCGCGGGTCAGGCTCTCGATCGCATAGGCGTCCTGGGCCTCGCGGGTGAACTGGTACTGACGCGCGGCGTCCTCGGCGAAGGCCCCCATCAGCTTGCCCGGCTCATAGGCGTCTTCCAGGCCGTCGAGGAACATGCTGTCGGAGATGACGTCGTGGCCGATGCGGGCCCCGCCGCGGTGCTTGGCCATGACATAGGGCGCGCCGCTCATCAACTCCATGCCGCCGGCGACGATGACCCCGGCGGTGCCGGCCAGCAGCGCATCGTGGGCCATCATCGTGGCCTGCATGCCTGAGCCGCACATCTTGTTGACGGTGGTGGCCTCGACATGGAGACCCAGCCCGGCGCCGATGGCCGCCTGACGGGCGGGAGCCTGACCGAGACCGGCCGGCAGGACGCAGCCCATGAAGATCTGTTCGATCTTCGTCGGGTCGATCCCGGCGCGCTCGACCGCCGCCTTGACCGCCGCCGCGCCGAGGTCGGTGGCCTTGACCGCCGACAGGGCGCCCTGAAAGCCGCCCATCGGGGTGCGGGCGAAGGAACAGATGACGACGGGATCAGTGGCTTGGGTCATGGGGGTCCTGACAATGCGGATGGCAGCGGGGTAACGCCTGGCCCTGGTTCCGGCAAGCCGGGTGGGGCGCGGCGCAGTTGCTGGTGCGCGTTCTGAATGATGATGTAGAGGTAGGAGCCAGGGGGAGCATCGCAAGTGGCGTTGAACGCATTGAAAATTCGACTGACGCCCGCAGTGTGGATCGCGATGCTGGGCCTTGCCCTGACGCTGGGCGTGGCCGCCTGGGCCGAACACGCCGGGTCAGAACGGCAAAAGGAGCGCTTCGAGCGACAGGCAGATGGAGTCGAGTCCGCCGTTGAGGGGCGTCTGGACACCCATGTCGCCCTGCTCCGCGCCACAGTGGGTCTGTTCACGGCCAGCGACGAGGTCACGCCTGACGAGTTTAGAGAATTCATCGGGTCACTGGACCTGATCGAACGCTACCCCGGCGTCCAGGGTATCGGCTATGCCGCCTGGCTCGACACCCCCGGGGCCCGGGACGCGGCCCGGCGTGACCTGCCTGCCGACGTGCGGCTATGGCCGGACCCCGAAACTGGCGAGAGTGCCATCGTTTTTCTCCAGCCGCTGGACCGGCGCAATCTCGCAGCACTGGGCTACGACATGTATGCGGAGCCGACGCGGCGCGAAGCCATGCGGCGCGCCCGGACGCTCGATGCGCCGGCCGCCACCTCGGCCGTGACCCTGGTTCAGGAACTGGATGCCGACCGGCAGCCCGGATTTCTGGTCTATCTGCCACTGACCCGCGCCGACGGGGTCTTTGAGGGCTGGATCTATGCGCCGTTCCGGGCCCGGGATTTCTTTGACCGGGTCTTCACCGGCGAAGCCGCAATGGACGGGCTGGAGGTCATCGTCCGGGACGGCGGCGACGATGGCATGGTCCTGTGGCCCGCACAGCCGGTCGTACCGTCCGGATCACACTTTTCGACGGTGCGGGAGGTCAGTTTCGGGGGCCAGGTCTGGCGGCTGGAGACGTCCACGCCGCGGGGGTTGGGGCACAGTGGCGTGCCCTTCGCCATCCTGGGCGTGGGACTGTTTCTCACCACCTTGCTGAGCCTGGCATGGCACTGGCAGGATCGTTTGCTGGAGGCTACCCAGAAAGCCCGGGCGCGTTCGGACCTGCTGCTGGGTGAGGTGAACCATCGGGCCGCCAACAGCCTGCAACTGGTCGCCTCCTTCGTTTATCTGCAGGCCCAGGCCGTAACGGATCCGAAGGCGCGAACGGCACTGGTGGAGACGCGGGCGCGCATCCTGGCGGTGTCTCGTGTGCACCAGCGGCTGTACACGGATAACTCGGTCGAAGGCGTCGAGCTGAAAGCCTATATCGAGACCCTGACCGAAGGTCTGGCCGACGCCTTCGAGGCCGGCGGGCGTCGCCTTGACGTTGAGGCCATTGAGGTCCGGACGGATACAGACCGGGCGATCTCGGTCGGGGTGGTGCTGGTCGAACTGGTCAGCAATGCCGCCAAATACGCCTATCCACCCGATCAGCCCGGCGACATCCGGGTCCGGTTGCGGCGCGAGGCCCAGACCCTGCGGCTTGAAGTCGAGGACGACGGAACCGGTTTCGACCCGGCCAGCAAGGCCAAGGGGTCGGGGCTGGGCATGAAGGTGGTCCATGCCATGGTCACCAAGCTGAACGGAAAGCTGCTGGTCGAGCCGCTGTCGCCGGGAACGCGGGTGTCGGTCGCCTTTTTGATCGGCTGATCTCAGCGCGCCGGCATCAGTTTGCGGCGCTGGCGCACCACGGCCAGGGGGCGACCATCGGGGGCGAAGGCGACGCCGTCCTCGACCGCCCAGCCGCCGCCCAGATCCATGGTGCGGAATTCGAAGAAGGCCCAGCCGTCCGGCGAGGTTTCCGGTGTCAGCTCGCCGAACAGGTCGGCGCGCAGGTCGACGCTGGCCGAGATCGTGGGCGGGGCGGGCAGGGCGGTCCAGTAGATCGGATAGACCCCGTCCAGCAGGAACAGCAGCCGCGCCTCATCCAGCGGCGCGGCGTCGGTGGTGCGCATCCACACGCGCAGCACCGGGTTGTCGGGTCCGTTGAGGCCGAACAGCCGTGGGCCGGACTCGAATCTGTGCTCGATGTAGCGGGTGAACCAGGGACCGAACCTGGCATCCAGCGGAGTCAATTCCAGGCTGTCGACGGCGGCGGCCTCGGCGATCAGGGGCGTCAGCGTCGGGCCGGGGACGTCGCGACCAAAGGTCGCCAGGGCCTGTACCGCGGGACGGTCGGGCTGGCCTGCGGAGACGGCGGCATAGGCGATGTTACGGCCCCCGCGCAGCAGGGTCGGGACCAAGGCAATGGGTTCGAAGCGGGCGGCGGCCAGATACTGGACGGTCAGGCTGCGCAGCGGCGTCTCGATACCCAGCCCCTGACGGGCGGCGCTTGCGGCCAGGGCCGCGACCAGGCCGCCGAACGGGGCACCTTTCTCGGGGCGGCATCGCCCGGGTGGCGTTGGAAAAGGCGCCCGTGAGCGTCGCCACCAGACCACCCGTGTCGTCGGGGGTCAGGGCCAGGGCTTGGGACAGGGTCTGGTCGGTCATGCGGTCCGAGGGGGAAGGGCGAAAAATGGGCGGAAGGCCGGTGCCGGACCGACGAACCTCCGCCCGAAGTCGAGGGATACAGCAAACACCATCGATGTCGGAACCGAGAAGGTGAGTCCGTACGCAAAGAAAACTGACATAGTGGGTTTAGATTGGCAACCCTCTTGCCAAAAGGATGACGCGGGGTCACCTTCAAGGCATGGGCCGTACCGCAGACTATTCCCGACAGAGCTGTTCCATCGCCGCGACGCTCGAGGTGATCGGCGATCCCTGGACGCTGCTGGTCATTCGCGACGCCTTTCAGGGGGTCAGCCGCTTCGAACAATGGCAGGAGCGGCTGGGCGTGGCCCGCAACGTTCTGGCCGCGCGGCTGAAGACGCTGGTGCAGCATGGGGTGCTGGAGCCCAGGCTCTATTCCGAACGTCCGCCGCGCAATGAATATGTGCTGACCGCCAAGGGCAAGGATCTGTACGCCGTGCTGGTGACCCTGCACGCCTGGGGCAACAAACACGTCTATGGCGACACCGATTCCGGTATCGACATGATTCACAAGACCTGTGGCCAGACGCTGGATCCGAAGATCGCCTGCGGCTGTTGCGGCGGGGGGGGAGATCGTCAAGCCGCGCGACATCGTCCTTACCCGGGTCGAGAACTGCGCCACCGTGGGCGACGTCATGCCTCGCGAAGACGCGGCCTGATCACGGCCTGACCGGCCCCGGCCGGTTCCATCATCCCGACCACCCTGCCGGTGCGTTCCGGCCAAGGAGTATCCATGACCCAGCCCCTGCCGAGCCACGGCCTTCAACTGCGCAGCCTCGTTCGCAAATCCGGTGAGCTGGAACTGTCCCTCGCGAAGGTTGAGGTCGCCACCCCGGGACCGGACGAGGTGGTGGTACGGATCGAGGCGGCCCCGATCAATCCGTCGGATCTGGCGCTGCTGGTCGGGGCAGCCGATATGAGCACGGCGACGATGTCGGGCCCGGCCGCCAATCCCGTGACCACGGCGCAAATCCCGGCCGCGGGCATGCGCGCCATGGGCGGGCGGCTTCGACGAGTCGATGACGGTCGGCAATGAGGGGGCGGGCACGGTGATCGCCGCCGGCAGCTCGCCGCGGCCCAGGCCCTGATGGGCCGGACGGTCGCCCTGTTCGGTGGCTCGATGTTCGGCCAGTACCGCACGGTGACCGCCAATACTTGCCTGCCGCTGCCGGCCGGTACGACGGCGGCCGAGGGGGCGTCGTGCTTCGTCAATCCGCTGACCAGCCCTGTGTATGGTCGAGACGATGCGGCTGGAGGGGCATAGGCGCCCTTGTGCATACGGCGGCGGCCTCGAACCTGGGCCAGATGCTGAACAAGGTCTGTCAGGCCGAGGACATCGAGGTGGTCAATATCGTGCGCAGCGAGGCCCAGGCCGGGATCCTGCGCGATATCGGGGCCAAATACATCTGTAACTCGACCAGCCCGACCTTCATGGCCGATCTGATCGCCGCCCTGGTCGAGACCGGGGCGACCCTGGCCTTTGACGCGATCGGCGGCGGCACGCTGGCCGGGCAGATCCTGACGGCGATGGAGGTGGCGGCCAACAAGACGGCCACGACCTACAGCCGTTACGGCTCGACCGTGCACAAGCAGGTCTATATCTACGGCATGCTGGATTCCGGCCCGACGGTGCTGAACCGCGCCTTCGGCATGGCCTGGGGCGTCGGCGGCTGGTTGCTGCCGCCCTGCCTGGCGCGGATCGGCGGGGAACGGGCCCAGGCCCTGCGCCAGCGGGTGGCGGCGGAGCTGAAGACCACCTTCGCCAGCCACTATGTGCAGACGATCTCGCTGGCCGAGACGCTGAACCCCGAGATCATCGCCCGCTACAACAGGCGGGCGACCGGCGAGAAATACCTGATCAACCCGAGCCTGGACGCCGGTTAGGGGGCGCGGACCGACCGGGTAGCCGAAGCGGCCCGGTCGGTCCGACGCCTATTTGCGCACGTAGCGGTCGAGGAAGGTCAGATAGGCCTCCTGGGCCGTGATGCGGTTGTCACGGCGCTGGAAGCCGTGGCCCTCGTCCGGGAACAGGACGTATTCCACGGGGACGTCGTTGGCACGGACGGCGGCGACCAGTTCGTCGCTCTCGACCTGCAGGACCCGCGGATCATTGGCCCCCTGGACCACCAGCATCGGGCGGCGGATGTTGGCGGCGTGGAACAGCGGCGAGATCCGGCGGTGACGCTCGGCATCGGTGGCCGGATCGCCCATCTCATCGTAGAGGGCATCGCGCTGCGGACCCCACCAGGCCGGAATTGATTCAAGGGTCCTGACCCAGTTGGTGACGCCGAAGATGTTGACGCCGGCCTCGAAGGCCTCGGGATGGAAGGCCAGGGCGGCGGCGGTCATGTAGCCGCCGTAGGAACCGCCCATCACCGCCACCTGGTCGTCGGCCACCCAGTCCTGGTCGCGCAGCCACTGACCCGCGTCGACGATGTCCTGCAGGTCGAACTCACCGTGAGCGCGGTCGTCCATGTGGAAGAAGGTCTTGCCATAGCCGGACGAGCCCCGGTTGTTGGCTGCCAGCACCGTATAGCCATGGTTCACCAGATGCTGGATCATCGGCGAATAGCCGCGGGTGCTCTGGCCGCCGGGACCACCATGAACCAGCACGATCGCCGGGCCCGGATTGGCCGCGGAGGCTCCGCGCGGTTGGTAGAGGACGCCCGGGATGATGGTTCCGTCGGAGGCGGCGTAGCGAATGATACGGGCCTCGACCAGATCGGCCTCGTTGATGTCGGGGTTGAGCGCGGTCACCAGCCGCCGCGCCTGCCCCGTCGCCAGATCGGCGGTGTAGATGTCGTTCGGCGACGTGTCAGACGAGACGGTGAAGGCGATGCGGGTCTCGTCGGCGTTGAACCGGACCTGACCCAGGTTTCCGGCCGGTAAACCGCTCAGATGGACCGGCTGGCCCGTGCGGGTATCCAGCAGCGTCAATTCGGTCGAGGCGTCGGCGTTCAGCGCCGAGACGCGATAGCGCCCGGACGGCGACCAGCTGACGAACTGCACGTCCCAGTCCGCCTGGATGAGCGGAGCCTTGGCACCGGTCGTGAGGTCATAGGTCCAGGCCTGGTTGAACTCGCCATGCTCGTCCGTGCCATAGATCAACTGGCGGCTGTCGGGGCTGAAGGCATAGGTGCCATGGGCGACGCCACCCTCGTGGGCGGTGATCAGGCGCGGTTCCCCGTCGCCCTGAAGGTCGACCAGATAGACATCACTGTCGGCGCTGGTGTTGGGTTTGTCGATGGCCAGCCAGCGCCCGTCCGGCGAGATGTCGGCGATGAACATGCCCGGGTTCTGGAACACCAGCCGGCTTTCATAGGTGTCGGCATCATAGGCGTAGAGGTCAAAAACCTCCGGGTCGCGCAGGTTGGAGGTCACGTAGAAGACGTCGCGCGCGGCGCTCCAGCCCAACAGGTCGGCCTTGACGTTCTCGCCGGGGGTCAGGTCGCGCACGGTGCCGTCCAGCTCACGGACATAGACATGGGTCAGCTCGCTGCCGCCGCCGCCGCTGTCGGCCGCCAGCAGGACGCGGTCATCGCCGGGAAAATAGCTCAGGCCCCGCGTGGCCACCGTCGTCGATGTGCTGAGCGGTACGGGGGCACCGCCGGCAATCGGGAGGGCCCAGGCGTTGAACACCCCCGTTTCGTCGCTGCTGATCAGGATCGACTGACCGTCAGCGGAGAAGCCCAGGCCCGCGGGACTGGACATGCCGTAGTTCCGGGTCTGGAAAATTTCGGCCGCCGTGTAGGTCCGGAAGGCAGGGGCGTCGGCGGAAACTGCGGTCGGGGCAGGAGTTTGGGCCATGACGCCGGGGGCCGCGGCCATGAGGGCGAGGACGGAGACGAGGCAGACGGTCGAGCGCATGGCGGGATCCTTACTGGATTGAAGTCCATGGGTGAGGCCTCACCTCATCATATCGGATGCGACCTGTCGGCAATTTAATGTTCGTCCACGGCTCAGCCGGCCGGCGATTCCGGGGCCGGGCGTCACGCAGCCACAGGGGTCCGACGGTGAGGCGCAGCGCGAGGAGAAACCTCGGCGCCGCTGTTCCGGTCAGACGACGGCGGTGGTGGTCTGGATGAAGCCGCCGCCGAGCAGGCGGTCGGGATCGGCCGGGTCATACAGGGCGCAGGCCTGACCGGGGGCCACGCCTTCCTCACCTTCGGCGAACACCACCGAGACGACGCCGTCGACCAGAGCCAGACGGGCCAGAGACGGGGGGCGGGTCGAGCGCACACGCGCCAGCACCGGCGCGCCGGCTTCGGCCGCGACCTCGAGGGTCGGCTGGTCACCCAACCAGTTGGTTTCGTCCAGCGTCAGGGCGGCGGTCAGCAGGGCTTCACGCGGACCGACGATGACGCGGCGATGTTCCGGATCGAGCTTCGTCACGAACAGGGGCTCGCCCACGGCGACGTTCAGGCCGCGGCGTTGGCCGATCGTATAGTCGGTGATGCCGGAATGGGTGCCCAGCACCCGGCCGTCCATATGCACGATCTCGCCCGCCTCACGCCCTTGCGGCCGCAATTTGTTGATCAGGGTGCGATAGTCGCCATTGGGCACAAAGCAGATGTCCTGGCTGTCCGGCTTGGCCGCGATCTTCAGACCCAGCTCGGCGGCGACGCCGCGCACCTGGGGCTTTTCCAGATCGGCCAGCGGAAAGCGCAGAAAGTCGAGCTGCGCCGGCGTGGTGGCGAACAGGAAATAGGACTGGTCGCGCGAATGGTCGACCGCCTTGCGCATCTGGGCCCGGCCGTCCGGCCCGATGGCGCGGCGGACATAGTGACCGGTGGCCATGGCCTCGGCCCCGAGGTCGCGGGCGACGTCGAGCAGATCGCGGAATTTGACCGTCTGGTTGCAGCGGATGCAGGGCACCGGCGTCTGGCCGGCCAGGTAGGAGTTCGGCGAACTGGTCGATCACCGCGTCGCGGAAGCGGCTTTCATAATCCAGCACATAGTGGGGAATGCCCAGCGGAACCCGGCGGCCAGACGGGCGTCGTGGATGTCCTGACCGGCGCAACAGGCCCCCTTTTTCTTCAGGGCGGCACCATGGTCATAGAGCTGAAGCGTGACCCCGACCACGTCATAGCCGGCCTTGTGCAGCAGGGCCGCGACGACCGTGGAGTCGACGCCGCCCGACATGGCCGCGACGACGCGGGCCCCGACCGGCAGGCCGACCGCCGCGCGCGCAGCCGCGATCGCCCCGTCCATGTCGGCGGGGGCGAAGGTCGGTACGGGGCAGGTGGGCTCAAGCAACGTCATGGGCCCCATTTAGGATAGAAGCGGTGCGAATTCGAGGCCGGGGCACGATCCGGGCCGGAAACGACAACGACCGCCCCCGTTTCCGGGAGCGGCCGCTGTCTTCGGGGGGAGAGTTGGGCGGGAACTAACCCCGGTAGTGCTGGATGCGCGTGGTGCGCAGACCCTGCATGCCCCATTTGTCGATCGCCTTCTGCCAGGCGAGGAATTCCTCAGCCGTCAGACGGTATTGCGTCAGGGCATCGTCAAGGCTGAGCAGTCCGCCGCGAACGGCAGCCACCACTTCGGCCTTGCGCCGGATCACCCACCGGTCGGTGGATGGCGGCGGCAGATCACCCAGGGTCAGGGGCGTACCCGTTGGTCCGACCACGTATTGTTCGCCTTTACTGTTAAGGCGTCGCTCTTGCAGCATGGGCTTAAGCCTCATTCACCAATCACCATCTGAGATGTGAATGTAGGCCAGCTCAGCTAAAGGCCGTTTAAGGGTCGTGGTGAAGGAAAGAATAAAATCCTCTCCTTCACGGACGCCAGTAAGACCAATGGTAAAGCGACAATTCATTGAACCTAACGATTAGTTACTTGCGGATCAGCGTTTGATGCTGATCAGTTCGGCGAGCATCTCGTCGGCCGTGGTGATGATTTTCGAGGAGGCCGAATAGGCCCTCTGGGTGGTGATCAGGCCGGTGAACTCGGCCGAGAGATCGACCGTCGAGGCTTCCAGCTGTGAGGCCCCGATCAAGCCGGCGCCGCCGCTGCCGGCCCCCTTCAGGTTGAATGTGCCCGAGCCCTGGGTCACGCGGAAGGCGTTGCCGCTGACTTCGGACAGGCTGTCGGGGCTGGTGAAGGTGGCCAGGGCGACCAGGGCGATCTGACGGGTGACGCCATTGTCAAAGATGGCGGTGACGTAGCCCTTCTCGTCGATCTTGATTTCCGACAGGTTGCCGAAGGCCGTGCCGTTGGTCAGCGTCGCCTGGACGACCGAGGCGCTGTCGTACTGGGTCAGGCCGCCGGCGGCGTTGGCGAGTTCGAAAGCGACGCTCTGGTTGTCGATGCCCAGGCTGGACGCCCAGTTGAACTCTCCGGCACCGGGGGCGGCACCGTCCGAGGCTCCGAAATTCAGGGAGGCGACCGTGGGGTCGGCGAACAGAGCTTCCCCGGGGGCCATGGCGAGCATGGCGTCGACGTCGAGCCGGCCGGCCTGGGTGAAGGCGACGAGGCCGGATTTGAGCTGACCATTGGTGAGACCGGCACCGGTGACCACGTCACTGGCGGGGATCGCGCGGATTTCGGCGAACCACTGGTTCGGCACGTCGCTCTTCAGGAAGGACAGGGCGAGGGTTCTTTGCCCACCCTTGGAGTCAGAAACCGGAATGGTCAGCTCGAAGTCGGGCTTGACGCCGGTACCGGTATCCGGATCCCACATGGCCATGGAGTTGGTGGCCGGATCGTAGGCATTGGGTCCGGGAATTACGAGCGCGGCGTCCGCCGCGGCAACGGAGATCGGCTGGCTGGAGCGCAGGTTGGCGTTCAGCTCGATACGGGTCGTCGCTTCCGCGGTACCGCCGACCGAGCCGACGTTGATCGTCTTGAGCCGCGTCATGTCGGACGGGTCGAGATTGATGTTGCCGTTGCTGTCGATCGGCCAGCCCTGGAGGTACAGACCGGCGGTGTTTTTCAGGAAGCCGTGGTTGTCGACCCGGAAGGCACCGGCCCGGGTGAACAGGCGCGTGTCGGCCGGCGTCAGATCCTCGGCCTTTTCGGTGACCACGAAGAAGCCCTGACCGGCGATGCCGAGGTCGGTCGAGGAGGTCGTGCGCTGCAGTTGGCCGTTCTGGCTGGTAAAATGACGGGCGCTGGCCTGAACCCCACCCGCCGAATAGCCGGCACCGGCGCTCTGGGTGTTGACCACGGTCGCAAACTCACCGGTCGTCCGCTTGTAGCCGACCGTGTTGACGTTGGCGATGTTCTGGGAAATGGCCGCCAGTGCGGCAGCGTTGGCAGTCAGGCCGGACACGCCGGCCAGCAGGGCGCTGTTGATGCTCATGACTTGGAACTCCAGAAAGTAGCGATTTCAATCGAGTGGGGGAAAGGCCGTGTCGCGCCGGAAGGGGTCTGGATCATGCCGTGCCCCCCGAAGGGGTGGGGGTGGCGCGTTCCTGCAGGGCGATCACCGAAGACAGCGGCAGGATGGAGTTGCCGACGGTCAGATACGGTTCGCCGTTGTAGAGTTCGACGCCGGTGATGCGACCGCGGACCAGGGTCTGGCTGGTGACGGTTTCGTCGGCACCGGTCTTGGCGGTGACCTTCAGGGTATAGATGCCACCGTCGGGCAGTTGGCCGCCAGCGGTGGTCTTGCCGTCCCAGACGAAGTCGTGGGTCCCCTCGGTCCGGTTCGGCGCCGGTCCACTCCAGACCACACGGCCAGCGCTGTCGAGGACCTGCAGGTCGGCGGTCGCGGCGTCGGTCGCCAGTTCATAGCTCCAGTTCGCTTGCCCGCCGTCCAGCTTCATCGCCGACCAGGCGGCGGTGGTATCCTTGCCGATATAGTTGGCGGCTCCGGACAGACCCCCGGCCTGCTGGGCCTCCAGCAGGCTGGTGAGCAGGTCGTTGGTCAGCAGTTGCTGCTCGACGCCCGACATCTGCGTGAGTTGGCTGGTGAATTCGTTGGAGATCCACCGGTGACAGTGGATCCTGGTTCTTCAGCTGCGCGGTAAGCAGGGTGAGGAAGGTCTCGAAATTGGTCGCCATGGCAGTGCGGCCGGCATCAGTGCGGGCAGCGGCGCCAGTTGTGGTGACGGCGTCAACCATCGGTCAGACTTTCATATCGACGCGGTCAGGCGTCAGGGAGAGGGACATCCAGCGCGGCGCCGTAATCGGGGCAGCCGCGTCGGTTTCATCGGAAAGGCGGGTGGCAGCGGCAAAGGCACGGCCCTGGCGACGATCGAAGGCCTCGCCGGACGAGCGGTCACGTTCGGCGAACTGGAAGGCATCGTCGGCAAGATGGAAGCCGGCTGCTTCAAGCTGGCGGCGCAGTTCGTCGACCCGTCCCTTCATGTCGAGGGCGGCGGCGGGGTTGTCGAAGGCGAGCCGGGCGGCAAGACGGCCGTGCTCGTCGATGTCCAGGCTGACATCGACCCGGCCGAGCTTGTCGGGGGTCAGGGCCATTTCGAAACGGGTCGAGCGGGCGTCCAGTCGTCGAATGATCTGGGCCGCCAACTGGGCAGTGGCCTCGACCGCAGCGTTGGAGAGGTTGGACAGGCTGTAGGTCGCCGATGCGCTGCCGGACTGGGTCACCGGTGCGGGCGGGGCCTCGACCGGCGGCTGGTCCACCGGTGACTTGACCGTGACGTCAGGCGCAACGGCGACCGGGATGACCGGGGCACCGGTGGCCTGTGTCTGCGGTCGATCCGAAAGCGACGCGGCCTCGGAGACGGTCGGCGTGCCATCCAATGACGGCGCAGCGGCGACCGTCGGCGTACCGGTGGCCGTAACCGCGGAGGTGAGGCCGGAACCCGAGGTCCGGTCGCCGGTGGCCCGGACGCTGTTGGATACCGTGCCGGTCCGGTCGGCGAGCGGACGCAGGGGGGAGGGGGTGACGGCCGGAGCCAGCGCCGCCATCGCCGCCGTCGTGGCCCTGGTGCCCGCGGCGGTGACCGCCGGTGTGGTCGGGTCGGTGGCCTTGCCGGTCTGGGCAGCGGTTTCCGTACCCGGCAGGATTTGACGATTGCCCGACTTGTTCGGGACCGCGACGGGAACGATTCCCGGCAAAATCTGCGGCCCCTCGGTTTTGGCAATGAGGCCCGGCAGAACCTGCGGCCCCTCGGTCTTGGCAATGAGGCCCGGCAAAACCTGTGGTCCCTCGGTCTTGCTCGGAAGGCCCGGCAGAACCTGCGGTTCCTCACTCTTGGCAGGAAGACCCGGAAGAACCTGGGGGACGTCGCCACCTTTGGCGGAGGCCGTCGGGGTTGGTGCAGTGCCGGTATCGGCCGGGACCGGAAGGATCTGGGGACCGGTTGAGCCCTTGGTGTCGCCCTGCAGGCGCTCCGCAGGTGTGTCGACGTGCGACGCAACGGCAACGGTCGGTATGCCGGGCAGGATCTGGGGCAGGTCGCCCCCCTTGTCGGTCGGCGCGGGCGCAGGCAGGACCTGGGCGTCGTCGCCGGTCTTGACGTCGGCACCAACCGGCGGCGGCAACGCGGTTTCGGCGGGTCTGGCCGGGACAGGTTGCGCTGCTTCCGGAGCCATTTCGACCGCGAACTCGACGATTGCCCCGGCCGTGGCGGCAGGGTCGGGCGCGACGGCGGTCGCGGCCTTCGAACCCGAACGGGCCAGGGATGCGTCGTTCTTGCCGGCGGCGCGGACCTGTTCCGGGTCGACATCCATCGCCGCGCCCAGCATCCGGTCGAAGCCGGAGTCGCCCCGGGCGTCGACCGCTTTGGACGCGGTGCCCGGCGCGGGGGCCGGGACGACAATGGAGAAGAGACTTTCAGCGGACATAGGTGTCAGTGGCCTGATACGTCGGCGCCTGCTGCGCCCAAGGGTTCGGGAGAGGGGTCGCAAGTCGCGGGCCACCTCGGCAAAACCCACCAACCATCGGAAAAGAGAAAGAAAAGCCGCCTGGCTCGCGGCCGGTCGTGTCAGGTGCGGCGGTCGAAATCTTGCCGCGCCGTGACGTTTTTTGCCCGGCAGGGCGTGACTGGCCCGGCGCTTGCGCTCCATTCCGGGTATGACCGCGGTAAAAATCGTGATGCCCAATGTATTCAATAAACTAGCCGGATCGTCACGCGATCTGGCCGGGCAAAAAGCGCATGTCGGCTGGCAGGGATTGCCGGGTGGCGCGGTCGTCATGTCATCGGGAGTGCTCTGATGTCCCTGAATGCCATCATGAACACGGCCTCGTCGGGCCTGACCGCGGCGCAGGCCCAGTTGCGCGTGGTCTCGGACAATGTCTCGAACGTCAATACGCCCGGCTATGTCCGCAAGATCGCCGACCAGGTGGCGGTTTCGAACCAGGGAATCGGGGCCGGCGTCGACATTGCCCGGATCCGCCTGGCCACAGACCGGTTCCTGCAGGCTGCCAGCCTGAACTCCGGATCGGATGCGGCCCGCCAGGGGGTCCGTTACGAACTGTATGACCGGATCCAGTCCCTGTTCGGCGATCCCGGTGACGCGGGCTTCTTCTCACAGGTGGATGACATCTTCTCGGCCTTCGCCGCCGGGGCTGAGGATCCTGTATCATCGCCGCGCCGACAGGAGGCCCTGTTCAAGGTCCAGGCGCTGTTCGATGAAGCCAGTCGCATTTCCAGGCAGATCCAGTCCGTGCGCGAGGATGCGGACAGCCGAATCAAGAGCGCCGTGGAAACCGGCAACTCCCTGCTGGAGCAGATCGAGGCGCTGAATGTCGAGATTTCGCGGGCAGCCGCAGTGTCCGGGGATTCATCCGGGGCCGAAACCGCCCAGGCCGCCCTGATCACCGAGCTCTCATCCCTGATGGACATCCGGGTTTCGGTGCGGGCGGTCGGCGGAGTCTCGATCCGCACCGGCAGCGGCGTTTTGCTGGCCGGGCAGGGTCACGCGACGCTGGACTACAATCGTGCCGGTTCGGTCAATACCGAGACGACCTTCAACGAGATCTGGGTGACCGAGCCCGGCGGCCAGAAGCGTCCCCTGCTGGACAGTGTGGTGTCCGGCGAGATCAAGGGCCTGGTCGAACTTCGTGACATCGAGGCCCCCGAGACGGCCGCGCGGCTGGGCGAGATGTTGACCCGGGTCGCGGATGAACTGAACCGCGCCCACAATGCCAACAGTGCCGTTCCGCCCCCGTCGACCCTGACCGGCCGCAACGTCGGTCAATCGCTGGAAACGGCCGTGACCGGCTTTACCGGCAATACGACCATCGCCGTGACCAATGCCGCCGGGGTAATTCAGGCGCGGGCCGACATCGTGTTCTCCGGCGGGTCGATGACCATCAACGGTTCGGCGGCCACGCCGGCCAATTTCCTGGCCGTGCTCAATGCGGAACTCGGTGGCGCGGCCACGGCCAGCTTCAACAATGGTGTTCTGAGTTTGGCGACCACCAGTCCGAACGGCGTTGCCGTCGCCGATGATCCAACCACGCCCAGCAGCAAGGCGGGGCGTGGCTTCTCCCACTATTTCGGGCTCAATGATCTGGTCTCGAGCGGTCGCATAGCCCTGTACGACACGGGCCTGACGACGTCATCGCTGCACGGCTTCAGCGCCGGCGAAACGGTTGCCTTCCGCTTTACGGACCCCAACGGGTCCAGGCTGCGGGACCTGACGGTGACAATTCCCGGCGGGCCAGGAACGGTGGCCGACCTGCTGACCGCATTGAACAATTCCGCGACCGGGGTCGGCCGATACGGGAGCTTTACGCTGGACCCGACCTCCGGTGCCCTGTCCTTCAACGGGCTGGGCAACCCGGCCCCGACGATGTCAGTGGTCAACGACCAAACGACCCAGGTGCCGTCCGGAGTTTCCCTGACCGAGCTGTTCGGTATCGCAACCGGGGTTCGCGCCTCGCGTGCGGACGGCTTTGCGGTGCGGTCCGATATCAATCGGGACCAGTCCAAACTGGCGCTGGCTCAGATGAACCTGTCTGCGGCACCGGGCACTGCCGCCCTGGCCACCGGTGACGGGCGCGGGGCCCTGCTGCTGGCCGATGCCGGTCAGCGCGCCGCGCGGTTCGAGGCGGCGGGCAGCTCGTCCGGCGGGCTGATCAGTGTGTCCCGCTATGCGGCGGAGCTGGCCGGCGAAATCGGCGGCAAGGCGAAATTGTCAAAGAGCCGATCCGACAGCGCCTCGGCGTTGCAGAGCGAGGCCACCGCGCGACAGGTCGCCTTCGAAGGAGTCGATCTCGACGAGGAATTTGGTCTTGATGACGACGTATCAGCAGGCCTTTAACGCCTCGGCGCGCCTGATCCAGGCCGTCAAGGACATGTATGACGTCTTGCTGGGGATGGTGTGATGACCAGGGTCTCGACTGCCGGAAACTATCACTCAGCCCTTGCTGACCTGATGAGCACCCAGGTGCGCGCCCAGGAGGCGCAGACGCGCATCTCGACGCAAAAGGTGGCGACGGACCTGACCGGTTTCGGGCGCGGTTCGGAAACCCTGACCGCGTTGAAATCGATGCAGAGCCGTATCGAGGGCTTCATCAACACCGGAGAAACCGTTTCGGCGCGTCTGGCGGCCCAGGACCTGGCTTTCGACCGGGTCACGAGCGGGGCCAGCGGTGGACGCCAGGCGATCGCCGAGGCCCTCGCATCCGGTCGTATCGATGGCCTGATGCAGCAGTTGCAGAACAATTTCCAGGTCGCCCAGGACGGGATGAACACCAAACACCAGGGGCGCTACCTGTTCGCCGGGGGCAGTGTTGAAACGGTTCCGGTCGTGTCGATGACGATGGCCGATCTGGCCGCAGCGCCCTCGGTCGCTGACAGTTTTGTCAACGACAGCCTGAAACAGACGTCGCGGCTGGATGAGAGCTCGCGCATGGAAACCACCTTCCTCGCCGACGAGATCGGGACGGACCTGTTCCAGATATTCCGCGACATTCAGATTTATCACGGAACCACACCCATCACCGATCCGATGAGCGACGTGACGCGCGACTTTCTGACCACCCAGCTGCAACGGTTCGACACGGCCCGCGTCAAGATCACCGACATGGCCGCGCGCAACGGAGCCATGCAGAAATCGTGTCGACACGATTTTGAAATCACAGGAAGCGCAGCAGACCTCGCTGGATCAACTGCTGTCGACCAAGACCGACGCGGACATGGCCCAGGCGATCATCGATCTGCAACTGTCCCAGGTGGCCATACAGGCCTCCGCGCAGGTCATCAATCAGCTGCGCCAGGTCTCGCTGCTGAACTATATAAGCTGATCGTCGCGGCGGGCTCATTCGCGGCGCGCGATCGACCGGCACAACCGGGGGCAGTGGCCGAACGGTAACGCCCGGCGGGCGTTCAGGGCCGGCCCGGAGCAAAGAGCATGGGCAAAGCCTGAAGCGCCGTCTAGTGAGAGTCTATGGTCAGCGCGGATTTCCAGATCGAGGACGACGACGGCGGACTGGTTCTGCGTCTGAGTGGTGACTGGACCACGGCTGGTCTGGGGCGCACCTCGCGACGGCTGGCGACTGCCTTGAAGGACCGGAGGCCTGCCCGCCTGGACCTGGACGGCATGGGACGCTTCGATACCGCCGGTGCCCTCGCGATCGTGCAGGCCACCGGGGTCCTGCTGCCCGCCTCGGCCTGGGCCTCGCGCCCCGAGGCCGGCCGCATCTATGCGATGGTTGAGCGGCTGGAACGCGAGAGCGTCGAACCACGCAAGCGAGCCGACGGGTTTACGCGATCCTTCGCCAAGATCGGACGCGGGGTGGAGGACATCGGCCATGAGGCGGTCATGTCGCTGGCCTTCCTGGGCCGGTTGATGGTCGCAACGGGGGCCGCACTCAGCAATCCGGGTCGTATCCGCTGGCCCGCCTGGTTCAGCCAGGCCGAGCGCGCCGGTCTGGATGCCCTGCCCATTATCGCCACGACCAATTTCTTCGTCGGGGCCGTCATCGCCTTCTGGGCGCGGACCTGCTGACCCAGTTCGGGGCCGGGGTCTTTACCGTGCAATTGATCGGCGTCTCGGTACTGCGGGAGTTCGCCGTGGTCATTACCGCCGTTCTGCTGGCGGGTCGTTCGGCGTCGTCGTTCGCGGCCGAAATCGGCTCGATGCGGATGAACCAGGAAGTCGATGCCATGCAGGTGATGGGGGTCAATCCGTTTCAGGCCCTGGTCATTCCCCGGCTGGCGGCCATGCTGGTGATGCTGCCGATCCTGACCTTCGTCGGCATGATCTCGGGCCTGTTCGGCGGCATGCTGGTGACCTGGGCCCAGCTGGACCTGGGGCCGGCCTTCTTCATCCAGCGCATCGCCGACACCCCCGACATCGGCACCCATATGGGCGTGGCGATGATCAAGGCCCCCGTATTCGCTATCATTGTGGCCGCGATCGGCTGCCGACAGGGCATGTCGGTAGAGGGTGACGTCGATTTACTGGGCCGTCGGGTCACCGCCGCGGTCGTTCAGGCCATCTTCGCCATCATCCTGCTGGACGCCGTGTTCGCCCTGATCTTCCTGGAGCTGCAGTGGTGAACGCCCCGGTCCACTCGTTTGCGGACACCGAGCCGGCACCCGAGGTCCTGATCGAGGTCCGCGGACTGCTGAGCCAGTTTGGTGAGCGCATCATCCACGAGAACCTCGACCTCGACGTGGTCAAGGGTGAGGTGCTGGGCATCGTCGGGGGGTCGGGTTCGGGCAAGACCGTGCTTCTGAACAGCATCATCGGGCTGAAGGAGCCTGACGGCGGAACTATCCGTATCTTTGGCAATGACATCACCGAGATGACCAAGGGACAGGCCGCGACGATCGAACAACGGACCGGCACCCTGTTCCAGCAGGGCGCGCTGTTTTCGGCGCTGACCGTCCTCGAGAACGTGGCCTCTCCCCTGGTCGAGCATACCCGTCTGCCCAAGGACATGATCCGCGAACTGGCAGAGATGAAGATCGCCATGGCGGGCCTGGGGCCGGAAGCCCATCATCTGAAGCCGGCGGAACTGTCGGGCGGGATGCGCAAGCGGGTCGGGCTGGCGCGGGCCCTGGCGCTGGACCCCGAGGTTCTGTTCCTGGACGAGCCGACGGCCGGACTGGACCCGATCGGGGCCGCGGCGTTCGACGCGCTGATCCGGAACCTTTCGGACGATCTGGGGCTGACCGTCTTCATGATCACGCACGATCTCGATAGTCTTTACGCCATCTGTGACAAGGTGGCGGTGCTGGCCGACAAGCGTGTGATAGAAAAGGCCACGGTGGCGGAGCTGGAACGTTCCGATCATCCCTGGATCAAAGAATACTTCCTTGGGCCGCGCGGACGCGCCGCCACGAAGACCGCCTGAGGAGAGCGGAGCGATGGAACGAGACGCCCACTACGCCGCCGTCGGCATTGCCACGATCGCCCTTCTGGCGGCGCTGGCGGTGTTCGCCATCTGGCTGGCCCGCCTGCAGTTCAACAATGACTACGACGTCTATGACATCGTGTTCTACGGCCCGGTTCGCGGGCTCTCGGAAGGCGGTGACGTGAATTTCAACGGCATTCGTGTCGGCGAGGTCACCGACCTGCATCTGGATGCGAAAAACAGCGAAGAGGTGATCGCCCGGATCCGCATCGACGCCACCACACCGGTGCGCGTGACCTCACGCGCCCAGCTGGAACCGCAGGGGATCACCGGGCTGAACTATATCCAGATTACCGCCGGGGCTCCGAGCAGTCCGCTGCTGAAGGCCCAGTATCCTGACAATGTCGTGCCCGTGCTGCAGAGTCAGCCGTCGCCGATCGCCGAACTGTTGTCGGGATCGGGCACGGTGCTGGCCCAGACCGTGGATGCGCTGAATCGCATCAACCGTGTTCTGTCCGACGACAATATCCGCTCGTTCTCGACCAGCCTGAAGAATGTCGAATCCCTGAGCACCGAGCTTGAAGCCCGCAAGGGGATGATTGAGCAGTTGGAACAGTCGTTGATCAAGGCCAACGCCGCGATTGACGAATACCAGCAGCTGGGGGCCAGCCTGCGTGTACTGGTCGACGGCGACGGCCGGGAGGCGGTCGGCAACATCAACAGGGCCACCGCCGATGCGCAGCGGGCTCTGGCTTCGATCAACCGCACCGCCACAGCCCTCGAGGGGCCGCTGGGCGATGTCGCCAGCGAAGGCGTGCCGCAACTGATGCAGGCGATCCAGGGCCTCGAGGACGCGACGGATTCGCTTCAGAGCCTGATCGACGAGGTCCGCGCCAGCCCGCGCGACTTTATCGGGCGTCCCCCCTCCACTGAAATCGAGGTCCGGCCATGATCGGCATGTTTGTTCGTCTGTCGACCGTCGCGGTCGCGATCGTGACGCTGGGCGGCTGTTCGCTACTGGCGACGCCCGATCCCGTGCAGCTCTACCGGTTCGGGGCCAGTTCCCAGGTCGGCGAAAGCCCGGTTCTGACCGCGCCGGTCCAGGTATCGCTGCGCCGGATCGAATTCCCGACGGCGTCGAAAGGCGACCGGATGCTGGGCATCACCGGGTCCGAGGCGGCCTATATCGCCGGCGCGCGTTGGGTATCGCCGGCGGAGGACCTCTATGCCCAGAGTCTGCACGAAGCCTTCCTGTCGCAGGCCGCCCGGGTCAGGCTGGTGGCGCGTCGCGAGCTGACTCCGGCCACGCGCACCCTGGACATTGACGTTCGCACCTTCGAGTCCCGTTATGAGCAGCCGGGTGCTGCGCCGCTGGTCGTCGTCTCGGCAACGGCGCGCATGCTGCGCCTGCCGGAGCGGACGGTTGTGTCGGAACGGACCTTCACCGTGTCGCAACCGGCGTCCGAAAACCGGGTGTCGAGCATTGTCACGGCCTTCGACATCGCGACACGTGATCTGAACACCCAGATTGTCGACTGGACCGAAGCCTCCGTCGGCGGCTAGACCCCGCGGGATCTCGTTCTAGAGGGGGCGGCGCAGCGCCTCGATACGGGCGGCGATCTCGACCCGCCGGGATCGCGCGGTGTCCAGTTCAGCCAGGGCGCCGTCGATCCGCGCCAGCAGGGTATCGCGCGTCCGCGCCAGTCGTGTTTGATCCGGTCGAACCCGTTTTGGCCGTCGACCTGCCAGGCCCAGCGCATCCTTCCAGTCGTCACGCCAGCCGTCGATGCCCTGACGGCATAGGGCCAGACTCTCGACCAGACGGGCATCGGTATTCTGGACCCGACGGATCAGGGGCAGGGTCCGCAGGGCGGCCTCACGCCCGGCGGCCAGAACAGCACCGCGCTGATGCAGCGGTGACGGTTCCCCGGTCTCGGCCGGGTTGAGGCGGGAAAACACGGCACTGAGATGGGTGTCCAGATCGCCGACGGCGTCACGCAGGCCGTCCCAGGCGCTGTCCAGGGCACTGTTGCGCCGGGTCACGCCCTCGATCCGCTCGGCCATGTCCTTGGCGATATCTGCGAGGCCGGCGGCTGCAGAGGTGAAACGGTTACGGAAATTCCTGAGCCGGCGGCCGCGGCTGTCGAAAAGCCCGCCCAGACCCTTGCGAGTAGCCAGATCCGCCGGGGTAAGGTCCTGCAGCACCGAGCGGGCATGGGTCAGCTGGGCCGCGGCCTCGGTCAGGTCGCCGGTGCGCACCGCCCCGAGGGCGCGCTCCAGCCGCTCGAGGGCGGCGGCGCGCGCGGGCTCGGCGAAGACCTCCGGCGGATCGGTGTCCAGTGTCGCGGCGACCGCCGCCACGCGGGCGGGATCCGGCACGGGGGCGCCGCCCGTTACGCGGTATGAGCCGTCAGCCGCCATCGTCACCCTCCCTTGTCCGGCGCGACGCCGGTCGGAAGGACTATGCCAGCGACTTCAGCTTTTCGGAAATCGTATAGCTTGCCTCGGTCTTCGCCTTGACCTCGTCCAGGGTCACGCCGTCGACCAGTTCAACCAGTTCCAGGCCCGCCCCGTCCGGCTTGACGTCGAACACGCACAGGTCGGTGATGATGCGGCTGACCACGCCCGTGCCGGTCAGGGGCAGGGTGCAGGCCTTCAGCACCTTGGACTGGCCGTGCTTGTTGGCGTGGTCCATGACCACGACGACGCGCTTGACCCCGGCGACCAGATCCATCGCCCCGCCCATGCCCTTGACCAGCTTGCCCGGGATCATCCAGTTGGCGATGTCGCCGTTCTGGGCCACTTCCATGGCCCCGAGGATGGACAGGTTGATATGGCCGCCGCGGATCATGGCGAAACTGTCGGCCGAGCTGAAATAGGCGCTCTCGGGGATTTCGGTGATGGTCTGCTTGCCGGCGTTGATCAGGTCGGCGTCGACGTCCTCGTCATAGGGGAAGGGGCCCATGCCGAGCATGCCGTTCTCGGACTGCAGGGTGACTTCCATGCCGTCAGGGATGTAGTTGGCGACCAGGGTCGGGATGCCGATACCGAGGTTGACGTAGAAGCCGTCCTGCAGCTCTTGCGCGGCGCGTTCGGCCAGTTGTTCGCGGGTACGGGCCATGATCAGACGCCCTCTTTCTGGCGGATGGTGCGCTGTTCGATGCGCTTTTCGGACACGGTCCTGACGATGCGGTCGACATAGATGCCGGGGGTATGGATGCAGTCCGGATCCAGCGCGCCGGTCGGGACGATCTCCTCGACCTCGACCACGGTGACCTTGCCGGCCGTGGCCATCATCGGATTGAAGTTGCGGGCTGTCTTGCGGAACACCAGATTGCCGCGCTCATCGGCCTTCCAGGCCTTGATGATCGACAGGTCGGCGAGCAGCCCGGTCTCCATGATGTAGCGCTCGCCGTCGAAGGTGCGCTCTTCCTTGCCTTCGGCCACCAGGGTGCCGACCCCGGTCTTGACGAAGAAGGCGGGGATGCCGGCCCCGCCGGCGCGGATACGCTCGGCCAGGGTGCCCTGGGGGTTGAACTCCAGCTGCAGCTCGCCGGCCAGGTACTGGCGCTCGAACTCCTTGTTCTCACCGACGTAGGACGAGATCATCTTGGCGATCTGTTTCGTCTCCAGCAGCTGTCCGAGGCCGAAGCCGTCGACGCCGGCGTTGTTGGAGATGACGGTCAGACCCTTGGCACCGGAGTCGCGCAGGGCAGCGATCAGGTGTTCGGGAATGCCGCACAGGCCAAAGCCGCCGGACATGACGGTCATGCCGTCGAAGGTCAGGCCTTCGAGAGCGGACGCCGCGTCGGGGAAGATCTTCCGCATCGCTTCCTCATATTTTCACCGCTCGATGAATATCGGCGGTCCTAGTCCGTCCGTAACGCGGGGGGCGGCCCGGAGCAAGGCGGTCCGGTCGCGAAAAACAGGGTCCACTGAGTCCACCGGGTCCACATTGGCCGGGCCACTGCCCTGAACGACCTGCCGCGATCCTGGCGGGGGACTGCGTCAGGAGCGGGCGTGGCCCATGGTCACCGGTGGTTTCGGCGGCCGACCACGGTCGCGATAGCGGGCCCCCTTGAGCATCATTTTCGCCGCTTCCCAGTGGATGCCGACGGTGACCTTCCAGGTCAGCAGGGGGTGGGTCAGGAAGGCGCGCAGCAGCTGGCCGTCGGTCAGCGGCCGGCGCGCGCCGGCGAAGCTGGCGGTCAGGATCAGCGTGTCGCCGCGCCGGACGGCGACGACCACGGACGCACCCTCGGCCGGGGGGCGGAGCAGTGAAATCATAGCTCAGGTCCATGTCCATGAAGGGCGAGACGAAGAAGGTCTTGGCGGCCGTCTGGCGGATGGGTTTCGGCCTACCCCCTCCACCCCTTCGGGGGGTCTCCCTCCCCCTGAGGGGGAGGAGACGGGACGGCCACCAGATAGCTGTGGCGTTCACCGAAGGTATTGGTGACCTCATACAGCAGGGCGGCCAGCGTCCCGTCGGGCCGATGGCAGAAATAGACGCTGATCGGATTGAAGCCATAGCCGAGGATGCGCGGCATGGTCAGCAGACGGATCGGGCCGCCCTCGAGGTCGATCCCGGCTTGCGCCAGATGGGCTTCCATCTGCTGGCGCAAGGGCCGTCCGGAACGGTCACCGTGGTCGGCGGCGCGCCAGCTCATCAGCCCGAACCGGCCCCGGGACAGCAGACGCAGGCGGGACAGACGCGTCTCGACATGGTCGAGGTCGAGCAGCAGCATGTAGACGCGGTAGCCGAGGGCATGGCGAATGGTGCGGACCCGGGTGTGTTCGACCCGGCCGACGTAGAGGGCGCTGTGATCTGCGGTCACGCCACCCGGTCCATGACCAGGCACGGCTCTGCCGGCGACCCGACAGGGGCCTGTATTGCGATGCGGCCGCTTTCGTTGGCGACGGTCCAGGGACGGCGGATGCCGCCCAACCGCTCCGCCACGGCCAGACCGGCCTGGAGACCATCCTCGTGGAAGCCCGCGCCGAACCAGGCCCCGGCGAACCAGACATTGCGCCGCCCCTGCAGCGACCACAGCTCGGCCTGGGCGGTGACGGCGGTGGCGTCGAACACCGGGTGCTCATAGTCCCATTCGCCGATCACGAGACCGGGGTCGGGTTCGCGCGCGGGGTTCAGGCTGACGAACAGCGGCGGGCCGGGCAGGCTCTGCAACTCGTTCATCCAGTAGGTGACACCGCCCTCTCCGGCGCGGTCGGAATAGCCAAGATGGGTCCAGGCGGCCCAGGCCTTGCGCCGTTTCGGCATCAGGTCCGTGTCGCGGTGCAGGATGACCCGGTTGGGACGGTAGGGGATTGCGCCCAGCAGGCGGCGCTCGTCGGCCGAGGGGGCATCCAGCAGTTGCAGGGCCTGGTCGGAATGGGTGGCGATGACCACGGCGTCGAACCGTTCCAGCCGACCGTCACCGAAGCGCAGGGCGGCGCCGTCAAGGCCACGCACAACTCCGCTGATGTCGGCCCCGGTCACGACCGTTCCGCCAAAGGCATCGACGAGACGGCTGACGTATTCGCGACTGCCGCCGTCGACGGTGCGCCAGGTCGGCTTGAGGTCCAGCTTCAGCAGGTTGTGGTTCATATAGAAGCGGATGAAGGAGGCGGCTGGATAGCCGGCCATCTGGCCCATGGAGCAGGACCAGATCGCCGCCGCCTGGGGCAGCAGATGCGCCTCGCGGAACAGCGGCCCGTAGCCGCCACGTGTCAGATAGGCGTCCAGCGTCAGGCCGCTGAGCTCCAGTGCCGCGAGGTCGCGCGGAGCCTCCTTCTGGAAGCGCAGCAGGTCACCGATCATGCGCCAGAATTTGGGGCTGGCGTAGTTGCGCTTTTGGGCAAACAGGGCGCGCAGGCCGTGGCTGGAGTATTCGAACGCCCCGTCGTCGATGGAGACGGCGAAGGACATGTGGGCCGGCCTTGTCGGCACGCCCAGATGCTCGAACAGGGCCGTCAGATTGGGATAGTTGGCCTCGTTATAGACGATGAAGCCGGTGTCGACCGCGACCGGCCCCGCCGGGGAGGGGGCCTCGACCGTGTGCGAATGGCCGCCCAGCCGGTCGGCGGACTCGTACAGGGTCACCCTATGCTTCTGTGACAGCAGCCAGGCCGCCGACAGCCCGGAAATACCCGAGCCGATCACGGCGATGCGCTTGCCGGGACCGGCGGTGGATTTAGCGACGAGGTGGGGGCTCATGGGGACTTCGTAGTGGTCAGATCCACAGCTACGGCGCCGGAGCCGACACGGATGTCATCCGTTCAGCCATTGGCTGCGTATTTGCCAGGGTTCGACCGATGCAACGGTGGAGTCCCCGGGGACGTTCCGCAGGCCCGGACGATCTCGACGTCTCCTCAGGCCCCTTATTCCGGAATGCCCATGTCCCTCGCCAATGTCGCCATCCGCAAACTCCAGGACGCGCCCTTTCCCGACTTCATCGCGCGCCCGGCGATTGACAGTCTGGTCAGTGAAGCGCGGCGGCAGCTGGACCGGGACGCCCCCCATGACGAGGCGGCCTTCGCGGTGGAGATGGCCCGTCACGCCATCGCCGAGCACACCGCGGCGGCGAATGAACAGCACTATGAGCTGCCGCCCGAATTCTTCGAGATCTGCCTCGGCAGCCGTCTGAAATATTCCTGCGGCCTGTATCCGACGGCGGAAACGACCCTGGACGAGGCCGAGGCGGAGGCTCTTGGCGAGACCTGCGCCCATGCCGATCTGGCCGACGGCCAGTCCATTCTGGAGCTGGGCTGCGGCTGGGGGTCTCTGAGCCTCTGGATGGCCGAACACTACCCGCGCGCCCGCATCACCGCCGTGTCCAACAGCCACGGTCAGCGCGGCCATATCGAGGCGCAGGCGGCGGCCCGGGGGGTGACCAATCTGACCGTGATCACCTGCGACATGAATGATTACGACCCGCAACTGGCCGGACAGGGACGTTACGACCGGATCGTTTCGGTCGAGATGTTCGAGCACATGGCCAACTGGCGCACCCTGCTGGAGCGCGCCCGCGGCTGGCTGAAACCGGACGGGCGGATGTTCATCCATGTCTTTACCCATCGCGACGCCCCCTACCGGTTCGATCACACCGACAGTGAGGACTTCATCGCCCGGCATTTCTTCACCGGCGGCGTGATGCCGAGCCGCGGGTTGATCCGGCAGTTCCCCGACCTGTTTTCGGTCGAGCAGGAATGGCTGTGGAGCGGCACCCACTACCAGCGCACGGCCAATGACTGGCTGGCCAATATGGACGCGAACGCTGACCGGGTAAGGGAGCTGATGCAGGCCACCTATGGCAAGGACGCGGCGCTGTGGCACCGGCGCTGGCGACGGTTCTACCTGGCCACGGCCGGTCTGTTTGGTAATGACGGGGGCCGTACCTGGGCCGTCAGCCACTATCGCCTCAAGCCCGCCTGAACGGCATTCGGGAGCGCATCATGATCCGATACATCCTCGCCTATGTGGGCACCGGCATCACCTTCGCCGCGTTCGACGCTGTCTGGCTGACCACCATGACCGACCGCTTCTACAAGCCGCTGCTGGGGTCGCTGCTGGCTCCCGTGCCGGATATGCGGGCGGCGGTGGTCTTCTATCTGATTTCAATCTTCGGCACGGTCTTCTTCGCCGTTCATCCGGCACTGAAGACGGGGTCGTGGCACCGGGCGACGCTGAACGGGGCCGTTCTGGGGTTCGTCGCCTATGCCACCTATGATCTGACCAACCAGGCGACCCTGGCCGGGTGGTCGACCCAGATGACGGTCGTGGACATGGGCTGGGGCACGGTTCTGACCGCAGCGTCGGCCACCGGCGGCTATTTCGCGGCGCGTCTGGCCGGGTCCGGAAAGGCCTGAAGCGGCGGGGCCCATTAACCTTTTTGTTCGCTTGCGAGGGGCAGGCAGTGGCGGATGCGCGCCAATGCGCTAGAAAAGACACCCTGAGGATGGCTTAACCACGCCATCGGTCGAATGTCGGGGGACGGACGTGCGTGCAGGCATCAACGCTTTGACGGTGGCCTTCGTGGTCGGCGTACTGGCCGGGCTGGTTCTGACGCCCGACGGTCGCGCCTGGCTGCGCCATCCGACGTTGATGCTGGGCGGTTCCGCCAATGCCTCGGCTCCCGCGTCTGTGCCGGTCGAGCCGGCGCCGTCGCCGGCCGCTGTGGTCGCTGCACGCCCGGCTGTGACGCCCCTGACGACGCGAATGGCCCGGGGACAGCTGAGGATCGGCGTGTTCGGCGACTTCATGGCCGACGGCCTGTGGGCGGCCCTGTACCGCGACCTGAACAGTGTCTCCGGCGTATCCGTCACCAAATTCAGCGAGGTGTCGACCGGCCTGTCGCGCTACGACTACGTCGACATCCAGGCCAAGACGGCGCGCCAGCTGGACGAACAGCCGATGGACGTCGCGGTCATCCTGTTGGGCACCAATGATGCCCAGGGCATCAGTCTGGACGGCGAGGTGCATCCGTTCGGCACCGACGGCTGGAAGGCGGCCTATGCCAAACGGGTCGATGATCTGGTGGCCCTGCTGCGCAGCCGCGATATTGCTGTCTACTGGGTCGGCCTGCCGCGCATGAAGCGCGCCAGTTTCGATGCGAAGATGGATCTGATCAACGAGGTGGTGGCGGCGCGGATGGCGGCACTGGACGTGCCCTATATCGACACCGTGCCCCTGACCGCCAACGCGGCGGGCGGCTATGAGGCCTATCTGCCGACCGACACCGGCCGGCGCACCCTGATGCGGGCCAATGACGGAATCCACATGTCGATGGCCGGCTATCTGCGCATCGGCAATCCGGTCGCCGCGACCCTGAAGCATGACGCCGGACTGGATCGGCCGCGGCCCGAAGCCGCGAGCCCGGGTCGACTCCCCGTCGCGACGCCCACCGTTTCACCTGCCGCCTGAGGATGAGGACCGGCTCCGCCCTGTCGGCGGTCGTGCTGGCCCTGGCCCTCAGCGGCCCCGTTCTTGCCCAGTCGCCCTATGTTCCCGCAGGCGGGCCCCGCCGCCGGGACCCCCGGTTTGTGCCGGAGGTCTGTGTCAGGTCGAGGCGCTGGACGGGCTGTTCGAGGCCCTCGCGGCGACCGAAGCCGGGCAGCGGGACCGGCCGGTTGATATCCTGCAGATCGGCGACAGCCACACGGCCGGGGACCGGATCACGGGCGCGCTCCGGGCCGCGCTGCAGGTGCGGTTCGGCAATGGTGGGCGCGGGGTCCTGCCGCTGGGAA
>JAUCCG010000016.1:0-8015 GCA_034676465.1 Brevundimonas sp. | reverse complement strand
CCCAGTCTCCCATCACCTTCGATTTGATGGTGCTCCCCTACGACAGCCGCTCCAATGGAGCGGGCAAGCCGAATGATCTCTGTCACCGGCTCGACGGATTGCTGCTCAAAACACTGGCACACCAGTGCGCCGTCGATCTTGATTATGTCCGGCCTCACCCAGCTCAGCCACCGGCGACGAACGCGCTGGTCAGCCATCAGAGCGATCCTCACGCCCAGCGAAGAGCACTTCCGGGCGAAGTAGAGCAAAGCGCCGATGTCGTGGATCGGATACGTCTCCGTCACTTCGACGATCACGCCTGACGCCACCTGGTCAAGTGCTCCAGTTCGCGCAGGTACTGATGTTGCAATCAGCGTACGCCGAGCGCCATGCAGGGCAGGCCGAACGCGTGGAACGCCGCAGCGCGGCAGCGACACGCCGCACCATCAGGATGTCGTCGACCTGCTGGCAGCGCACCGCCCCGCCGACAGCCCATCTGCACATCTTCTCCATCGAGGGCTATCCGCTCCGGGCAGACGAGGCCCGGCGCGCCCTGGCTGCCTGGCCTGAACTTGAGAAGGTGACCACGGCCCTGCTGGACGCCTGGCCCGACGCCACGCCCGGCTTTCATCGCATCGATCTGCCTGCCTGCCGCGCCACGCTGGACCTGGCCGTGGGCGAGGTCGGCTGGGCGCTGGACGCCTGGAGCGGGCGCGCCGATGCCTGGTTCCTCGACGGCTTCTCCCCGGCGACCAATCCCGACATGTGGTCGCCCGCCGTCCTCGACGCGATCGCGGCCCGGTCCGCCCCCGGTGCCCGGCTGGCGACGTTCACCGTCGCCGGCTCCTGTCCGTCGGGGCCTGACCGAACGGGGGTTCGCGGTCGCCAAATGCCCGGGGCACGGCCGCAAGCGTGAACGGCTGGAAGCAACCCTGCCGACAGCTCCACGGCCCGATCCAACCCCGCCGTCCATCGCCATCATCGGTGCCGGCATCGCCGGGGCGGCTCTTGCCCGGGCCCTGTCTGCGCTGGGGATGACCGCCACTGTGATCGAGGCCGCTGCGCCCGGAGCCGGGGGATCGGGCCTTCCGGCGTCGCTGGTCACGCCCCGCCTCGACGCCGGTGATCCCGTCATCGCCGCTCTTGGGGCCCAGACCCTCGACCGGGCCACGGCCCTCTATACCGCCATCCCCGGGGCCGTTCTGGCCCGCGGCGTGCTGCAGCTGGAGCAGGGCCCAAGGGATGCCCAGCGTTTTGCCAAGGTCGCGGTTCAGGCCCTGTGGCCGGACGGTGCCATGATCACCCGGCCCGCCGAAACCGCGATCGCCCGGTTGAAAGAAGCCGTGCCTGCCGGAGGGCTGGACATGCTCACCGCCATGGCCGTGGCCCCGGCCCGCATTCTGGACGCCTGGCTTGCCGATACCCTCCAGACCGGCACCGCCGTCAACCACATAGACCCCGTTGCAGGGGGCTGGCGTCTGATGGACGCTGACGGACGTCCCATCCTGACGGTGGACACGGTGATCATCGCAGCCGGCTGGGGCTCGGCGGCGCTGCTGGACCCGGACCGTCCCATACTTGCGCCAGTCCGCGGACAGGCCAACTGGACCGAGGGACCGACAACGCCGACCGTCGCCTGGGGCGGCTATGCCATCCCCACAGGCGACGGCGTCCTGTACGGGGCCACCCATGACCGGGGCGACACAGGTACTGAAGTGCGTGACGCGGATAGCAGCCGCAATCTCGAAATCCCGAGCACGCGCCTGCCCAACCTGGCCGCCCGGGTCGCGGCGACCCCCGGTCGGGCGCGCGCAGCTGTACGCGCCACGACGGCGGATCGCCTGCCCCTGGCCGGGGCCCTGCCCGGGCGCGAAGGGGGTCTGTTTCTGCTGACCGGTATGGGGTCGCGCGGGTTCGCCTTTGCGCCGCTGCTGGCCGAGTATGTCGTCGCCCTCGTCCTCGACCGGCCGTCGCCCCTGCCGGCAGCTCTGGCCGCCAGGGCTGGACCCCGCACGACTGATCCGCACCCAGCCTCTTGCAGAACCCCGCCCGGACGCGCTTGTTTGAATTCCGATACCCGCCACGAGGAACGCGCATGTCCACCGTCCCGACCCCGATGGCCCTGACCCTGGCCCTGGCCTTCGTCCTGACGTCGCTAGCAGCCTGCGCACCCGGCCAGCAAAGCGCGGATGCATCGGGAGCCACCGGCCAGCGCCAATGTTTCTGGGCCTCGTCCCTCTCCAATTTCCGCCAGGGCGACCACGGCAACCTGTACGTTCGCGACCGCTCTGACCAGGTGTTCGAGATCAGCACGCGCGAACGCTGTCAGGACCTTGACCTCGCCAGCAGCGTGGCGATCCAGTCCGACTACAGCAGTGTCGGCCGTCTTTGTGTCGGCGATCACGCCCGCATTACCATGCGGGGCCTGGGCGGCGAACCGGCCAGCTGCCGCGCCCGTGTCGATCGCCGCCTGACTCCGGACCAGATCGCCGCCCTGCCCGACAACCAGCAGCCCTGATCTACGGAGGTTCCGATGACCCGCCTGATTTTCGCGCTCACCACCGCCAGCCTGATCGTCGTCCCGACTGGCTGTGCGCCGGGACCGGGCGCAAGCCTGCCGGGCACGGCCTCCAACCGGGTGTGCTTCTATCAGGATGAGGTCAGCAGCTTCCGCCCCGGCGAAAGTCAGTCACTGTATATCCGGGCGGTCGGTCCCGACATCTTCGAACTGAGAGCCTCGGCCCATTGCCGGGATCTGGACTCCGCAGACGCCCTGGCGTTCACCCCCATGCCCGGACCGCCCCGTCGCCTGTGCGTCGGGGACCATGTGCAGATTTCGGTCTCGGCCTCGATCTCGCCCACGACGCCGTGTCGGGTGGAAATTGCGCCGGCTGACGGCCGAAGAGGCGGCCGCCCTGCCGGACCGGCACCGTCCCTAGACCATTTCCGGATTCAAACCGGAGCGAGACCCGGGCCGGGCCGGACTGCGTCCAACCCAACCGATTGCGCTCCGGGGGCGCTGCCTCCGTGACGATCCGACTTCAAGGCTTCTGGGCATAGCCCAGTCGCCGGTTCAGCCGGTCGATCAGGTCGATGGCCGTATCCGCAATGACCGAACCGGGCGGATAGACGGCCGCCGCCCCCATGTCATTCAGGGTCTGGACGTCCGAGGGCGGGATCACCCCGCCGACCACGATCATGATGTCGGGCCGTCCAGCCGCTCCAGTTCGGCCTTCAGCTCCGGGACCAGGGTCAGATGCCCGGCCGCCAGCGACGAGGCCCCGACCGCGTGGACGTTCTTCTCGACGGCGTCCCGCGCCGCCTCTTGCGGTGTCTGGAACAGAGACCCGGCCGTCGCCGCCAGACCCAGGTCGCCATAACCGGTGGCGATGACCTTCTGGCCCCGGTCGTGGCCGTCCTGACCCAGTTTGGCGATCAGGATACGCGGCGGTCCGCCGTCGTTGTCGATGAAGGTGGCGACCATGTCGCGGGCGCGGCTGATCTTCGGATCCTTGCCGGCCGCCTTGGCGTAGACGCCTGTAACGGTCTGCACCGTGGCCACATGGCGTCCGAACGCCGCTTCCAGCGCGTCCGAGATCTCACCGACCGTGGCATGGGCCCGGGCCGCCCGGACCGACAGCTCCAGCAGGTTGGCGTCACCGCGCGCGCCCTCGGTCAAGGCTTCGAGCGCCGCCTGCACCGCCGGTTCGTCGCGTTCAGCCCGCAATTTCTGCAGCTTCTCGATCTGGCGTGCCCGCACCTCGGCGTTGTCGACCTTCAGCACCGGAATGTCGTCGACCACATCATTCAGGTAGCGATTGACCCCCACCAGGATCTGCTGACCGGTGTCGATCCGCGCCTGGGTCCGGGCCGAGGCCTCCTCGATGCGCAATTTGGGCACCCCGGCCTCGATCGCCCTGGTCATCCCGCCAAGGGCCGCGATCTCGGCGATGTGCGCGCGCGCCCGCGTGACCAGATCGGCGGTCAAATTCTCGATATAGAAACTGCCGCCCCAGGGATCGATGGTTCCGGTCAGGCCGGTCTCCATCTGCAGGAACAGCTGGGTGTTGCGGGCGATCCGGGCCGAAAAATCGGTCGGCAGGGCAAGCGCCTCGTCCAGCGAATTGGTGTGCAGGCTCTGGGTTTGTCCCCCGGCGGCGGCCATGGCCTCGACCACGGTCCGCGGCACATTGTTGAACACGTCCTGCGCCGCCAGCGACCAGCCCGAGGTCTGGCAATGGGCCCGCAACGACAGGGATTTGGGATCCTTCGGCGCAAACTCGGCCTGCACCAGCTCGGCCCACAGCAGGCGGGCGGCCCGCATCTTGGCCACCTCCATGAAATAGTTCATGCCGATGGCCCAGAAGAAGCTCAGCCGGGGCGCGAAGGTGTCCACGTCCATGCCCGAGGCAACTCCGGCGCGGATATAGTCGATACCGTCCGCCAGGGTGTAGGCCAGCTCCAGATCGGCCGAGGCCCCGGCCTCCTGCATGTGATAGCCGCTGATCGAGATCGAGTTGAAGCGGGGCGCTTCCGCCGCCGTCCAGGCGAAGATGTCCGACACGATCCGCATCGAGGGTTCCGGCGGATAGATGTAGGTGTTGCGGACCATGAACTCCTTGAGGATGTCGTTCTGGATGGTCCCCGTCAGGGCGCTGTGCGGCACGCCCTGCTCCTCGGCGGCCACGACATAGAGCGCCAGGATCGGCAACACCGCCCCGTTCATCGTCATCGACACGCTCATCGTGTCCAGCGGAATGCCGTCGAACAGGGTGCGCATGTCGAGAATGGAATCGATCGCCACCCCGGCCATGCCGACGTCGCCAGCGACCCGCGGGTGATCGCTGTCATAGCCCCGGTGCGTGGCCAGATCGAAGGCGATCGACAGTCCCTTCTGCCCCGCCGCCAGATTGCGCCGGTAGAAGGCGTTGGATTCCTCGGCGGTCGAAAAGCCGGCGTACTGGCGGATGGTCCAGGGGTTGGACGCGTACATGGTCGGATAGGGGCCCCGCACATAGGGGGCGAAGCCCGGCAGGCCGTCGGTGAAGGCCAGCCCTTCGATGGCCTCCGGGCCATAGGCCGGGGCCACGACGATGCCCTCGGGCGTTTCCCAGTCCGGACGGGTCGGCGCAGTACCTACGGTGCCGGGGTCGAGATCGATGCGCGTGAAGTCGGGAAAGCCGCTCATCGGGCCGCCTCCTGGGTTGCGGCTTCAAAGGGCGCAGCGAACCGCACCGGGGTCAGGGCGACACAGGCGTCACCACCGCCGGCGACGGCGCGCGCCGGCTCCGCCTCGACCGGGGCCGTGCGCGTTTCACCGTTGACGAATTTCGTCACCCCGATCAGCTGGGCCCGGCCCTCGGCCAGATCGGCCTCGCGCAGGGTACGGGCCGTGGCGACCCGCGCCTGAATGGTTCCGGCCTTCAGGGCCGCGATCACGCCGCCTTCGCGCTCGATGCGCTGGAACTCGGCCCAGCCGGCCTCGGCCAGATCGCGGGTGCGAGCGTCGAGGAACCAGGATCCCGATGCCGGATCGTCGACCCGGCCCACATGCGCCTCTTCCATCAGCACCAGCTGGGTATTGCGTGCCAGTCGCCGGGCTGAGGCTTCCGGGCGTCCGGACGCGCGGCTGAAGCCGTCCAGCACCACGGCATCGGCCCCGCCGACGGCTCCCGCGAACCCCGCCGCGGTCAAACGCAGCAGATTGGGCCAGGGATCGCGCGCCGACAGCATCCGCCGCGACGAGCGCGCCTCGATCGTCGCGGGTACCTCCAGTCCCAGGGCCTTGACCAGCGAACCCCAGATCAGTCGCAGGGCCCGCACCCGGGCCAGGGCGTCGAAATATTCGGCGTCGACCGACACCCCCAGCACCAGGCCCCGCGTCGCTTGCTCGAGGCTGAGTCCCCGCCGCGACCCCGACCTTGAGGCTGGCCAGCGCCGAGGCCGCGGCAAAGCCCAACTCCTGCCCGGGCGAGCCTCCGGCCTCATGCACCACCCGGCCGCTGGCCAGAAAGAAACTGGCTTCGGGATAAGCCCCCGCATGCCGCGCCGCCGTATTGGCCGCCAGCGTCAGATGCTCGTCGATCAGGCGCGGCGCGGTTCCCGCAGCGGCAAAGGCCGAGACCGGATCCAGATGAAAGCGCAGCTTCGCCCGCGGTGAGCCCTTGCCCACGACCGCCAGTGCATCGGCCGCGACCGGGCCGTCCAGCCCGGCGTCCAGCCCGACCGCCGCCAGCTCCAGCGCCACCCCGTCCAGCGCCCGCGCCAGCAGATCACTGTCCGACAGAACCACCCCCGACAGGATCACCGAGGCCGCGCCGCCCTCCAGATCCGCCAGCACCGCCGCATTCACGGCCCCGGCGTCGTCTCCCTCGATCAGGGTGCGCAGGTCCCAGGCCCGGCCGTCGGCACCCGCAGCGCGCGGCGCGAACACCGGGACCACCGCCTTTTCATCGGCCGCATACAGGGGCGCGACCTCCAGACCGTCGGTATCCGTTCGCGTCAACTCGGACAGCGCGCGACCCTTCAGGCGTCTTGCTGGCCTGGGCCTCCCATTGGGTACGGGTCGGCCGGGCGAACAGTTCTGACATGAGGGACTTCAGCGAAAAACCTGCGCCTCTATGGCGCGGCCACCCGCCGCGCGTCCAGTCCGGGCCACGCCGAGCGGACGAACGATCCGTGCCTGGCCCGGGCGGGGACGGTGTCAGGATCGATTATCAGGGAAAGGGAATGGTGGACGCGACAGGGATTGAACCTGTGACCCCCTCGATGTCAAAAAAGAAGCCCTATCGGCACGACAATATTTTCTTATTAAAATCCAAGGCTTGATCCACGCTTCAGACGTGTTGATGCCTAGATATGTACCCGAATGGGCCTTGTTACTGGGACGTCTGGCAACGGCCGGCAACGCCTTACAATGGCGTCGGGGGGGTCACTGGCCAAAGGTGCAATGGTGCTCAACCGGCAGGCTCTGCTGCACTCTTTCCAAACCGCAACTCAGGCTGCAACCCGCTGCAACCTCTCGTTTAATAGTTGACCGATTTTTCCCCGTTAGCGCACCCTCGGCACTGAGGGGGTAGATATGCGTAAACCGGCGCTGATCAGGGCGCTATATGCGGAACTCCGGCAGATGCTGGGGTCGGAGGTCGCCGATGGCGATGTCCTCAAACTCGCGCACCATTTCGTCCGGGCCTATGGCGACGCGCCGTATCAACTTTCCGAGTTCGGGGTCGCGCACGACAGTCGCCCATTCTCGTCTCTTCCAGTAGACGAAGCGATGGCGGATGGGGGATGGCGCGTCCTCTATCACGAGCGGCGAGTGACAAGCTGGATCGACCTACGAGAGAAGTCGTTGGAACTGGCCAAGTTGGCCCCTGTTCTCGACCGTTACCTTGGCTCCGCATGGCAACAATATGATTGGATCTCGGAAATGGCCTCCTCAACAGCCAGTAGCGGCACCGTCTTTGGCAGCCAAAGAGCATCTGCTAGGCGGAAGTACCTCTAACGCGAATGGAGGCCCTAGTCTTGTTTGGGTGCTCCGACCTCCCAGAGGTTGTCTTTGAGCTAAAGCGGGACGGCCACATCATCAAAAAGCGATCAATCCCGTATGCCGCTGCGATGGTCCGGATCAATAAGCACGCCGTATTGAAGCCCCCCGCCAACCTCCCCATCAGGGAAATCATGTTCACGGAATACTGGATTAGCCGTTGAGGCGACTATTCTCCCCTCCAGTCAGCGCCTGATCCTAGCTCTGGTAAGCGGCGGGCGTTGCATGGACTGCGGGAAGCGCCTGCGAGGGGTCTTCCAAGGCGACCACATCCACCCATACTCTGCGGGCGGGGCGACGATTTTATCCAATGGCCAGGCCCTCTGCCCGGCTTGTAATCAAGCGAAGGGCTCAAAGCAGATGATACTTCGTCCATGGCAGGAACACGCACTGACAAAAGCGATGACTTGGTTGATCGACCAAGCCACGGACAAACGCTTCTTGATTAACGCCGCGCCCGGCGCAGGTAAGACCATCGCCGCCTGCACCA
>JAUCCG010000015.1:0-19059 GCA_034676465.1 Brevundimonas sp. | reverse complement strand
AGCTCAAGGAGCTGACCGACCTTTCGCCATGTGGCCTCGACGTCTCGGGGCTGGGCCTTTCGCATCAGGTGTTTGAGCTTGGCGAAGACCTGTTCGATCGGGTTCAGGTCCGGGCTGTAGGGCGGCAGAAAGATCAGATGGGCTCCCCTGGCCCGGACGGCGGCGCGCGCGGCCTTGCCCTTGTGGCTGCCCAGATTGTCGAGCACGACGACGTCGCCGGGCTTCAGGGTTGGGGCCAGAACTTCCTCGACATAGACCCGGAACAGCTCGCCGTTGATCGGCCCGTCGATCACCCAGGGCGCGTCGATGCGGTCGTGACGCAGGGCGGCGATGAAGGTCTGGGTCTTCCAGTGGCCGAAGGGGGCGTGGGCCTTCAGCCGACGACCGCGCGGACCCCATCCTCGGAGTGGGGCCATGTTGGTCTTGACCCAGGTCTCGTCCAGAAACACCAACCGGGACGGGTCGATCCGGCCCTGATACGCCTTCCAGCGCGTGCGTTTACGCGCCACGTCAGGCCGCGTCTGCTCCTCGGGCAGCAGGGTTTTTTTTGAAGCTAAACCCTCGGCATGCAGGAACACCCACACCGCGCGGGGCTGGGTCTTGATCCCCCGCTCAGCAACTCGGCCGTCAGCCCCCGCAGCGTGATCGGGCCCGAGGCGATCCGCTCTCGCAGCCACGCGGCCACCTCGCCCGAAAGCGTTCGGGGCTTGCAGCCGCCGATCCGGGCCGGTTCCAGAGACCCGGTCTCGCGTTAATGACGCGCCCATTTCGACAGACACGACGGACTGATCCGAAGAGCTGCCGCGATTTCCGGTGCGTCTCGCCGGCCGCCTTGCGCGCCAAGGCACGCGATCGAAGATCAACCGAATAGGGAGCTGTCATACATGCTGGCCTCCATCCAGCACGAATGATGAATCAGATCGCTACCGATTTGGGAATCCCCATTTCCGTCAAAAGAGGTCATGCTCTAGCCGGCCGGAGCCGGCTTCGGCGCAGCCTCGACCGGCGCGGCTTGCGCCGGCGTGGGCGTAAGGACATCGACCGACGGCATCTCCGGCTTCGCCTCATCCTTGGTCCCGCGGCGATATTTTGCCGCCTCCTTGGGAGAGATGTCGAGGAAGGCCGGGGCCGAGGCGTTGAAGGCGTCCATACGGTCCGTTCGCACGATGATCGAACGGGACCCGTCCCAGATCATGTGCAGGGCGACGTACAGGACGATGACCAGACCGAAGTAGCCGATCCAGCGATAGCGGTTCAGCATCCGGGCGATGTAGCTGGCGGCCAGACCCATCAGGGCGATCGACAGGACGAGGCCAAAGACCATGATCCAGGGGTGGGCATGGGCCGCGCCGGCCACGGCCAGCACATTGTCCAGCGACATGGTGACGTCGGCGATCATGATCTGCAGCAGGGCCGCGCCGAAGGTCTTGCGCTTCAGCCCCATGGCTTCGGGGGTCGGTCCGCCGCCGTGGTGGACCGACAGGGCCGCTTCCATCTCGCCCGAGGCCTCGGCCTGGTCGTGGGTGGCCTGTTCGCGCAGCTCGCGCCCACATCTTCCAGCACACCCACAGCAGCAGGATGCCGCCGGCCAGCAACAGGCCGATGATGGCCAGCAGCTGGACCGTGATCAGGGCGAAGCCGATACGCAGCACGACCGCAGCGGCGAGGCCGATCAGAATGGCCTTGCGACGCTGCTCGACCGGCAGGGCGGCGGCGGCCAGGCCCACGGCGATGGCGTTGTCGCCGGCCAGAACCAGGTCAATCATCATCACCTGGCCGAGAGCGGCGAGCTGGCTGGCGAGTTCCGGGGAGCTGAGAAAGTCGAACATGGTGCGCTGTTAAGTTACCGGGAGCGGTCGGGCAAGGCAGGGATCAGGACGGGCGCTGGGCCCGCGTGACTTCATAAAGGGCGACAGCGGCGGCATTGGAGACGTTGAGGCTTTCGAATCCGCCGGGCATGGGGATCCGCGCCAGGGTGTCGCAGTGTTCGGCGACCAGACGCCGGATGCCGTCGCCTTCGGACCCGAGAACCAGCACGGTCGGACGCGAATCAAGCGCCGTCTCCAGCGTCTCGTCGGAGGTGCCGTCGAGGCCGACGGCGCGCCAGCCCAGTTCGCCCAGCGTTTCCAGCGCCCGCGACAGATTGGTGACCCGGGCGCAGGGCAGGCGTTCGGTAGCCCCGGCGGCGGCCTTGGCCAGGGCTCCGGCGAGGGCAGGGGAGTGGCGATCCTGAACGATGATGCCGCGCGCCCCGAAGGCCAGGGCCGAGCGGAAGATGGCCCCGACATTCTGGGGGTCCGTCAACTGGTCCAGCATGACAAGGATGCCTTCGGCCGGTTCGGCGATATCGGCCAGGGCCACACCCTCGAGCGGCTGGACCTTGAAGGCCAGGCCCTGATGCACGGCACCGGCCGGCAGCATCCGGTCGAGGACCTGCGGCTCCATCACCTCGACCACATGGCCGTGGGTCAGGTTGTCGCGCTCCAGTTCAACGGCGCGATCCGGGGTGGCCAGCAGCCGGCCCATACCCTTGCGGGCGGGATTGGCGAGGGCGGCCAGCACCGGATGGCGACCCCAGACGAAATTGTCGGCGTCGACCTTGCCGCGGGACGGACGCGGGCCCGCCGGGTTAAACGCCCTGGTCGGCGGATTGGGGTTCCAGCCGCCCTTGCGGGGCGTGTCGGAAGCCTCCGGCGACTTGCCCCGGAAGCCCGGCTTTTTACCGGATTTCCGGTCGTTGCGTTCTCGATTTTGCGACACTATAAGACGCCCTCCGATTTGGAGCCCTGAGGCTTTCGGGTCCGGTGCCTCCTGTATCGCAGGCGACGCCGGAGACCGAACGCTTTTGTTGCCCCGGCCACTGAAAGGTTGTCGGGGCTTTGGTCCGACGGTTCGAAACGCGCTTGGGGGAATGTCCCGAGTGGCAAAGGGGGGGGACTGTAAATCCCCTGCGTAAGCTTCGCAGGTTCGAGTCCTGCTTCCCCCACCACGCGCTTTTCGAAACGAGGGACCGGGTGACGATGAGGACCGGCGGCCAAGGTCACCCGGGGTTCCGGGCGGCCGACGCCGTCTCCGTGCGGGTATAGTACAATGGTAGTACAGCAGCCTTCCAAGCTGAATATGTCGGTTCGATTCCGTCTACCCGCTCCAGATTTTTGAACTGAGCAGAAGCGCCCCTTCCATCACGGACCCGGGCCACCAGGAGTTTGGCGATGGCCAAGGAAAAGTTCGAACGTAACAAGCCGCATTGCAACATCGGCACGATTGGTCACGTTGACCACGGCAAGACGACGCTGACGGCGGCGATCACGATGACGCTGGCCAAGGCCGGTGGTGGCAAGGCGATGAACTACGCCGACATCGACGCGGCTCCGGAAGAGAAGGCGCGCGGCATCACGATCAACACCTCGCACGTCGAGTATGAGACGGAAGCCCGTCACTACGCCCACGTCGACTGCCCCGGCCACGCCGACTATGTGAAGAACATGATCACCGGCGCGGCCCAGATGGACGGCGCGATCCTGGTGGTTTCGGCCGCGGACGGCCCGATGCCGCAGACGCGCGAGCACATCCTGCTGGCCCGTCAGGTCGGCGTGCCGGCGCTGGTGGTTTACCTGAACAAGGTCGACCTGGTGGATGACGCAGAGCTGCTGGAACTGGTCGAGATGGAAGTGCGCGAGCTGCTGAGCTCGTACGACTTCCCGGGCGACGACATTCCGATCACGGCGGGTTCGGCCAAGGCCGCGACCGACGGCGTGAACCCGGAGATCGGCGAGCAGTCGGTTCTGGCCCTGATGAAGACGGTCGACGAATACATCCCGCAGCCGGCGCGTCCGCTGGACCTGCCGTTCCTGATGCCGGTCGAGGACGTGTTCTCGATCTCGGGTCGCGGCACCGTGGTCACGGGCCGGATCGAAAAGGGGATCGTCAAGGTCGGCGAGGAGGTCGAGATCGTCGGCATCCGTCCGGTCCAGAAGACGGTCTGCACGGGCGTGGAAATGTTCCGCAAGCTGCTCGACCAGGGCCAGGCCGGCGACAACGTCGGTGTGCTGCTGCGCGGCACCAAGCGTGAGGACGTCGAGCGCGGCCAGGTTCTCTGCAAGCCCGGCTCGATCACCCCGCACACCAAATTCCTGGCCGAGGCCTATATCCTCAACAAGGAAGAGGGTGGCCGTCACACGCCGTTCTTCACCAACTACCGCCCGCAGTTCTACTTCCGCACGACGGACGTGACCGGCATCGTCCAGCTGAAAGAGGGCGTCGAGATGATCATGCCCGGCGACAACGCCGAGCTGAACGTCGAGCTGATCACCCCGATCGCCATGGACCAGGGCCTGCGCTTCGCCATCCGTGAAGGCGGCCGCACCGTCGGTGCCGGCGTCGTCGCCAAGATCATCGAGTAGTTGATCCCGGTGCGCTGACGCGCGCGACGCGGTCGCTCGCGGCGTGAGCGCCCGTCCGGCCTCGAGCCGCGCCCCTCCGCGCGGCGCGCATGGGCCCGAAAACAGAACCCCCGCCGGTGCAAACCGGCGGGGGTTTTTGCTTGTTTCCGGAACGCCTGCCAACCCCGACCGTTAGTTCGCCAGGAGCGTTCCGACCCCGGGACGGGAGCAAAGGTGGGCAGGATGTACGACGCACGATACGAATTTATTGGCTGGGACGCGTTGATCCAGACCTGGCTGCCCAAGGGTCTGGGAGCGGTACTCATCCTTCTCGGGGCGTGGGCGATCGGCACGGCGATCAAATGGGCGCTGGCCAAGGGAGTCGACCGGATCCCGGGCGCGTCGAAGGCCAACCTCAGTGAAAATCCGAAACATTCGATCGGGCACAGCCTCGGCGATGTCGCCTTCTGGCTGATCCTGCTGTTCGGTGTGGTCGCCGCCCTGGGCGTTCTGGGGCTGGGACAGGTCGTCACCCCGTTGAATACGCTGCTGAACCAGGTGGCCTCCTTCCTGCCGAACATTCTCGGCGCGGCCCTGATCTTCTTCATCGGCTATATTGTCGCCACCCTCGCCCGCCGGGTGACCGAGGCGGCGCTGAAGGCCGCCAGTGCCGATGCCTGGCTGGAGCGGGCTGGACTGTCGCGGGCCACGGGCTCGACCGGTGTCAGCACCGCCGCCGGCACCCTGGTGTTCGTGCTGGTTCTGATCCCGATCACCATCGCGGCGCTGGAACAGCTGAGCATCGAATCCCTGACCATTCCCGCTGTGGCTGTTCTGGCCACGGTGTTTGACGCCATCCCGAGGGTGCTGGCGGCGGCGATCGTGCTGGCCATCGGCTGGTTCATCGGTCGCTGGGTCGCGCAGATCATCGAGCGCGTCCTGCCGGCCACCGGGTTCGACCGCAGCATCAGCGGCTTCATCAGCCTGTCTTCGGCGCGGCCTGAAGGGGCATCGACCGAAGCCACAGCGCCCTATGCCGGGGATGTGACGCCGGCCACCGCCCGCGCCATGGGAGACAGGGCCGTCGCCCGCCCGATGACGCCGTCACGCATCGTCGGCCTGCTGGCCATGGTCGCCATTGTGGCCTTTACCGCGATCGAAGCGGCCCGCCTGCTGGAGTTCGGTGCCGTCGCGACCCTGGTCGAGGAGGTGCTGAGCCTGGCCGTTCGGATCATCACCGGCGGTATCATCATCGTCGCGGGCGTGATCCTGGGCGATGTGCTGAGCAATGCGATCAACCGGGGTACGGACGGGGCTGATCGCTTCGCCTCGACCATCGTGCGATGGGCCACCATCGCCCTGGCCACGGCCATGGGTCTGAGCTTCATGGGCATCGCCGATGAGATCGTCATGCTGGCCTTCGGCCTGGTTCTGGGGGCGGCCGCCGTCGCCGCAGCCCTGGCCTTCGGCCTGGGCGGACGCGGTGCGGCCGGACAGGTGGCCCAGTCATGGGCGGACAAGCTGACCAGGGGTCCGAAGTCGACGACGAAGCCTCGCAGCTAGGTCAAATCGACAGCCGGCAGGGCGGGCGGTCTCCAGTCGGGGGCCGCCCGTTCTGCTGTCCGCGCCGCGCCGCAGGCCGGTCCGCTCGCGTTACAGGGGGTAGTTCAAGGTTAAGGTGCCCCCTGACGGGGGCGAGGCCTTGCATGGAACCCGGGATTGCCGCCTACGTTCGCTTCCGGACGTTAGGAATTTGGTAATCATGTTGCGCGCGCTTCGCATCGGCCTGTTCATCGGCACCCTGATCGGGATGTCGGCCTGTGCGGCGACGGCCCCCGAGAATCCGGACGTCAGGGGACCCTACGGGGCGGTGGATGCCGGCCCCCGACGCTGAGTTTCAAGGAAAACGTGGCGGAAAGGTCAAACCTCTCCTAATGTCCCCCCGCGGACGCCGACTGTCGCGCCGCGCCGGTCTCTCGCCTCCTAGATGTTAGCTATCGCCATCGCTGTCGTTCTGCTCCTCGTGGTGCTCAACGGCCTGTTCGCCATGACCGAGCTCGCGGTCGTCTCCTCACGTAGATCCAAGCTGCAGAGCCGGGCCGAGCGGGGAGACAAGGGTGCCCGCGCCGCGCTGAAGCTGGCCGACGATCCGACCCATTTCCTCTCGGCGGTCCAGGTCGGCATCACCCTCATCGGGATTCTGGCCGGTGCCTATGGCCAGGCGGCCATCGCCGGCGAGCTGGACAAAATTCTCGCGGTCCATTTTCCGGCCCTGACGGCCTATACCCAGATCTTCTCGACGGCCCTGGTCGTGGTCTGCATTACGTATGTCTCGCTGATCGTCGGCGAGCTGGTGCCCAAACGTCTGGCCCTGATCTTCCCCGAGACCATCGCCTCCAAGATGGCCGCGCCGATTTCCAGCCTGGCCGTGGTGTTGCACCCCTTTGTGGTGCTGCTGACGGCGTCGACCTCGGCGATTTTCAAATTGATGGGGGTCAAGGATCGCGACGGCACCGACGTCACCCAGGAAGAGGTCGAGACCATCCTGGCCGAGGGCACCTCGGCGGGCCTGATCGAGCCCGAGGAACAGGTGATGATCGAGGAGATCCTGCGCCTGGGCGACCGCCCGGTGCGGGTGGCGATGACACCGCGCACCGACGTCTTCTGGGTCGCGCTTGACGATACGGTCGCGGCGCTGCGCGAGGAGATTTGGGTGTGTCCCTATTCGCGGATCGTGGTGGCGCGCGACGGGGACCTGGATCATCCGCTGGGGGTGGTTCACAAGAAGGATCTGCTCGATTCCTATCTGACCTCGGGCGAGCTGGAGGTGGAGAAGCACGTCAAGACGCCGGCCTTTATTCCGCAGTCGACCTCGGTGCTGAAGGCGCTGGAGATCCTCAAGGGCACCCATGTCCACATGGCCTTCATCGTCGACGAGTACGGGGCCTTCGAGGGGGTGGTGACGGCCACGGACATCCTCGAGATGATCGCGGGTGACTTCAACGAAAGCCATGACGAGCTGACCGGCTTCGTCACCCAGCGTGAGGACGGGGCCTGGCTGGTCGACGGCCGCACCGACCTGGACGACCTGTGCGACATGCTGGGCGAGGATTTCGGCGAGAACGACAGCTTCCATACCGTCGCCGGCCTGGTCCTGCATCAGCTGTCGCGTGTCCCGGACAAGGGCGAGGAGCTGCAGCTGGGCCGGTTCGAGGTCGAGATTCTGGACATGGACGACCGGCGCATCGACAAGCTGCTGTTTCGTCAGGTGGTCAAGCCGGAGGACGAGGCCCAGGCGATCGCGACCCGCAGGGACGACTGATCCGGTCTTCGCACGCAATCCCTGTGCCGGGGGGCGGATTGCCCTTGAAAACCCGCCTTCGCTCGGGCATACGCCCCCGTCTGGCGAGTACCACGCGCCGATGGGGTGACCCACGGCGCGTTGTGCCCTGTCCGGACACTACAGGAGTGTAGCTCAGCTGGTAGAGCATCGGTCTCCAAAACCGAGGGTCGTGGGTTGAAGTCCCTCCACTCCTCCCATTTCCCCCCTGTCGCCGCCGCATGGGACTTCCCATCTGGAGGGCAGGGATAAATGTTTGAAGAGACGCTGAATGGCCAAGGCCAAAAACCCGGGCGGTCGCCGCATGACGGGATCGAAAGTCGCTCCGGCGGGGCAGACGGTCGCGGTTGACGCGCCGGCCCCCAAGAAGCGCGTGTCGATCCCGCAGTTTTTCAGCCAGGTGCGCGCTGAAGGGCGCAAGATCGTCTGGCCGAGCCGCAAGGAAACCTGGATCACCTCGGTGATGGTTTTCATCATGGTCGTCATCGCCGCGGTCTTTTTCTGGATCGTCGACACCATCCTGACCTTCGCTTCCCAAATTCATCCTCGCTATCGGCCAATAAGGAGACGCGCATGACTGATGCAGCGCCCGAAACCAAACCGGCCGCCAATCCGCGGCATAAATGGTACATCATCCACGCCTACTCGAATTTCGAGAAGAAGGTGTCCCAGCACATCCAGGACCAGGCGCGTCAGCAGGGCCTGACCGAGTGTTTTTCTGAAATCCTCGTGCCGACCGAGGACGTGGTCGAGGTCCGTCGCGGTCGCAAGATCAACTCCGAGCGTAAATTCTTCCCGGGCTATGTGCTGGCGAAGATGGAGATGACCGACGAGGCCTATCACCTGGTCAAGAACACGCCGAAGGTCACCGGCTTCCTCGGCGCGGCCGGCGGCACCAAGCCCCTGCCGGTGTCCGAGCGCGAGGTCCAGAACATCATCGGCCAGGTGGAGGAGGGCGTCGAGCGTCCGAAGCCCACCATCCGGTTCGACATCGGCGAGACCGTCAAGGTCATCGACGGACCCTTCGCCAGCTTCGAGGGCCAGGTCGAAAGCGTCGACGAGGACAACGCCCGCCTGCGCGTGGCCGTGTCCATCTTCGGTCGCCCGACCCCGGTCGATCTGGAATACAATCAGGTCGAGAAGAACGCTTCGTAACCCTGATCCGCTCATCCCGGCGAAAGCCGGGACCCGGTGTTTTGGGTGATCGACCCGGGATGGGGCTGACACGCTTGTCCTGAACCACCGGCGTCAAGCTGGACAGGACCGGGTCCCGGCTTTCGCCGGGATGAGCGGATTGTATTTGCCCTGAGTTTCCGCTACATGCGCGCCTCGCTCCGCAGGGAGCGGTGCGGGTTCGCCCGCATAAATCCGTGGGAGGCAGCCATGCCGGACCACGGCTCACCGGCCCGGACTGAACCCCGGGTCACTCACAGGAGAGACCAATGGCCAAGAAAATTCTGGGCTATATCAAACTGCAGGTGCCGGCGGCTTCCGCCACGCCCTCGCCCCCGATCGGCCCGGCACTGGGTCAGCGCGGCGTCAACATCATGGGCTTCTGCAAGGAGTTCAACGCGCGCACCGAGAACGTCGGCAAGGGCACGCCCCTGCCGACCGTGATCACCGTCTATCAGGACAAGAGCTTCACCTTCATCACCAAGACGCCGCCGGCGACCTGGTTCCTGAAGGAGGCGGCCAAGCTGAAGTCGGGCTCGAAGCTGACCGGCCGCGAGACGGTCGGCAAGATCACCCGTACCCAGCTGCGCGAGATCGCCGAGAAGAAGATGAAGGATCTGAACGCCAACGATCTCGAGTCCGCGACCCGGATCATCGAAGGCTCGGCCAAGGCCATGGGCCTGAACGTCGTGGAGGGCTGAGCACATGACCAAGCAAACCAAGCGCATCAAGGCCCGCACGGGCGACCGTGAAGCCAGCCTGTCGTTCGCCGAAGCCATCAAGGCCGTCAAGGAGAACGCCACCGCCAAGTTCGACGAGTCGATCGAGATCGCCGTCAACCTGGGCGTCGACCCGCGTCACGCCGACCAGCAGGTCCGCGGCGTGGTCAACCTGCCGTCGGGCACGGGCCGTGACGTTCGCGTCGCCGTCTTCGCCAAGGACGCCAAGGCCGCCGAGGCCCTGGAAGCCGGTGCCGACATCGTCGGGGCCGAGGATCTGTACGAGAAGATCAACGGCGGCTTCATGGACTTCGATCGCGTCATCGCGTCGCCGGACATGATGGCCCTGGTCGGCCGTCTGGGTAAGGTGCTGGGCCCGCGCGGCCTGATGCCCAACCCCAAGGTCGGCACCGTGACCCCGAACGTCGCGCAGGCGGTCAAGGACGCCAAGGGCGGTGCGGTCGAGTTCCGCGTCGAGAAGGCCGGCATCGTGCACGGCGGGATCGGCAAGGCCTCGTTCACCCAGGAAGCCCTGGAAGCCAACGTGAAGGCCTATGTCGACGCCCTGTCGAAGGCCCGCCCGGCCGGTGCCAAGGGCACCTATGTGAAGAAGATCAGCCTGTCCTCGACGATGGGCCCGGGCTTCAAGATCGACCCGGCGTCGCTGAACGCCTGATCGACCCTGTCGATTGAATGATTGCGGCGGCGGGGAGCGATCCCCGCCGCCGTTTTCGTTTGTGACGAATCATCCGGTCGCGGATGACTGGGAGTCGCTTGCGTCCGCACGGCGTGAACGATGAAACGGGACCGAATTGACCAAACGCAAGACCAGCAAGATCTACCGCCGCGACAAGCGCCACCAGTTCGCGGCCCTGCCGTGGCGGACCGGTGCGCGCGGGCTGGAGATCCTGCTGATCACCTCGCGCGAGACCAAACGCTGGGTCATCCCCAAGGGTTGGCCGATGAAGGACCGCGCGGCGCACGAGGCCGCCGCCCAGGAGGCCTTTGAGGAGGCGGGTGTGCGCGGTGACATCACCCGCGAGCCGCTGGGCATGTTCCGCTATCTGAAGCGGCTGAAGGGCGACAAGACCCAGCTCTGTGCCGTGGATGTGTTTCCGATGCAGGTCACGGGGATTCTGGATGTCTGGCCCGAACGCGAGGAGCGCGAGCGGGAATGGGTGACGCCGGAGGTGGCCGCGCGCCGCGTTGACGAGCCGGAGCTGGCCGCCCTGATCGAGGCCTTTGCCTTTCTGGGCCCCGCGCGCTGAGCGGTGATCCCGGCTGCGGGCGGCGGTGCGCATGCGCCATTCGCTGAACTTTCCGCGGGCCGTTGATTTCCCCGTGGTTCACCTGTAAGAGCGCCGCTTCCCGTCATCGGTCCTGCCGATGACGGTCCTGTCCCGAGAACTTCGGGGCGCGGGGGTCACCCGCGCCATAACCGCCAGAGAGCCCTCTGGTGCCGTGGGGAGATGGGGACGAAGACGACGCCAGACGCTCCGGTTTCCGGACGTCGCGGTTCGAGCATCCTTCGGACAATACGACCGGCCTCAACGTCTCGCAGCGATGCGTGGCGCTATGGCCAATCCGACGTCGGGAATAAGCCCGGCGGCGAATACCAGACTGGAGACCGCAATGGACCGCGCACAAAAGGCCGAAGTCGATCGAGACGCTCAAGGGCGTTTTCGCCGGCGCCGGTGCCGTGGTCGTGACCCACAACCTGGGTCTGACCGTTGTGGAAATGGAAGATCTGCGTGGCCGCCTCCGCAAGGAAGCCGGCACGTTCAAGGTGATGAAAATCGCCTGGCGCTGAAGGCGCTCGAAGCCGCTGAAGGCAGCGAATACCACGGCCTGTTCAAGGGTCCTCGTGGGCATCGCCTATGCCGACGACGCGGTGACGGCCGCCAAGGTTACCGCTGACTTCGCCAAGGGCAACGACCGCTTCGTCGTCCTGGGCGGCTTCATGGGTGACAAGGTTCTGGACGCGAAGGGCGTGGAGGTTCTCTCCAAACTGCCGTCGCTGGATCAGATCCGCGCCTCGCTGCTCGGCCTGCTCAACGCTCCCGCGACCAAGGTCGCCGGCGTCGTGCAAGCCCCCGCCAGCCAACTGGCCCGGGTATTCAGCGCCTATGCCGCCAAGGACGCCGCGTAAGCGGACCGCCCCCTTCCATCTCTGCAAACCCTCTCTACTGAACCTCAATCCTCCGAAGGAATCCAACCATGGCCGACCTGTCCAAGATCATCGAAGACCTGTCCAAACTGACCGTCCTCGAAGCCGCCGAACTGTCCAAACTGCTGGAAGAAAAGTGGGGCGTCAGCGCCGCTGCTCCGGTCGCCATGGCCATGCCGGCCGGTGGTGGCGCTGCTCCGGCTGAAGCCGCCGAAGAGCAGACCGAATTCAACGTCGTGCTCGTCTCGGGCGGCGACAAGAAGATCAACGTGATCAAGGAAGTTCGCGGCGTTCGCTCGGACCTGGGCCTCAAGGAAGCCAAGGACCTGGTCGAAGGCGCTCCGCAGAACGTCCTCGAGAACGTCTCCAAGCAGATCGCTGAAGAAGCCAAGAAGAAGCTGGAAGAAGCCGGCGCGACCATCCAGATCAAGTAATCTGGCCCGGTCCTTCGGGACTGGATCGCAAAACTTCAGCGGGCCCGGTGGGAAACCACCGGGCCCGCATGCGTTTGGACTGGCGACAGCCGCGGTGGACCGCACCTGCGCGCGCCCGAATGAAAGACGCCCCCATGAATATCCTGATGGTTCTGACCTCGCACGATCAGCTCGGTGACACCGGCCAGAAGACCGGCTTCTGGCTCGAGGAGTTCGCGGCCCCCTACTATGCGTTGACGGATGCCGGGGCCCGGGTCGTCGTGGCCTCGCCCAAGGGCGGCCAGCCGCCGCTGGACCCCAAGAGCGACGCGCCGGACGCCCAGAGCGACGATACCCGCCGCTTCAAGGCAGACGCGGCCACGCAGAAGGTGCTGGCCAATACGGCGCGGCTGGACAGTGTGTCGGCCGACGATTTCGACGCTGTCTTCTATCCCGGCGGGCACGGTCCGCTGTGGGACCTGGCGGAAGACGGCCATTCCATCAGTCTGATCGAGGCCTTTGTGCGCGCCGACAAGCCGGTCGCCGCCGTCTGCCACGCGCCGGGCGTGTTCAAGTCGGTCAAGGGCAAGGACGGTGCGCCCCTGGTCAAGGGCCGCAAGGTCGCGGGCTTCACCAATACGGAGGAGGCGGCGGTCGAGTTGACCGACATCGTGCCCTTCCTTGTGGAGGACATGCTCAAGGCCAATGGTGGTGACTACGCCAAGGGACCCGACTGGGGCTCCTTTGTGCTGACCGACGGCCAGCTGGTCACCGGCCAGAACCCGGCCTCGTCCCGCGCTGCGGCCGAGGCCCTGCTGGGCCTGCTCAAGCGTTAGGGGCATGGACGCGGCGGGCCTGATGCCCGCCACCTTCAGCGTCGCCGCGGCGCGTAGATGTCGGCCAGCCGGTCGCGGGTGCCCTCGATGCGCACCAGACGCGGATAGCGCAGGCCGTCGTGGTAGTCGAAGGCGACGGTGCGGTAGCGGTCGCCGGACTTCAGCAGCATGTCGAGCGGCTTGTCGGTTCCCCTGGCCGCCGTGACCGCGTCGCGCAACGCGTCGGCGTCGCCGGCGGTGCCGTTGACCGCGACCAGTTCCCAGCCCGCGCCTATACCCAGGCGAAAGGCCGGGCCGTCCCAACGGATATTGGTCAGGCTGTTACCGGGCCCCGACAGGGTGAAGCCCAGGGAATACTGGAAGTCCCGGGCCCAGCCGCGCTGGACTGATTTTTCGACCGGGGTGAGGCTGTCGACCCAGGTCAGCTGCCAGCCCGCCCGGGTGATGCCGTCCAGCGGCGCGCGCGCATCCGGTCCGACCGCATCCAGCCGGTCGCGCAGGAAGCCGGCCCAGTCGTGCGGATAGACGGCGTTCAGCCCCTCGACCAGCTCCTCGAACGTGTAGCCGCGCGGGGTGAAGACACCATCGTCGACGCCGAAGAAGGCGCGGGCAAAATCATCGAAACTCTTGCGGTCACGGGTGCCCTCGCGGATCAGGGTGTCGGCGTCGAGCCAGATCAGGGCGCTCTCGCGATAGTAGTCGCCGGTGGCGCGCATCCATGAGGGATACTGGCCGGGGACGCGGTAGCCGAGCAGGTTGTGGTTGTTGGTGTCGTGCAGCGCCCGCCACTGGCGACCCGGCTGGGCGTCATAGAAGCCGGCGATGGTGGCGAGCGTGGCCACGGCCACGTCGCGGGCGGCCAGGCCGGACCGGGCCGCCAGCACATCGCCCCAGTATTCGGTCTGGCCCTCATAGACCCACAGCAGGGTGTTCTGGCTGGGCACATTGTAGTTGGCAGTCAGCTCGTCGGCCGGGCGGCGGAACTTGCCGTTCCAGGAGTGGACGTATTCGTGCGGCAGCAGGCCGCGGTCGCCGGCACTGGCGCTCCAGTCGGTGAAGAAGTCCGGGCTCATCGTGTTCTCGGACGAGCGGTGATGCTCGAGGCCGATGCCGCCCAGCTCACGGGTCAGGCCGACCAGGAATTCGTAGTGGTCGAAATGGCGGGCGCCGAACAGCCGGTCAGCCTGGGTCACGAGGTTTTCGTACAGGGCCAGCTGCTGTGCCGTGGGCGCGATGTTTTCGGCCGAGTCGGCGACGATGTTCAGGTGGACGCTGTCACCGGTCGGGTCGATGTCGATACGGCGGAAATGGGCCCCGGCGAACATCGGGCTGTCGACCAGGGTGTAGAGATCGGTCGGGGCGAAGGTGGCGACGCCGTCCGTGAAGGTGGTGGTGGTCAGGGCCGTGCCGTAGTTCCAGCCTTCGGGCAGGCGGATCGAGGCGGCCACCTGGATCCGGTTGGCGAAATAGCCGGCCGGATAGAGGATGGCCTTTTCCCACTCCATATTGACGATGGCCGGCGTCATGACGACGCGCCACTGGCTGCTGTCGGGCTGGGTCAGCCACTGGAACTCGACGGTGATCTCGCTGACCCCGGCCGGGATGTCGAGATGGAAGGCATAGGGGTCGATGGTGTCGCGCAGCCATTCGATCCGCTGGCCGTCGCCGGTGATGGTCAGGCCGGCGATCAGCTGGATCGGACCGGTCCCGGCGTGGTTGCCCGGCAGGAAGCGCGGATAGAGCAGGGTCATCGGACCGGCGCTGACGGGCACGGTCTGGTGCACCGAAATGATGTGCCGCTCCAGGTCGGTGGCGTCGGCCCGGTACTGGATCACGCCCGGGTAGGGTTTGTCCTCGGGCGCCGGAATGACCGGCTGGGCCCGGGGCAGGGCCAGGGCCGCCTCGCGGGCGTCGGTCACCCAGGGCGTGCCGGGGATCTGGGCCAGGGCGGGCAGGGCGGTGCCGGCCAGCAGCAGGGTTAGGACGGTGGCGGTCAGTCGGGTGGGGGACATGAGCACTCGGACACGATGGAGGGACAGGGCGGGAGGATCAGGCCGCGGGCAGGACCGCCAGCAGTTCGACCTTGAAGCGCAGGGTCGAGTTGGGGGGCAGTTCATCGCCGCCGACCCAGCGGTCGCCATAGGCCAGCCCGGCCGGGATGACGAACTCATAGGTTTCGCCCTCGCGCATCAGGGCCACGCCCTCGGTCCAGCCCCTGATCACGCGGTTGAGGGGGAAGTCGGCCGGTTCGTTGCGGGCGTAGGAACTGTCGAACTCGCGCCCGTCGATGAAGGTGCCGGCGTAGTGGACACGCACGGTGTCGGTCGCCGTGGGCTGGCGGCCCTGCGGATGGGCACGACCCACGCGCCGGTACTGCAGGCCGCTGGCGGTGGTGGTCCAGCCGGAGCGGCTGCCGTTCCAGGCGAGATAGGCCGCCTGACCGGCTTCCCAGCCGGCCTGCGACGGCGGGCCGCTGTCGACGGGGGGCGGGGCCGTCGTGGCGCAGGCGGACAGGGCGAGGGCGGCGGTGGCGGCGAGGAGGGTGCGAGTCATCCCGAGACGCTAGCACCGGCACGCGGGTTCAGGAATAATGGACCGGCCGGGCGCGCGAAATCATGGTGGGCGGGTATCAGGCAAGAACTTTCTTGTTGCGGCCTTTATTTCGTCGAAAAAGCGAGTATACGTCCCGGTTCCGCACAACTCAGTATAAGTCCGCGCGTTAGCGCCGAGGCCTGGTCCGTCGCCCTCCGACCAGCGCGAAGGCGTGCTCCTCCCCAAGGGAGCTTCGACATTGCTGGTGCCCTGGTCCCTCGGGATCGAGGGTGGGCACCGAGAAACCGAAGCCGCGACAGCGCACCCGTGCGCCGGCGCGGCTGCTGCTGCATTTGACGCAGGGGTTACCTTCCACTGGACGGGCCTCGCGCGGATTGGGAAACAAGAATGGCCAACACCACAGACGGTCTCGCCCTGAGCGGTCAGATCGCCCTCGCCACGTCCTTCACCGGCAAGAAGCGCATTCGTAAATCCTTCGGGCGCATCCCCGAAGCGGTGAAGATGCCGAACCTGATCGAGGTTCAGCGCGCCTCCTACGAGCAGTTCCTGCAACGCGATGTCGTGACCGGCCCGCGCAAGGACCAGGGCATCGAGGCCGTCTTCAAGTCGGTGTTCCCGATCAAGGACTTCAACGAACGCGCCGTGCTGGAGTACGTCTCCTACGAGTTCGAACAGCCAAAATACGACGTCGAGGAGTGCATCCAGCGCGACATGACCTATGCCGCGCCGCTGAAGGTCAAGCTGCGCCTGATCGTGTTCGAGGCCGACGAGGAAACCGGCGCCCGCTCGGTCAAGGACATCAAGGAACAGGACGTCTACATGGGGGATATCCCCCTGATGACGGACAAGGGCACCTTTGTCGTCAACGGCACCGAGCGCGTGATCGTCTCGCAGATGCACCGGTCGCCGGGCGTGTTCTTCGACCACGACAAGGGCAAGACGCACAGCTCGGGCAAGCTGCTGTTCGCGGCCCGGGTGATCCCGTATCGCGGCTCGTGGCTCGACTTCGAGTTCGATGCCAAGGACGTGGTCTATGTCCGCATCGACCGTCGCCGCAAACTGCCGGCCACCACCTTCCTCTATGCCCTGGGCATGGACGGCGAGGAGATCCTGCGTACCTTCTACGAGACCGTGCCCTACGAGAAGCGCGGCGAAGGCTGGGTCACCCCCTACAAGGCCGAGCGCTGGAAGGGCGTGAAGCCCGAGTTTGACCTCGTCGACGCCGACACCGGTGAAGTGGTGGCCCAGGCCGGGATGAAGATCAGCGCCCGCGCCGCCAAGAAGCTGGCCGACGGTGGCCTGAAGTCGCTGTCGCTGGCGGCCGACGCCCTGCTGACCAAATATCTGGCCTCCGACGCCGTCAACTACGAGACCGGCGAGATCTACGTCGAGGCCGGCGACGAGCTGGACGCCGAGTTGATCGCCCTGCTGGAAGAGCGCGGCTTCACGACCATCGACGTGCTGGACATCGACCACGTCACGGTCGGCGCCTACATGCGCAACACCCTGCGGGTGGACAAGAACAGCGCCCGCGAGGACGCCCTGTTCGACGTCTATCGCGTGATGCGTCCGGGCGAGCCGCCCACCCCCGAAGCCGCCGAAGCCATGTTCAACTCGCTGTTCTTCGACAGCGAGCGTTACGACCTGTCGGCCGTCGGCCGGGTCAAGATGAACATGCGCCTGGAGCTGGACGTCTCGGACGAGATCCGCGTCCTGCGCAAGGATGACGTGCTGGAAGTTCTGAAGATCCTGGTCGGTCTGAAGGATGGTCGCGGCGAGATCGACGACATCGACAACCTCGGCAACCGCCGGGTGCGTTCGGTCGGCGAACTGCTGGAGAACCAGTACCGCGTCGGCCTGCTGCGCATGGAGCGCGCGATCAAGGAGCGGATGTGGTCGGTCGATATCGACACGGTGATGCCGCACGACCTGATCAACGCCAAGCCGGCCGCCGCCTGGGTCTGCGAATTCTTCGGCTCGTCGCAGCTGTCGCAGTTCATGGACCAGACCAATCCGCTGTCCGAGATCACCCACAAGCGCCGCCTTTCGGCGCTTGGCCCGGGCGGTCTGACGCGCGAGCGCGCCGGCTTCGAGGTCCGGGACGTGCACCCGACCCACTACGGCCGCATCTGCCCCATCGAGACCCCGGAAGGCCCGAACATCGGCCTGATCAACTCGCTGGCCACCCACGCGCGGGTCAACAAGTACGGCTTCATCGAGAGCCCCTACCGGCGCGTCAAGGACGGCAAGGCCACGGACGAGGTGGTCTACATCTCGGCCATGGAGGAGTTGAAATACACGATCGCCCAGGCCAATATTGTTCTGAACAAGGGGGAGATCGTCGAGGATCTGGTCCCCGGACGGATCAACGGTGAATCCCAGCTGCTGATCAAGGGCGACGTCGACATGATGGACGTGTCGCCGAAACAGGTCGTTTCGGTCGCCGCGGCCCTGATCCCGTTCCTGGAAAACGATGACGCCAACCGGGCCCTGATGGGCGCGAACATGCAGCGTCAGGCCGTGCCTCTGGTCCAGTCGGACGCGCCGCTGGTCGGCACCGGCATGGAGTTGGTGGTCGCCGTCGACTCCGGTGCCGTGGTCGTGGCCCGTCGTGACGGGGTCGTCGAACAGATCGACGGTACCCGTATCGTGGTCCGCGCGACCAACGAGCTGGACGCCGGCCGTTCGGGCGTCGACATCTATCGCCTGTCCAAATTCCAGCGCTCCAACCAGTCGACCTGCATCAACCAGCGCCCGATCGTGCGCGTGGGTGACGAGGTCAAGGTCGGCGACGTCATCGCCGACGGCCCGTCGACGGACCTCGGTGAGCTGGCCCTGGGGCGCAACGCCCTCGTCGCCTTCATGCCCTGGAACGGCTACAACTTCGAGGACTCGATCCTGATTTCGGAGCGCATCGTGCGCGACGACGTCTTCACCTCGATCCACATCGACGAGTTCGAGGTCATGGCCCGCGACACCAAGCTGGGTCCGGAAGAGATCACCCGCGACATCCCCAACGTCGGTGAGGAAGCCCTGCGCAACCTCGACGAGGCGGGCATCGTGGCCATCGGTGCCGAGGTCCAGCCCGGCGACATCCTGTGCGGCAAGGTCACGCCCAAGGGTGAGAGCCCGATGACGCCGGAAGAGAAGCTGCTGCGCGCCATCTTCGGCGAGAAGGCTTCGGACGTGCGCGACACCAGCCTGCGCCTGCCCCCGGGCGTCGCCGGCACCATCGTCGACGTGCGCGTGTTCAACCGTCACGGCGTCGACAAGGACGAGCGCGCCATCGCCATCGAGCGTTCGGAGATCGAACGCCTGGGCAAGGACCGCGACGACGAACTCGCGATCCTGGAGCGCAACGTCTACGGCCGTCTGCAGCCGCTGCTTCTGGGCAAGAACGCCGTCTCGGGTCCCAAGGGCCTGGGCCGCGGTGTCGTCACCGCCGAGAAGATGGCCGAGCTGTCGCGTGGTCTCTG
>JAUCCG010000014.1:0-13993 GCA_034676465.1 Brevundimonas sp. | reverse complement strand
AACAGGGCGAGCGCCAGCTTCGGCGACAGGGCCAGGAAGGGCCAGTCGAGGCGGCGGATATGGGCGATCTCATGGGCCAGCACGGCGTCGGCATCGGCCGGTCGGGCCAGGCTGTCGGGATGGATCAACACCTGGCCCCGGCGGCAGGCCCCAGCTGAGCGGCCCGTCGACCCGGGGTGCGACCAACAGACGCGGACGAGGGCTCCGGCCCTCGCTCTGACGCTCCAGGGCCGCGGTCCAGGCCGGGTCCTGGACCTGATGGCCGTGGCGGCTCCAGCGCGACAGGGTCCAGACGCCACCGAGGAAGCGACCCAGCACCAGCACGCCGCCCAGGGCCCAGGCCTTAAGGAGTATGACCCAGGCCGGCGGCGGCCCGACGGTGCCGCTGACCGAGACCCCGGCGACTGGGCCCAGTTCACCGGCCCAGGCCACGCTGTCCGGGACGACGGGGACGGGCGCGGATGCGGCCGCGGGCAGAATTCCGCGAGGGCCAGGTCGGGCCCGGCCAGGACTTTGACGGCAGGGCCAGCATCAGGCCGACGGTGGCGCGCAGCAGGTCGGCGCGCTCGGCCGCGGGGCGTTTCGCGAACAGTTCGGCCAGCAACAGGCCGGCGGCGGCGACGAGACCGGACTTGAGGGCCAGGCTGACCAGCAGGGCGATCACGTGCCCCGCTCCCCGGCGGCGTCGATGGCCCGGGCACCACAGGGCCGCCTGTTCGTCCGGGTCCAGCTGCGAGGCCAGACCCAGCAGGGCGGTGGCGGCGCTGGCGGGCGATCCGTTGAAGAAGGTATTGACCAGGCGGCGCAGGGCCCCGTCGGCCACGGCCTCGGACGCGGCACCGGCGCATAGACATAGGCCTGGTTTTCGGTGCGGTGGGCGATCAGCCCCTTGGCCTTCAGCCGCGACAGCAGGGTGCGGACGGCGGAATTCCGCTGGGCGAGCCGGTCATCGCATTGCGCACGGCCCCGGCGGTGCCCTCCTCGAGCCGGCACAGAATTTGAACACCTCGCGTTCGCGTCTGGGCAGGGATTCGATCATCGGGGCCTCCGCTACATTTGTAGCCTGTTACATATGTAGCAGAATAAGGCGCGATTGGGGCGGACGCATGAAATCGGCGACAGGTTTGATGGAAGGGGGAGGGGTGTCGACCGGGTCAGGGGCGGGGCGCGCCATTCCCTCGAACGATCGAGAGGGAATGGCGCGAGTGACGGTACTCGAACCCGCGACCTCCGGCGTGACAGGCCGGCACTCTAACCAACTGAGCTACACCCGCGCGCACCTCCCGGCGCGGCGCTGGATGCGTCGCGGCGAGGGGCGTCGTTTAGGGGGGGGGCACTCGCACTGTCAAGCGCGTCGTCGGCGATTTCTCCAGCCTGTCGGGGGCGAACATCCGGGGCGCAGCGGCCTGCGAACCATTCTCAATAAAATCCTTTGTCAGCATGGGTTCTGAACCCCGGCTGGGTTGGGGCTAGAAAGCGCCGAATCCGCTTCCTCCCTGGCGGCCGAGGTCTTCTCGAATGAACGCATTTCTTCTGGAATATCTGCCGATCGTTATCTTTCTCGGGATAGCGACGGCGCTGGGCCTCGGCTTCATGCTGGCGGCCTGGGTGCGCGCCCGAGAATCCCGACTCTGAAAAGCTGTCGGCCTATGAGTGCGGCTTCAATGCCTTTGATGACGCGCGCATGAAATTCGATGTCCGCTTCTATCTGGTGTCGATCCTGTTCATCATCTTCGATCTGGAGATCGCCTTTCTGTTCCCCTGGGCCGTGTCGATGTTCGACCTGTCCAGGGGCGGCATGGTGTTCGCTTTCTGGTCCATGATGGTTTTCCTCGGTGTACTGACGGTCGGCTTCATCTACGAATGGAAGAAGGGGGCGCTGGAATGGGAATAGTGACCAACACCACGCCGCTGATCGGGGCCGGCAACCAGGGCGCGTCGCCGGTCGGCTTCGGCCAGGCCGCGCGCGCGACCGTCGAGGGCTATGATCCGAAGCTGCACGACAAATTCTTCGAGCAGGTCAACGCCGAGCTGGGCGAGCAGGGCTTCCTGACCACCTCGCTGGACGACGTGATCACCTGGGCGCGGACCGGCAGCCTGATGTGGATGACCTTCGGCCTGGCCTGCTGCGCCGTGGAGATGATGCAGGCGTCGATGCCGCGCTTCGACATGGAGCGGTTCGGCATGGCCCCGCGCGCCAGCCCGCGCCAGTCCGACCTGATGATCGTGGCCGGCACGCTGACCAACAAGATGGCTCCGGCACTTCGTAAAGTCTACGATCAGATGCCGGACCCGCGTTACGTGCTGTCGATGGGTAGCTGCGCAAACGGCGGCGGGTATTATCACTATAGTTACAGTGTTGTTCGTGGTTGCGACCGTATTGTACCTGTTGACGTTTATGTACCCGGCTGTCCGCCGACGGCCGAGGCGCTACTGTACGGTCTGTTACAACTACAGAAGAAGATCCGCCGAACCGGGACCATCATCCGATGACCACCGAAGCCCATATCGCGGTCCGTGAAGCCGTCCTGACCCCGCTGGGGGCCGAAATGGTCGGCGAACTGGGTGTCGACGCCCAGGTGGCGTTCGGCGAGCTGAATCTGGTCGCCCATCGCGATCGGATCGTCGAGGTGCTGACCGCCCTGCGCGACCGCTTCGGTTTCCAGCAGCTGCTGGACGTGTGCGGGGCCGACTATCCCGACCGGGTCGAGCGGTTCGAGATCGTCTATCATCTGCTGTCGATGACCCGGAACGTGCGCGTGCGGGTCAAGGTGGCGACCGACGAACAGGCCCCCGTGCCCAGCGTCGTCGGAGTCTATCCGTCGGCCGGCTGGTTCGAGCGTGAGGCGTTCGACATGTATGGCGTGCTGTTTTCGGGTCATCCGGACATGCGCCGGCTGCTGACCGACTACGGCTTCCAGGGATATCCGTTGCGCAAGGACTTCCCGATGACCGGCTATGTCGAAGTGCGTTACGACGAGGAGCAGAAGCGGGTTGTGTATGAACCCGTCAAACTGACCCAGGAGTTCCGGAACTTTGATTTCCTGTCGCCGTGGGAGGGAGCCGAGTATCCGTTGCCCGTCCTGCCTGGTGACGAGAAGGCGGGATGATCGATGATGAACAAGGCAGCCATACGCTCGGCCTCTTCCTTTTTTCTGGTGACCTTCTCGACCGCCTTCCTGTTCACCCTGGGCGCGCGGATGACCGGCTGGTTCACGCGCGCGCCGGTGATTCCGGCCGAGCAGACCCAGTCGCTGGGCATCGCCATCATGATCGCCGTCGTCTGTCTGGCGGTCGGGGCCGGCATCCGGCGGCTGTCGGCGGGCGAGTTGCAGAGCGCGCTGCTGGGGGCCTCGGCCATCCTGCTGTCGACGCCGCTGGCCATCGCCGTGCTGACCGGCGACTGGCAGCTGTCGACCGCCGCCGTGTCGAGCATGGGTCTGCTGACGCTGGTGCTGGGCTGGATCGTCGCCCTGGCCCGGCGTCCCAAAGGTCTGGACGAGGAACTGATTGATGGCTGACGGCCACACCACTCCGAAGAAGCCGCCGCTGGGCGCCGAGCTGGCGACCGACGTTTTCGACGGTCCGTACGACGTACGGACGGCCGAGGCGAAGGCCATGGACGATCGCAAGTTCACGATCAATTTCGGCCCGCAACACCCGGCCGCGCACGGCGTGCTGCGTCTGGTGCTGGAGCTGGACGGCGAGGTCGTGACCCGCGTCGATCCGCATATCGGCCTGCTGCATCGCGGCACCGAGAAGCTGATGGAGGCGCGCACCTACCTTCAGAACGTGCCCTATCTGGATCGTCTCGACTACGTCGCGCCGATGAACCAGGAGCACGCCTTCTGTCTGGCGATCGAGCGTCTTCTGGGCATCGAGGTGCCGTACCGGGCCCAGCTGATCCGCGTGCTGTATTCGGAAATCGGCCGGGTCCTGTCGCACCTGCTGAACGTGACGACCCAGGCCATGGACGTCGGGGCCCTGACCCCGCCGCTGTGGGGCTTCGAGGAACGCGAAAAGCTGATGGTGTTCTACGAGCGCGCCTCGGGGGCGCGTCTGCACGCCAACTATTTCCGTCCCGGCGGCGTCCACCAGGACCTGCCCAACGCCCTGATCGACGACATCGCGCGCTGGTGCCAGGAATTCCCCAGGGCGCTGGACGAGATCGAGATCCTGATCACCGAGAACCGTATCTTCAAACAGCGCAACGTCGATATCGGCGTGGTGTCGAAACAGCAGGCGCTGGACTGGGGCTTCACCGGCGTGATGCTGCGCGGCTCGGACATCGCCTGGGACCTGCGCAAGTCGCAGCCGTACGAATGCTACGCCGATCTGGATTTCGATATCGTCGTCGGCAAGAACGGCGACTGCTGGGACCGTTACCTGTGCCGCGTCGAGGAGATGAAGCAGTCGGTGCGGATCATGGAGCAGTGCATCCACGAGCTGCGCAACCGTCCCGGCGAGCCGGTGATGGTCGAGGACAACAAGATCGTCCCGCCCCGGCGTGGTGAGATGAAGCGCTCGATGGAAGCGATGATCCATCACTTCAAACTCTACACCGAGGGCTTCCGCACGCCCGAGGGCGAGGTCTATGCCTCGGTCGAGGCCCCCAAGGGCGAGTTCGGCATCTATCTGGTCAGCGACGGCACCAACCGGCCGTACCGGGTCAAGATCTCGGCCCCGGGCTTCCGTCACCTGCAGGCCATGGACTGGATGAACCGCGGCCACATGCTGGCTGACGTGTCCGCCATCATGGGCTCCCTCGATATCGTGTTCGGGGAGGTGGACCGGTGACGGGATTTGCGGTCGAACCGGTCTTCACAACGGCGCAGGCGATCTGGTTTGCCGTGCTGCTGACGTTCGGCGTCACGGTGCAACTGATCTTCTCGCCGAAGCGGCGCGCCCTGATGGGCGGATTGAAGTTCGCCACGGCCTCGGTTGTCGTTTCGGTGCCGGCTGCGGCTGGAATCACCCTGGTACGCGGGGCTTACCGGCTGGGTTATCTCGAAGAAGGCAGGGGCTTCCTGGAAGCCAACCTGCGCTCGGTCGTCTGGATGAGCGGCGCGATCCTGGCCGGTCAGGCGGCGGTGCGCTTTCTGCCGCCCATGGCCTGGCTGTCGCGTGACCTGCGCGACGCCGGCCGCAGCGTGTGGAACGCGCGTCTGGGCCGCTGGATGGGGAGGGCGCGATGAGCGACAAACCCCTCAGTGATCTGGTTCGGCAAGGTTGGGACGTGGTCGGCTATTCGGTCACAGACAGCAGTGGTGAGACCTGGCACCACAATTTCGTGCTCCGTCGTCAGGGCCAGCACAAGGTGCTGACCGTGCGCAAGAAGATGCTGGGCGACGGCGTCGTCGCCTCTGAAATGGAAGTCTGATGAGCGTTCGTCGTCTAGCCAAGGAACAGCCGGCCAGCTTCGCCTTCTCCAGGGCGACCAGGGCCAAGGCCGACTGGTGGATCCAGAAATATCCGGCCGACCGCAAGGCGTCGGCGGTGATCCCGATCCTGTGGCTGGTGCAGAAGCAGGAGGGCTGGTGCCCCGAGCCGGCGTTGCGTGCGGTCGCCGCGCTGCTGGACATGCCCTATATCCGGGTGCTGGAGGTCGTCACCTTCTACACCATGTTCATGCTGGAGCCGGTCGGGTCGGTGGCCCTGATCCAGGTGTGCGGAACCACGCCGTGCATGTTGCGCGGGGCCAATGAGGTGATGAAGGTCTGCCGCGACAAGATCGGACCGCAACAGGTGCTGAGCGCCGACGGCCGCTTCACCTGGGAAGAGGTCGAGTGCCAGGGGGCCTGCGCCAATGCGCCGATGGCCATGATCAACGACTACTATTTCGAGGACCTGACGCCCGAGACGATGGCGCAGATCATCGACGACTTCGCCGCCGGCAAGACGCCCAAGCCCGGCTCGCGGGTCGGTCGCCACAGCTCGGAGCCCGAGGGCGTGGCCCTGACCCTGACGGACAAGAAATTGTATGACGGCTCGGCCGCCAGGCCGATCAAGAAACTGCCCAACAGTGATCCGGTGACGGCATGAGCCGCCCCGATCTGAGTTCCGACCCGGCCATCGCCGCCTACAAGGCCGAGATGCGGGCCGTGGGTCGCAAGCAGCGCTTCGCGGGCCTGGCGTGCGTGGTGCTGGGGGCCGTCCTGGTGTGGTCGGTTGGTCCGGCCGGGGCCGCCGGTCCGATGGTCCAGTGGACGGGCTACGGCCTGCTGGCGGTCGGCTGGGTACTGATGCTCGCGGCCATCTTCATGCGCACTCGATATCATCGCCGTCGTATGGCGGAACTGGACTGAACCATGATCGGACTCCTCGAAGACAAGGACCGCATCTTCACCAATCTGTACGGTTTCCATGACTGGACGCTGGACGGGGCGAGGAACCGCGGCTGCTGGAACGCGACGAAGGACATGCTCGATCTCGGGCGCGACTGGGTCATCACCAACGTCAAGAATTCAGGCCTGCGCGGACGCGGCGGGGCCGGCTTCCCGACCGGTCTGAAGTGGTCCTTCATGCCGAAAGAGGTGAAGGACCGGCCGCACTATCTGGTGGTCAACGCCGACGAGTCCGAGCCCGGCACCTGCAAGGACCGGGAGATCATGCGCCATGATCCCCACCTGCTGATCGAGGGCTGCCTGATCGCCGCCTTCGCGATGCAGGCGCACGCCTGCTACATCTATCTGCGCGGCGAATATGTGCTGGAGCGCGAGCGCCTCGAGGCGGCCGTCAAGCAGGCCTATGACGCGAAGCTGATCGGCAGGAACAACGTCCACGGCTGGGATTTTGACGTCTACGTCCACCACGGCGCCGGGGCCTACATCTGCGGTGAGGAAACCGCCCTGCTGGAAAGCCTGGAAGGCAAGAAGGGCCAGCCGCGCCTGAAGCCGCCGTTCCCCGCCGGGGCCGGCCTGTATGGCTGCCCGACTACCGTCAACAACGTCGAGTCGATCGCGGTGGTCGGCACCATCCTGCGTCGCGGGGCCGAATGGTTCGCCGGCTTCGGCCGCGCCAACAACACCGGCACCAAGATCATGTCGATCAGCGGCCATGTGAACCGGCCGTGCAACGTCGAGGAAGCCATGAGCATCCCGATGCGCCAGCTGCTGGAAGAGCATTGCGGCGGCATTCGTGGCGGCTGGGGTAATCTGAAGGCGGTGATCCCGGGTGGATCGTCGGTGCCGCTGATCACCCGCGACATGGCCGAGACGGCCCTGATGGATTTCGACAGCCTGCGCGAGATGCAGTCGGGTCTGGGCACCGCCGCGGTCATCGTCATGGACGAGTCGACCGATCTGGTGAAGGCGATCGCCCGCATCAGCTATTTCTACAAGCATGAGAGCTGTGGCCAGTGCACCCCGTGCCGCGAGGGCACCGGCTGGATGTGGCGCGTGCTGGAGCGGATGGCCGTCGGCGAGGCCGACCCGTCCGAGATCGACCTGCTTCTGGACGTCAGCAAACAGGTCGAGGGTCACACCATCTGCGCCCTGGGCGACGCGGCCGCCTGGCCGGTCCAGGGGCTGATCCGCCACTTCCGTCACGAGATCGAGGATCGCATCTCGCAATACCGCAGCCGCCGCGCGAATTTCGCCGGCCACGCGATCGCGGCGGAGTAGGGAAAGTGAACACCTCCGGCATGCCATCATTCGCCGCTGTGCAACTCCTGATACTGGGCGGCATCCTGCTGAGCTGGGCCTATCTCGGGGGTCTGGTGTTCGCGGGGATTATGTTTGCGCGCGCTCGCGATGGCTTGCGTCGGACGGCCGTATGGTCAATTGCCGCTCAGCTCTTGCCCGCTGTCATGGGCGTGCTTTTGGTACCCGTAATCTTCCTTGAACTCGCTATCGACCGTTCCGTCGTTCCCGCCATTGTCCTGAACGCGCTGGCGGCGATCGCCCTGCTGGCTGGCCCCGCCATGAGCCTGCTGCTCATCGTCAAGACGATCCGCAGGCGCCGCGCCAACAGCGGCGGTTCGGAAGCCCGATCTGTGTTTGCTGTGAAAGAGACCCACTGATGCCCGTCGCCAAGGTCAACGGTGTAGAGGTCGAGTTCGAGGCCGGCATGACCGTGCTTCAGGTCGCCGAGCGCGCGGGCGAGGAGATTCCGCGCTTCTGCTATCACGAGCGGCTGTCGATCGCCGGCAACTGCCGTATGTGTCTGGTCGAGGTGAAGCCGGGGCCGCCGAAGCCGCAGGCCAGCTGTGCCCTGCCGGCCGCCGAGGGCCAGGAGATCTTCACCAACACGCCGATGGTCAAGAAGGCGCGCGAAGGGGTGATGGAGTTCCTGCTCATCAACCACCCGCTGGACTGCCCGATCTGCGACCAGGGCGGCGAGTGCGACCTGCAGGACCAGGCCATGGGCTATGGCCGCGACGGCTCGCGCTATGCCGAGAACAAGCGCGCGGTCGAAGACAAGGCGATGGGCCCGACCATCAAGACCTTCATGACCCGCTGCATCCACTGCACCCGCTGCGTCCGCTTCATCACCGAGGTCGCCGGCGTGCCGGACATCGGCATGATCAGCCGTGGCGAGGATGCCGAGATCACCACCTATCTCGAGAAGTCGGTGGCCTCGGAGCTGTCAGGGCAACGTCAATCGACCTGTGTCCGGTCGGGGCCCTGACCTCACCGCCCGTGGCAGTTCCACTATCGCCCGTGGGAACTGAACAAGACCGAGACCATCGACGTGATGGACGCCCTCGGTTCGACCATCCGCGTCGACTCGCGCGGGGCCGAGGTCATGCGGGTGCTGCCGCGCGTGCATGAGGGCATCAATGAGGAATGGCTGTCGGACAAGACCCGCTATGTGGTCGACGGCCTGACCCGCCAGCGTCTGGACAAGCCCTTTGTGCGCGAGAACGGCAAACTGCGCGCGGCGACCTGGGACGAGGCCCTGGGCGTCGTCGCCACCCGTCTGAAGGCGGCCAAGCCCGGCAAGATCGGCGTCATCGCCGGTGACCTGCAGGACGTCGAGGATCGATGAAGGCGGCGCTGGACCTGTTCCGCGCGCTGGGCTCGTCCAACACCGACTGCCGTCAGGACGGCTCGGCCTCGATCCGGGCATCGGTCCGCGTGAGGGCTGGCTGTTCAACTCCAGCCTGGCCGGGATCGAGAAGGCGGATGCCGTGCTGCTGGTCGGGGCCAATCCCCGCACCGAGGCCCCGCTGCTGAACACGCGGCTGCGCAAGGCGTGGCTGGCCGGCAATACCGAGATCATGCTGATCGGCGAACAGGCCGACCTGACCTATGATTACAACTGGCTGGGCGCAGGGTCGAAGACCCTGTCGAAGCTGCCCAAGGCGGCGCTGGACCTGCTGAACAAGGCCGAGCGGCCGGCGATCATCGTCGGTGGCGGTGCCCTGGGCGGCGAGGGCGGCGCGGCTGTGCTCCATGCGCTGGGCGCACTGGCCAAAAAGACCGGCGTCGTCACCGACGGCTGGAACGGGTTCAACGTGCTGCATCACGCGGCGGCGCGGGTCGGTGGCCTCGACCTGGGCTTCGTGCCCGGCGAAGGCGGACTGACGGCGACGCAGATGGCGGGCAAGAGCGGGCTGGACCTGCTGTTCCTGCTGGGGGCGGACGAGATCGACACCGCGAAGTCCAGGGCCTTCATGGTCTATCTGGGCAGCCATGGCGACGCGGGCGCGCACAGCGCCGACGTCATCCTGCCGGGCGCGGCCTATACGGAAAAGGCGGGCACTGTACGTCAATACCGAGGGCCGGGTGCAGATGGCCGAACGGGTCGTCTTCCCGCCAAGGGCCACGCCAAGGAAGACTGGGCCGTCCTGCGCGCCCTGTCGGAACGGGTCGGCAAGACCCTGCCGTACGACACCCTGGACCAGCTGCGCACCGTGCTGATGCGTGACCATCCGCAGCTTCGCCCGTATCGACTATCTGGCGCCGGCGGCGGCGTTCGACGCTGGCGGGCCTGGGCAGGAAGGGCGACCTGGGCGACGTGGTGTTCGGTTCGATCATCACCGATTTCTATCTCACCAATCCGATCGCGCGGGCCAGCGCGACCATGGCCGAACTGTCCGCCGTGCGGATGGCCCCGGCCGCGATAGCGGCGGAGTAACCGATGGAAGCCGCAAACACCTTCTGGACCACGCCGTCCTGGGCTGGACCCTGATCATCGCGGGCAGGAGCCTGCTGCTGCTGGTCGCGCCTGCTGATCTTCATCGCCTTCATGCTGCTGGCCGACCGCAAGATCTGGGCGGCCGTGCAGATGCGCAGCGGCCCCAACGTGGTCGGGCCCTTGGGCCTGCTGCAGTCGTTCGCCGACCTTCTTGAAGTTCGTCTTCAAGGAGCCGTCGTCCCGGCCGGTGCCGACAAGATCGTCTTCCTGCTGGCCCCGCTGATCAGCTTCGTGCTGGCCTTCATCGTCTGGGCGGTGATCCCGGTTCGCGCCGGGCTGGGTGATTTCCGACATCAATGTCGGCATACTGTACGTCCTCGCGATCTCCTCGCTGGGCGTCTACGGCATCATCATGGGGGGCTGGGCCTCCAACTCGAAATATCCGTTCCTGGGCGCGATGCGTTCGGCGGCGCAGATGGTGTCCTATGAGGTCTCGATCGGCCTGGTGATCATCACCGTGCTGCTGCTGCGTCGGCTCGCTGAACCTGTCCGACATCGTGATCGCAGCAGGCGGGCTGGATCTGGAACTGGTTCGGCCTTCGGTGGCGGCCTTCCTCACCTGGTCGACTGGCTGCCGTCATGTTCCCGATGTTCATCATCTTCTTCATCTCGGCCCTGGCCGAGACCAACCGCCCGCCGTTCGACCTGCCCGAGGCCGAGTCCGAACTGGTGGCCGGCTATCATGGTCGAATACTCCTCGACCGCCTATCTGCTGTTCATGCTCGGCGAATACGTCAACGATCGTGCTTCATGTGCGCGATGACCACCATCCTGTTCCTCGGGGGCTGGCCCGCCGTCCCGATCGATTTCACCGCCGGCTGGCCGCCGTTCACCTGGCAATTTCCGGGCGTGTTCCTGGTGTTCTTCGCTCAAGATCGTCTTCTGGTGTTCTTCATGATCGCCATGGTGAAGGCGTTCGTGCCCCGCTACCGCTACGACCAGCTGATGCGTCTGGGCTGGAAGGTCTTCCTGCCGATCTCGCTCGTGGCCGTGGTCGTGGTGGCCGCCTGGCGGGGTCGGCTCATCGTTGCCGCGCCGTCGTGCTTCAGCTCACGGGCTGGGGCGCGCCGCCGCGCCGGCCGCTGGCAGTGGTGAGCGGCCGCAGCAGTGGCACGGAGCGCTGAGGACCGCATCGCCCTGCCGCAGGCCGAACGCGACCGCCTGCTGCGCCATCACCAAGCCTGAAGATCCCCGTCGCGACCAGTTTTTGCTACAGCACCCCCCGGGACAGACCCTGATGTTCAAACGCATTGTCCAGGCCACCAAGGGGGCGCTGCTGCTCGACCATGCGCTATCCTTCGATTCATGGCGCGGCCCAAGGCCGACGGTGAACTATCCGTTCGAGAAGGGCAATCCGCAGTCGCCGCGCTTCCGGGGCGAGCATGCGCTGCGCCGCTATCCCAACGGCGAGGAGCGCTGCATCGCCTGCAAGCTGTGCGAGGCGATCTGCCCGGCCCAGGCCATCACCATCGAGGCCGGCCCGCGCCAGAACGACGGCACCCGCCGCACGACCCGCTACGACATCGACATGGTGAAGTGCATCTATTGCGGCTTCTGCCAGGAAGCCTGCCCGGTGGACGCCATCGTCGAGGGGCCGAACTTCGAATTCGCCACCGAGACGCGCGAGGAGCTGCTCTACGACAAGGAGAAGCTGCTCGCGAATGGCGACCGCTGGGAACGTGAGATCGCGCGCAAATCTGGAACTCGACGCACCACCGAAAACGCGCGCGTATCGGCGAGGCGCGGCTCGAGAGGGAGGGGCCTGACCCTTCCACTGCTCTTCTTCTATCTGTTCTGGCGGCGGTGGCCGTGGCTTCGGCCCTGATGGTGATCACCGGCGCGCAACCCCGTGCATGCCGTGCTGTTCCTGATCCTCACCTTCTTCAAGGCGGCGGGCCTGTTCATGCTGGTGGGGGCCGAGTTCCTGGCGCTGCTGCTGATCGTCGTCTATGTCGGCGCCGTGGCGGTGCTGTTCCTGTTCGTCGTCATGATGCTCGACGTCGATTTCGCCGCGCTGCGCCAGGGCTTCCTGCAATATGCGCCGGTCGGCGTGCTGGTCGGGGTGATCCTGCTGCTCGAGCTGCTGCTGGTCGCGGGGACGCTGACGGCGGGGCTCGCCGGAGATCGCGGCGCGCCGGCCGCGGCCGATCCCGCCGACACGGTCGACAACATCGAGGCCATCGGCCGGGTGCTCTATACGCGCTATGTCTACCTCTTCCAGGGCGCCGGGCGCGTGCTGCTGGTCGCCATGATCGGCGCCATCGTGCTGACGCTGCGCCACAAGCCCAACGTCAAGCGCCAGGACATCCACGCCAGGTCGGGCGCAAGCGCAGCGACACGCAGGCAAGATCGTCAAGGTCAAGAGCGGGGCAGGGGCTCCCTAGGAGCTACTCATGATGGCACGGGAATCGGGCTCGGTCACTACCTGACCGTCGCGGCCATCCTGTTCACGCTGGGCGTGTTCGGCATCTTCATCAACCGCAAGAACGTCATCATCATCCTGATGTCGGTCGAGCTGATCCTGCTGGCGGTCAACATCAACTTGGTGGCCTTCTCGCGCCTCCTGAACGACATCTGCAGGGGCAGGTCTTCGCCCTGCTGATCCTGACCGTGGCCGCGGCCGAGGCCGCCATCGGCCTGGCCATCCTGGTCACCTTCTACCGCAACCGCGGCACCATCGCGGTGGACGACGTCAACGTGATGAAGGGCTGAGCCACCGCTATGACCCTCCAGGCCCGCATTGTTTTCCTGCCCCTTATCGGCGCGCTGATCGCCGGCCTTTTGGGCCGGACCATCGGCGCCACCGCCCGAGCGAATACGTCACCACGGGCTTGCTGCTCGTCGCGGCGCTGCTGAGCTGGGTCGTGTTCATTGCCCATCGCCTTCGGCGACGGGCGGACGAGGGCCGTGCTCAAGGTCGAGGTCATGCGCTGGATCTCAGGTCGGCGACATGGATCTGCGCTGGGCCTGCGCGTCGACACGCTGACCGCGGTGATGCTGGTGGTGGTCAACACGGTCTCGGCCCTGGTGCACCTCTATTCCATCGGCTACATGGCCGAGGACCCGCACCGTTCGCGCTTCTTCGCCTATCTGTCGCTCTTCACCTTCGCCATGCTGATGCTGGTGACCGCCGACAACTTCCTGCAGATGTTCTTCGGCTGGGAAGGCGTGGGGCTGGCGTCCTATCTGCTGATCGGCTTCTGGTATCACGAAGCCCTCGGCCACGGCCGCCGCGATGAAGGCCTTCATGGTCAACCGCGTCGGCGACTTCGGCTTCGCGCTCGGCATTTTCGGCGTCTTCCTGGGTGTTGGGCCATATCGACTTCGACGGCGCGTTCGCCGCGCGCAGCCGATTCGCCACCACGGGCCTGCCCGTCTTCCAGTTCCTTGGCTGGGATGTGGACGCGCATGACCGTGGTGTGCCTGCTGCTCTTCATGGGCGCCATGGGCAAGTCGGCGCAGTTCCTGCTGCACACCTGGCTGCCGGACGCCATGGAAGGCCCGACCCCGGTGTCGGCGCTGATCCATGCCGCCACCATGGTGACGGCCGGCGTCTTCATGGTCGCGCGCCTGTCGCCGCTGTTCGAGACCTCGCCGTTCGCCATGACCGTGGTTCTGGTCATCGGCGCCATCACCGCCTTCTTCGCGGCGACGGTCGGCCTGGTCCAGAACGACATCAAGCGGGTCATCGCCTATTCCACCTGTTCGCAGCTCGGCTACATGTTCGTGGCGCTCGGGGCACGGGGCCTATTCGGCCGGCATCTTCCACCTCTTCACCCACGCCTTCTTCAAGGCGCTGCTGTTCCTGGGCGCCGGCTCGGTCATCCACGCGATGCATCACGAGCAGGACATG
>JAUCCG010000013.1:0-56087 GCA_034676465.1 Brevundimonas sp. | reverse complement strand
GCTGTACTTCAATAATGAAGTTACAGTGAGATATAGAATAGGTGAATCTATTTCTAAGAAATTTGACAAGTTCATAAACAAAGAATTTATAAACAATTGTATTACGCTTAATGAAGATTGTAAGAAAGCTTTTTTTCCTTCTTACCAATGGTTTTTGAAAAAAGAAGAGCTGTTTTTGCTACGTTATCAGTTGTTTTTAGCTGGAGTTTTTAATAATAAAAAAAATCCTAGGAATTTCTTTATATAATGGGCTGGATACTTGTACCTATAACCACTTGATCTAGAATAAAATTAATGATAATTAAATAGCTATATTTTTAAAAATTTTTTATCTCGATATTATGTTTAAGGTTTTTAATATTTTTTCTTTTTAATTGTAAATATTATTCCAGTAGCTGCCATTATCCACTCAGAAGCTACTAAAGCTAATGCTACACCTTTACCACTCAATCCTATGGTAACTAATGGCTACAATAGTTAGTATCAACATACCAAACACTTCAAAGCCAGCTCATCATGGTTTATGCATTGTCTCATAAGTACACTGCCAGCTGCAATACGTAATGCTAACCCCGGCACTGCTAAGCAAAGCCACTTTAGCATTTCTGCCACACCAGTATATTTTTCACCAAATAACCATTCAAACACGGGTGCTGCCAGCCATAAAAACAGCTAGGATCAAGCTGTACAAAAACACTGCTACAAAAATCCAATTCATCAGTCGCTTGTTTTGTATAGGATTACTTTCAGCGTCACGAAACAGTCTTGGTAATGCTGAAAGCAGAAGTGCTATCACTGGTAGTGTGGCTGCGCCTATCACTCTCGAAGCTGCCGCATACAAACCGCTAACTCCCAGAGGTAGCAACTTTACCGCAAGCATTTTATCTAGCTCGCTAGGGCCTGCTGCGGTTAGGGCTAAGACTGCATAACCGGCACTATGTTTAAGTTGTTGTCTATTGGCTAGCTTCCACTGTTTTAGAGCTAGCCAAGCATCTTGGCTGTACAGTTTCATAAAGACCAATGCCAGCATTGCTGTAACCATATACAAATAGGAAATACTGTTAGAGGGTGCTCGGGGACGGCCAATACTACGCTTGCCGCAACTAACATGCGCAGACTGAGCGGCATAATTATTAGTAATTGCGAGCGAGCGGTTTTTTCAAGAGCAAGTTGCTCTACTGCTGGTAATACAAAAAGAGGCAGTAGAATGGTTTCTGTAATGCCTATGCATAGGAGTACGGGCAGAGGTAATTTCACCTCGCTGAACCAGAAAAAAATAATAGCCAGATAAGTAGCGAACAATAAGCTGCCACTTATGAGGGTTGGTACTGCATATGACAACACCTGTTCGCGCAGAGAAACGTCTTTAGATACTTCGCCTAGCAACACTAAATGGGTACCAAAGGTTGAAAAATTACCCATCAATACCGCTAACGCCGCAACCCCCGGGAACTCCAAACTGCTCTGGCCCAAGCATTCTAGCCACCAACAATAAAGTGCCTGCGGGCACAACAAGGCGTAGCCCCAGCACAAAACGGTGGTGCGAATAGTCGCGCGGGCAATGGGGCCTTTAAGCATCACTATTCTCGGTATTTTTGTGCTTACTAGGGCTAGTCACGAATCGCTACCAAAACGGATCGCTTTGCCAATCCTCTGGAAAGCCCATGTGCCAACGTGAGACGTTTGGATAGCGATCAATTAAGTCGATGAGGCGCTCTGCCCAGCGGCTTTTGGGTGAGACAACATTGAGTAAAGATTGCATAACAACTACGAACATATACAACCTGCGCTGTGGGGATATTGTTTGCTCAGGACTGTTTTGAAAAGGTGAGGGAAGAAGATGCGCAATTATCGGCCACTGAGTTTGCACTTTTTTTGGTATCTCGGGACGGCTGCCAAACTCACGATTCCATACGCGTGAATGATGAGCACACATATTGCGTAAGTCAGATAAGCTACGAAACCAAGAACGTAGTACCGGCATTTTCCAGCCAAAATGTTGTTCTATGCGCTGGGTGTCTTTTGTGTTGCGTAAATTTGCGAGTAGCGTAGAAACTTCTTTAAAACTGAGTAATTCAACAGCCATCCAAATAGGTGGTTGTGTAGGAGCGCTGGAGTACTTGTGTTGGTAATGTAAAAGAAAGAGTTCTATATCCCGCTGCGTACCGGTGTATTCAAGTTTTTCTAGCAGCCAGTCATGCTTGTAACGAGTATCAAAAATTGTAGGCTCCAAATACCCATGCGGCCCATAATGTTCAGCCAGCGTATTAGCAAGCTGCGCACGTAAAGCCACTTCGATTCGCGATGGCATCTAAAAGCAGTAAGCGTAGCTCGCGATCAAATACATACAACCGTAAAATATCGTCAAATGCCGTGTTTTCGATAAAAGTATGAGTGCTGGTGTTGGGCTGGTAAAAAGGACGGGTATAGGCAGATAAACGAAAATAGCCGATGTTTGATAAGTAGCGTTTGGTGCGGTTTTCGTCAGGGATATGTAGTCCGCGCTCACGCAATAGGCTGATTTGTTGCTTATCGTAAAGGAAAAACTGAATCCATTCATTGATAAACACCAAAAACAAAAAACCCGCCAAAGTGTGCTTCGGAGAGAGGCATGGCGGGTGTGTTGCGATGGATACTATTAACAACGATGTTAAAAGTCAACAAAAATGAGTAACGTGATGTAGCTTTTAACATGGTAATAGTTCCTTTAATCCCCATCCTTATACATCAACGCCGTGATCTGCTCCGAGATCAACCCCATCAAAAATATCATCACGCTGCCGGTGTAGAGTAAGCGCGCTCATATTGGTGAAGCGGCCGGCATCAGCAAAGGTGTAGCCGTACCAGAGTGTGGCCATGCCAAACAGTACGGCGGCGATAGGGGCAAACAGTTTGAGCGGCGAGTACAGGGTGCCGATTTTGAAGATGATCAGCAGAAAACGCATACCGTCTTTCAACAAGTTGATATGGCTTTTGCCGATGCGTTGCGCGGCATGGATGGGCTCATAGGCAACCGAATAGCCGGCACGGAAAAACGCCATGGTGCTGGTGGTTGGATAGGAAAAACCATTGGGCAGTAAATACAAAAACTCGCGAAATTTACTAGCGCGTACTGCACGAAAGCCTGAGGTTAGTCTTCGATTGTGGCCGGTCATATAGGTGGCTAAGCGGTTATAAAACTTATTGGCTATGCCTCGGCCTACACTTGCTTGAGAGCCTTTTTGCCGCGCACCGACGACCATGTCGTGGCCTTCTTCTAAGCGTGCGAGTAGGCGAGGAATGTCGGCTGGATCATGCTGGCCATCGGCATCCATAAAGACAATGATTTCGCCGGTAGCCGCACGTGCGCCAGTTTTAATCGCAGCGCCATTGCCTTTGGAATAGGGATGCGACACCACACGCGCCCCAGCAGCTTTTGCAACTTCTAAGGTGTTATCGGTGGAGCCGTCGTTGACGACAATCACTTCAGCGTCAGGCAGCAGCGCAATAATGCCAGCGACTGTAGCGCCAATCGCAGCGGATTCGTTTTTGGCTGGAAGTACGACTAATGGTCATGGTGTTAAATCCTGCTGTGTCTGCGTGATGGCGTCATTCAATGCGCTATGCAAATTTTAATGTCTTTTTCATAGGATGCACGGGAGCGTTTTAATTTGCGATCTTCCTGCTGTTTAAAAATCTGCTCTGTTTGTTCTAGCAGCGTAATAGCTTCTGTTGCGTAACCAGCAGTGGCGACTTCAGCCACCATGGCCAGTGCGGCATCTGTTTCGTTGTAGCGTGCAATGGCTTGATGTATATTCTTTCAGCATGGAACAGGTTGTTGCAAGTACAAGTAAAGCTGTCCACGCAAATAATGCTGCAAGCGGATAAATAGTGGGAACTGGTTATACACAGGGCTTTCTCCCATGCTGTTTACAGCTTTAGGGAGAAATAAGCGTAATCTGAATTTTCCCCTGCAATGACTTGTTGACAATGGTAATGCACGCTACAACTGTTTGTGCGTCAAACTCTTGTTGCTTAAGGCGCTCGCCCGCGAGAATGAAATCTTGCTCTGTTGCTACCCCAACAAAAACTTTTTGCAACAGTAAGCGGGCTGTTAATAGCGAACTGTTTTCTAGGCGCTGGCTTTGCTCTTCCAAGTAAGAATTGGCTTTTTCATATTGATTTTGATTCATGTAGAAAGCCGCCATACTGTTGATGGCGCGCGGTGAGTTGGTAGCAGATTGGACCCAGTATAATTCCAGCTTGTCATTGTCACTCCAGAGATTAGCGCGCAGCCAAGTCATAGAAGCCAAAATAGCTAAAATTACCACAGCAATCAGAGGTAATAACTTGAAGCGTGGAGTGAAAGATGCAATACCAAGCTAGGGAAGAAAAAGAAAACAGTGCTGCCAAAAATAATTGCGGTGCTCAAAATAAAGCTCCAGTCCTACTACAGTAGATTCCATCAGGTGGGCTGAAAAAAAGAACAGAATAGCCAGAGTGATGACAGGCGCTGTTCGGCGTATCCAAAAAGCAAAGATTAATAAAGATGTTAAAAAGCCAATTGCGAGAATTGTGCTGAACGAAACTAACAACCCTTTGGAAATCACATAGCCATCCTGATACAGCCCATTGCCCTCAATGCGCGGCACAAACAAGTGCAAGAGGTACTCGCAAACAATTCGCGCTTCGGTGAGTAAGCGTTCAATCATATTGAAGTTGCGATTGGGCCAAGGATTATCGGAAAAATTGATATAACGAGCGAGTATTACAGCAATAGCAATCGACTAATAGTGATAACAATAGCTCGCCATTGCCAAGCCGGTTTACCTTGTTTTGGTAGACAAAAATCGATGACTAGAATCAGCAAAGGTAGCAGCGCACCGTTTTCCTTACTGAAAGTGGCGAGCACAGTGCCTGCACCAACAGCAAAGGTCATCCAAAAATAGGCGCGCTTTGGTGTTTGTGCTAATGTGTAGGCGCGCATGCAGATACAATACGATACCTGCAAGTGAGAATAGCGTAGCCAGTTGTGCCATACGCTGTACCACATAGAGCGTGGTAGACACCATATAAGGGTGGAGCATCCATAGAGCGCAAGTGAGTACGGCAATCCACTGTGCTTGTTGTTCAGATAAAGTTTTAAAATTACGGGCTAGTAGTAAAGTCGACCAGCATAGAAGCAGGCCACACAGAATATGGATATATAAATTGGTTTGCTTAAACCATGGAGCATGGCTTGGCCAAGTATTGTCATTTAATAAAAAACTGGCTAAGGCTAATGGACGGCCAGTAGGATGGCCCCCGAGATCTACCCCACCTATCCGCCCTATGTCTGGTCGTCGGTCGGCCTGAACACCAGTCTGTCGGATCTGACTGGTCTGGGCCGGGGCCCTCGTGCGCGGCGATCTGGTCCCGCGCCGCACCCTGCTCGATCACTGGCAGCCCCTGCCGCTGTCGAACGGCCGGCCGGGGGCCTATGCGGACGGCTGGAGTATTCGGATCTGGGCGACTTCATCACCGTCGGCCACGGCGGCGGCAATCGCGTCAACTTCATGCACGGGTTCCGCAAGTCGGATCCGTCCGACACCGTCACGGTCATCTACCTCGACAACGGCGGCCGCGATCCGACCCGCCGGATCACCACGGTGCTGGCCGACGCGCTGATTCCCGGCTTCGCCAGCCCGACCCAGTTGCTGTTCGAGGATCTGGTCACCGACCATGCCGCACAGGGCTGGCCGGCGGCGCTGGCCCGGCTGGACGCCCATATCGCCGACCGACACCGTCTGGCCGAGGCCGAAGGGCTCCTGAACACCGTCGGCTACACCCTGTCCGCGACCTTCGGCCCCGAGGCGGCGCTGGACGCCTTCCGTCTCAATGTCGCGCGCCATCCCCGGTCCGCCAATCCGCACGACAGCCTGGCCGAGACCCTGCTGACGCTCGGCGACCATGCCGGTGCCCTCGAACACTACCGCCACGCCCTGGCGCTGAACCCGGACGACACCCGCGTCGCCACCATTGTCGCCGGCCTTGAACGGCAGGCGGGTGCGGGCGACGACCAGACTTGATCGCACCCGTCATCCTCGGGCGTGTCCCGTGGATGACGGGATTTGAGGTGATGCCAGACGGACACTTCGGGCTCGTGTGTGCTGACCGGTCAACGCGCCGGGCCCCTCTATCTATCTCGTTATCTGTGTATTGGCGGGCCCGAGCGGCAAGCTGAGGGCGGGCGGCTGTAGCGCCTTGTCATCCCTGGTCGCTTGACCGTCGTTCCGGCGAGCGTGCGGCCGCCCTTGTGTTGTGGTCCGAACAGTCGCCTGGGCCGGGCGCCTTCCTGTCGTTCGAACCCGTACACAGGTGAGGGACAATGACGACGATGGCGTGCGCGGCCGGCGATGCTCGGCCGGGGACTGGCTGGATCTGGCGGTGGCCCCGGCGGGCCGCAGAGCTTTCCGGCCGCTTTCGCGCTCCGACGGGCCGTCGCCTGGAGTTTGCGCCTTCACAACCGGATATTAAAGCGGACATAGAGACGACTGCCTGCTCGGCTTCATAATCCATAGCATCGATGATATGATTGGATGGACGACCTTCAGGAACCGGACATGGAAACGGACATTAAAGCGGACAAAGTTACGGTCCGGGATGATGGCGAGGATGTCAGCCTCATGGAGCCCACCCGGCTCGGCGAGGGGTTTGGCAGGGGTCGCGATGTCGCGACAGAACTCGCCTTTGATCTGGCCAAACGGTCCGCCGGATTCAAACGCAGCCTCCCCGGCCCGATCGTCGAGTCCCTGGCGACCCTCGTTCGGTCGATGAACTGCTATTACAGCAACCTGATCGAAGGCCATAAAACCCACCCGGTCGACATCGAGCGGGCGCTCAACAACGATTACAACGCGGACGCCGCAAAGCGCGATCTCCAGCTTGAAGCCAGGGCCCACATCGAGGTTCAGCGCTGGATCGACGAAGGCGGTCTGCGCGGCCGGGCCGCCACAATCGAAAGCATCCGGGAAACCCACGACCGCTTCTACACCGCCATGCCGGAAGAAATGCGCTGGGCGGAATACCCCGACGGGCACCGCGTGGCGGTCGTTCCGGGTGACTACAGGAAATTGGATGTCCAGGTCGGCCGGCACCGGGCCATAAGCCCGGGGGCGGTTGCGCGCTTCATGGATCGGTTCGAGGCCGTCTATTCCCGCCTCGGCGCTAACGAGACCACGATCGCCGCCGCCGCCGCCCACCATCGGCTGGCACGGATACACCCCTTTATGGACGGCAATGGTCGCGTCGGACGGCTCATGTCGCACGCCCTGTTACTGGAGTTGGTCGACTCCGGTGCCGTGTGGTCGGTCTCGCGCGGGCTCGCGCGGAACGTCGAGGCCTACAAGGCGCACCTGGCCAGCTGCGACCAGCCGCGCCGGGGGGACCTCGATGGGCGCGGCGCACTCAGCCATGCGGCCCTCGCCGCCTTCACGGAGTTCTTCTTGAAGACCTGCATCGACCAGGTCGACTTCATGGAAGCGTTGATCGAACCGGAACGCCTTCGCAAACGGATTGAGGTCTGGATCGAGGAGGAAGCCAAACTGGGCCACCTCAACCGCAAGGTCGGTGCCGTCGTCAGTACAATCCTCTATCGCGGCGAACTTCCCCGGGGCGACGTGTCGAACATCCTGGACGGTATGACGGACCGGCACAGCCGGCGTTTGCTGGAACCCCTGACAAGGTCCGGCGTCCTGCTGGCCAAAAGCAGCCGCGCTCCGCTCCGCCTCGGCTTTCCTGCCGCCCTGGCCGGGCGCTGGATGCCCGGCTTGTTCCCGGAGGCCCAGGCCTGAGCTCCCCCAAACATGCCACATCCTTCCCAAAAACCCGCGCATCTCCCCTACCTTTTCCTCAACGAATTCAAAGCCCTGCATTCCCCGCTCTCCTAAAAACCCGCCCCGGTTCCGGCCTGTGCCAGACTCCCTCCCATCCCCGCCGATGGGGAGGGCGTCGGATCCAGTGCCCGCACGGCGGCGGGGCTGTGGTCGAGCGATGAAGCCCGGGGGCGGAACCCTCCGGGGGTCCCTTGGACGGCGCGGGATGCCGTTCACTGCTCGCCGCGCGCCCGAGGGCGGAGCGATCCCGGCACGACCGGCACCTCCGTCCCGACCCCCGCGCCCGGCAACGGGCCCGGGACGATCCGGCAAGGTCCGAACAGGGCCGCCAGCCGGAGGGCGCGTGGAAAACGGCTGCGCGGGGCGTCATCCTCGTCGAAACGGTTTTTATCCATAGCTCCGGGCGAGGCCCGGCAGCCCCGCACCCTCCCCGCCCCGGCGTCGCCACGCGCCGCCGGTCGCATCCGCACGTCCGGCGTTTAACCGATCAGGAGGTCTCCATGCGCCCGCGTTCCCCCGGCCCCCGCCGCCGCGACCGCCTGTTCGCCCACGCCCTGCAGCGGGCCCGGCTCGACATGCTCAGCCGCGGCGAGGCCGAACCCGTCGGCCCGCGCGAAACCCTGTTCGTCGCCGCCCTCCGCGCCGGTGACCGGCCCGACCCCGAGGAGTTCATCCTCTCCGCCACCCTGCTGCGGGCCGAGGCCATGACCCTGCAGGCCGCGCGCGCGGTCGAACCGCCCGGCGATACCGATCTTCTCGACGACGATCAGACCGGCTAGATACCGCCCATGTCCCTGCGCCCCCTGTTCGTCACCCAGATCTATGAAGCCAGCCTCGCGGCCGAGCCGGGCTTCGAGGCCTTCAACGCCGGGTTGGCCGACGCCTGCCGCGGCCTGGCCGAAGACGACGGGGCCGGCCGCGCCTGGTGCCGCGACCACGCCTATCGCGGCTACACCTCCTACGGCTCGCTCAACGACCTGCCGCAGCGGATGCCCGAGTTCGCCGATCTCAAGCGGTTGCTGGACCGCCACGCCCTCGCCTATGCCAGGGCGTTGAATTTCGACCTGGCGCGCAAGCCGAAACTCGACAACCTCTGGGTCAACATCCTCAAGCCCGGTGGCGGCCATTCCGGCCACATCCATCCGCACGCCTATCTGTCCGGCACCGTCTATGTCGAAGTCCCCGACCGCGCCTCGGCCCTGAAGCTGGAGGACCCGCGTCTGGCCATGATGATGGCCCGCCCCGCCGTCACCGCCGACGCCCCCCTGGCCGAACAACCCTTCGTCTATCTGACCCCCGCCGCCGGCACCGTGCTGATGTGGGAAAGTTGGCTGCGCCACGAGGTCCCGCCAAACGCCGCGAAATCGGAGCGCATCTCGATCAGCTTCAACTACGCCTGAGGCGGGTCAAATCGCGATGAAGGCGGACACGGCCCGTCGCGCCGACTTGCGGTCGGCGGGCGAAAGTTGCCCGATCTGTCGCGCGATCAGGCGGTTATCGATGGTGAACAGCTTGAGCCGAAGCAGGGATGGCGTCTTCAGACCGGCAGCGCCCGGGTCAGCCAGTGGCGTGTCGTCGGCGCGGAGTCCGCCCGAGGCCGTCGTGATCATCGCCAGCAGCGTGGTCCCCCCGGCCGCATTGGCGGCGCGGGCGGACAGGACCACGGCCGGGCGTGGCTTGGCGACCGGCAGGTCGCTGAACGGAAACGGCACGACGACAACGTCGCCCGCCTCACAGATCGTCATAGGCCGCGGCGTCTTCGGCCGTTCCCCATTCGGACAGACCCCGCTCCAGACTGCGCAGATAGGCCGTGTCCATCGGCTCGGCCCGGGTGACGACCACGCCGTCCGGCCCGATCCGGTAGGCCAGGGTATCGCCCGGCCCGACCTTCAGCGCCTTGCGCACCTCGGCCGGAACCGTGGTCTGCGACTTGGAAGTGATCCTGGCGAAATGCACGCTCATGGCCCGCATCTTACCGCCTTACCGTAAGGAGAACCAGTCAGCACCGCCATCAAACCGCCGTTCCCCGTCCCTAGGATTTGCCCAAACCCGGCGTGGCGGCTACATCCCGCGCCTACCTCCCCATCCGTTCAGACGACAGGGCGCACCGCACCTCATGGCGCAGCAATATATTTTCCAGATGCAGGGTCTCACCAAGACCTTTCCCGGCGGCAAGAAGATCTTTGAAAACATCTGGCTGAGCTTCTATGCTGACGCCAAGATCGGCGTCGTCGGCGTCAACGGCTCGGGCAAGTCGACCCTGCTCAAGATCATGGCCGGCATCGACAAGGAGTTCACCGGCGAGGCCAAGGCCGCCGACGGCATCAAGCGCGGCTACCTCGAGCAGGAGCCCCACCTCGACGACACCAAGAACGTCTGGGAAAACGCCATCGCCTGGTGCGAGGAAAAGCAGCTGGTCGACCGCTTCAACGCCGTCGCCATGGAGCTGGGTGAAAACTACACCGACGAACTGATGGAGGAGATGACCGCCCTTCAGGAGAAGATCGACGCCGGAGACCTGTGGGACATCGACAGCCGCGTCGAAATGGCCATGGACGCCCTGCGCTGCCCGCCCAACGACTGGTCGGTCGAAAACCTGTCCGGCGGTGAGAAGCGCCGCATCGCCCTGGCCCGCCTGCTGCTGTCCAAGCCCGACATGCTGCTGCTCGACGAACCGACCAACCACCTCGACGCCGAGTCCGTGGCCTGGCTGCAGCATCACCTTGAGGCCTTCCCCGGCTGCGTCATCCTGGTGACCCACGACCGTTACTTCCTCGACCTGGTCACCAAATGGACGCTGGAACTCGATCGCGGCAAGGGCATCCCCTACGAGGGCAACTATTCCAGCTGGCTGGAGCAGAAGACCAAGCGTGTCGTCCAGGAGCAGTCGGAATCCGAAGCCCGTCAGCGCGCCCTGACCCGCGAACTGGAATGGGTCCGCTCGGGAGCCAAGGCCCGTCAGGCCAAGTCCAAGGCCCGTCTGGCCGCCTATGAACGCATGGTCTCCGAACAGGAGAATCAGCGCGGGGCCCAGACCCACGCCGTCATCCAGATCCCGCCCGGCCCGCGTCTGGGCAATGTGGTGCTCGAGGCCGAGGGGCTGGAGAAGGCCTATGGCGACAAGCTGCTGTTCAGGGACCTGACCTTCAAACTGCCGCCCAACGGCATCGTCGGCGTCATCGGTCCCAACGGGGCCGGCAAGTCGACCCTGTTCCGCCTGATCACCGGCCAGGAACAGCCCGACGCCGGCACCATCAAGGTCGGCGAGACGGTCAAGCTGGCCTATGTCGACCAGTCGCGCGACTCGCTCGATCCCAACAAGACCATCTGGGAAGAGATTTCGGGCGGCACCGACGTGATGATGGTCGGCAAGCGCGAGATCAACACCCGCGCCTATGTCGGCAGCTTCAACTTCAAGGGCGGCGACCAGCAGAAGAAGGTCGGCCAGCTGTCCGGCGGTGAGCGCAACCGCGTCCACCTGGCCAAGACCCTGGCCACCGGCGGCAATCTGCTGCTGCTCGACGAACCGACCAACGACCTCGACATCGAGACCCTGCAGAACCTCGAGGAGGCGCTGGAAGGCTTCGCCGGCTGCGCCGTGGTCATCTCCCACGACCGCTGGTTCCTCGACCGTCTGGCCACCCACATCCTGGCCTTCGAGGGCGACAGCCACGTCGAATGGTTCGAAGGCAATTTCGAAGCCTATGAGGAAGACAAGAAGCGCCGCCTCGGCGTCGACAGCCTGATCCCGCACCGGATCAAATTCCAGAAATTCGCCCGCTAGATCGCATCGGATCGGCTGATCGTCCCGCACGGGGCGGTCAGCCACAGCCTGCTCCAGCGGCGTTTGACACCGGATTTGCTCGCAGGCCCCGTGGCTGGTGTAGGATCATCCCATGACCCACCGCCCCGCCATCCTGATCATGCAGCGGCACCTGGCGCCGCTGACCGCCTTCCTTGAGGCGACCTGTACGGTTTACCGTTTTTGGGAAGGTCCCCCGGTCGAGGCCCGCGACGACATCCGGGCCATGGTCGTGGCCGGCGAATATCCGATCGACAAACATTTGATCGAGAGCCTGCCCAACCTCGAACTTCTGGCCTGTTTCACCTCGGGCTATGACGGCATCGACGTCGACTGGTGCCGCGCCCGCGGCCTGCCGGTGACCCACGCGCCCGGCGTCAATCACGAGGACGTCGCCGACCATGCGCTGGGCCTGATCCTCGCCGCCCGCCGCCAGATCGTCGCCGGTGACCGCCAGATGCGCGCCGGCGGCTGGACCGCCGACGTCCGCACCATCACCCCGTCCCTGCACGGTCAGCGCGTCGGCATCGTCGGTCTCGGCCAGATCGGCATTGCGGTGGCCAGTCGCGTCGAGGCCCTGCGCATGAACGTCCAGTGGTGGAGCCCGCGCGACCGGATCGCCGCCTGGCCGCGCGCCGCCTCCCTGATCGAGCTGGCCCGTGACAGCGATATTCTGGTGGTGGCCTGCCGGGCCGACGACGACAATATCGGCCTGATCTCGCGCGAGGTCATCGACGCCCTCGGCCCCGACGGCCTGCTGGTCAACGTCGCCCGTGGCCAGCTGGTCGACGAAACCGCCCTGATCGCCGCCCTGCGCAGTGGCCGCCTCGGCCAGGCCGCTCTGGACGTGTTCGAGGACGAACCCACCGATGCTGCCCGCTGGGCGGATGTCCCCAACACCGTCCTGACCCCGCACACCGCCGGGGCCACGACCGAGGCGGTCCAGGGCATGTTGATGCTGCTGATGCAGAACCTGCAGGCTTGCTTTGCCGGCGAACCCCTGGTGTCCCCCGTCGCGGACCCCTCTTCCGCGTCCTGAGCCGACGCGGCCATTGCCTTGCAGGATCATATAAGGATATCCTTATATGATCTTCCGAAGCAGGCCCCATGACACTGACCGCCGACCAGACTGTCGATATGTTGCGCGCCGCCGGCGAACCCACCCGCCTGCGCATCCTGTCGCTGCTGGCCGGCGAGGAGCTGTCGGTGATGGAGCTGTCGGGCATCCTCGATCAGAGCCAGCCGCGCGTGTCCCGCCACCTGAAGCTGATGACCGACGCCGGCCTGATCGAACGCTTCCCCGACGGAGCCCGTGTCTTCTACCGCGTCTCGTCCGACGCGGGTGCCCACGGCCTGGTCGACACCATCCTCGACCTGCTTGAGGACGAGGCCGGCGAACGCGACCACGCCCGGCTGGGTGACGTTCATCGCGAACGCGAGGCCGACGCCGCCGCCTATTTCGAACGCGTCGCCCCCCAGTGGGACCATCTACGCTCACTCTATGTGTCCGAAGGCGCGGTCGAGGCTGCGATCGAGGACGCCGCCGGTCCCGGCCCGTTCGACCGGATGGTTGATCTCGGCACAGGATCGGGCCGCATGCTGACCCTGCTGGGTCGCAAGGCCGCCATGTCGGTCGGGCTCGACCTGAGCCAGAGCATGCTCAACATCGCCCGCAGCAACGTCGCCCGGGCGGAACTGGACAAGGTCGAACTGCGCCACGGCGACATCTTCGCCACCCGCCTGCCGTCGCAGAGTGCCGATCTGGTCGTCGTGCACCAGGTGCTGCACTATCTGGTCGACCCTGTCGCCGCCGTGACCGAGGCCGCACGTCTGGTCGCCCCGGGCGGCAAATTGCCGATCATCGACTTCGCCCCCCATGAGATGGAAGCGCTGCGCGAACAGCATCAGCACCGTCGCCTCGGCTTCACCGACGACGAGATCCGGGCGTGGATCACCGCCGCCGGACTGAAACCGTCCGCCGTCACGGCCCTGCCCCCTGAGAACGCGGGCCTGACCGTGAGTATCTGGACCGCCGTGCGCCCTGTCACGACCAAGAGGAAACCTGCCTGATGGCGACCCTGGCTGAAGCCCGCGCCCTGTTGCTGTCCCCGCTGGGGCCGGTGGCCCGCGCCGGTCAAAACGGCAATCCGGTCCGGGTGTCGTTCGAATTCTTTCCGCCCAAGTCGGATGAGGCCGAAGCGATCTTGTGGCAGGCCGTGCGCCGGCTCGAGCCGCTGAACCCCGCCTTCGTCTCCGTCACCTACGGGGCCGGCGGCTCGACCCGCGAGCGCACCCACCGCACCGTCCAGCGCATGATCGCCGAGACCCGCCTGCGTCCGGCCGCCCACCTGACCTGTGTCGAGGCCAGCCGCGCCGAGGTCGACGAGGTGATCGAGAGCTACAAGGCCATCGGTGTCGACCATATCGTCGCCCTGCGCGGCGACCCGCCCGGCGGGCACGAAAGCGCCGGCGGCATCGGCGGGGCCTATCAACCCCGCGCCGACGGCTATGCCAATGCCACCGAACTGAGCCGCGCCATCAGCGCCGTCGGCGGCTTCGACATCACCGTCGGGGCCTATCCCGAGAAACACCCCGAAAGCCCGTCGATCGACCACGACATCGACGTGCTCAAGGCCAAGATCGACGCCGGGGCGACCCGCGCCGTCAGCCAGTTCTTCTTCGACATCGACGCCTTCCTGCGCTTCCGCGACCGGATCCGCGCCGCCGGGATCACCATCCCCCTGATCCCCGGCATCATGCCGGTGTCGAATTTCGCGGCCCTGCAACGGATGAGCGCCAGCTGCGGCACCGCCGTCCCCGCCTGGCTGGCCACCCATTTCGACGGCCTCGACAATGACCCCGAGACCCGCAAGCTGCTGGCCGCCTCGGTCGCGGCCGAGACCTGCGCCCGCCTGCAGGAAGAAGACTTTTCCGACTTCCATTTCTATACCCTGAACCGGGCCGATCTCGTCTATGCGATCTGCCGGGTTCTGGGCGTGCGTGAGACTGTTTGATGACCCGTGCCGACCGTATCGCCGCCCTGCATGCCGCCGCGAAAAGCCGCATCCTCGTCCTCGACGGGGCCTGGGGCGTGATGATCCAGCGCCGTGACCTGTCCGAGGAGGATTTCCGCGGTGAGCGTTTCGCCACGCACAACGGCCAGATGAAGGGCAACAACGACATCCTGTGCCTGACCCGGCCGGACGTCATCGCCGACCTGCACGATCAGTATTTCGCTGCCGGCGCCGACATCTCCGAGACCAACACCTTTTCGGCCACGACCATCGCCCAGGCCGATTACGGCCTGGATAGCCAGTCGGTGACCGACATCAGCGTCGAGGGCGCGAAACTGGCCCGCGCCGCCGCGGATCGCTGGACGGCGAAGGAGCCGCACAAGCCGCGCTTCGTCGCCGGCGCGATCGGCCCCCTGACCAACCGCATGCTGTCGATCTCGCCGGATGTCAACAACCCCGGCTCCCGCGCTGGTGACCTTCGACCAGGTCTACGCCGCCTATCGCCAGCAGGTGCGGGCGCTGATCGATGGCGGGGTCGACCTGCTATCTGATCGAAACCATCATCGACACGCTGAACGCCAAGGCCGCGATCATGGCCATCAAGGAGCCTCGAGGACGAGGGCATGGAGGCCCTGCCGGTCATGATTTCGGGCACCATCACCGACCTCTCGGGCCGCACCCTGTCGGGCCAGACGGCCGAGGCCTTCTGGAACTGCGTGCGCCACGCCAAACCCTTCTCCATCGGCTTCAACTGCGCGCTGGGCGCCGACGTGATGCGCCCCATCATCGCCGAACTCAGCCGCGTCGCCGACACCCTGGTCTGCGCCTATCCCAACGCCGGCCTGCCCAACGCCTTGGGCCAGTATGACGAGGAACCGCACGAGACCGCGCATTTCATCGAGGAGTGCGCCGCGTCGGGTCTGGTCAACATCGTCGGTGGCTGCTGCGGCACCACCCCCGACCACATCCGCGCCATCGCCGAGGCGGTGGCCAGAATGCCGCGCGCGACATCCCGGAACGTCCGATCGCCATGCGGCTGTCGGGGCGGCTCGAACCCTTTGAACTGGTGGCGTGACGGATACCCTCTCCCGCTCCCCCCCACCCTCTCCCCCCTCCCCCCGGCCCCCACGCACATCCCCCGACACCCCCCTTCCCCAATTGCGTCCACATGTCGGCGAGCGCACCAACGTCACCGGCTCGGCCAAATTCCGCAAGCTGATCACCACCGGCGACTATGCCGCCGCGCTCGACGTGGCGCGCGACCAGGTCGCGAACGGCGCCCAGGTCATCGACATCAACATGGACGAGGGCCTGCTCGACTCCGCAGCAGGCGATGATCGAGTTCCTCAACCTGATCGCCGCCGAGCCCGACATCGCCCGCGTGCCGGTGATGATCGACAGCTCGAAATGGGAGGTGATCGAGGCCGGGCCTGAAATGCGTCCAGGGCAAGCCGATGGTCAACTCGATCTCGCATGAAGGAGGGCGAGGAGAGCCTTCCTGCACCAGGCCCGCAAATGCCTGCGCCTATGGCGCCGCCGTGGTCGTCATGGCCTTCGACGAGAAGGGCCAGGCCGACACCGAGGCGCGCAAGATCGAGATCTGCACCCGCGCCTACAAGCTGCTGACCGAACGAGGTCGGCTTCCCGCCCGAGGACATCATCTTCGATCCGAACATCTTCGCGGTCGCGACGGGCATCGAGGAGCACGACAACTACGGCGTCGACTTCATCGAGGCGACCAGGGCAGATCATGGCGACCCTGCCGCATGTCCATATTTCGGGCGGCGTCTCGAACCTGTCCTTCTCCTTCCGCGGCAACGAGCCGGTGCGCGAGGCGATGCACTCGGTCTTCCTCTACCACGCCATCCAGGCGGGCATGGACATGGGCATCGTCAATGCCGGCCAGCTGCCGGTCTATGACGACATCGACCCGGAACTGCGCGAGGCCTGCGAGGATGTGGTCCTGAACCGCCGCCAAGGCCCAACATCAGCGACCGAGCGCCTGCTGGATGGCCGCCGAGCGCTTCAAGGGCGACCGGCGGCGCGGAGGCCAAGGAAGCGACCTTACCTGGCGCGACGAGCCGGTGGCAAAGCGCCTGGAACACGCCCTGGTCAACGGCATCACCGAATTCATCGACGCGGACACCGAAGAGGCGCGGCAGAACGCGGAGCGCCCGCTGCACGTCATCGAAGGGCCGCTGATGGCCGGCATGAACGTGGTCGGCGACCTGTTCGGCGCGGGCAAGATGTTCCTGCCGCAGGTGGTGAAGTCCGCCCGCGTGATGAAGCAGGCCGTGGCCGATCTGCTGCCCTATATGGAGGAGGAGAAGCGCCTCCAATGGCGGCGCGGCGAACGGCAGAGCGCCGGCAAGGTCCTGATGGCGACGGTGAAGGGCGACGTCCACGACATCGGCAAGAACATCGTCGGCGTCGTGCTCGCAGTGCAACAACTACGAGGTCATCGACCTCGGCGTCATGGTGCCGGCGCAGAAGATCCTCGAGACCGCGCGCGAGGAGAAGGTCGACATCATCGGCCTTTCCGGCCTGATCACGCCCTCGCTGGACGAGATGGTGCATGTGGCCGCCGAGATGGAGCGCGAGGGCTTCGACATTCCCCTGCTGATCGGCGGGGCGACGACGAGCCGCGTCCACACCGCGGTGAAGATCCATCCGCGCTACGAGCGCGGCCAGACGGTCTATGTCACCGATGCCAGCCGCGCCGTCGGCGTGGTCTCGAGCCTGCTGTCGCAGGAGCAGAAGCCGGCCTATGTCGAGGCCGCTGAGGCCGGAATATCCCAAGGTCGCCGACGCGCATCGCCCGCAGCGAGGCGGAGAAGCAGCGCCTGCCGATCGCAAGGGCGCGCGCCAATGCCCCTTCCCGCCCGACTGGGCCGCCTATCGCCGCCGAAGGCCCCGACCTTCCTCGGCACCCGCACCTTCCAGGACTGGGACCTCGCGGAACCTGGCCCGCTATATCGACTGGACGCCCTTCTTCCAGACCTGGGAGCTGAAGGGCCGCTATCCCGGCAATTCTCGAGGACGAGAAGCAGGGCGAGGCGGCCCGGCAACTCTGTGCCGATGCCCAGGCCATGCTGAAGCGGATCATCGAGGAGAAATGGTTCACGCCGAAAGCGCGTGGTCGGCTTCTGGCCGGCCAATGCGGTCGGCGACGACATCCGCCTCTTCACCGACGAAAGCCGCAACGAGGAGCTTGCCACCTTCTTCACGCTGCGCCAGCAGCTCGCCAAGCGCGACGGCAAGGCCGAATCTGGCCCTGTCCGACTTCGTCGCGCCGGCCGACAGCGGCAAGCCGGACTATATCGGCGGCTTCGTCGTCACCGCCGGCATCGGCGAGGTGGCCATTGCCGAGCGCTTCGAGCGCGCCGAATGACGACTACTCGGCCATCCTGGTCAAGGCGCTGGCCGACCGTTTCGCCGAAGCCTTGGCCGAGCGCATGCACGAGAAGGTGCGCACCGAACTGTGGGGCTATGCGGCGGACGAGACCTATTCGCCGAAGAGCTGATCGGCGAGCACTATCAGGGCATCCGCCCGGCGCCGGGCTATCCGGCCCAGCCCGACCATACCGGAAAAGGCGACGCTGTTCCGGCTGCTGCAGGCCGAGCGCCGAAAAGGCGGCGTCAAGCTGACCGAAAGCTATGCCATGTGGCCCGGCTCCTCGGTCTCGGGCCTCTACATCGGCCACCCCGATACCTATTATTTCGGCGTGGCCAAGGTGGAGCGCGACCAGGTCGAGGACTATGCCCGCCGCAAGGGCATGGGGATGTGACGACGCCGAGCGCTGGCTGTCGCCGACTTCTAAACAACGACCCCGCAGGCCGAGGGGCGTTCCCCTCCCTCGCCCCTCGCCCCTCGCAGATGGAGGGGGTTACTCGATCAGTTCGGGTCCAGACCCACGTCTTCCGGCGTGGCCGGCGCGGTGGTGACGCCTTCGCGAGTACGGCGTGCGGCGTGTTCACAGCGACCCGGCAGGCCGAAGAACAGGCCGAAGGCCTGACTGCGCACCGCCTCGTCCTGGGCCATCAGCGGGGCCCAGCGGGCGGTCGCCTCGGCGGCGGCCTCACGGGCGGCGGCCAGGGTGGCGGGCGTCTGGCGCGACCGCGCCGTGGCCATCGCGGCCCGGAAGTCCGCGGCCTCCAGCCGGCCCAGGGCAGTCGCATGATGTCCAGATCCAGCGGATCGGCGTCCGTCAGGCTCTCGCCGATCGCCACATGCCCGGTCACCAGCGCATCGCACCAGGCCACCAGCGGATAGTCGGAGCTCGGGGCTCCGCGCGGCATCGGATTGGCATAGGCCACGGCCTCACGATAGCGCTCTAAATCGGTCAACTTTGGTGGCAACCGGCGCGGTCACGATCGGAGCCGTCCTGGGGCAGGCCGTGGACGGCGGCGGCAACGGCGATGACGGCAAGAAAACTCATGGATCAACCTCACAAAAACGGCGGCCACCCGGTGGCATCCGGTCCAAACGCCTCAACGGTCTGAGGGCGGCCCGATGGCTTTTTGGCGACGCCGAAGGCCATGGACACACCGACCACACAAGAAAAAGGGCGGCGGGGTTTCCCCCGCCGCCCCCAGTCTTGAGCTCTGGATCGAGACCTAGAAACGGACCCGGTGCGTTCAGGGAGAACGTACGACCCAGGACACGATAGACCTGCGGGTCGGTGTTACCCTGCGAGAAGATACCGTTCAGCGTCTGCGGTGCCTTTTCATCAAGCACGTTGCCGACGAAGGCCGACAGGGCGACGTTGTCGGTCACGTTCCAACGAGCGGACATGTCGACGTACGACGCGGCCGGCTGGTAAGGCGTGATCGTGAAGCCGAAGCCCGGATCATCAGCCAGCTCGGGCAGGTAGCTCCAGCGCGTCATGAACGTCCAGTCGTTGATATCGTAGAAGGCGGGTCACTACGTTGAAGTCGAACGTCGCGCCACCGATACCGGCGCTGGTGGTTCCGACGAACTCGTTGCCGTTGAACGTGAACGAGTCCACGAAGCTGGCCAGTTCGTTGATCCGCAGACGACCGGCGAGGCCGACGTCAACCACAGATCGATCGAGTACTCGATCGCCAGGTCGACACCGTTGGTGGCGAACGTACCCTGGTTACCACGCGAGGTGTTCACGTGGTCGATCTGACCGGTGCCGGTGTCACGAACGACGCGGGCGCAGGAGGCGGCCACATTGTTCGTGTAGCAGTCGTTGATGAAGAACTGGGCACCGAACGACGCGATAACGTCGGTGATTTCGATGTCGTAGTAGTCCACCGTCATGCTCAGGCGACCGACCGGCATGAAGTCGGGCTGGAACACGAAACCAGCCGTAAAGGTCTGGGCGACCTCCGGAGCCAGGTTCGGGTTACCGAACGCAAAGGCTTCAACCTGGGAGTTGTTGGCCGTGAAGCCTGCCCAGAATGCCGGTGCGAGGGCACCGCCGGTTTGAGCCGAACAGAAGGCTGCGTTCGGGCCGGGTGGCACCAACGCAGGGGTCGATGTAGGACGGGAAGCCCTGGTCACCGTTCTGGAACAGTTCGAACACCGACGGAGCGCGGGTGGCTTCGTTGTACACGGCGCGGAAGCGCAGCGACGGAACCGGAGCAAACTCCAGGCCGACCTTGTTGGTCCAGACGGTACCGATGGACGAGTAGTCCGAGTAACGCAGGCCCAGCTCGAGGCCCAGATAGCTGGCGTAGGTCATGTCCGCGAGGCAGCGGCACCGAGACTTCGGTGTAGAGCTCTTGAACGTTGACCGAACCGGCCTGGTCCTGGGTGGCGTTGAAGCCGAAGATGTTGCCGGACTTCTGCTCGTTGTCGACGCGGAATTCAGCGTCGGTTTCACTATATTCAAAGCCGAACACAGTGGCGACCGGACCCGCGGGAAGCGAGAACAGGTTGCCGCGGGTGTAACCGGCGATGCGCGTCTCTTCGACCTGGGTGGTCGAGAAGGTGTTGACGCGGATGAAGTCCTGCATCGGCGCGGTCAGGGTGCCGGCACCGAAGATGTCCAGCGGAAAGCGGTACCCCGGCAGGGCGTTGACGCCCAGCGGATTACCGGCAGCGTCCTGGCAACCGGCGAGGCCCTGGCGCAGAGCCGTCGCGTTGACACTGTTGGTGCCGCGGCTGTCGAACTTGTTCGAACCGTACGAAGCGGTCAGGCTCCAGTCCCAGGCCGGCGAGAACTCACCTTCCAGGGTGGTCAGCAGGTAGAACGAGTTGTTCTCGTCATACGAGTTACGCGTGCCGACTTCGTTCATGCGACGGTTCGCGGTGAACGAACCCAGCGGGTTCGGACGCGAGGCCAGGGCGGCCGCCAGATCGGGGTGATTGGCGGTGATCAGGGCCTGCATGGCCGGGGTCATCGTAACCGTCAGACCGGTCGCCGGCGTCGGGGCCAGTTGAACCTGCGAGGTGCTGTTGACGTAGTTCAGGTGAACCTTGGCCCGCAGCGTGTCGGAGAAGTCGTAGGTGCCGATGGTGGTGAAGTTGACGCGCTCGGCCGGGATGATCAGGAAGTTGTCCGGCGCATAGTTGTAACGCGAGGAACCCGCGGCACGATCCGGCACGTTACAAGCACCGGAAGCGTTGCGGGGCTCGAGGTTGCCGGCAGCGTCAAACGACAGATGACCGCCAGCGTACGGGATGTTCGCCGTGGCCGGGTTACAATCGTGATCGTAGGAAGCGAACTGACCGGAGGTCAGCGGGTTGGCGTTGAGGGCCGCGGCGTTGAACGGGTTGGCACCCGAGTTCTGGATCCAGCCCCAGGACGGCGTGGCCGAACCACCGGCGAACAGCACACCACCACCGGCAGCGGCGGCGGCGTTGGCTTCAGCGGCCGTGTCGCAGACATAGGCTTCTTCGAAGTCAGGGCGGTTCGACCAGAGAGCGCCCGAAACAGCCGAGAAGTCGAACTCGCCCTGCAAGACTTCGCCGCGGTTATAGTAGGCGGCGTAGGCGGTCATGTTACCGCGGCCGTTGGCGAAATTGCCGCCGAACAGGCCGTTGATTTCAATCTCCGGAGCCTTGCCTTCCCACGAAGAACCGTAGGTCACCGACATTTCGGCACCTTCGTAGTTGTCCTTCAGGATGAAGTTGACCACGCCCGAGATGGCGTCCGAACCGGTAAACGGCCGACGCGCCGCCGGTCACGACTTCAACGCGCTGAACCAGCGAGGCCGGGATGGTGTTCAGGTCGACCGTACCCGTGGTCGAGGACCCGGGGACGCGCTCGCCGTTGACCAGCACCAGGTTGCGGTTGGCGCCGAGGCCACGCAGGTCGATGGTACAAACGCTTCACCGCCCGAGTTGTTGGACGTGCGCATGTTGCCCGGAACGACCTGGGGCAGTTCGTTGAAGCGACTCGACCGTAAGGGTCTGGGTCAGCTCGAGCTGCTCCTGACCAACGGTGGTGACCGGGCTGATGGCGGTAAAGTCCTGACGGACGATACGCGAACCGGTGACAACGACTTCGTCAACCTGGGTAGCGGCCGGCTGCGTCTGCGCCATAACAGGCGCGGCGAAGGCGACAAGACCGCCGATGATAGTGGTTGCCAGCAATTGCTGACGGATGGTGTGGGCTTTAAAAGCTTGCTCCTCCCTGGTTCGAACATCGGGACCATTGGGACCCAAGCGCCGAGGTGACGGACATGATAGTCAATAGCTGTGGCGACAGATTACACCCCAGTTGGCCCGAACTATCCGGATCGCCCCCAATTACGCCACCGCAATTACACCTTCGTAACAAACTTGCCCCCGCACTGTCGTATTCCGGCCACGTTCGCTCATTGGGCGATCTCTGGTGAGCATGATCGTGTTCATGCATAAGGGGAGGGGGCGCATATCTCCGCGCGACAAGGAGCGCCCCAGCCATGATCCGATCGACCGCCACCGTCCTGTCCGCCCTCGCGATCCTGACCCTGTCCGCGACCGCTGTAATCGCCGCACCGCCTGCCCAGAGCGCGGGTGGAGAGCCGGCCATGGGCCGGGCGGATCTGCTGGCCAGACTGGTCGCCTGTCGCACGATGGCCGACACCTCGGCCCGCCTGGCCTGCTACGATGTCGCCGCCGCCGCGCTGGATGCTGCAGAGCGCCAGGGCGACGTTGTGGTGGTCGATCGCAACCAGATCAGCACAGCGCGCCGGGAAAACTTTGGCTTCAGCCTGCCCTCGCTTCCGAACCTGTTTCGGAGCGCAACGGGTCGCCCGAATCAGTGACCTCGATTGATTGACCCTGGTCACCGCCACCGAGAACTGGGAAGGCCGCTGGACCTTTACCCTGGCGGACGGCAGCGTCTGGCAACAGATCGACACGGCCCATGTCAGCTTCCGCAACCGCGGCAATCCGCCAGTGACCGTGCGCAGTGCGGCGCTGGGCAGCTTTCTTCTGGTCGTCGGCGACAGCCGCGCCGTGCGCGTTCGCCGACAGTAACGGCCACGCACCTGCCCGCCCCCGGTCAGGCGTCAGTCGGGCGTCAACGCTGGATCATGACCCGGGACGCATAGGGCACCGGCTCGGGCGTGCATGAGGCCATGACCAGTTGCGCCGCCATGAGACAGCACACGGCCACAGCGACCGGCTGGAGCCGATTTGAGACAGCCAAAGCGATGGAAACAGCCATTACGCGCACTCCGCAGAAGGTTTACGAAGTCCTAACGCAAGCCTCGGGCCGGGCCCCCGGCCGGCCGGCGTGATCCCCTTCGTCCGCGACTTCCCGGTTCGCTACGGCCAGAGCGAACCGGTGTCGCCGCTGATCCGGCGGGTCATCGCCCGCAATCCGGGGCCGTTCACCTTCACCGGCACCGGCACCTATCTCATCGGCCACAACCGCCCGGGTGCCGGGGTGGCCGTCATCGACCCCGGCCCGGCCGACGACGCCCATCTGGCCGCCCTGCTGGCGGCCCTGCATGGCCAGACGGTCAGCCACATCCTGGTGACCCATACCCATCGCGATCACGCGCCGCTCGCCCGCCCCCTGTCACAGGCGACCGGGGCGCCGGTGCTGGCCGCCGCCGCCCTCACCCGTCCGCATGACACCGCCGTGGCGATCGAGGAGGACGATGACGACGACTTCCAGCCCGACCGGATCCTGGCCGATGGCGAGATCGTGGCCGGCGACGGCTGGACGCTGGAGACCCTGGCCACGCCCGGTCATGCCTCGAACCATCTGGCCTTCGTCCTGCGCGAGGAGAACGCCCTGTTCAGCGGCGATCATGTGATGGGCTGGTCAACGACGGTGGTGGCCCCGCCGGACGGTGACATGGTCGCCTATATGCAGAGTTCTGGACGCGGTCATCGCCCGCGACTTCACCACCCTGTGGCCCACCCATGGCGCGCCGGTCACCGATCCCGGCCCGTTTCTGCGCGCCTACCGGGACCACCGGCTGGCGCGCGAGGCGCAAATTCTGGAACGCCTGCAGGCCGGCGACCGGAAGATCGCGGAAATCGTACCGGTTCTCTATGTATCAGTAGACGAGAGACTATGGCCGGCGGCCAGCCTGTCGGTGCTGGCCCATCTGATCAAGCTTGTGGCCGAGGGCCGGGTCGTGGCCGAACCGGACGCGACCCTGACCGCGACCTACCGCCCGGCCTGAAGCCCGTCGACAATGTCGCGCGCCAGCCGGCAGGCCGCGTCGCCCTGGGGCCGGCCGTCACGGGCGGTGACCCGGACGTCGGTGCGGCCGGGACGGATCCGCACCACGGCGTCATGGCGCAGACCGAACCAGAATCCCTCATGCAGGCCCTCGGACTGGAACAGACCCGCCTTCTGGACGGTGAAGCCGGCCGCTTCCAGCGCCGCCGTCGCCGTCTCTGAGGCGACCTGGGTCGGCACCGCCGTCAGGCCCGGACAGGCCGCCGGCGCGTCAGGTGCCCCCATGGCGACCCGCAGTGCGGCGGTTTCGGCGCTGTAGCCGGGGACGTCCGCCGGCGCGGTGGTCGCGTCCAGCGGGGCCGGTGCCGTCAGCTGCGCCTGCTGGCGGACGAACAGGCCCACGGTCGCCAGCGAGACCAGCAGGCTGACCCCCGCGATCAGGCCGAGTCGGCGCAGGTCCCGCAGGGCCAGCAGCACGCCTAGCGCCGCGGCGGCCAGACCGGCCAGGGCCAGCCAGCGGCCGATCTGCAGAGTCAGCAGATCGCGCCCGACCTCAACCGACCAGAGGCCGAACCGCGTCCCCATCACTGCGGCAAACACGAGCAGCGGGGCCGCCAGCACGATCAGCACCAGCCAGCGCATGCCGATGCCGCCGCGCGGCCGGGTCGATTTCCCTGATGGGGTCATCGGAGTCGCTCCTTGCCGAACTCAGCCTGCGCCAGGCAGACGATAGTCCTTCATCTGCTCGCGCAGACCCTTCTTGTCGATCTTGCCGGTGGCCCCCAGCGGAATGTCATCAACGAAGACCACATCATCCGGCGTCCACCATTTGGCGATCTTGCCGGACAGGAAATCAAGGTGTTCCTGCTTGTCCCGACTCTCGCCGGGCTTGAGCTTGATCAGCAGCACCGGACGCTCGTCCCATTTGGGATGGGCCGCACCGATCACGGCGGCCAGTTCGACCTTGGGATGGCCGACGGCGATGTTCTCGATCTCGATCGAGCTGATCCACTCGCCGCCGGACTTGATTACGTCCTTGGCGCGGTCGGTGATCTGCATGAAGCCCTGCTCGTCGATGGTCGAGACGTCGCCGGTGTCGAAGAAGCCTTCGTCATCAAGGATACTGCCGCCCTCGTCCTTGAAATAGGCCCCCGCAATGGTCGGGCCCTTGACCATCAGGCGGCCGTAGCTGTGGCCGTCGTGCGGAATTTCGTTGCCCTCATAGTCCTTGAGCTTGAGCTCGACCCCCAGCGGCGGCGTGCCCTGTTTGACGCGCCACTTCAGCTGCTCGTCGTACGGCAGGGCGGCCAGCTCCGGCGGCAGGTTGGACAGAGTGCCGATCGGCGAGGTCTCGGTCATGCCCCAGCCCTGCAGCACTTCGATTCCGAACTCGTCGTGGAAGGCGCGGATCAGGCTCTCGGGCACGGCGGAGCCACCGATGAGGACCCGTTTGACCGTCGGAATCTGCAGCTTGTTTTCCCTCAGGTGCGCCAGCAACCCCTGCCACACCGTCGGCACGGCAGCCGAGAAGGTCACGCCCTCGCTGACGATCAGCTCATAGATGGACTCACCGTCCATCCTGGCCCCGGGCAGCACCAGTTTGGAGCCGGCCGCCGGGCCACCGAAGGCGATGCCCCAGGCATTGGCGTGGAACATCGGCACCACCGGCAGGATGACCTCGTTCGGTGTAGCTCCCAGCACCGTGGTTTGCAGCCCCAGCAGCGTATGGATGAAGTTCGAGCGGTGCGAGTACAGCACCCCCTTGGGATTGCCGGTCGTGCCCGAGGTATAGCAGAGGCCGCAGGCGGTATTTTCCTCAAACCCGCCCCAGGTCACGTCGTCCGAGGCTTCGGACAACACCTGCTCATAGCATTCGGCGGCGGGCAGCTTGGTCGCCGGCATCGTCCATTCATCGGTCAATACAACGACCTTCTTGACGCTCGGACAGTGCGGCAGGATCGCCTCAAGCAGGGGCACGAAGGTCAGATCGACGAAGATCATCCGGTCTTCGGCATGGTTGATGATGTAGATCAGCTGTTCCGGAAACAGACGCGGGTTCAGCGTGTGGCACACCGCCCCGATGCCCATGATGCCGTACCAGGCTTCCATATGGCGGCCGGTATTCCAGGCCAGGGTGGCGATCCGGTCACCCGGCTTGACCCCCCAGGCCAGCAGGGCGCTGGAGACCCGCCTGGCCCGGCCGTGCATCTCGCCATAGGTGGTTCGGACGATCGGTCCCTCGACCGAGCGCGTGACCACCTCGCGGTGGCCGTGCCAATTCTTTGCATGATCGATGATCTTGTCGACCGTCAGCGGCCAGTCCTGCATCAATCCAAGCATCGCAATCCCTCGTCTGTGCCTGCTCAACGAGGCACTTGAGGCCACGCTATCGAGGTGACCGGCGATAAGCAACGTGACCTGACGTAACCGGGAGGCGGTTCGGGATGGCCTTGTCCGCGACCCGCTCCTAGAACGACCGGGCGGCAACGGCGGAGGCACGACATGAGTATTCTGATTGCCATTACCGGTGGCTCCGGCTCTGGCAAGACGACGCTGGCCGAGGCGCTGGTGTCGGCCCTGCCGGATGGGATCGCCGTACTCCTGCGCGAGGATTCCTATTATCGGGACGCAGCCGGACTCCCGGATTTCGACCCGGCGACCTTCGATTTCGACGACGTCGCCGCGCGGGATCACGATCTGATGATCGCCGATCTGACCGCGCTCAAGGCCGGGCGCGACATCGTCGCCCCCCTCTATTCCTTCATCCACCACGGCCGCGACCCCGGCGGCGAAGCCGTGCGCGCCGCCGAAGTCGTGGTGATCGAGGGCACCCATCTGCTGTGTACCCCGGCTCTGGCGGCCCTGTTCGATATCCGGGTGTTCGTCGACACTCCGGCCGATATTCGCTTCATCCGCCGCCTGTTGCGCGACCAGGCCGAGCGTGGCCGTACGGCGGATTTGGTGATTACCCAGTATCTGGCCACGGTCCGTCCGGGCCATGAGCGACTGACCGAACCGTCCAGGGTCAATGCCGATTTCGTGGTTGCGGACTCAACAGCGGCGGTGCGTCTTGAGGATCCCCAGGCCGTAATCCGGCTGGCCGCGCCGGTGCTCGCCCACCCCCTGCTGACGCCCTGGCGTGCGTGCTGAGACAGTATTAATACGGCCTAGGTTCGGGTTGCAGCGCAGCAATCCGAAGGTCAGTGTAGGGGCAATCAAGAGACGTTGAATGCCCATGACTGATCTCGCCGCTTCGTCATCGCTCGCCTCGGACCCGCGACGCGACGCAATCATTCGCCATGCCCGACGTCACTTCACCAGCGTCGGCTATGCGGGCACCCGGATCGAACCGATCGCCCGCGCCGCCAATGTCTCGACCGCAACCCTCTATATCTACTTCGCCGGCAAGGCTGAATTGTTCGAAGCCGTCATCGAGGATTCGGCCATCGACTTCATTCAGCAGATGAAATTCGTGCAGTCCGCCTCCGGATCGGCGCGGGAGCAGTTGACGCTGTATGCCAAGGCCTATGGGGACTTCATGGCCGACTCGTTCGTCCGCGCCATCTTTCGCCTGGTTATGGCCGAGCGACCGCGTTTCCAGCAGATGGCAGCACGGTTCTTCGAGGTCGGCCGGAAGAGCTTCGGGGCCGACCTGATTGAGGCATTGAACAAGCTGAGCCGTACCGGACAGCTGAAGATCGACAACCCGACCTGGGCCGCCGGCCAGTTGATGGGAATGATGGAGCATCCCGTCTTCTTCGTGCCGGTTGTCAGCGGGGAAACCGTCACCGTCCGGCGAACGATATCCGAGATCGCCGCCGATGCCGTCGAGACCTTCCTCGCTCGCTACAATGTCCCGGACGCTTCACGGCCAGAGGCGGGTCCGGCTCCAGCCGTTGCCGTCACGCTCAAAGCGTAGGCGGTCATGCAGGCGGAAGGGTCGATCCCGCCAGAACTCAAGACTTTCAGGTACCAGACGCCATCCGGTCCAGCGCGCCGGACGTGGCACATCCTGCCCCTCGAACCGCGCCGTCTCCCGCGCCACCGCGGACTCCAGCGTCGCGCGGTCCGCTAACGGTCGTGACTGGTCCGATACCCAGGCCCCGACGCGGCTCTCACGGGCCCGGCTGGCGAAATAGGCATCCGCCTCGGCTGCACTGACCGGTTCAATGCTTCCCCGGACACGCACCTGTCGACGCAGCGCCTTCCAGTGAAACAACAGCGCCGCCGCCGGCTGCGCCGCCAGCTGCTCACCCTTGGCGCTCTCGCTGTTCGAATAGAAGGTGAAGCCGCGCGCATCGACGTCCTTGAGCAGCACAATCCGGCAATCCGGCAATCCGGCGGCGTCGACCGTCGCCAGGGCCATGGCATTGGCGTCGTTCGGCTCACTGCCCCGCGCGTCGGCCATCCAGTCGACGAACAGGCCGATCGGTTCCTCAAGACTGAACATCAACTCGTCGCCATTGGCGGCCAGGGCGGCGGCATAGTCGGCCGCATACTCTTCACGGGTCGGGCTGGGCGGGATCACTGGTGCGGTCATGCCGCTGACATAGCGCCGTTGGCCGTCCGCACAAAAGGGCACGTGACAGCAGGTCGCGGTTAACCGCCCGTTGACGCTGTTCAGGGCCTTTGGAAGCAATGCGCGCCCGTTCCCATACCGAGGTCACCTCGACCCGCGAGGCCTATGCCCTGCTGGGGCTGCATGGCGCGGTCGAGGCCGCCGCCCTGACCCGTGCCTTCCGGCAGGCGGTCAAGGCGGCACGACCGGATCAACCGGGGGGCGACGCCGAGCGCTTTCGCCGCGTGATCGCCGCCTGGCGGCTGATCCAGCAGGACGGAGCCTGGCGTCCGGCCCTCGCAGCCCCTGCAGCCCGTCCAGCGGCCCGTCCGGTGGTCGGCATCACGCCGGTTCAGGCCCTGAACGGCGGCCGGGTCCGGGTGGCCGTGGCTGACCGCACCCTGCGCGTCACCGTCCCGCCCGGACTGCGCAGCGGCGAACACCTGCGGCTGCGTCGAGCGGCTAATGACGGCAGCGATCTTTATCTGTCGGTGCTGATCCGCCCGACGGATGGGCTGTCCGTGCTGGGCGACGACCTGTTCATGACCTGGCCCGTCTCGCCCCGGGTACTCGAAGACGGCGGTCGGGTCGAGATCGACACCCACGCCGGGCGTCGTCAGGCCTGGGTGGTGGCCGACATGCAGGCCCCGGTCCGACTGCGCCTGCGCAATCTCGGCCTGCCGGCCCGTGGAGGCCGCGCGCCGGGCCATCTGTTCGTGACCCTGATGCCGGTGGCCGACTGCCCGTCCTCGGCCGAGGATCTGCTGGCCCGCTTCACCCGCGTCTGGACGCCGGACCGTCTGGCGGCCTAAGCCGGAGGCGACATGTCCCACAACACCTTCGGCCATCTGTTTCGCGTGACCACCTGGGGCGAGAGCCACGGGCCGGCGATCGGCTGCGTCATCGACGGGTGCCCGCCGCTGATCCCGCTGACCGTGGCCGACCTGCAACCCTGGCTGGACCGGCGCAAACCGGGTGGCAGCCGCTTCGTCACCCAGCGCCAGGAGAGCGACACGGCCCGCATCCTGTCGGGCGTATTCGACGACGGCAACGGCCCGGTCACCACCGGCACGCCGATCGCCATCCAGATCAAAAACGAGGACGCGCGCTCGAAGGACTATGGCGAGATCGCCCGCGCCTTCCGGCCCGGCCACGCCGACCTGACCTACCAGAGCAAGTACGGCGTCCGTGACCACCGCGGTGGTGGTCGGTCCTCGGCGCGTGAGACGGCCATGCGGGTCGCGGCGGGGGCCGTGGCGCGCAAGGTGCTGGGCCCGGACATCCGCATCCGCGCCGGGATCGTGCAGCTGGGCCCGCACAGGGTCGCCCCCGACGCCGTCGATTTCGACGCGGTGTACGACAACGCCCTGTTCGCCGCCTCGGCCAGCGCCGTGCCGGCGTGGGAAGCCTACCTCGACGGCATCCGCAAGGCGGGCTCGTCGATCGGAGCGGTGGTGGCGCTGGAGGTCACCGGCCTGCCCGCCGGCTGGGGCGCGCCCGTCTATGGCAAGCTCGACGCAGAACTGGCGGCGGCGATGATGTCGATCAATGCGGCCAAGGGCGTCGACATCGGCGCGGGCTTCGACGCCGCCGAACTGACCGGCGAGCAGAACGCCGACGAAATGCGGCTGGGCGACGACGGCCAACCGGTCTTCCTGTCCAACCATGCCGGCGGCGTGCTGGGCGGCATTTCCACGGGCCAGCCGTTGACGGCGCGGGTCGCCTTCAAGCCGACCTCATCCATCCTGACCCCGCGCCGGACCGTCACCCGCGACGGTGCCGAGACAGATCTACGAACGAAAGGCCGTCACGATCCCTGCGTCGCCCTGCGCGGCGTACCGGTGGTCGAGGCCATGGCCGCCTGTGTCCTGGCGGATGCGATGCTGCGGCACCGGGCGCAGATGGGTTGACCCCCTTTTCGCAACAGTAGCTGTTACCTATATGGTTTGCGAACCGACGTCGGGTGCTGTTACGCCGACGTCGCAAGGAGACCCCATCATGATTGACGTCCGACCCTTTGCCAGCCTCGGCGGTGCCGACCACGGCTGGCTGAATGCCAAACACCATTTCTCGTTCTCCAGCTACCATGATCCCGCGCGCATGGGCTGGGGCCGGCTCCGCGTCTGGAATGACGACGAAATCGCCGCCCAGACCGGCTTCCCGCCCCACCCCCACTCGGACATGGAAATCATCACCTATGTCCGCACCGGTGCCATCACCCATGAGGATTCCATGGGCAACAAGGGCCGCACCGGGGCCGGCGACGTCCAGGTTATGAGCGCGGGCACCGGCGTGCGCCACTCCGAGGTCAATCTGGAGGATGAGACCACCACCCTGTTCCAGATCTGGATCGAGACCGACAAGCCGGGGGCCAAGCCGTCCTGGGGCATGAGGCCGTTCCCGAAGTCCGATCGTTCCGGCCAGCTCCAGGTTTTGGCCTCGGGCGACCCGGCCGATGAGGCCCTGACCATCAATGCCGACGCCAAGGTACTGGGCGCGACGCTGAAGGCCGGCGAAAGCCTGACCTACCGCCTCGCCGGCGACCGTCGCGCCTATCTGGTGCCCGCCGTGGGCACGGTCGAGGTCAACGGCGTGACCCTGAACGCCCGCGACGGCGGCGCCATCAAGGACGAGGCCGAGATCGTCATCACCGCCGGCAGCGACGCCGAACTGGTGATGGTCGACAGCCGCTAGGATCAGGGTCAGGCTCTGTTCATGCTTTCATGATCAGAACGGGGTGACCCGGAGCGCCCACCATGACCGTACCCGCCACCCGCCTTGCCGCCCTGTCCGCCGTCCTGGCCGGATCCCTGCTGCTGCAGGGTTGTCTGGTCGGGGCGGTCGTCGGTGGCACCGCGGCCGTGGTCGGCGGCACGGCCAAGGTCGCCGGCTCGGTGGTCGGGGCCGGCTTCGACGCCGTCACCACCTCGGACGAGGAGACCCGGGCCAAAAATGAACGCGAGCAGCGCGCCCATGAGCGCGAACAGCGCCGCTGCGAACAACGGCGGGCCAGCGGACGGACCTGCTAGACGGCTACAGCGTCAGCGTACACCGCTCGTGGATCGTCGGGCGGGCCACCGTGATGCGGCTCAGCCCCGGCCATTCCGGCTTCAGTTGTTCCACGAACCACAGGCACAGGTTCTCCAGACTGGGCAGTTCCAGCCCCGGCTTCTCGTTCAGCATGCCGTGATCCAGTTCCCCGGCGGCGGCCTTCAGGGCCCGGTCCAGCGCGCCAAGATCGGCGACCCAGCCGTGTTCGGCATCCAGCGTCGCCGAACGGACCGTCGCCTCAACGGTGAACGAGTGTCCGTGGACGCGGCGATAGATGCTGCCCTCGGGTTCGTTGGGGAAGTGGTGGGCGGCGTCGAACGTCGCCTGTTTGGTGATCTCGAACATCGTCATGTCTAGCGGACGCCAATGTATTTGTGGGTCTGGACGCTGAGGCGCCATTTGGGGTGGGTCAGGCAGTAGTCGAGGGCGGCGGCGGTATTGGCCTCGCGCTCGGGGCCGTCCATCGGCTGCAGCCAGAAACGTTCGAAATCGAGGTGTTCGAACCGGTCCGGCATGGCCGTGGGCTGCGGGAAGACCAGCTTCAGTTCCTGACCCGTGGTCTGCAACACCGGAGCCTCGGCCTTGGGACTGACGCAGACCCAGTCGATCCCGGCCGGGGCGGTCACGGTGCCGTTGGTCTCGACCGCGATGTCAAAGCCGCGCGCGTGCAGGGCGGCGATCAGGGCGGCGTCCAGTTGCAGCAGGGGTTCACCCCCGGTGCAGACCACCAGCTTCGGGTCCCCGTCTCGCCCGCGCCAGAATGAGGCGACATGGTCAGCCATCGCCTCGGCCGTGCGGAACTTGCCGCCGCCGTCGCCGTCGGTGCCGACAAAATCCGTGTCACAGAAGCTGCAGACGGCCGTCGCGCGGTCGCGTTCCAGCCCGCTCCACAGATTGCAGCCGGCAAAACGCAGGAACACGGCCGGACGACCGGCCTGTCCGCCCTCGCCCTGCACCGTCAGGAAGGTCTCTTTCACCGCATAGGTCATGCGGCCGCCCATTGCTGATAGCCGGCGGCGCGTAGCTCGCAGGCCGGGCAGGTGCCGCAGCCATAGCCCCACGGGTGACGCTGTTCGCGGTCGCCCAGATAGCAGCTGTGGCTGTCCTCGAGGATCAGATCGACCAGCCGCTGCCCGCCGATCCGCTCGGCCAGGGTCCAGGTTTCGGCCTTGGTCAGGGCCATCAGCGGCGTCTCGATCACCACCGGCCGGTCCAGCCCGAGACTCAGCGCAGTCACCATGGCGTCGATGGTGTCGCGGCGACAATCGGGGTAGCCCGAGAAGTCGGTCTCGCACATGCCACCGACCAGCACCTCGAGCCCACGCCGGTCGGCGAGGGCGGCGGCACAGCTCAGGAACACCAGATTACGGCCCGGCACGAAGGTGGTCGGCAGACCGCGCGCGTCCATCTCGATGGCCCGGTCGGTAGTCAGGGCGCTCTCGGCGATGCGGCCGTAGCCGGTCAGGTCGACCACATGGTCCGGTCCCAGCCGGTCAGCCCACTGCGGCAGGGCCCGCGACATGGACTCGCGCACCACCAGACGGGCCTGCATCTCGACCGCATGGCGCTGGCCATAGTCGAAACCGACGGTCTCGACCCGCGCATACCGCTCCAGCGCCCAGGCCAGACAGGTGGCACTGTCCTGCCCACCCGAGAACAGGCCGAGGGCGGACGCGACGGTATCGGCGTGGAATTCGCTCATGACGACCCTGCGGTCGGCCGTCGGCCGCGCGCATGCAAAAAGGGATGGGACTGTGAAGATCGGGCGGCCTTCTGCACCAGCCGGTCGCCGGGTGCAAAAGCCGCGTTACACCCGGACAATCCAGAGTGGTCCGCATCCGTTCGGGATTAACCGTTCCGAAAATGGTTCGCAGCTAGGGTGCAGGAGTTGCATTGGAGTACGGCGCGTATGCCGACCATCGAAACCTTGACCCGACGCACCGAACCGGTGGGTCCGGAAACGCCGGGAAGCGCGATTTTCACCCGGTTCCAGCAGGAGCCCGACACCCTGGGCATCCCTGTGGTCGAGGACGGGCGGCCGCTCGGACTGGTCGAACGCGACGCCTTCCTGCTGAAATTCGCGGCCCCGCTGGCCCACGCTCACTTTGCCGATCGACCGGTCACCCTGCTGATGGACACCGAGCCGGCCGTGATTGAAGCGGGTGTGTGCATCGACGCTTTTTCCGAAGCCTTGCTGCACAGCGGCCCCGGCGCGCTGATGCGCAGCTTCATCGTCACCCGGAACGGCGTCTATCAGGGGGTCGGCACCGCCGTGTCCCTGATCCAGGTCGTCAACGGCCAGCAGCAAGAGCGGATCAAGGCCCTGACCGGTGAGGCACGGGCCCTGGCCGACACCCATGCCCAGGAGCGTTCCACCGCCCGCTCGCTGAACCAGTTCATGTCGGTGCTGAACCGGGAACTGCGGACGCCGATGAACGGCGTGCTGGCGGTCGCTGAACTGTTGCGGCGGCTGCCCCTGCCCGGTGAGGCCCGGTCACACGTCAGCACCATCGTTGAATCTTCCCAGACACTTCTGCAGGTGTTGCAGGACGCAGTCGACGTGTCCCGCGCCGAGGCCGACGAACTGGAACTGAATCCCCGGCCGACGCCACTCCAGGCCCTGATGGACGAGCTGCAGGCAGACTGGGCTCCGCGCGCCGCCGCGGACAGCGTCAACCTGATGATCAGCTACGAGGGGGACACGGAACTGGCGGCCCTGATCGACGGGCCACGCCTGCGACAGGTGCTGGACAATCTGATCAGCCACTCCCTCAGCTCCGCCCGCAACGGGGTCGTCGAGGCCAGCCTGAAAGCCACGGCCCGGGGTGACCGGATCCAGCTGGAGGCCCGTGTACGTGACGACGGCCCCGGGATCGACGCGGCGATCATGGAGTTCCTGTTCAATCCCTTCGTCCACGGTGCCGACGCGAACGGTGCCGGTCTGGGGATGACGGTCAGTAACCGTATTGTCGGCGAAATGGGCGGTAGCCTGCGGGCAGGGAACAATGCCGGGCGCGGCGCGACCTTTGCCTTCGACCTCGATGTCCAGCGCACGGCGATCGAATCCCGCCAGGATTCCAATGTCACCGACATGACGATTTTCGAGTTCGAGCGGACTCCGCACATCCTGATCGTCGATGACAATGCGACCAACCGCGTGGTGGCCCAGGCCCTGTGTGAGATGTTCGGCTGCACCTCCGAGACCGTCGACGACGGACTGGAGGCGCTGGAGGCCGTTCAGGAACGGGCGTTTGACCTGATCCTGATGGATATCAAGATGCCCCGGATGGACGGCGTCCAGGCGACCCACGCCATCCGCGCCCTGACCGGTCCGGCGCACGACATTCCGATCATCGCCCTGACCGCAAATGCCGATCCCGATGACGCCAGGACCTATCTGTCCGTCGGCATGTGCGATGTGGTCGAGAAGCCGATCAAGCCCGAGCGTCTGCGCCGGGCGATCAACGACGCGCTCAACGTCGATGCGGAGGCCGCCGATGATGCCGACATCGCCGGCCGCTCCGTGGCCTGACGCCTGACGCAAGTCCGCCGGACGATACGAACCGGCTCGACGCCAGCGGGCGTGGCACCTATTCAGGGACCAGGCGGTTCGCGCCCGGTTGCACAAGATACCCATGGCCGACACTTTTCTCACTGATCTCCTGCCCCAGCTGGCTGGAGGTGCCGCCCATACCCATGCCCTCGGTTTTGCCTTCGAGGGTCTGGAAGGCGACCGCGTCCGTATCCGTGTGCCCTATCGCGCCGACCTGGTCGGCGACCCCGAAACCGGCGTCCTCGCCGGTGGACTGGTCACCACCCTGCTTGATCACGTCGGCGGCCTGGCTGTCTGGGTCGCCCTCGGCGGCTTCAAGCCGGTCGCGACGCTGGACCTGCGGGTCGACTATATGCGGGCCGCCGAGGCCGGCCGCGATCTGATCGCCGAGGCCCGCTGCTACCAGATGACCCGCTCGATCGCCTTCGTCCGGGCCTGGGCCTTCGAGGACAGTCCCGACAACCCCGTCGCCGCCTCGCAGGCGGCCTATGTCGTCGAAAACACCGGCGGACGCCCGGTCGGTGCCAACCTGCGTGGCAAGGGGGCCACCGCATGAGCGACCTGCTGGACACCCTCCCCTATGCCCGCTTTCTCGGTCTGCAGAGTGAATTGACCGGCGACGATCTGATCGTGGTCATGCCGTTCGCCGACCACCTCGTCGGCAATCCGATGCTGCCGGCCCTGCACGGCGGGGCTACCGCCGCGCTGCTGGAAATGACCGCCGTCGCCCAGGTGGCGCTGCGCTATCCTCGCCTCCAGCTGCCGCGACCGATCAATGTCACCGTCGCTTATCTAAGGTCCGGCCGCCCGGTTGACGTCCATGCCCGGGCCCGGATCAACAAGGCCGGCCGGCGCGTCGCCCACGTCCTGGCCGAGGCCTGGCAAGGTGATGAATCGCAGCCGATCGCCAGCCTGACCGCCCACTTCCTGCTGGACGAGGAAGACAACCTCTAGATGGTAGACGGCGCGCGTTAAGGTTGCTTATCTCCCCGGATACCCGTCAGGAGAGATAATCACCATGTCCCGACAGTCGATTGGCGAAACGGTCAGCCGCCGCCTCCACAAAAGTGAATCCACTCTCGATACCGCCCTGCACGAAATGGCACGCCTCGCCGCCTTCCTGCCGCAGGCCCGGGCCAGGGCCGGCTTGTCGGCCGTGACCGGCCAGAAGGTATTTGACGAGACCGCCGCCGCAATCGGGGCGCTGACGGAGGCCCGCGCCCATCTGGTGCGCACTCACGTCACGCTCGCGGCTCTCGCCCGGCAGCTGGAACTCGACACCGTCGCCGCCGGCCCGCTCGACAAGCCCGACGACCGCCCTCCGGTCGGCGGAAATATCCTGACCTTGCCGGAAAATCGCGCGACGCCAATCATTAACAAAACACTACCGCGCAACGCCGGCGCGTGTTAAGATTCCCTTCATCAGTAATTTATTGTGAGGGGCTTTTCGTGAACAAAGATCAAGTTATCGCCAGCGTCGCCGGCGAACTTCATGCAACCGAGGCCGCGCTGGATTCCGCCATCGTCCAGACCACAACGCTCGTTCAGTCGATGATCGGTGCCCGCACCGCCCTGTCGGTCTCGCCGATCGCCGGGGCCACGGCCCAGGCCAAGGCCATGGAAACGCTCGCCGCCCTCAGCGCCGCGCGCGAAGCCATCGTCGCCTGCCACGACGAACTCCAGAAGGACCATCGCCGGATGGGCTGGGGCACCTATGCTGCCGGAACGGTCGACAAGCCTCACTGGCCGCGGGTCGCTGAGCCTCAGCCGGTCGAGCGCCTGCGCGCCGTCTGAAATTCGACGTAATATTGATCCTAGACCATTTCGGTCTGTGTCAATTCGATGCATTGTCGCCCTCATGTCAGTCGACATGGGGGCGATGTCGTGCCTGAAACTCTTTTCGGTCAGATCGGTGCCGTTTTTATGGTCGCCACCTGTGCGTTCGCCCTGCTGAAGGGCGATGAACCTGAACGGGTCGGCGGCGGTGTGTTTGCCCTGACCTGGTTCGCCACACTTCTGATTCAGCGTGACGGTGATCTCTACAGTGTCCAATGGGGCATCTTCTATCTGGACTTGGTCTTGCTGGCGGTCTTCGCCGGACTGGCGTGGAAGTCGCATCGCGCCTGGCCGGTCTGGGCCTGCGCCTTCCAGCTGTTGTCTGTGATGGGTCACATCATGAATATGACCGACATGCGGCCCCCAATCGCCGCCTTCTATGCGGTCATCAATCTCGCCGCCTACGGCGTCATGGCCTGTCTGGCCGTCGGCACCTTCTGGGCCTGGCAGGATCGTCGCGCCGCCGGTCTGGAATAACGGCATAGTTAGGTGGATATTCCTAACTATGCACTTTACATACCGGATAGTTTTCGGTACAAAGGTGCATGGCAATCGCAACGCTTTCAGACCCCATCTTCCACGACGAGGACAAGGCTCGCGCGCACTTTGAGGCGCTGCGTTGGCCCGATGGTCGGGTGTGCCCGCATTGCGGCGTGATCGGTGACGACGCCTCAACCTTGCTCAAGGGCAAGTCGACCCGTCCAGGCCTGTACAAGTGCAAGGCTTGCGAGAAGCCGTTCACGGCGACCATCGGTACGGTCTATGAGGACTCCAAGGTTCCCCTGAACAAGTGGCTGCTGGCGACGCACCTGATGTGCTCCAGCAAGAAGGGTATCAGCGCCCTCCAGCTTCAACGTGAACTCGCCCTCGGCTCCTACCGCACGGCGTGGTTCATGGCGCATCGCATCCGTGAAGCAATGACCGACACCGACGCTGGCCAGCTTGGCGGCGAAGGCAAGGTCGTGGAAGCAGACGAAACCTATTACGGCAAGCCCGCCGTCTCGCCGACCCGTCGCACGGACGGTTCCGCGTTCCTCAAGGGCAATCCGAAGCGTCGCAACAGCCGCCCGGTCGTCGCACTGGTCGAGCGTGGCGGTCGCGCTAAGGTCTTTCACGTTGCCGTTGCCGACAAGGCCACGGTCTCGAAACTGGTCATGGACAACGTGCATCCGGCGACCCGCCTGCACACCGATGAAAGCCGCCTCTATGTCGGCTCCGCTGACGTGTTCGCCTCGCATGAGACGGTGAAGCACTCCGCTGGCGAATACGCCCGTGGGGACGTGAACACGAACAGTGCCGAGGGCTTCTTCGGCGTGTTCAAGAAGGGCATGAAGGGCGTCTATCAGCAGTGCAGCGAGAAGCACCTGAACCGCTACGTCACCGAGTTTGGCTTCCGCCACAACACCCGTGCTGCCCTCGGCTTCAACGATACCATGCGTACCGATCTGGCCATCCTCGGCACCGTTGGGAAGCGCTTGACCTATCGGCGGTCTAACGAAGCCTACGTTTAGGTTTCAGGCGCTTCGCCTCGCGCGTATGAGGAAGAAGCGGCAGCACCGCCGCCGAAAGGATAGCGATGACTGACGCTGGACAAGCGGCCTTTGCCGTCGACGAACTCGTTGTCACCCTCCACAAGGCCGGACCAGGACACACTCAATGGGCAGAGGTGACACTCACGCTCACCGACACCGGCTTCGGCTCGGGCCACGACGTAACAATTCAGGTTCTCGTGCCAGAAGATTCTGACGCGTCGCTTGTCGCAATAAAGCAGCAAGCAGTCGATCGGGCGGTTCTGATAGGCGAAGCGGCCCTAGCGATTTTGCGTGGGCGGCCCGTAGCTGAGCTGCAAGCAGAGCGGTGGGCTCGCGACGATGCGCGAGACGCAGAACTAGACGCATTGGACAAAGACCCTCTCGGGATGTTCAAGGGCCTTAGCGACGAAGGCTAGTCGCGGGCGGTGGACTTCGGCGCGGACTTTGGCTTGCGCGCCTTCTTCTCTTTCGGTTTGTGCGGCTTCGGCGGGGTGTTCAGCATCCGCTTGAGCACTTCGTCGCGGCGCTCGGCGGTGATCTCGTCTGCGTTGGGCGCGCGGTTTGGCATGGCGGTCACCTATGGACGACGGCCTTGATGTGAACGACCTTACCACGGCGGCCTGTCTCATGGCCAAACGCGGGGGAATCACCGGTGCCGAAGAAGACCGATGAAGAGAAGGCCGAAGAGCGCCGGCACGGCCGAGGCGCGACGCCAGGACGGGAAGAGTTGGTCCGCACACGAGGCGGCAAGAGGTTCGAGGCTACCGACATTGAGCGAGCTTTCCCGGGAGTGGCCAACTCGAGAACAGGTTTTCGACTTTGGAAACCTTGTCGGTCTCGACGCTAATGACCGAGCCGGCGTGATCATGGCCGCCGCATTGGTAGAGCAAGCCTTGCTCATGGTTGTCAGCATATACCTTCCTAACATTGAGGCCAAAGTCCAGAAAGAGTGGTTCGAGGATGCTAACGCACCCTTCGGGTCTTTCTCATCCAAGATAAAGCTTGGTCGCGCACTCGCAATATATGGGGCTAGGACCGAATCTGATCTGATCGTTATCAAGAACATACGAAACGTGTTCGCACACAGATCGCTACCGTTAGAGCGGGACTCGTTCATACGGAACCATATCCAGAGTTGACGAGGTAACTGGCACATTCGTTGGGTGTGAAGAGCTCAAGGAGCTGACCGACCTTTCGCCATGTGGCCTCGACGTCTCGGGGCTGGGCCTTTCGCATCAGGTGTTTGAGCTTGGCGAAGACCTGTTCGATCGGGTTCAGGTCCGGGCTGTAGGGCGGCAGAAAGATCAGATGGGCTCCCCTGGCCCGGACGGCGGCGCGCGCGGCCTTGCCCTTGTGGCTGCCCAGATTGTCGAGCACGACGACGTCGCCGGGCTTCAGGGTTGGGGCCAGAACTTCCTCGACATAGACCCGGAACAGCTCGCCGTTGATCGGCCCGTCGATCACCCAGGGCGCGTCGATGCGGTCGTGACGCAGGGCGGCGATGAAGGTCTGGGTCTTCCAGTGGCCGAAGGGGGCGTGGGCCTTCAGCCGACGACCGCGCGGACCCCATCCTCGGAGTGGGGCCATGTTGGTCTTGACCCAGGTCTCGTCCAGAAACACCAACCGGGACGGGTCGATCCGGCCCTGATACGCCTTCCAGCGCGTGCGTTTACGCGCCACGTCAGGCCGCGTCTGCTCCTCGGGCAGCAGGGTTTTTTTTGAAGCTGAAACCCTCGGCATGCAGGAACACCCACACCGCGCGGGGCTGGGTCTTGATCCCCCGCTCGGCCAACTCGGCCGTCAGCCCCCCGCAGCGTGATCGGGCCCGAGGCGATCCGCTCTCGCAGCCACACGGCCACCTCGCCCGAAAGCGTTCGGGGCTTGCAGCCGCCGATCCGGGCCGGTTCCAGAGACCCGGTCTCGCGTTCATGACGCGCCCATTTCGACAGACACGACGGACTGATCCGAAGAGCTGCCGCGATTTCCCGGTGCGTCTCGCCGGCCGCCTTGCGCGCCAAGGCACGCGATCGAAGATCAACCGAATAGGGAGCTGTCATACATGCTGGCCTCCATCCAGCACGAATGATGAATCAGATCGCTACCGATTTGGGAATCCCAATTCAGTCAAAAAAGGTCATGCTCTAAATTTTTCCCACCCTTCAATTCAGAAGGAGGCGCTTAAGCTTAAGTCGAATGAAGAAAAAACGCAGGCGCGGGGAATATACTACGAAAACTGTAGCCGTTTGGTGGCGTGGTTCACAAAAGCACAAGAGGAAAAGGTCGGAGAGCGGGTCACGACCCGCCTCCCTTGACGCAATAACCAGCAGCGATCAGGGCTGTCCGCAAGATAATCTCAACTCGTTCTTCCCGAGTCTCAAACTCCTCATTAAACCCGGCTAATCCTTCGCGTCCGCCCGAGATCATTGCGGGCGTAATTTCAACTTCAGTTGGCAACCGGCCTGTCGGGGGCCATCGTAGGATATTCCCCTTCCGGTATGCAAAGTGCATAGTTGGGTGGATATTCCTAGCCTCCGGCGTTAGAACTCGATCCAACCCGACCGTTCGGGCCGCTCGGTTGCCTGCCATGTCCCTGTCCCACGCCCAGATCTGGTCGGCGATCGACAGCCTCGCGCGGCGCGAGGGGCTCAGTGCCTCGGCCCTGGCCCGCAGCGCCGGGCTGGACGCCACCACCTTCAATCCCTCCAAACAATTCGGCCCGGGCCGGCCACCGCGCCCGCGCTGGCCGTCGACCGAGAGCCTGACGCGAATTCTCGAGGCCACCGGCCTGTCGCTGGGGGGCTTTGCCGCCCTGGCCGGAGATGCCCAGCCGCCACGCACCGCCGTGCCCCTGCTCGGCCTGGCCCAGGCCGGTCAGGACGGCTTCTTCGACGATGCCGGCCTGCCGACCGGCGACGGCTGGGACCAGACCGATCTGCCCCAGGCCCGTGACAGCCTGCTGGGCCTGCGTATCACCGGCGATTCCATGGTGCCCCTGTATCGGGAGGGCGATCGTATCATCGTCGACCGCGAGGCCACCGACGTGCGCAGGGGCGACCGGGTCGTTGTGCGCACCACCGGTGGCGAGACCCTGGCCAAGGTGCTGAGCGTGATCGACGCCGACACGGTCACCCTGAGCTCGATCAACCCCGCCTTTCCGCCGCGCGCCCTGCCCCGCAGCGAGATCGTCTGGATGGGCCGGATCCTCTGGGTCAGCCAGTAGGTCGGGCGGCGGTCACAGGGCTCCGCCCTGTCGTCCCGACGCGGCCAGGCGCTTCGCGCGCGCTCAAGCAGAGAGCCGCCGCGCGGCGAGCGGTAGCGTCGCAAAAAGCCGCGCTCAGGCAGCGAGCGCCCGTGGCGCGCGCGTTAGAGCCCAAAGAAAAAGACCGCCCCTTGCGGAGCGGCCTTCTTCAGTTCGGGGCGCTTCGCCGCCTAGAGCGTCTTCGCCAGAGTTGGAATCGCGGAGGATTCCCAAGGTACTCGGATTGTGATTCAACATGGGGGCTGGATGGGAGGCCAGCTTGCATGCCCAAGCCCTATTCCACCGATCTTCGCGGACGTGTGATCGCCGCTGTTGAGGCCGGCGAGACGCGTCGGGCGGCGGCGGCGCGGTTCGGCGTCAGCCCTTCGGCTGCGGTCAAATGGGCGCAGCGGGCGCGACTGACGGGCAGTGTCGAGCCCAGGCCGATGGGTGGACGCCGTCCCTTCGCCCTGGCTCCCCACCGGGTCTGGGTGCTCTCGCGGCTGGCCGAAAAGCCGGATCTGACGCTGAGGGCTCTGGTGCTGGAACTGGCGGATCAGGGCGTGAAGATCAGCGACTATGCCGTGTGGAACTTCCTCCGGCGCGAGGGCGTCACCTTCAAAAAAAAGCCTGCACGCGGCCGAGCAGGACCGGCCGGACGTGGCCAGAAAACGGACGCGGTGGAAGCGACACCAGCACCGGATTGATCCGCGCCGGCTGGTCTTCATCGACGAGACCTGGGCCAAGACCAACATGACCCGCACCCACGGCCGGTCACGTCGGGGTGAGCGGCTCGTAGCCAGGGTTCCTCACGGCCACTGGACGACGATGACCTTCATCGCCGCCCTGCGCCACGACCGGATCGACGCGCCGATGGTGCTCGACGGGCCAATCAATGGCGACTGGTTCCGGGCCTGGGTCGAGCAGGCCTTGATCCCGACCCTCAATCCCGGCGACGTGGTCGTGCTCGACAACCTCGGCAGCCACAAGGGCAAGGCGGTCCGGCAGGCCATCCGCAGGGCCGGGGCCCACCTGTTGTTCCTGCCGCCCTACAGCCCGGACCTCAATCCGATCGAACAGGTCTTCTCCAAGCTGAAGACCCTGTTGCGCAAGGCCGACGAGCGCACCGTCGAGGCCACATGGCGACGCATCGGCAGCCTTCTCGACCGCTTCAGCCCGACAGAGTGCGCCAACTACTTTATCAACAGCGGCTATGCGTCTAACTAAAACAAAGACGCTCTAGTTGGCGGCGACATAGTGAGCACTGACCCAGCCGCCGTTCGACAGCTGGACCCACTCGCCCTGCGACGAGCTGGCCTGGAAGCTCTGGCCGGCCCTCAGGCTGCCGACCTGGCGGTAGTTGGTGCCGGGACCCGAACGAACCCGCAGGTTCGAGGTGGCCCGATAACTGTTGGCGGCATAATGACCGCTGGCCTGTCCGTTCATCTGGGCATTGGCCCGGGCGCGTTGCTGGTTGCAGCCGATATAGGAACCGGCGGCGGCACCGGCACCGGCACCGACCACGGCCCCGAGCGTACGTTCATTGCTCGAGACCTGGCTACCGGCCAGGCCGCCGATGATGGCTCCGATCGCGGCACCGGCCTGCTGGCGCCCGCCGGGGGCGTCGCAGTTGGTGATGCCGTTGGACTGGGCCTGGGCCTGGGCAGCCATGGGGGCGGCGGAGATGAGCGCGGCCACGGCGGCGGCGGTCATCGTGAATTTCGTCATGTTCGACATGGGCTCTCCAATCATCGAGGTTGGTCGATGGATCAGTAATGCGCCAGTCGAGCTGAAGGCTCCCCGCCTCCGGTCGTTGTTTTCAGTTCATCTTCGTGAACGGATCAGGCTGCCAATTCACCCGCCGCCCCGGCCTCGATCAGGGCGATGGTCTGCGGCAGGCCGTAGATGGCGGCGAACGAGCCAAACCGCGGTCCCTGCGACGCCCCCAGCAGCACCTCGTACAGGGCCCCGAACCATCCGCGCAACGGCTCGAACGCATGGTCCTTGCCCACGGCATAGACCTCGGCCTGGATCAGTTCGCCGTCGGTGGTCCCCGCGGGCAGCGTCTTCAGCCGGCCCGCCAGGTCCAGCAGCGCCGCCTTCTCCTTGTCGTCGGGCAGCCGGTACGACTTGGCCGGCTTCACGAAGTCCTCGTAGTAGTTCAGCGCATGCCCCATCAGCCGGTCCAGCAACGGCTCGGACTCCGGCGTGGCCTCGGGCAGGTAGTTGGCGAAATAGGCCCACAACTGGTCCTTGTTTGAAGCGTTGGCGACCCCGACCAGATTCAGCAGCAGGCCGAACGACACCGGCGAGGTGTGGCTGGGCGGTGCCCCCGCGTGAATCGACCACACCGCATTGTCGATCCGCTTGGCCGGTTCCTGCGTCTTCCAGGCCTCGATGGCCGCCAGATAATCGTCGATGGCCCGCGGAATGACGTTGAAATGCAGGCTCTTGGCCGACTTCGGCGACTGGAACATGTACCAGCTCAGGCTCTCGGGCGTGCCGTAGCGCAGCCATTCGTCCATGGTCAGGCCATTGCCCCTGGACTTGGAGATCTTCTTGCCTTCGACGTCGAGGAACAGTTCGTAGTTGAAGCCTTCGGGCGGCACGCCGCCGATGGCGCGGCAGACCTTGGAGCTTTCGCGCACGCTCTCGATCAGGTCCTTGCCCGACATCTCGTAATCGATGTCCAGCGCGGTCCAGCGCATGGCCCAGTCCGGCTTCCACTGCAGCTTCACATGGCCGCCGGTGACAGGCACTTCGGTGCGGTTGCCGGGCTCGCCCGCCGGGTCTTCGAAGGTGATCGTGCCCCGCTCGACGTCGCGCGCCAGCGTCGGCACCTGCAGCACGTGGCCGGTGACCGGGCTGACCGGCAGGAAGGGCGAATAGGTCTCGCGCCGCTCGGCACCCAGCGTCGGCAGCATGATCGCCTGCACCGCGTCGAACCGCGCCAGCACCGTCAGCAGCGTCTGGTCGAACCGGCCCGAACGATACTGTTCGGTTGAGGACAGGAATTCATAATCGAAGCCGAAGCCGTCGAGGAAGGCGCGCAGGCGTGCATTGTTGTGCGCCCCGAAACTGTCATGCGTGCCGAACGGATCGCGCACCACCGTCAGCGGCCTGTGCAGGTCCTCGGCCAGCATCTGCGGATTGGGCACGCCCTCGGGTACCTTGCGCAGGCCGTCCATGTCGTCGCTGAAGGCGATCAGCCGCGTCGGCCAGTGATCGCCGGTCAGGGCGCGGAAGGCGTTGCGCACCATGGTCGTGCGCGCCACCTCGCCAAAGGTGCCCATATGCGGCAGGCCCGACGGGCCATAGCCGGTCTCCAGGATCACCGGCCGCTGCAGCGCCGGGAAGGTCGCCAGCGCCTCATCGGCCTTGCCGGCGTCGATCAGGGCCCGTGCGGCGTTACGCTCGGCGTCCGACAACCGCTTCTTCAGCACATGGGCCAGAAGATTGCGGGCCTGTTCAAACGGCCAGGATTTGGCCTCACGCGCGACGGTTTCGAGGTTCTGCAGCATGGGCATGGGTTTGGCGCGGATGGGGGGGCGGGTCAACGCCTCCGGGATGGGGGACGCTCAGTCCGCGCCGGTCCCGGCGTCAACCCCCCGCCGCCTCCCGCCAGCCGCTGCCGCCCCACTGGGCCACCTTGGTCAGCAGTTCGATCATGTCGACGGGCTTGGCGATACAATCGTTCATCCCGACGTCGAAATAGCCGCGCACCTGTTCGTCCAGCGTATTGGCGGTCAGGGCGATGATCGGCGTCGCGCTGACCGGTCCCTCGAGAGCACGGATGCCGCGTGCCGCCGCGACCCCGTCCATTACCGGCATCTGGATATCCATCAGGATCACGTCCCAGTCGCCGGCCGCGGCCGCATCCACGCCCTGGGCCCCGTCATCGGCGGTCTCGCAGATGATCTCCTGGGTCGCCAGCATGGCCTTGACCAGGGTGCGATTGCTCTGATTGTCGTCGACATACAGGACGCGCACGCTGGCGGTCACCATCTCTGACTCGGTTTCCATCCCGGTCTCCCCGGCGGATTCATGCATCGCGACCTCCCCCTCCAGGACCTGACCGGCCCCGGCGTCGGGCGCGGCGATCATGCGATTGACGACCGTCAGCAGGTCCTGACCGGCCTCGTGAATACGGCGTGCCTGATCGGTGCGTTGGGCTTCCAGCCCGGCCTCGACCAGCAGACCGGAGAAGCCGATCACGGCGTTCAGCGGTGTGCGCAGCTCGTGCGACATGTCGGTCAGGAAGCGCTGACGGGCCTCGGCCATCGCCGCCTTCTGTTCGGCCGCGCTGCGGGCCATCTCGGCCTCGACGCGGGCGGTGACATTCTGCTCGTTCAGCAACACGCCCGCGGCCCCGGTCACGGGGTCGATCACCGGCCGGGCGTCCATATGGTGCCAGCGCGCTCCGTCGTTCGCCACGATTGGATAGATCCCGGCCATGCCCTGACCGGCGACGGCGGCGGCGAACATCGCCTGCCCCGCCACCGGATCAGCAAATCGGACGGCGAATTCGACGTCGTCGGACCCGTAGGCTCCATAGGCGGCCGGATTGGCGAACAACCGTCCACCGTCGCGATCGAACAGGGTGATGATCGCCGAGGTGTGGCGCAGCGCCTCGACCGCCCGGCGCTCACCGGCGTCAACCTCGGTCGGCGCGGCCTCGAACAACAGGACCTCGCGGCCGTCATCCATCCGGAAGGCGGAAATCGAGGCCTGGACCGTGACCGGCTGGCCGTTGGGATAGAAGGTCCAGCGCTCGCTGACCTCGCCGCCGCCGGCGGTCAGGGCCACCAGCCGGTCGGTCCGCACCTTGACGGCGGGCGACAGCACCGAAAAATCGCGGGCCAGCAATTCTTCCAGTGTCTCCGCGCCCCACAGCACCAGCGCCGGGGCATTGGCATAGACCCCCCGCGACGTATGGGGATCATACAGCCACACCGGCCGCCGCAGGCGGTCCCAGGTCTGAACAAACGACGGCACCGGACAAGCGGACATCCTGCCACCCTAACGGGCAATCCCTGAACCGGGATTTAACCCCGGCGACAGGGCTCCGCGTCAGAAATACGGGTCTTTCGTCAGCCTCTGGGAAATCCACCAGATGTTTCCACACGGGTCGGCGACCCCGCCCTGTCGGTCGCCGTAAGGCATGTCCCCGACATCCATGATGTGGGTCGCGCCGCAGCCAAGCGCCCTGGCCATCGCGACGTCTGCGTCATCGACGTACAGATAGAAGGCCGCGCGGCTTGCGGGGAACCGGGATGAGGCCTCGCTGACCATAAGTGTGGTGCCGGAAATCCGGATCTGCGCATTGGCGATACGGCCGTTCGGTGCCACGCTGCGCCCCACTTCCTCACTGCCGAAGGCGAGATCAAGAAATTTCGAGATAGGCTGCGGCGTCATCGGCAAAAATGTACGGCGTCACCGCACCAAAACCGACAGGGATGTTCATCGACGCTCTCGCAGGTCACCGTGGCTGAATAGGGTCAGGCTACTGCGTCGGGGAACCGGTCTGCAAATCTGCACGCGACCTTGACCACACCCCGTCCCCGTGGCCTTTGCCCCGCCTGATGAAGACCGCCGATTTCGACTTTGACCTGCCCGACGAACGGATCGCCCTGCGCCCGGCCGAGCCGCGCGATTCCGCGCGCCTGCTGGTGGTGCGCGACGGGGCGCTGAGCGACCACGTCATCCGCGACCTGCCCGACTTCCTGCGTCCCGGTGACGCCCTGGTGTTCAACGACACCCGGGTGATCCCGGCCCGGCTGTCGGGCGTGCGCCAGCGCATCGGGACCGGGGGCGAGACCCTGACGGTGGCCGTCGAGGCCACCCTGCACCACCGCGACGCGCCGGATGTCTGGTCGGCCTTCATGAAGCCCGGCAAGCGGCTGAAGGCGGGGGACAGAATACGGTTTTCCGCCCCCCCTTCCCCTCGAGGGGGAAGGGGCAAGGGGATGGGGTGAAGGCAGTCCGGCTCCAGCCGCGCTTCAAGACTCCGACGGAGTCTCCGCGACCGACGACGACGCCCCTGCCTCCACCCCTCCCAACCCTCCCCCTCGAGGGGAGGGCGTTGGAGCAATGGCCGACTCCGCCTGCCTCCTCGGTCGCCTCGACGCCACCGTGGTCGACAAGGACGAGGACGGGCTGATCACCCTGCGTTTCGACCTGTCGGGCCCCTTCCTGGACGAGGCCATCCGCGACGTCGGCGTCATGCCCCTGCCGCCCTATATCGCCGCCAAACGGGCCGAGGATGACCGCGACCGCCGCGACTACCAGACCATGTTCGCCCATTGGGACGGCTCGGTCGCCGCCCCGACCGCGGGCCTGCATTTCACCCCGGCGCTGATGGCGGCGATCGAGGCAAAAGGCGTCGAGACCCACGCCGTGACCCTGCACGTCGGGGCCGGCACCTTCCTGCCGGTCAAGGCCGACGACACGGCCGACCACAGGATGCATTCCGAATGGGGCGAGGTTTCCGCCGAAACCGCCGCCGCCCTCAACGCCACCCGCGCCGCCGGGGGGCGCATCGTCTGTGTCGGCACCACCACCCTGCGCCTGCTGGAAAGCGCGGCCACGCCGGACCGGGTCATCCACCCCTTCCACGGCGACACAGCCATCTTCATCACCCCCGGCTACGACTTCCGCGCCGCCGATGTGCTGATGACCAATTTCCACCTGCCGAAATCGACCCTGTTCATGCTGGTCTCGGCCTTCGCCGGGCTGGAGACGATGCGGGCCGCCTATGCCCATGCCGTGGCCGACGGCTACCGGTTCTATTCCTATGGCGACGGCAGCCTGCTGTTCCGGACCCCGTAAAACCAAAAAAGGAAGTTTCATGCCTTCCTTTCCCTCTCCTTCCCCCCCCCCTCCCCCCCCCCCCCCTTTGCCCTTTCCCTTCGAACATCACCGCCACCGAAGGCCGCGCCCGCACCGGGGTGCTGAAGACCGCGCGCGGCGACATCCGCACCCCCGCCTTCATGCCGGTGGGCACCGCCGCCACGGTCAAGGCCATGACCGTCGACCAGGTGGCCCAGACCGGGGCCGATATCCTGCTGGGCAACACCTACCACCTGATGCTGCGGCCCGGGCCGGAGCGGATGGAACGGCTGGGCGGCCTGCACAAATTCATGGGCTGGACCAAACCCATCCTGACCGACAGCGGCGGCTTCCAGGTCATGTCGCTGGCGGGGATTTCCAAGGTGAAGGAGGAGGCGGTGACCTTCTCCAGCCATATCGACGGCTCCAAACACGTGCTGACGCCGGAACGGTCGATCCAGATCCAGGCCGACTGCATCGGAGCCGACATCTCGATGCAGCTGGACCAGTGCGTGGCCTGGCCGGCCGAGGAGCCCGCTGCCCGCGCCGCCATGGAACTGTCGGTGCGCTGGGGCGCGCGCTCCAAGGCCGCCTTCGGCACCCGCGAGACCCAGGCCCTGTTCGGCATCCAGCAGGGCTCGACCTTCGAGAATCTGCGCCGCGAGTCGTCCGACCGGCTGCAGGAGATCGGCTTCGACGGCTATGCCCTCGGCGGGCTGGCCGTGGGCGAGGGCCATCAGGCCATGTGCGAGGTGCTGGACTATGCGCCGGAGATGCTGCCCGCCGACCGGCCGCGCTATCTGATGGGGGTGGGCAAGCCGGTCGATCTGGTCGAGGCGGTGTGGCGCGGCGTCGACATGTTCGACTGCGTCCTGCCGACCCGGGCCGGACGGCACGGCCAGGCCTGGACCTGGGACGGGCCGCTGAACCTCAAGGGCGCGCGCTTCGCCGAGGATCAGGACCCGCTCGACCCCGACAGCGCCTGCCCGGCCTCCAGCGCCTATTCAAAGGCCTATCTGCACCATCTGGTGCGGACCGACGAGATTCTCGGCAAGATCCTGATCAGCTGGCACAATATCGCCTTCTACCAGACGCTGACGGCGGCCATGCGCGACGCCATTGCCCACGGGCGGTTCGAGGCGTTCAGACGGGACTTTCACGCCCGGCATACCTCCAACTAACGGCGGGTACCCGGGTTCGGCACGAACCAGCTGGGGGCCGCCGGCGGGGCGCAGTTGCGCTGCATCCCCATGCCCTTGAGGAAGGCCCGTCGAATGCGTCCGGCCTGGATCGCCGCCTGGACCTCACGCTCGTGCCGGGCTGCGCCGCTGAGACGCCGGATCCAGCTGGCCCCCGGGATGAAGTCCGTGGTGGTGTCACGGACCGCCCCCAGGGCGGCGTCTGCCGTCGCATCGGCCGCACGTTCGCTCATAAAGCGACCGTCAACGGGCGGCGGCTCGTCCATGTCAGGGCCGAGGGCAGCGTCCAGTCGCACGACCTCGGCTCCGATGGTCGAACACCGGCTCATGTTGCGCATGTCATAGGGGTTGGCCTGGGCCTGCAGCAGCACCGTCGGAATAACCTCGGGGCGCAGGTTGAGAATATCCAGCGGCGCGGTCGCCGCATCGCCGAACCCCTCGCCGAAATGCTCCGCACCCTCCATGGCCGAATGCCCGGCATTGCAGCCGCCGACAGCGAGACAGGACAGGACGAGGACCACGGTTGAGTTGCGCATGCCGACCTTACAGCACGGCCCGGTGGCGATCTGAAGGCCTTTCACACAGCCGTTGTGCGTCCTCGCTGCGCCATGCATTGTTCTGCGAAAGTTCAAATTCCCCTCACCCGCATGGCGGGTGCGTTGATCCGCGGTATGAAGCGATGCTGAAGACCCTGCTGCAACGCCTACGGTGCAAGCACGAGTACAAATACAGCCGCACCAAACCAGGAACCCTGGTCTGCAGGAAATGCCGCGCCCGCAGGGGCAAGCCATGAGGCGAGCGGCAACTTTTACGAGGGAGCGGAAAAAGGGCTGGTGGTACGCCCCCCCCGGGCTCGAACCGGGGACCCTCTGATTAAAAGTCAGATGCTCTAACCAACTGAGCTAGGGGCGCACACTAGGATTCGCGCTTTGCGAACCACCAGACGGCGGCTTTTGTTGCATCCGCGCGGTCGGGTCAAGACCGCGGGCGCATCCAAATGCTCGACCAGCCTGTTTTTGCCGCCTAGTCAGGAACCATGAAACCCCTCTCCGGCCTGCGCATCATCGAATTCGACGGACTCGGCCCCGTCACCTTCGCCGGCATGATGCTGGCCGACCTCGGGGCCGAGGTGTTGCGCCTGACCCGCAGCGCCGCCGCCGGCACCGCCGCCTTCAGCGAAGTGGGGCGAGGTCCTGCACCGGGGCCATCCAGCCATTGCGGTGAACCTCAAGGACCCGGCCGACCACGCCCGGGTCATGGCGTTGATCGGTGCGGCCGATGCGGTGATCGAGGGCTTCCCAGCCGCGTGATGGAACAGCTCGGCCTCGGCCCGAGCCTGCGCCGCCGCCAATCCCCGCCTCGTCTGCGGCCGGGTCGCCGGCTGAGCCGGGCCGGGCGGATGGCGCAGCAGGTGGGCCGCGGTTCCTCGTTTGCATCCCTGAGCGGGGCCCTGCGCGCGCGACCGGCTCCCGACCGCCCGCCGCGCCCGCCCCTGAATCTCGTCAGCGGCTCTGGCAGCAGGGGCCATGGTCGTGGTCGGGGTCGCGGCGGCCCTGCTGGAGGCGAAGACCCCACCAAGCAGGCCGGGTCGTGTGGCGCCCCAGCCATGACCAACCGCTGCCGCCCTGCTGATCAGCCTGTTCTACGCCCTGCAGGCCCGCGGCCTGTTGAGATAACCCTCACGAGAGAGCCGATCTGCTGGACGGCGGGCCCCCTTGCTGTCGCTGCTACGCCTGCGCCGACGGCGGTTGGTCGCCGTCAGGGCACTGGAGCCCGAGTTCTACGCCCGCCCTGATGCGCCGCCAGCCTCGGCCTGACGACGGGATTATGAGGCCCCAGTCGACATGGCAAACTAGCCGCCCTGCATGCCCGGTTTGAAGCGCTCTTCGCGGCCCGCGACCGCGACGACTGGGGCGCCCGGTTTCGCCGGGACCGTGCCTGTGTCGCCCCAGTCCTGGGCTGGCCGAGGCCCGTCCCATCCGCACAACCAGGCCCGCACCACCTTCTCCGGTACCCCCATCCAGCCTGGACCCGCGCCACGTTTCGACGGACGCTCGTCCGCGCGCCGGATGCCCGGCGCGCCGACCTGTCGCTGGAGGCCGCCATTACCACTGGACCGGGGCCCGCCTAAGCGACCTCGTTTTCAGCTTCAGGCGGTGCCTTGCGCGCGCTGGTGCAGGCGTCCAGCAGGGCCGTTGCCAGCGCCGCCGGATCGATCGGCTTCATCAGAACGTCCACCCCGCCGCTTCCCACGCCTCGCGGTCGGCTTTCCCAGCGCATTGGCCGTCAGGGCGATAACCGGCGTGTCCCGGTTGAATCCCTCCTGACGCAGCCGCAGGCTGGCCTCGATCCCGTCCATCACCGGCATCTGCATGTCCGTGGGGTGGACGTCGACCGTTCGGTTGCCCCCGCGCCTGACCCGCAAGGGCCCCGTTCTCGACCAGGGTCAGACGGCACCCATGCGGCTTCCAGCAGCAGGATCAGGTTGGTTTACGGCGTGATCCTCGGCCGCCAGGATCGATCGGCCGGCCAGCGAGCCACCCTCGACTTCGGACACAGGTGCGGCCTCGGCGGGCGCCGGGCGCGCCATGACCTCGACCGGCAGCGTCAGGGTGAAGGTCGCCCTTCGCCCTGAACACTGTCGACAACCAGACTGCCCCCATGGGCTCGGCCGACCGCCGGCTGATGGCCAGCCCCAGACCCCGTCCCCGAAGCGGCGTGTGGTGCCGACATCGGCCTGTTGGAGCTTGTTGAACACCTCGACCAGCCGGTCGGCGATGCCACAACCACTGTCGCGGACCGCCACGCTCGGGCGCCCATGGGACTTCGTCCCCGCCATAGCCGCGAAACCCAGATCTCGCCCTCGGTGGTGAATTTGATCGCGTTGGACATCAGATTGAACAGGATCTGCTGGAACCGCAGCGGGTGGCGGCGGTCCGGGGGCGTGCGCAGGGTCGCCTCAACCGTCAACATGACACCGTCGCCTGGGCACGAGGCTTCCCACAACCGCTTCAGCGACGTCAGCCGCTCGGACGTCCATTCAGGCGGCTTCCATCTGCGGTCTTTGCCGGCCTCGATCGAGAAGTCCAGCACATCGATTGAGCAGCCCCATCAGCACATCGCCGGCATGGATCAGCGTTGTGACATCGGGTCTGTTGCGGCTTTCTCAGCCGGGTACGGCGCAGCAGGTTACCGCCGAGATCACCGCATTCATCGGGGTGCCGATTCTCGCTGACTGACCACGGCCGGAAAATCGGACTTCGCAGCGCTGGCGATTCGAGCCACGCACCAGTGTTCGTCCGCCTAGCGCTTCGCCTCACGCAAGACGCGGTGGTCATCGAGCTCTGCCTCCGCCACGACCAGATGCGCCATATAGAGCAATCCCCCGACGGGAATCAGCAGTTCGATCCAGTTCTGGTACCTTGAAGGCGCGGATGGCAGCCCCAGGAAGAAGGCGGCATCAGGGCATGACCGAGCAAAAACGAAATCCGGCGGTCATGGTGCCATATGCAGGCTGACGTGCAGCGTCCACCCGGGAGCACTGGACAGTGGCGATATCTTGCCGACCTGACCTCCATTGAACCAGAGATAGGCGGTAATACCGGCGACGCGCGTCGTCGGTCGGCGTCGCAGCCAGACGGCACTGTAGAGCCCTCTGATGGGCGTTCGGGATTGAGCCGCAGCGGCCGGAAGCCGCTTCATCCAGGTGCTGCATCAGCCACCAGCGGCAAAACCACCACAGCGGCCAGGCCGAAATCGGCCATGATCCAGCTGCCACGCCAACGAAGGCTGCCCCAGCCCAATACAGGAACTCAGCTCCTAAATCGACTGGGCGACGGTCACGTGCGACGTCGTCATTCGCTTCTCCCGGAACGTCCAGTAGAATCGCCAATTGGAGAAGGATTGGTTGCCGGCCGGGATGACCCCCGCGACGATCCCGGCTATGGAACGCCGTTGGCTGGCTTTCGTTGAGCTGCTGAGCCTGGGGAGATATCTGATGAACTTGATTCTGGTGGCGCTATTTCAAGCCGCCGCAACACCAAGCAGTTGGATAGTGCGAAGGCCAACGAGGCCGGAGGGGCCGCGAACGGCTTCCGGAAGAAAGCTGCAGGTCGCGCCGATGACCGAGGAAAATGCGATTCCGATGCCCCCGCCGCCGGCCACAACCTCCACCGCCCGCAGAATTACTCGGCAAGTCCGCCGGAAAAACGCAGTTCCGCTGAAACAATTACAGTCCGGAAAGCGAAACCCTGTTCTACTGACACCATGGACAGCCGTCCCGCCACGGGAGCGCCACAGGCTGATGGGAATAATCATCTTCCTGCGGCGCGCCGCTTGCTCCCGGTTTTTTCCCCCGACTGACGTTGTCGAAGGTTTGAGTTTGACACCCAGGCCCAATCTGTCCTTCACCGGGCTGGTGCTCTCGGTCGGCTGCGTCACCATTGCGGCCGCTGGAGCCGCGAGCCCCAAATTCGGGGTGAGCTGCGGATGGTGCCTTGCGCAGCCGCTGGAGCGCGCCATCGGCGAGGTCGACGCGTGCGAACAGTCGCTTCGAGGCCCGCCGGCGAGCGCGCAGCGCCGTCGAGGCCGCAGAAGCCTTGCTGCTGCGCTCCAGAAGCTGTGCCCGATCGACCATTGAGGACGTGGTCGAAGGCGATGAAAACCCCTTGCCATCATCGACATCCAGCCCGGCCAGCAGTTCCGCTGACCGAACCCACCATTCAGTGATCCGGCACCAGACCCGAAACCAGCGCAGCCATGACCGCCGAGATCGGCCTGACACCAGGCGAACCCGGACGCGCGGTCGATGTCATCTCCGCCGAGGGGTTCGTTGTCGCCGGCCTGACCCGACGCGGCTATGCTGATGCCACCACCCGGCCGCGGCGGCCGTCGTCGATCATGAGACCTTCGAGTCGACCCGGAATTCCACATCCAGCCGGACGGGCTGCGTACTTGTGACGGTGTCCGGCTGGAAACCGGGGCCGGCGACTCCGCCTGGGTCGATCGGCCTCGCTCCTGAGACCGAAGGCGACCGCTATGACCGGAAAGGGTCGCGAGCTGGAGCGGCGTCTGCTCGAAACCAGCGTCTATGACGGGGTGGGCGTCGCCCTGTCGCCACAGGACCAGATGATGACGACGGCCTGAGACCGATCGTTGTCACCCTGACTGACCGACCCCGGCGCATCCTCGAGGCGGGGGCCACCTCTGCCACTGTGCCAAAGAATCCAGTATTGACGTCATCTCGACCCACTGCAACCAGTTTCGGGCGGGCAGTACCCTGCGTTCCAGGCCCGCTGCGCCAATATCAACAGCCGTATCGGGGCCTCTCAGCCTGCCCGCTGGCGGCGCCGCCGACCCTGGTCCTATCTGCGGGCCCTGGTGGACGAGGACACCACAGACACCTACCGGCGCACCACGATCACCGTGTTCGCTGACCTGCGCCAGCGCCTCAGCCAGGAGGCGTAGTTGGATCGGCTGCGGCCTGCGGAATCGACGCCGGAACTACAACCAGACCCGCTACGATCCGCTGACCGCCTCCCCGATCGTTTTCGATGGCGGTGTGATCCTGACCGGACGCAGCGACGCCTGTCGACCGGTCCAACAATCCGCTGGATCCGACCCGGGGCTGGCGCATCGCCGTGTCTCCAGCCCACGGTGGTGGAGCAAGGAAAGCGTGGCCTTCCCTGGCGAGCGAGCCAGATCACCGGCTCCTGCCCCTCCCGGGACAGCGGAGCGACGAGATCCTGGCCAGCCATCTCCGGCTGGGCGCGATCCTGGGGGGTAGCGAATTGTCCGTGCCCTCGGATCGTCTGTTCTATTCGGGTGGCGGCGGATGAGATCCACGGCTTCACCTATCAGGTGTCGGCCCCCATTGCCGGACAACACTCCGCGCGGTGGCCTGTCGCTGTTCGAGACCTCCCTGGAGGTGCGTCAGGACGTCGGCCGCGGGTTCGGGGCCGTAGTCTTCTTGACGCCGGCTCAGTCGGCTTCCAGCCGACGCCGAACATGGCGGAGGCCTCCGCT
>JAUCCG010000012.1:0-15552 GCA_034676465.1 Brevundimonas sp. | reverse complement strand
TCGCGAGATCAAGCCGCCTTGATCTCGATCATTTCGGCAGTCTATCACAGCTGTCCCGCGCAGCATCTGGCAGGATGCCCTAAAGTCGCGACCGCCGTACCCCAGCCGGTCGAACAACTGGTACAGGGCTTCGGATTGCGCGCCCAGGGGGCGTGCCGGCGCCGGACTTGGCCGCCGCATCCTGGGGCAGTTTCAGATCCTTCAGCATCATCGCCGTGGCGAAGCCGCCGTCATAGTTGCGATTATCACGGGGCCGTCGGCACCGGACCGGGCCACGGATAGTAGTTGCTGACACTCCACGACTGGCCCACGACTTCGACGCGATGTCGAAGAATTTGACTGGGTCCAGACCCAGTTTCTCGGCCAGGGCCACGGCCTCGCAGGTGCCGATCATGGTGATGCCCAGGATCATGTTGTTGGCAGATCTTGGCCGCCTGCCCGGCCCCGTGGTCGCCGGCCCGCATCGTCACCCGGCTCATCGGCTCCAGCGCCGGTTCGACCCGGGCGAAATCCGCCTCGTCGCAACCGACCATGAAGGCCAGGGTCCCGGCGTCGGCCGCGACCGCCCCGCCCGAGACCGGCGCGTCGGCGAAGGCGTATCCGGCGGCCTTGGCCAGTGCGGCGACCTTGCGCGCGGTGTCGACGTCGATGGTCGAGCAGTCCAGCAGCAGGGTGGTCTTCGGGGCCGTGCCGATGATCTGTTCCGAATAGACCGACAGCACATGCGGTCCGGCGGGCAGCATGGTGACGACGATGTCCGCCCCGGCCACCGCCTCGGCCACGGATCCGGCCGCGACGAAGCCCACCGCCACGGCCCGTTCCAGCGCCGCCGGTGACAGATCGAAAGCCTGGACCGTGTGGCCGGCCCTGGGCCTGATCGGCGGCCAGGCCGCCGCCCATGTTGCCGAGTCCGATGAAGGCGATCTTGCTGGGCACGGCGACGGTCTCCCTGTGCGATTTCGCGACCGGGGTAGCGCCTCCCGTCCCGCTTCGCCAGCGGGGGTGCGGCAGTTTCGTTCAGCCGGGCTTGCGGAAGCGCAGCATGAACTGGCTGGTGCGGCCGCGGATCGCGGGATCAAAGACGTTGGCGGTCAGCGGGTCGTCGGGATTGATCAGGGCGTCGTCTTGCGCGTCCAGCACGAAGCCGGCCGCCTCGACCTCGGCCCTAACCGAGTCCGGATCGATCCGGTGCAACTGGTCGGCGACGCTGAGGTCCGACCCGGCCGCGGCGACATGATCGATGACGACGTACAGGCCGCCGGGGTTCAGGGCGGCGAAGGCGGCCGCATTGATCCTGGCCGCCGTGTCAGCCGGCACCACATCTAGATGCAGATCGTGATAGTTCCCGGGCCGTGAGGATGAGGTCCAGCCCCTCGGGCCAGGCCGGGGTGGCCAGGGGCGAGTCCATGGCCGTGACATTGGGCAGTGCGGCGATGTCGACCAGGGCCTGGCCATAGACGGCGGCGAAGGCCACGAACTCGGCCGGCTGCCAGCCGGTGACATGGCCTTCGGGCCCGACGGCGGCCGAGAAGGCGCGGGGTGAAATAGCCACCCCCGATGATCATGTCGCCGATCGACTGGCCCGGGCGCGACCTGGGCAAAGCCCAGGGTTTCGGGCCGTGTGTCGCGCGGCGTCCCGGGCCCGGTCGGCGTCGGTGCGGACCGGATCGGCCAGCGCCGCCGCATAGACGGCGTCCGGTGTGGATTGAGCGGCGACGGGCCCGGCGAAGGCCGTGCCCAGGGCGAGGGCCGCCGTGGCGGCGAGGAACAGGGAACGACGCATCGTAAACCTCCATCGCGCCCGCATGACGCGTCGGCAGACTAACGCGATCAGCGTTCGCTGTCAGTCCGGTTTGCGGAAGCGGTAGACGAACTGGTCGGTTCGGCCGCGAATGGCGGCGTCGAACACATTCAGGCTATGGTCGTCAGCCGGATTGGCCACAGCCCGGCTTTCGCCCTCGAAGATGAAGCCGGCGGCCTCTCACCTCGCGGCGCAGGAAATCACCCTCGATCCGGTGCAGGGTCGAGACCTGGCTGTTGCCGGTCCCGGCCGCGCCCTGATGGTCAATGACCACGAACTGGCCGCCGGGCCTGAGCGCCGCATAGACGGCCCGGTTCATGCGGGCCATGTCGACACCGAAGCCGGGGATGTGGAAGTCGGTGCATTCCTGACTCATGAACACGACGTCCAGCGGCTGGTCGAAGGTCAGGGTGTCGAGATCGCCGTTGACCCGACTGACATTGCCATAATCGGCCACCAGGGCGTCCGCCGCCCCGTTCTCGCGCACGGCGGTGCGGTTGGGCACGAAGGCATAGACCTGACCGCTCGGCCCGACGACGCTGGAAAAAAGCCGCGGGAAATAGCCGGCACCGGCCCGGATGTCGGCGATGCGGTCGCCGCGCGCCAGATCGATGAAGGCCAGCATCTCGGCCGGATGCCGCAGCGCGTCGCGGGCCACCTCATCGGCCGGGTGACGGCGCGGATCTCGGCGATCGCGGTCCGGTACCAGGCGGTGGTCGGGGCCCGGGGCCGCGCTGGCGGCGGGCGCGTGGGCACCACAGTCCGTTCACCGCCATCGGTGGCGATGATCAGACAGCCGGACAGCGCGAACGAGGCCGCAGCGGCGAGAAGGCAGGGTCTTGAACATGGCGATTTCCCGAATGGCGACAGGCGCAGCTACGCCCCTATTGTGTGACGGACGCAAGAGGCCTTACAGCGGTGTCCATTCCTCATCCGCCGGCAACGGCGCGAACAGGGCGTCGAGAGCGCGCATCCGAAACCCCGGCCAGATCGGCCGGTGACCAGCGCGGGCTGTTGTCCTTGTCGACGATCACGGCCCGCACCCCTTCCTGGAAGTCGTGGGTGCGCACGACCCGGCCGCCCAGCCGGTACTCCATCGCCATGTTCTCAGCGAACGACGTCAGGTGTGCCCCGGTGCGCAGCTGGCGCAGGGTCACCTTCAGCGATTGCGGCGACTTGGTCTTCAGCACGGCCAGCTGGGTGCGGGCCCAGTCGCTGTCTTCGGCTTCCAGCGCCGCGAAGATGGCCTCGACGGTGTCGTGGGCGAACAGTCGGTCGATCGCGTCGATAAGGGCTTCCAGCGGGGCCTCGCCCGCATCGATCGCCAGCTCGTCGGCGATGTCGACCGGAAAGCCCGGATCGGCAGCGAGGACGGTGCGGAAGGCCTCAACCTCGTCCGACGGCATGAAATGGGTGTGGATGCCCAGCGCGACGGTATCCGCCGCCTTCAGCCGCGCTCCGGTCAGGGCCAGCCACGTCCCGGCAAAGCCCGGCAACCGCGGCAGGAACCAGCCGCCGCCGACGTCGGGGAACAGGCCGATACCGGTTTCGGGCATGGCATAGGTGGTGCGTTCGGTGGCGATGCGGACCACAGCCGGTTCGGAAATGCCGACGCCGCCGCCCATGACGATGCCGTCGACGATGGCCGTGACCGGCTTGGGATAGTCGAACAGCAGATGATCTAGCCGGTATTCGGCATGGAAGAAGGCCTTGGCAGCGACCGCATCCCCGGCCCCGCTCTCGGCGATCATGCGGATGTCGCCCCCGGCGCAGAAGCCGCGCTCGCCGGCATGGTCGATCAGCACCGACTTGACCGCTGCGTCGTCCTGCCAGTCCCGCAGGGCGGCGATCATCAAGTCGCACATCGGATGGTTCAGCGCATGCAGCGCCTTCGGCCGGTTCAGGGTGATTCGGCCGACGCCGGATTCGACGCGGGTCAGGACTTCGGGTTCTTGGGTCATCCGCCCGACTTAGTCGCGAAGGTCGAGGACGTCCACGCCCGCCGCGATGGCTGCGGACAGCAGGGGAACGTCCCGGGATGCCAGCCAAGCCTCCCGCTCGACCGCAAGACCCAGATAGGCCGCGTCGAACAGACTGATCCCGGCCACCAGCGAAACCTCCATCAACTGTCGAATTCATGACTGTCGAGGGCGGGATCGAGATCGATCTCGAGGGTATCGAGTTGTCCCAGGGCCTCAGCCGGGACGCTGCCCTGTCGTCGAGCCCGCACGACCAGCATATTGGCGACCTCCCACGTGAAAATATGCGGCGCGATGAAGTCAAAACCATCCGCCTGCTGCAGCAGGCGGTTCGAAGACTTTGTTGCCTGCGATGGCAGAAGCCAGGCCAGCGCGGCGGACGCATCGACAACAATGGTCGTCATTCGCGGGCCAGCTTCTTCAATTCCTCCCAGCTCAGCCGGTCGAACTCGGGATCAGGCTTCTGCTCCTCCCGGAACCTGCGGAGGCGGTCCGACAGTTCAGCGCCCGACAGACGCCGTCGAGCCCCCACCGTGCCCGGATCCGGTGTCAGGCGCGCGACGGCTCGACCGTGTCGGGTGATCACGATCACCTCGCCGGTCTGCTCCACATCATCCAGCAAGGATGAGAGAGTTGTCTTGGCTTCAAGAACGCCTACGGTGCGCATCGCAACCTCCTGACCATATTTATGGTCAGACTAGCACAGGACGTACGGCGGACCTACTGCCGCAGCATCTCCCGCGCGGTGATCACCCGCATGATCTCGTTGGTGCCTTCGAGGATGCGGTGCACCCGCAGGTCGCGCACGATCCGTTCCAGCGGATAGTCCTTCAGATAGCCGTAGCCGCCGTGCAGTTGCAGGGCCTCGTCGGCGATCTGGAAACAGGCGTCGGTGGCGAACCGCTTGGCCATGGCGCACCATTTGGTCGCCTCGGGATGTTTGGTGTCCAGCGCCCAGGCTCCGCGCAGCACCAGCAGCCGCGCCGCCTCCAGCTGGGTCGCCATATCGGCGAGCTTGAACTGGGTATTCTGGAAGTCTGCCAACGGCTTGCCGAACTGTTTTCGCGTGGTGACGTAATCCTGGGCCGTCTCCAGCGCCAGTCGGGCTCCGCCGATCGAACAGGCGGCGATGTTCAGCCGGCCGCCGTCCAGACCCATCATCGCATAGCGGAAGCCGTCGCCCTCCTTGCCCAGCAGATTGGCCGCCGGGATGCGGCAGTCGTCGAACTGGACGATGGCGGTGGGCTGGCTGTTCCAGCCCATCTTCTTCTCCTGGGCCCCGAAGCTCAGGCCCGGCGCGTCCTTGTCGACCACGAAGGTCGAGATGCCCTTGGGCCCCTCCACCCCGGTGCGGGCCATCACCACATAGACATCGCTGGTGCCGGCCCCCGAGATGAAGGCCTTGGAGCCGTTCAGCACATAATGGTCGCCGTCCCGTTTGGCCGTCGTCCGCAGCGCCGCCGCGTCCGAGCCCGAACCCGGCTCGGTCAGGCAATAGCTGGCGATCATCTCCATGGTCACCAGTTTCGGTACATAGCGGGCCCGCAGGTCGTCGGAGCCGATCCGGTCGATCATCCAGGTCGCCATATTGTGGATCGAGATGAAGGCTGCCGTCGACACATCGCCGCGCGACAGCTCCTCGAAGATCACCGCCGCCTCGACCCGGCCGAGCGCCATGCCGCCGTGCTCCTCGCCGGTATAGATGCCGCAAAAGCCCATCTCGGCTGCGTGTTTCATCACATCGACCGGGAAATGTTTGCTCTCGTCCCATTCGGCTGAATGCGGGGCGAGTTCCGCCTCGGCGAACTGCCGGGCCGCGTCCTGGATGGCGCGCTGGTCGTCGGTAAGGGCGAAGTCCATGGGGGCAAATCCTTGTCGTTTGGGCCGCTTTACCCGCTTACCGCGCCGGACGGGAGGGGGCGGAGGCTCGCGGTGCCACAAGCGATATTGACTCGCCAAAAATCGCGCGTAAGGATTTCCCGTATCGGGCGAAGTGGGTTTCGCGCCAGACGGGATTGAGCTTCATGCTAAGATCGCGATCCCGACGGTGTTTTTTGGCCCTGAGTATCGCTTGCCTCTCCGCCATTTCAGGGTGCGCCAGACCGTTTCCCGAACGTCTGAATTGGTATGGCCACCACCCTGCCCTCTATTCGATGGCGCTTCAGGCCGCAACTGAAGAAGCCCTGGTGCGGTCGATGACGGGCAAGGGCTATTACGAGTATATGGGTGATGCCGCATATACTCTGGTAACGACCGGGATATGCAACAAGGCGACACTGGACACCTATCTGGTGCGCAAGGAGCGGGGGTGTCATTTAATCGGCCCCCCGCGGATACCTGATTGCCAAAATGTCAATTCCTGTGCCGCCTATCACTACGACGTAGATCTGTTTTCAGATCCTGCCTTGAGGCAGGTGGTGATAGCGGCCCTGCAACGTCCGTGCGATTACCTGACACCGCCCGATCAGGTGACGCACTGGGACGCGACCGCGAACTTCGGAATGACGGCGTACGGCAACTGGCGAATTCTCCAATGTGACGGAAACCAAGTTTTCTCTACATCGATTGCCTTTATCGAATCGGAAAATTGATTCTTCGTGTCAGATTTGCAAGGGGTTCCTGATGCCAGACGAATATTCTGTTACCGTAAATACTTTTACGGGCTCCTATACAGGGCACGTTAATGTAACGATTTCAGGCCCTGGCGGCTACTCTTATACTTTCGGAAACAATATAACCGGAGGCGAGTGGGGTGTTCGTGTTGAGAGTAACGCATATAGAACCGATATCCACAGTACTATTTACCCGGTCACGTACGCCCAAGCATTGGACATGTACAATTGGGCCGCAGGATTGATTTCTGACCCTCAAAATTCCTATGGTCTACTTGGGCGAAATTGTGTCGATTTCGTCCGGGACATGTTCAGTGCGGGTGGTTTGGGGAACCAGATTTCATCCATGATCCAGTGGCTGGACACGCCCGTAAATCACTATGCCGCCATATCTGATTGGCTCGTAGCTAATGGATTCGGTCCTATGTGGGATGGTGTGGGGAGCTTTGTCGGTGCATTCGGCGAACTCGGTTCACATGTCATCAACGCAGCTACTGCGGCGTGGAATGGCTTTGGGGACATGGTCGGTTCCGCTTACAGTTTCATTTCCGACTTGGGCGCTAGCGCCGGCGGGTTCATCGGAGACCTGGCTACTTCTATCTGGGATTTCTTTCGTCTGTTCGGAAAAGACAACAGCGAAGGCGATGGAGATATGGAAACCGAGGGCGCTTCCGCAGTTCTGTACGACGATTTCCTGTCGGATAGTTATAACGTTGAAGGGGGTAGCGCCGTATTCGATGCAATCGAGATCTCTAATACTTATGGGGATGCGATCTTCCCGACGCCTGACTGGGCCCATACGGAACCGTCCTGGCTTCCCGCGAACGATGATGTCGTGTTTAGGTTTGTCGACGACACCCATCATCATGCCGATTACATGTTTGGATGAGTTTATTAGAAGTGGTCTGATCGGTTGGGAACCGGCACAGGATTCAAACGCAAAAGCCGCTATCTTCGAGAGTCCCTCCACCAACACCATCTTCTCTGACACTCGGAAGGGCGCTATGGGGCAGGCATGACCCTGCCCTTTCCCCCCGCCCCCTTCCCGCTGGCCCGCCCCCGCCGCCTGCGCAGCAGCCCGTGGGTCCGGCGGCTGGTGGCCGAGACCGTGCTGACCCCGGCCGATCTGATCTGGCCGCTGATCGTCCATGACGGGACCGAGGACCGGGTGCCGGTCGCCTCCATGCCGGGCGTCTTCCGCCTGTCACCGAAGGCCGCCGCCGCCGCCGCGGTCGAGGCGCGCGATCTGGGCATTCCGGTCGTGGCCCTGTTCCCGCATGTCGATGCCGCCATCAAGGACGCCAACGGCACCGGGGCCACCGATCCCGACGGCCTGATCCCCGACTGTATCAAGGCGATCAAGGACGCCGCGCCCGGGATCGGCGTCATGTGTGATGTCGCCCTGGACTGCTACACCGACCACGGCCACGATGGCCTCGTCGCCGACGGCCGCATCCTCAATGACGACACGCTGGAGCGGCTGGCCGAGCAGGCCTTCATCCAGGCCCACGCCGGGGCCGACATCGTCGCCCCGTCCGACATGATGGACGGCCGTATCCAGGCGGTGCGCGAGGCACTGGAAGCCAACGGCTTCCACGACACGATGATCCTGGCCTATGCCGCCAAATATGCCTCGGCCTTCTACGGCCCGTATCGCGACGCGGTCGGCTCGGCCAGGGCCCTGACCGGCGACAAGAAGACCTATCAGATGGACTACGCCAACAGCGACGAAGCCCTGCGCGAGGTGGTGATGGACATCGCCGAGGGGGCCGACGCCGTGATGGTCAAGCCCGGCATGCCCTATCTCGACATCGTCCGCCGCGTCAGCGAGACTTTCCAGGTGCCGACTTTCGCCTATCAGGTGTCCGGTGAGTACGCGATGATGCAGGCCGCCATCGCCAACGGCTGGCTGGACGAGGACCGCGCCATCCTCGAGACCCTGCACGGCTTCAAGCGCGCCGGCTGCGCCGGGGTGCTCAGCTATTTCGCGCCGCAGGCGGCACGGTTGCTGGGGGGCTAGGATGCCGACGGTTCTCCAGATTGGACCCTACCGCTTCTTCCTCTACAGCCATGAGCCGAACGAGCCGCCGCATATTCATGTCGCCAGTGGAAGGGCCTCGGCCAAGGTCTGGATCGGGACTGTCGCGCTGGCCCGGAGCAAAGGTTTTCCGGCCCATGAACTCGGTGTTATAATTCGGCTCGTCCGTTCAAATCACGAGCTCTTTCTGGAGGCTTGGCATGACCATTTCGGCGCAAGTCCAAACATCTGACGCCCGCGTGCTCGACGTTTCGTTCGATGACGACCGCATCAAGGTTGAGTTCGACGACGGGCGGGGCATTGCCCTGCCCCTCGCCTGGTACCCACGACTGTTGAACGGCACTGCGGATCAAAGGAACCGGTGGGAACTGATCGGCGACGGCGAAGGCATTCACTGGCCGGACCTTGATGAAGACCTGAGCGCCGAGGGTCTGCTGAGGGGCGCGCCGGCCGCCCAATGGAATGCCGCCTGACGCGCCCCAGCGGCAGAATCCTTGTCGCCCTGGATCACCGGTTCTAGGCTCAGCCCCATGATCAGACGCACCCTCGCCGCCCTCGCCCTGCTGCTGCTATGGCCCACCCTCGCCCTGGCCCAGGACGCCGCCGCGCCGCTCCCGCCCCTGCCCCGGGTGGTGATGGAGACCTCGGCCGGTCGGATCGTCATCGAGGTCAATGACCGGCAGGCCCCGATCACCGCTGCCAACTTCCTCAAATACGTCGATGAGCAGCGGTTCGACGGCACCAATTTCTATCGCGCCGTCCGTTCGGCCCCGGACCTGGGGCTGGTCCAGGGCGGCACCAACAATGACCCGGCCAAAACCCTGCCGCCCATCGCCCATGAACCGACCACGGTGACCGGCCTCAGCCATGTCGACGGTGCTGTGTCGATGGCCCGCTATGACGCCGGCACGGCCACGGGTGACTTCTTCGTCTCGATCGGACCCTCGCCCTCCTATGACGCGGGCCACCCGTATTCGATCGATGAGCATGGCTTCGCCGTGTTCGGCATGGTGGTCGAGGGCATGGACGTCGTGCGCGGCATCCTGGTCGCCCCGACCTCGCCGACCGAGGGCGACGGTTTCATGCGCGGCCAGATGCTGGAACCGCGTATCGACATCATTACCGCCCGGCGCGACACCGCCCCGGCGACCTGACGGCCGTCTGCCTTCAGGGCTTCAACCGGGCCTTCAGGCTGGAGGTATCCCAGCGGTTTCCGCCCATGGCCTGGACCTCGGCATAGTAGCCGTCGACCAGCGTCGTCAGCTCCAGGGTCGCGCCGTTGGCTCGCGCCTCGTCCAGCACCAGTCCCAGATCCTTGCGCATCCAGTCGACGGCGAAGCCGAAGTCGAACTCGCCCCTGGCCGCGGTTTTCCAGCGGTTGTCCATCTGCCAGCTCTGGGCCGCGCCCTTGGAGATGGCGTCATAGACCGCATCGGTATCCAGCCCCGCAGCCTTGGCGAAATGCACCGCCTCGGCCAGACCCTGGACCACGCCGGCGATGGCGATCTGGTTGACCATCTTGGTCAGCTGGCCCGCCCCGGACGGCCCCATATGCTTGACCGCCCTGGCATAGGTCATCAGCGCCGGCTCGACCCGGGCCAGGGCCCGGGCGTCGCCGCCGGCCATCACGCTGAGCTGGCCGTTCTCGGCCCCGGCCTGCCCGCCCGACACCGGGGCGTCGATGAAGAACCTGCCCACCTCCCCGACCAGCGTCGCCATCTCCCGCGCCACCCTGGCCGAGGTGGTGGTGTGATCGACGATCACCGCTCCGGCCGCCAGATACGGCAGGGCTTCCGTCACCACCTCACGCACGTCGTCGTCATTGCCGACGCACAGGATGAACAGCTCGGCACCGTCGGCGGCCCGGGTCACGGTCGGCGCAGATATGCCTCCGGTCGCGGTGGCCCACGCCTCGGCCTTGGCCGGTGAGCGGTTGAAGCCGGCGACCGTATGGCCGGCGGCCAGCAGGTGACGGGCCATCGGGGCCCCCATGACGCCCAGTCCGGCGAAGGCGATCTTCATGCGAGGGACTCCGATGCGAACTCCATAGCGGCCGCGGAAATAGGTCAGGGCGTCGCCGTCCCGGCTCTCGACCGCCCGGACCGCCCCGACGATGACCAGGTGATCCCCCATCCGGATCCGGTCATGGGCGACGCAGTCCAGCCGCACCAGCGCATTGCGCAGCCGGGGCGGCTCGGGATTGCTGGTGTCGAACTCTTCGGGACTCAGGCGGCAGGTGCCCCAGGCGAACCGGTCCGACATCTCCCGGTCCTCGACCGGCAATACATGGATGGCGAACCGCTCGGCGGCGGCGAACACGTCGTGACGGTCCGAGCTGTCATCGAGGCACCACAGCACCAGCGGTGGATCCAGCGACACCGAGGTGAACGAATTGACGGTAATGCCGATCCCGCCGTCATCCGACTGGGTCGTGACGACGCAGACTCCGGTGGCAAATCCACCCAGCGCCTTGCGGTACTCGGTCAGGTCGAACGGCGGGGCGGCGGGGATCTGGGTCACACCCAACGACTAGGCGAGCCCCCCGTCGCGGGCAAGGGCAGAGCGGTGTTCGATCGCGGATCGGTGAATGGTCGTGAAATGAAAACCGCTTCTTAACGTCGAGGGCCGATTTTACGCCTAACGAACAGCGTTAAGAGCAGCCCGACCATGTCCATGAGCGACCGCCCGATCCTGATCAAGAAGATCAAGAAGGTCGTTGGCGGTGGCCACCACGGCGGAGCCTGGAAGGTCGCCTACGCCGACTTCGTCACGGCGATGATGGCCTTCTTCCTGCTCATGTGGCTGATCAACATGACCGACCCGGAGCAGAAGCGCGGCATCGCCGAGTATTTCGCCCCGGCCAGCGTGTCCCAGACGACCTCCGGCTCGGGTGGTATCCTCGGCGGCACGGCGCTCGGCGACGACGGGGGCAAGGGCTCCGGATCCATGTCGGTCGTGAGCCAGCTCGCCCCCGAGGCCCCTCAGGATGCCCCCCCGAAGCCGGCCAGAACAGCAACCTCGCTGCGGCCAGCGAAGCTGAACTGCGCGAGGAAATCGCCCGGCGCGAGGCGGCTGATTTCGCCAGTGCCGCCGCCTCCCTGCGCCAGGCCATGCAGTCGATGCCGGAACTGGCCGAACTGTCGAAACAGCTGATCGTCGACCAGACCCCCGAAGGGTTGCGCATCCAGCTGGTCGACCAGGAGGGCCGCTCGATGTTCGAACAGAACTCTGCCCGTCCCAACGCCCGCGCCCAGATCCTGCTGCGGGCCATTTCCCGGGTCATCAACCAGCTGCCCAACCGCATCTCGGTCACTGGCCACACCAGCGCCGCCCCCGGCAGTAACCGCGCCACCAGCCCCGCCGACTGGGCCCTGTCCTCGTCCCGTGCCGATGCCTCGCGTCTGATCCTGCAGACGGCCGGGGTCGATCCCGATCGCGTCTACCAGGTCTCCGGCAAGGCCGGCTCTGACCCCCTCTATCCCGATGACCCCACGCTGGCCGGTAACCGTCGCATCGCCATCGTCCTGCTGCGCGAGGCCCCGGTCCTGCCGTCGGACACCAGCCTGTGACCCGGGCGCGCCTCCGCTTCGGCTGGCGCGAGAACCCGCTTGCGTCGGTCGGCAAGCTGACGCCTGATCCGGGCATGGACGGCCAGCTGTCAAAATCTCGTCGGATTTCGGTGCGGACCTAGGCCGTGACCCAGCATATCCCACAGCGCCAGCTTCGCTTTTTCATGACGGCGACCGCGCCCTGCCCCTATCTGCCGGGCCAGACCGAGCGAAAGGTGTTCGCCAACCTGCCGTTCAGCGACGGGGCCTGGGTGAATGATGAACTGACCCAGGCCGGCTTCCGCCGCAGCCAGAACATCGCCTATCGCCCGGCCTGCGAAACCTGTGACGCCTGCGTCTCGGTCCGCCTGCCGGTCAACGAATTCCCAATTCTCAAGATCCCATCGCAAGGTTCTGGCTCGCAACGCCGATCTGTCCCGCGACCTGGTCGAGGCCGAGGCTACGACCGAACAGTTCGACCTGTTGCGTCGCTACCTTCACCGGCGCCATCCGGCCGGCGGCATGAGTGACATGGGCTGGCTCGATTATGTCGCGATGATCGAGGACACGGCCGTCCGCACCCATCTGATCGAATATCGCCTGCCGTCGCCTGACGGCGGGCCGGGAGATCTGGTCGGGGTCAGCTTGACCGACCTGCTCGGCGACGGGCTGTCGATGGTCTACAGTTTCTTTGATCCGGATATGGAGCGGCGCAGCCTCGGGGTCTTCGCCATCCTCGACCACCTGCGCCAGGCGGCCATCGTGCGCCTGCCGTTTGTCTATCTGGGCTACTGGGTCCGCGGCTCACAGAAGATGGACTACAAGGCGCGTTTCCGGCCGATGGACGCCCTGACACGGTTCGGCTGGCAGCGCCTGCCGGCCCTCGCGGACACGCCCGCTGCGGACATCGAACACAGCCAGGACGGTGCCGGCTGACATCGCGTCAGCGGCTGGGCGGCACCGAGGTTCCAAACGGGGATGGCGGAGGCGTCGCCGGCCCCGAGGTCCCCCACGGACCGGCCGCCGGGCCGGACCCGGCGGCCTGAACCGGAGCCTGCCAGGGACCCGGATCGCGGCCCCCGGTGAATTTCACCAGGGCAGCCACGCGTTTGTCGATCGATGGATGGGTGGCGAACAGCCCTTCCCGCCCCCGGCCGTCCGGCTGGTTGTCGAGGAACATCAGCTGCACCTCGTCCGGCGCGCGGACGTTGAGAGCGTCCCTCGATCTTGCGCAGCGCCGCGATCATCGCGTCGGGGTTCTTGGTCAGTTCCACCGACCCGGCGTCGGCCACATACTCCCGCGTCCGCGACAGCATCATGCGAATAACGATCGCCAGGCCGAAGCCGATCGCGGCGATGGCGATGCCGATCAGGATCAGCGGCCCGGCGTTCTTGTTGTCCCGGCCGCCCCCGCGCGAGAAGAACAGGCCGCGCACCACCAGTTCGGCGATGACGCTGATGATGCCGGCAAAGATCGACGCGATCACCATGGTGCGCACGTCCTTGTTGATCACGTGCGTCAATTCGTGCGCCAGCACCGCCTCAAGCTCGTCGCGGTTCATCGCCTGCATCAGGCCGCGCGTTACGGTGACGCTGTAGCGGCCTTCATGCAGGCCCGAGGCGTAGGCGTTCATGCCGTCGGTCTCGATGATGCGCAGCGTCGGTGTCTTCATCCCGCGCGAGATCGCCAGGTTTTCCAACAGATTATAAAGTTCGGGCTCGACCTTCCGCTCGACCTTGCGGGCCCCGGTGATCACATCGATCATCGTCTGGCTGCCGAAATAGGCGATGGCGAACCAGATGGCGGCGGCGATGAAGCCATCGGGACGGTCCAGCCCAGCATCTCTCCGGCCAGGGACATGTCGTCGCCCAGGCTGCCGCCTGTGCCCTCGATGATGCCCAACCCCATCAGGATCAGGTGCACCCCGTACAGGATGCCGACCAGCAACAGGGGAAACCCGGCCAGCAACAAGGCTGACCGGGCCCTAGTTATTGGCCCAGATATGGGTCTTGAGTCCGACGGCAGCCAAGGCTCAAGGCTCCTATGAAGGCTGACCTTGGGACCGGGGCGGCCGACATCGTGGCCCGCTCGCCTTCCCCGACGTCGAAGAACGGCTTGTCCGCAACCAGATTGGGGAACATGTCCTGGCGCCTTCAACAGGACGGTCGGGAACTGGCGACGCACCGCGTTGAACTCGCTGACGGCGTTGTTGAAGAAGCGGCGCGCGGCGGCCAGCTTGTTCTCGATGTCCGACAGGTACGGCGACGATGCAGCTGACGAGGAAATTGGTGTTGGCCTTCAGGTCCGGGTAGGCCTCCGACAGGGCGAACAGCTTGCCCAGGACGCGCCCGCTGAGCATGTTTCCAACCGAAATCGGCCTCACCTTGTCATTGACCAGCGGAGTTCCGCCGAGGTCGCCGCATTGGCGGGCCCCTGGATCACGGGCATCCAGCGTGCTCTTCTCATGGGTCGCATAGCCTTTGACCGTGTCCACCAGATTGGGGATCAGGTCCGGCTGGCGCTGCTTCAGCTGCACATCGATGTCGGCAAACGACTGGTTGGCGGACTGATCCAGCGCCACCAGCCGGTTATAGGCTCCGACGACGACGAACAGCAGAACGACGACGATGACGCCGACGACGATCAGGGTGGTCATATGAATGGTCCTCCAGCACTTCAACCGTCAGCATCGCGCGTCCGGCGGGCCGTCTCCCAGCAGGTCGAAATCGGCGTCACCTTGGCCATAATCAGCGAATTGATGCCATCCGCAGATTCCCCGCGGTCCCATCCGGCCGGCCCCGGCCCGTTCGCCAGCCAGTCCTTCCAGTCAGGCCAGTTGCGGCGCCGCCCTCCACCGTCCGCCCCCATTCCGGACCCTGTTCGGCATCGAACACGGTCACGCCCTGCAGCCCCCCCTGCTTGTCCGTAGGACGGCAGGCTTGAGGAAGGCCCCTGGCGTCGCGGGCCATCTCGGGCAGCTCGGCCAGCGGGAAGATCAGCGCCTTCAGGTTTTCACCCAGGGTCGCGACATGATCGCCGGAGACACGCAGCGCGGCCGGCAGTTCGCCGTTCAGCACCTGCCGCCCGCCGCGCTTCTGCGCCAGCAGGTCGTCCTCGGCCGCGATCGAAGCCATAGCCCGCCCTTGACTGCCATCAGTTCCAGCTCCTCGCCGCCCGGCTGATGCGCCAGCACGGCGACAATTCCGGCGCTCTCGTCGAGGTCGATCATCAGCCGCAACGGCTCGCCGTGCCCCCGCCCCGAAGCCAGCTTGTCGGCCCCGATGATGAAGATGCGCCCGTCGGCCGACGCCGGCCACCAGCAGGCCTTGTCCGTGGTGAAGGCCGGCTCGAGGAAGGCCAGGGCGTCGCCTTCCTGAACTTCAGCTCGGAGGGATCCTCGACCTTGCCCTTGGCCGCCCGGATCCAGCCCGCGCTCGGACAGGATCACGGCGGTGATCGCGTCGCGCCGGAAGGAAGGCTTCGACCGGGGCATAGGCCGAGGCGTCGACAGCCTCGGCGATCGTGGTCCGGCGCGGCGAGACCAGCGCCTTGCGCACCAGTTCCAGCTCCTTG
>JAUCCG010000011.1:0-32496 GCA_034676465.1 Brevundimonas sp. | reverse complement strand
TGATCTCGTCGCCATCGAGGCTGTGGCGCACATAGCGCACTGCGGCCTTGTCTTCGGTCACCGACTTGAGCTCGCAGTCCATGTCGATGGTGAAGTTGCCCGGCACGTCGCCGCCGGCCAGCCAGTCGCTCATCGCGGCGACCGGCGAGGTCTCGGTACTCACCAGGGTCAGCGGGAAGGCGTCGAGGCTCTGGCGCAGCGCTTCGAGGATGTCCTCGGCGTGGCTCACGCTGGCCACGTTGACGGCCAGCCAGCCGTCCTGCGGGTCGATCCAGGCATAGACCTTGGTGCGGCGGGTAAAGGCGCGCGGCATGAACTCACGGGTGACTTCGTCGCGCAAGTCCTTCATCTGCTTGCGGCCGGGCTTGAAGCCTTGTTCCAGCTCGATGCGCGCGGCGCGCTCCTCGGCCTCCTGCTTGACCACCGACGAGGGCAGCAGGCGGGTGTTCGATGCCCAGCGCGATCAGCCACTGGCCACCCACGGCATGCACCAGCGGGCCATCGCCGCCGACCGGCGACAGCCAGCCGCGCGATTCGGGGTCTTGCGAGCCGCAGGGCATGAAGCGGCGGCGCGCGAGCTGGCTTTCGAGTTGGTCGATGCGCATATCCCAGCGCACCGGCAGGCGATACAACTGCAGGTTACGGAACCACATGAGGAAAAGATCTCTTCTGAAACTATTCGGTACGGGTTGATTGGGCTATTATGCGCACGACCCGCACCGTGTCCACGTCGGACTGGTGATAGGCGGAGCGCACATACTCGACGTACTTGGCGTCGTCGCCGACGGTTTCCGACAGGGTGGTGCGGTAGGCAAAGCGCAGGAACAGCGCCGGGCCCGCCGGTTCGGGCTGCGTCAGACCTGCCAGAGTGCCAAGTTGCGCATCTGGATCGATGACACGATCCGGCTGGAGGAGCTGATCTGAGACGGCTGCATGGTCTCTACTGCCGCGGGATCGACAGCCTACAACCTGTCGGCACACGGACCGATCATTCCACTGGATGCCCGCATCCTGGCCCTTACGCCTATCAGTGCTTTCCGTCCCCGCCAGTGGCGCGGTGCCCTGTTGTCCCATGAGGCCCGGGTGCGTTTCGATGTTCTCGAGCCGACCAAACGGCCTGTCAGTGCAACGGCTGATAGCTTCGAGGTTCGCCGCGTTACCCGCGTCGATGTCCGTGAACGACGTGATCTGGCCCTGACCATGCTGTTCGACGCCAGCCGCTCCTTCGAGGAGCGGGTTTTGGCAGAGCAATTCAATAACTGAGCAGTCACGGGTTCTTAACAGCGTCTCCCCATGATGGATCGTCAACTATGGGAGTTCTGACGTGAGCAACTCGGCCCAGGTCATTCGACCGCCCAACACCCTCCGCATGAAAGTCGGCGGTGGATTCGGTGGTATCGACGCCAATGCGATCGCCAAGGCCGAGGAAGCCCTCAAGGCCATGTCATCCCAATTTGGCCAGTGGCTGCAGGACGAGATCGTCAAGCTGGAACAGGCTCAGTTGGCGATTCGCGACAACGGCTACACGCCGGAAACCGCGGAAGCCCTCTATTTTCGTGCCCACGACCTCAAGGGACTGGGCAGCACCTACCAGTATCCGATCGTCACGCGCCTGGCCGCGTCGCTGTGCAAACTTCTGGACGATCAGCAGAGGCGGATGGCCGCGCCGGCCATCCTGCTGGACGCCCATATCGACGCAATCCGCGCCGTGGTTCGCGACCAGATCCAGACGGACGAACACCCGACCGGCCGCATCCTCGTGGAAACACTTGAAGCTCAGGTCAACGCCCACCTGGCCTGATCGCCCGACTGAGTTCGATCAGACGCCCGCCGGATCCGGCGGGCGTTCTGCGTTTGGGTTCCGATTTAGGCCGCTGATCGGGCCGCGACCGGGACCGGTGCCTGATCCAGCCGCTCCATCAGATAGGCCAGGTCGTCGCGCGGCGCATTGGGCCTTTGGGTCAGGAAACGTTCCAGCATCTTCTGCCGGAACCCATCACCCGAGGTGTCGATACCTTCAGCCTGAAGCGCCCGCCAGGTGTCGACGCCGGCACGGATCGCATGGAACAGCCGGGGCGGCAGGCCAGCGCGATCATAGATTGCCTTCAAACCCAGCGGTCCGGCATCATGAACCATGAGCCACGCACGATGATGCGGGGTCTGCGCCAATTCAGCCAGCCCATGTTCGAACAGCGCCATCTGCCCACGCGCCAGGGCGCGCAGCATCAATGAAGGAGTTAAAGGACCTTGCGGGCGTTGAGCTGGGCCACAAACGCCGGGAGGTCGGCATTGGATGCGGCCTCGTCGACAAGGTCGACCGTCGCCCGTTCACGGGCAAACCGTGCCAGCCGGATCGCTGTCTCGGGTGCCACGGCATGGCGGGTGACCAGATGTTCGCGGACTGCCTCGCTGGCCAACTCGACCAGCCGCTCGGTCACGGACAGCGGCAGTACCTGACGGTAGGCGAGCGCCGCGACCACCTCGGCGGAATTGCCGAACCTGTCGACCGCCATACCCATCGCGGTTTCCGAGAGGTCGGCATTGTCGTTGGAGGCCAGGGTCCGCACCGCAGCCTCGCAGCCGTCGGAAGCGAGCACCGTGGCCAGATCCCGCGACACTTTCGGACGGGCCGCAATCGCCACCTGACGTACGGCCGAGCCGGAACGAACAATCTCAATCAGGTCGTCGTCGGTGAACACGGGCGAGAAGCCGATAATCGGCAGGGCGACGCTGTCGACATCGGCGGCCAGCCGGCGCGCCACGTCGTGCGGAATCAGGTCGGAGGCCTTCAACGTCACCGCCATCGCCCGACGCACCATCTCGGCGGCATCCGTCGCCATGACGCGCAGTATCTTCCGGGCCGCCTCGCGATCTTCGGCTGTCAGCGGTGCCCGGTCCATACTCCGACACAGCTTGTGCGCGGCAGCCGCACGATCATCCGCATCCGTCGCCTTGATGAGACGACGGATATCGAACTCTGTCAGGCGCGCGCGGAAGGCGGTCATTGGGGACGCTCGGGGTTTCAGACGCTGCGGGGAATTGGAGTCTAGCTGAAGACGCAGGGTGAACCCGGATCGTTAATGGCCGGTTTACCAACGGCTGTGGATCAGCCCGCCCCACGGGCAGGTTCCGGCCCAAAAGCGCCGCCAAAGCCCCCGGCCTTGCCATCGCCGTTCTGGCCCAGCAGCAGGGCCAGCAATCCCTGATCCTGCTTCAGTCGATCGAGTTGGGCCGCCAGCAGGCGGTCGCGTTCGCTCAGATCCGGTGCCCCCGGGGTGCCCACGCTGGCTGCCGGCGCACCGTCTCCGGCGGAACGGTTCAGATTGGCATGGACCTCGGCCACCGTCGCGGGCCGCCCGTCGCGGTAGAAAATAGATCGGTTGGCCGACGCGGCCTGGGGAAACAGGGCGGCTGCGCTGGTCCCGGGACGGGTGACCATGGCCTCCATCAATTTGGCCGCTCCGTTCGGGCCGAGGAAATGGGCGGCATAGAGATCGCCGGCTCCCGGCTCCCGGCCTGTCCGCCCACGCAGATAGGCGGCGTTCGAGGCCGTCAGTTCCGCCGCCATGGTCGAGGCGGCCTGAGGATCGAACCGAAGGTCCAGCACAACATTGCGGGCAGAGCCCTCGACGCGCCATCTGCCGTCGCCGCCGCGATGAATCAAATCCGCATACTGGCCGTAGCCGTGCTGGGCTCCGTGTTGTTTGACGGTCGCCAGCCAGGTCTGCTCGATGAACTGGAACAGGCCGGCGGCCGATGAAGTCGGGGCCCGCGCGGAAGGGTTCATCGCGCTTTCGCGCCGTGCCGTCTTCATCAGGAAGTCGAAATCCACGCCGGTGGCGCTGGACGCGCGCCGAATGGCCGCCTCCACGCCGCCCGAAGATGGAATCGCTCCGATGGTCATAATGCCGGACGCTGCGCGATCGTGGTTAACGAAACCCTAACGGGGTTCGCCCAAAACTTGCCTCAAGGGAAGCGCTCAACTGCGAGTCGGGACGCTGTGGGGACGGCTAGCGACAGGGAGTGACGACCATGATGATGAAAACCGCCGGTACCCCCGGACTGGTGAGCCCCCTCGAATTCGGCGAACGCCGCAAACCCCTGACCGGTGCCAGTTGGGCGGCTATCGGTATCGTGGCCCTGGCCCATGTCGGCGTCGGAGCGGCCCTCTACTACCAGCGCTTTGAACTGCCGCCGGCTTTGGCCACTGCCCCGGAACCGCCACCGATTGTGATCGAAATGCGCCGGCCCCGCCCGCCGGAACCGGCCGTTGCACCGGCACCATCGGCCGCCAACGCCCCGATCCACAAATCCACTCCCGTTACCCGGCCGACGGAAACGGTCGCTGCCGTACCGTCAGACAAGCCTGCGGTCGACTTTACCAACGTCATCACCCTGAGCCACACGGTGAACAATCCTTCTTCCACCGGTACGACGACCGTTCCCACGATTGTCGAAACCCCGCCGGCGGTGATCAGCCACCCGCACTGGATCCGTCAGCCCAGCGGAGAGCAGTTGATGCGAGCCTATCCGCAGCGTGCCCTCAGGGCTGAAGTAGCGGGGACCGCCGCCCTGACCTGCGTCGTCCAGACGAGCGGCGCGGTCAGTGGCTGTGTCGTCACCGCTGAGTTGCCCGGCGGCTATGGCTTCGGGCGGGCCGCCCAGGCGCTGTCACGGGAGTTCCGCATCAGTCCGCGAACAGTGGACGGCCAGGCGGTCGATGGGGCACGGGTCAACATCAACCTGCGCTTCACCCTGCCCGACAGCTAGATCAGACGTCGCGGATCGAGGGCCGGCGCGAACGGCTCGGCTGCCCGGCCCTCGAGACCGTCGACCACGGTGCGCGCCACCAGCGGCCCCAGCAGCCAGCCATTGCGGCGCGGGGCGAGGGCCAGATGCAGGCCGGCCGGCCCGGCGGCACCCGCCATGGGCAGGCCGTCCCGCGTCGCGCCGCGGACCCCGACCCGCCAGGTGACCGGCACACCTTCGCCTATGCCAATCTGGGCCAGACAGGCGCGTGCCAGTGATGCACCCTGCTCCAGATCCGGGTCCAGATCGGTACGGTCAGGCTCCATGGTCGCGCCGATGACTGTGCCGCCGGGACAGGGCGCGAGATAGCCGGCCGGACCCCGCACGACCCGTTCGACCAGATGTCGGTCGGTAACCGCGATCTGCCCCCGGATCGGCCGCACCTGTGCGATCAGGCGCGCGGCCGGTTCGGGCAGGTCCAGCCCGTTTACCGCACCCGTGGCCAGCACTACCGCCCTGGCAGCCAATCCCGAGCCGTCCTCCAGAATCGCCGTCCATCGGGCACCATCGGCCGACAGGCGGTGGACCCGACCGGACATCTCCGTCAGCCCCGGCAACGCGCGCAGACGCCTCAGGACCGCTTCCGGTTCCGTGCGCCAGTCGGCGGGCGTGACGACTGCGTCGTCGGTGCGTTCTGCGGGAAAGCCCAGCCAGCGCAGCTGTGAGGCGACGACCTCCAGATCGGGCCCGCGCCATTCGGCCCCCTCGCGGTGCAGCGGCAGATCGAAAGCGATTGCGAATCTGCTCCATTGGGCCCGGGCTGCGCGAAGCAGGTCGCCGCGGTCCAGCCGGCCATCGGACCCGCGCCAGTCGGCCAGGGCCTCGAAGGCGGGGGCGATCATTCCGGCGGCCACCGCCGAAGCGTTGACCGTGCCGGGATCGACCACGATCACCTCATGGCCGCGCCGGAGCAGTTCCGCAGCCGTGGACAGACCCAGGACGCCGGCACCGATGACAAGGACTTCGGTTGAGGAGGACACCGGCTGTCCTTCGACCGCCAGCGTCCCGATTTCAAGTCATGCTGACTATTCGGCGGCGATCGATGCCGCGCGATCGGCGGCGAGCCTCTGTGTCAGCGCCGTATGCTGGGCCCAGAGGGCCTTCGGCAGACGGTCGCCGAACTTCTCGTAGAAGGCCGGGATCAGGGCTGCCTCTTCGGTCCAGACTTCGGCATCGACGTCGAGCAGGATCGACAGGTCGCTGTCGGACAGGTTCAGTCCCGACAGGTCCAGCGCGGCGCGATCAGGCGTGCGACCGACCGGCGTATCGACCGCCCCTGCGGTTCCATCCAGACGTTCGGCGATCCATTTCAGCACGCGCGAATTGTCGCCGAAGCCGGGCCAGACGAATTTGCCGTCCGCGCCCTTGCGGAACCAGTTGACGAAATAGATGCGCGGCAGTTTGGCGGCGTCGGTCTTGCCCGCCATGGACAGCCAGTGGGCGAAATAGTCGCCCATGTTGTAGCCGCAGAACGGCAGCATGGCGAAGGGATCGCGGCGCAGTTCGCCGATGGCGGTCTCGGCCGCGGCCGTGCCTTCGGAGGCCACGGTCGAGCCCATGAACACGCCGTGTTCCCAGTCGAAGGCCTCGGCCACCAGCGGCACGGCCGAGGCGCGGCGGCCGCCGAACAGGATGGCGTCGATCGGCACCCCCCGGGGGTCTTCCCATTCGGGGGCGATGATCGGGCACTGGCCGGCGGGTGCGGCGAAGCGAGCATTCGGATGAGCTGCGGGCTCGCCCGAAGCCGGATCGTGCGGCTGACCCTTCCAGTTGGTCAGGCCCCCGGGGGCTTCCTTGGTCAGGCCTTCCCACCAGACGTCGCCGTCGGCGGTCAGGGCGGTGTTGGTGAACACCGTGTTGGTGGCCATGGTGGCCAGGGCGTTCTGGTTGGTGTTGCGGCTGGTGCCCGGGGCGACGCCGAAGAAGCCGGCCTCGGGGTTCACCGCATACAGGCGGCCGTCGTCGCCGAAGCGCATCCAGGCGATGTCGTCGCCGACGGTCTCAGCCTTCCAGCCCTCCAGCGTCGGCTGGAGCATGGCCAGATTGGTCTTGCCGCAGGCCGAGGGGAAGGCGGCGGCGATGTATCTGGTGCGGCCCTCGGGGCTGGTCAGCTTGAGGATCAGCATGTGCTCGGCCAGCCAACCCTCGTCGCGGGCCATGACCGAGGCGATGCGCAGGGCGTAGCATTTCTTGCCCAGCAGGGCGTTGCCGCCATAGCCAGAGCCGTAGGACCAGATCTCGCGCGTCTCGGGGAAGTGGACGATCCACTTCTCGGGATTGCAGGGCCACGGCACATCGGCCTGGCCCTCGGCCAGCGGTGCGCCGAGCGTATGCACGGCGGGCACGAACACGCCGTCTTCGCCCATCAGGTCCAGCACCGGCTGGCCCATGCGGGTCATGATGCCCATCGACACGGCGACATAGCCGCTGTCGGTGATCTCGACGCCGAGGGCGCTGAGGTCGGAGCCGAGCGGCCCCATCGAGAACGGGACGACGTACATCGTCCGTCCGGCCATGCAGCCGTCGAACAGGCCGTCGAGGCGCTGGCGCATCTCGGCGGGGTCGGACCAGTTGTTGGTCGGGCCGGCGTCGGCGGCGTCCTGCGAGCAGATGAAGGTGCGGCTTTCGACCCGGGCCACGTCCCTGGGGTCCGAGGCGGCGTAGTAGCAGCCGGGGCGTTTGCTCTGGTCCAGTTCGCGCAGGGTGCCCTTGCCGATCAGGTCGGCGACGATGGTGGCCTTCTCGGCTTCGGAGCCGTCGCACCAGTGGACCCGGTCGGGCCGGGTCATGGCGGCGATCTGTTCGACCCAGGCGACCAGCCGGGCGTGACGGGTCGGGGCGGGATGGAGTCCGGGGATGGCTTGAACCTGGGTCACGCGAAACGCTCCTGAGCCTGTCCGCCTGACGATCTTCGCCGTCGAGGCGCTCGAGCGTGGCGATCACGCTCTGTTACACCGGGGGCAGGAACACCGCCGGGAACCCGGCGTCAACCGTGGCAATTTTCCACCCCCGGTCACGTGGCGGACGGGGCCGGTCCGCATTTTCCGGTCGCCTCTGCCGGTCGGGAGCGGTATCGATCGCCCGTGCAGAGCCTTGATCCCGTCAGCCCGGCCCCGCGCGGTGGCCTCACCTCCCCCGCCGTGGCGCGCAATACCGCGCCGATTCTGGCGGTGCTGAAGGCACATCTGCCGGCGCGCGGCCGGGTGCTGGAGATCGCCGCCGGATCGGGTGAACACGCGGTGGCCTTTGCCCGGGGCCTGCCCGATCTGCAGTGGACGCCCAGCGATCCCAGCCCCGAGGCGCGGGCCAGTATCACCGCCTGGCGCGACGCGGCGGCCCTGCCCAATCTGGCCGCGCCGCTGGCGCTGGATGCCGCCGATCCGCTGAGCTGGCCACCGGACGGGGCGACCAATGGACCGCCGTTCGAGGCGGTGGTCTGCATCAACATGGTTCACATCAGCCCGTGGGCGGCGACCGAGGGGTTGATGGCCGGCGCGGCGCGGATGCTGCGCAACCCCGGCGGCCTGCTGGTGCTGTACGGCCCGTATCGCGAGGCCGAGGTGCCGTTGGCTCCGTCCAATGCGGCCTTCGACAAATCGTTGAGGGCGCGCGACCCGGACTGGGGTCTGCGCGCCCTCGGGGACGTGGTGGAGGTGGCGCGAACCGCCGGACTGGCCCTGACCCTGCGGACGGCGATGCCGGCCAACAATCTGTGTCTGCTGTTCCGGCGGATCCCGGCCTTTAGCCGATAGCGGCGGCGGCCGTGGCGACGGCGTCGCGGTCGGCCAGGGACACAATGTCGCTGCCCCGGATCAGCACGGCCGGGGCATCGACGAAGGTCGCCGGGTCGCCACCGGCGGCGAGCACCGCCTGTTCGACGCCGTCACCGAAGGCCAGGATCGGCACGCCCTTGGCCCCGGCCGCGTCCAGCAGCAGCTTGACGGCCGCCATCGAGGCGTCGTCGGTCATGCCACCCGGCACGACCAGCCCCTTGAGCGCGCCACTGGCGATGTCGGCACCGCGTGCCGTGGCCAGGACGGTGACGCCCGCGACGGACAGACTGGCGTCGCCGGTCGACATCGGGGCCAGCGACAGGCCCTGGTTCTGGATCAGCGGCTCGACGTCACCCAGCGGCCCGAAATCCATCGACCGGCGCATGGCCAGACCGACGCGGGCACGGGTCGGGGCGCGACGAAAGTCGTTGCGGGGACGGGCAGAATAGGAACCAGCGCGTTGTGCGGACAAAGAATTCTCCTTCAGAGATGGGGTCGACTATTCGGGCCATGAAATACAGCCCTCAGTCGATACGATCAGTATATTGAAATGGTTCTGCACGGGGTCGACGCAAGGCCAGACACCGGAGACACATCGTGATCTTGGAATAGGCTAACCCTATAGTGAATCCGCCGTTTCGTCAACATTTTCCGGCAATTTTGCTGCAGCTGCACATCTGTGGCGATGTTGATGGCCGGCCGATCCCGGCCGGCCGCATCGCGCACCACCATGCCTTCCCCCGTGCCGCGACCGGCTCTACACAGGGCCAGACCCTGACCCCCGGAGCCCCATGGCCTTCACCCGCACCTATGACGGCGACGAACCGCAGCGCCTGAACAAGTGGCTGGGCCAGAGCGGCGTCTGCTCGCGACGCGAGGCCGAGGGGCTGATCGTGGCCGGCATGGTCTCGATCGACGGCCAGACGGTCACCGACCCGGGCCGCAAGATCGAACCGGGCCAGACCCTGACCCTGTCCGACAGCGCCGAGGCGGAACTGGCCTCGGGCGTCACCATCATGCTGCACAAGCCGCTCGACTTCGTGTCGGGCCAGCCCGAGCCGGACAAGGTGCCGGCCATCCAGCTGGTGATCCAACCGAACCGCGTCGGTCCCTGGCCGTTCGAGGGCGAGGAGCCAGCCGAGGACGCGTCCCTGCCCCCGATCGGCCGGCTGGACGAGGATTCGCGCGGCCTGCTGCTGCTGTCGAACGACGGGGTGGTGGCCAAGGCGGTGATCGGGCCGCAGTCGACCCTCGACAAGGAATATCTGGTCCGCGTCGCCGGCGATGTGACCGAGAAGAAGCTGACCCTGCTGCGCTACGGCCTGATGCTGGACGGTCGCCAGCTGAAGCGGGCCCAGGTCAGCCGGATGGAGTCGTTCCGGCTGAAATTCATCCTGCGCGAGGGCCGCAACCGCCAGATCCGCCGCATGTGCGAGATGGTCGATCTGGAGGTCATCGACCTGATCCGCGTGCGCGTCGGCCCGATCCGCCTCGACAACCTGCCCGAGGGCCACTGGCGCGTGCTGACCGCAGAAGAACGGGCGGCGCTGGTGGGTCAGGGGTAGGTCCCGCCTGCTGTCGTCATCCTCCGGCGAGGCGTAGCCGGGACCGGGGGGCCCAGCGGCGCGCGATAGCGCGATCTGTTCAAGTACAGTGCCGGGGACAGGTTTCGCGATCGCTGACGCGACCGCGCCGCCGGGTCCCCCGGTCTGCGCCGCGCAAGCGCGGCTTGCCGGAGGATGACGACAGCCTTTGGTGGCATTTCGGGACACTCCTCCAACCAACAGCCACACGGAAGCCCCGCGCGGATTTCCCGGGCGGTGAGGGGGCGTTGGCGGAGCGCCGGGCGTTCGCCCGGAGACCGTAGGGAATAGTGTTTCGGCGAACGTCAGACGCTCCGCGCGGACGGGCTTCCACGTGCCGAGACCTTGAGCCTCGCTCTTAACGAGCGGTCCGTCTGCACGCGGCGGGCAGGGATGGCAGCGACCATCTCCTGGACCGGTACGGGTACTCCTCCCCGCCCCTGGGCCGTCCGGCCTTGCACCCGGCTCGACCTCGCATCCCCTCGGCAAGCGACCCCCGTGAGGGATCTGGCTTCGGGTTGCGCCCGCTCCATCCGCTCCCGCCGCCGCTACGGATCGCCGGCCGAGCGAGCCCCCCGGGCGACGGGACAGGGAGTATTATCGGCGCGGCTGGAGGTGGGGCGGGAAGTTTGCGGGTGAAAAAGGGTAAGGGGTTGATCGGATTGGGGATTGGGTAGGGGAGATAGGGGGATTTTTGGCAAAAACCTCGCATTGTTTCCCTCTCCCGGCGGGAGAGGGCTTGAGCGCCCGTGAGCGCAGCGAGCGGTTGCGCGAAAGGGTGAGGGGTTACGGTGCGATCATGGTGACACCGTAAACCCTCTCCCCAACCCCTCTCCCGCCAGGAGAGGGGCTTTTCCCTCGCTTTCGTCATCCTCCGGCAAGCCGCGCCTGCGCGGCGCAGACCGGGGGACCCAGCGGCGCCGCAGCGAAGCGAAGGCGAAAAGCACCGCACCGCACGTGCCCGAACAGATCGCGCTATCGCGCGCCGCTGGGTCCCCCGGTCGCTTCGCGCCGGAGGATGACGACAGCCGAAGGGTGGCGCAAAGCATCGAAGGGTGGGGTCACGGTGCGAGGGGGGGACCACCGTACGCCCTCTCCCCAACCCCTCTCCCCCGGGAGAGGGGCTTGAAGGGCAACCGCTACGCTCGCCGGCCGTTGATACAGATGAAGGAGATCTCCCATGACCTATTACCATGCCAAGACCACCCCCCTGCCGTTCGACGCGGCGGTGGCGCGGGCGCGCGAGACGTTGCAGGCCGAGGGTTTCGGCATCATCACCGAGGTCGATATCGCCGCCACGCTGAAGGCCAAGATCGACGTCGATTTCCGCCCCTACATCATCCTCGGGGCCTGCAACCCCCGGGCGGCGCACGAGGCGCTGGGCCATGAGGACAAGGTCGGGCTGATGCTGCCGTGCAATGTCATCGTCCAGGCGGTTCCGACCGGCGGCTGCGAGGTCGCCGCCATCGACCCGGTCGCCTCGATGACCGCCATCGACAATCCCGGCCTGAAGGCCAAGGCCGAGGAGATCGGCGCGAGCCTGAAGCGGGCGGTGGAGGCGGTTTGATCTTCAGATGGTCGGTGAAGGCCCTCTTGTCATCCCGGCCGTAGCGAAGCGGAGAGCCGGGACGGGACCAGACCCGGATAGAGATCGGTCCACTGCGGATTCGCCGCCTCGATCAGGCGAATTTCCACGCCCGCTGCCAGCGTTTGATCCGCTTTTCCCGCAGGATCGCCTGATCGACGTAGCGATGATGCTCGTACCAGACCAGCCGGTCGGTGCCGCGCTCGCGGCTGTAGCCGTCGATCTGGCCGTGCCGGTGTTCGTCGATGCGCCGGATCAGGTCGTTGGTCATGCCGACATAGAGCCAGCCGCACGGACCACTGGCGACGATATAGACCCAGAAGCTGTGGCCGCCCACGCGCATGGCAAGCAACCTATGCGAGTGATGGAGCTATCGTCAAGATGGTGCGGGTTTTGTTGTTCCCGAGTACCCGTTGTCATCCCGGAAGCGCCGCAGGCGCTATCCGGGACGGTGCGCCAACCCCCGCTCTTGCTCCCGGACAGCCCGCAGGGCTGAGCCGGGAGACGGGTGGACGCCGTAACCTGCGTGGAACCGCCCCACCGGTCAGGGCCGCGTTCAGCGAGCGGGGGTGGACCCCACCTGTCTCCCGGATAACCGCTGCGCGGTTTCCGGGAGGGGTGATGGGGGATGCACAGCCCGTCCCGGCTCTCCCCCCGGCTGCCGCCGGGGTTCGGCCGGGATGACAAGGTGCGATGCCGCAAACACCTGCTCGGCCGTGGGGGAGCGAAGACCGGGCGCATACGGGGGACACGGTGGGCAGGGCTAAACGCGACACGTTCCGATCTTGAGAGCCGCTAATTTCTCGCCGAGCGCTGCCGCGTGTTCCGTCAACGCAGTGGACAGCTCGCCATGCTTCACGGTGACAAAGCTACGGAAAACTTCAGCGCGGCGTGCTTCCCATTCAATTGTCGCCTGCTGGTCTGAAAAATCTGGACGACGCCATTGGACGCCCAATAGATCAGCGAGATAAACGTCCATTCGTTGGCTTGACGCATCGCTTGCGACAACGAAGCACTGCGAGGTGTCAGCACCATTGCCTCCCCGAAGGCATGCCCTCACTTCAGCGTTGCACCGCTCATCGCAGTCTATAGTGGGAAAAATCCGTTCAAGTTCGGAGACCTCGCTCCGCAAGCGATCAACCGACCGTTCCGTCTGCACAAGCCGCTCGGCAATTTCCGCACAAGATGTTTCACCGACCTGAACGGAGCAGGCACCAAGGCTCGTTGCGAGGGCGAGAACCAACGGGAATCTCACAGCGGAATATTATCGTGCTTCTTCCACGGGTTCTCCATCACCTTGCCCTTCAGCGTGCGTAGCGCCCGGATCAGGCGGCGGCGGGTGCCGTGCGGCATGATGACGTCGTCGATATAGCCCAGCGACGCCGCCACGAACGGGTTGGCGAAGCGGTCCTTGTATTCGGCTTCGCGGGCGGCCAGCGCCTCGGGGTCGCCGGCCTCCTTGCGGAAGATGATCTCGACCGCGCCCTTGGCCCCCATCACCGCGATCTCGGCCGACGGCCAGGCATAGTTGACGTCGCCGCGCAGGTGTTTGGAGCTCATCACGTCATAGGCGCCGCCATAGGCCTTGCGGGTGATGACGGTCAGCTTGGGCACGGTGGCCTCGGCATAGGCGAACAGCAGTTTGGCCCCGTGCTTGATCAGGCCGCCGTATTCCTGGCGGGTGCCGGGCATGAAGCCGGGCACGTCGACGAAGGTGACCAGGGCGATGTCGAAGGCGTCGCAGAAGCGCACGAAACGGGCGGCCTTGCGGCTGGAGTCGATGTCGAGGACGCCGGCGAGGACCTGGGGCTGGTTGGCGACGATACCGACGGTCTGGCCGTCGAGGCGGCCGAAGCCGGTGACGATGTTGCGGGCATAGTCGGGGGCGATCTCGAAGAATTCGGCCTCGTCGACCGTCTTGAGGATCAGTTCCTTGATGTCATAGGGCTGGTTCGGATTGGCCGGGACCAGGGTGTCGAGGCTGGCCTCGTCGCGCTCGGGGTCGTCGTGAAGTCGCGCACCGGCGGCTTTTCGCGGTTCGACAGGGGCAGGAAGCCGATCAGGCGGCGCACCTCGCTGAGGGCCTCCAGATCGTTTTCGAAGGCCCCGTCGGCGACGCCGGACTTGCCGGCGTGGACCCGGGCCCCGCCCAGATCCTCGTAAGTCACGACCTCATTGGTGACGGTCTTCACCACGTCGGGGCCGGTCACGTACATGTAGCTCGTGTCCTTCACCATGAAGATGAAGTCGGTGATGGCGGGCGAATAGACGTCGCCGCCGGCGCACGGGCCCATGATGACGCTGATCTGGGGGATGACGCCGCTCGAGAGCGTGTTCTGCAGGAAGATGTCGGCATAGCCGGCGAGGGATTCGACGCCTTCCTGGATGCGGGCGCCGCCGGCGTCGAACAGGCCGATGATCGGGGCACCGTTGGTCAGGGCCATCTTCTGGATCTTGACGATCTTGGCCGCGTGCGCCCCCGACAGCGAACCGCCGAAGACGGTGAAATCCTTGGAGAAGACATAGACCAGACGGCCGCCGATGGTGCCGCGGCCGGTGACCACGCCGTCGCCGGGGATGCGCTGCTTGTCCATGCCGAAGTCGTGCGAGCGATGCTCGACGAACATGTCGGTTTCCTCGAAACTGCCCTCGTCCAGCAACACCTCGATGCGCTCGCGCGCGGTCAGCTTGCCCTTGGCGTGCTGGGCGGCGATGCGCTTTTCGCCCCCGCCGAGTTTGGCGCCGGCGCGGCGGGCTTCGAGCTGGTCGAGAATGGTGGTCATGGTCGGTCCCTTGATCGAGCCCCCGGATTAGGGGGCCGGGGCCGGACTGGCAAGAACAGCGGGCCGGTGCGGGCGATCAGGGCGCGATGCCACCGGCGACAAACCGGGTCAAACTCTCGCGCAGGCCGTCACGATCGACGACATGGCCGCCGCCATGCGGGTGGACGTGAACCGCGTAGCCGAAGCCCTCCAGCTGGCGGGCCATGCCGCGCTGGTTGCCGTAGGTGCTGATCCCGTCGCGGCGGCCCGACGACAGATAGAAGCGCGGCCGGCCCTGCGACGTCGGGGCCACGAACCGCATCGGGGCGAAGGCGATGACGTCGGCGAACAGGTTGCCGTTGACCATGCCGGTCGACAGCGCATACGAGCCGCCGTCCGACATGCCGAGCACGGCGATGCGCGCCGGATCGATACGCACCTGCTGGAACACGGCCTGCAGGGCCCGGTCGATGAAGGCGGCATCGGCCCCGACCGGCCCGCCCTCAAGGTTCCAGGTCGCGCCCCGCGAACTGACCGACACGACCACGACCCCGGCGCGGGCGGCCTCGCGATCGATCTGGCCCAGCAGGTCGGCGGCCCCCTGCCCGGCCCCGTGCAGGGCCAGCACCAGCGGCACCGGCTGGGACAGGTCGAGATCGGCGGGAATGAACAGATAGGCGTCGCGGGCATCCAGCCCCAGCGGCCGGGTCAGGCGCGCCGGCTCCGGCGGGCTGTGGGACGGGTCGACGCGCGCCCGCAACCGACCGGCGGCATAGCGGGCCGGATCGCCGAGCGCCGAGGGGACAGGGGTCTGGGCCAGGGCCGGCAGGGCCATGGCGGACAGGCCGGTCGCCAGCAGGGCGCGGCGGCTGGGGCGGGACAGGATCATGGCGGGGCTCCTCGGCTCTGGCCGCGAGACTAGCACCAACCGGCACGATCCTCACCCCAGGGCGCGGAACCAGCGCTCCAGCAGTTCGGCCTCGGCGCGGCGGGCGGCGGTGCGTTCGGCGGCCTCGGCGTCGATGCCCCACTGACGTTCCTGGAAGGCCTCGTCGATGCGCGACAGCTCGAACGCCGCCTCGCCACCCAGCGCGCCCTGCTGCAGGGCCAGGGCCAGCACGGCCGAGCCCAGCAGCGGCGTGGCGGTGGCCAGGCCGGTCAGGGCGAAATCGTCGAGCGCCAGGGCCAGGGCGCGGGTGCGGGCGATGGCCTCGGGCTCCTGGGCGCGGTGGATGATGCCCTCGGCGACCTGCAGGCGGATGCCGTGGGTGCGGGCGGCCCAGTCGCGCCACGGCTCCCACGCCCGGTCCTGTTCGGCCACCAGCGAGGCCGGGGCCTCGGCCAGGTAGCAGAGGCAGTCGGACCCGGCGAAGGCGGCGATCTCGTCGGCCACGGCCTCACGCACCTGGCTGACCCGGTCGATGGCGGTCGAGGCCAGACGGGTGGCGGGCATGGTGACCGGATCGAGGAACTCGCCCTGCCCGGCCCATTCCTCGGCGACCAGTTGGGCGGCGGCTTCGGTCGGCAGGATCAGGCGGGCATGGGCCGGGGTTTTGGGCACGCGCCCGTCCAGCCGCACGGCCCAGCCGTCGCCGTCGGCCGCGACGTCGACGACCGTCCAGAACCGCTTCAGCCGTTCCTCGGACTCACGGAAGCCCTTGCGCGCGGCGACATTGGGATCGAGGGGCGGAATATGGCTCATGCGGCGCTCTATAGACCGGTCCGGCGGGCTTCACAGCCCCGGGGTGGACTGCGGCTGCGGGTCTGAGCCGGGTCAGACAGCGCTGCCGGCAGCGGCGAACCGGTCCAGCGCCGCCTCCAGATCAGTGAAGTCGTCGGCGACGTGACGGGCTCCGGCGGCCAGTTGTTCGTCGCGGGTATGGAAGCCCCAGGCCACGCCCAGCGGATGGGCCCCGGCCCCCAGCGCCATGCTGATGTCGTGGCTGGTGTCGCCGATCATGGTGGTCGAGGCGGCGTCGGCCCCGCTGGCGGCCATGGCGGCGAACAGCATGGCGGGATCGGGCTTGCCCGGGCCGTCGCCGGCGCAGTGGCTGGAGACGAACAGATCGGCCCAGCCCTCACGGGCCAGGTTGCGGGTCACGCCGCGCCGGTTCTGGCCGGTGGCCAGGGCCAGACGCCAGCCGTCGCGCTTCAATCGTCGCAGGGTGTCCATGGCTCCGGCATAGACCGGCTCGACCACCTGTTCGGCGTGCATGCGCTGGAAGCTGCGCTGGAAGGCGGACACGAAATCGGCCAACTCGGCGTCGGTCAGGCCCGGTTCCAGCACGTGCAGGGCCTTCGGCAGCGACAGGCCGACGATCTGGCGTACGCGGTCGTAGTCCGGCTCGGGCAGGCCCAGGTCACGGGCCGCCTCGGTCGCGGCGCGGAAGATCGAGGCGCGGCTGTCGACCAGGGTGCCGTCGATGTCGAAGACGGCCAGCGGTCGCCTCACGCCGGCACCACATCAAAGGCGATGGTCATGCGCGACTCGTCGGAGGTGAAGGGCACGGTGCCGTGCCACATGTAAGACGGGAACAGCACCAGGGTGCCCGGCTCGGGGCGGACGTGGCGGCCGGCCTCCAGCGCCGGGGTGGTGCGATGGCGCGGCTGGCCGAAGCGGACCCAGCCCTCGCGTTCGGGCGTGTCGAGTGCGGCGGCGGGCGTCTCGACATAGAAGGCCGACGACAGCCAGCCCTGCGGGTGGATGTGGTCGACATGCCAGCCGCCCGGCCTGAGCCGCACTGACCAGGCTCCGCGGATGTCGTAGTTGCCGGTGTTGCGGGCCCGGAGCGGATCGGAGCCCGGGCCCAGCGCCGCCATATAGGCGCGGATCGGGGTGTCGATGGCCTCGAAGAAGCCCTTGATCGCGGGATCGTCGGACTGGCGCAGGCTCTGGGCGGTCTGGCTGCCGTGGCGCAGCGAGTTCTCCAACGGATGGCTCTTCAGCTTGTGCAGCCGATGTAGCGACGCCGACAGGTCGGCCAGCCAGGCCTCCCGGCTGGCCCAGCCCCTCGGGGCCTCGACCGTCGCCGGGCGTACGAAGGAACTCGTAGTCATACAGCCGCTCATAGTCGGGATGACCCAGCATCCGGGCGGCGGTGGCGCGGAAGGCAAGCGCGATCTGGTCATGCGGGGCGACGTCCAGCCGCGCGCCCATGGCCTCAAGGGCCGCGCGCGGGCGGCCGGCGGCCAGCCAGGCGGTGCAGACCAATTCCAGCAGGGCCGGATGGCCGGGAGCCTGGGCCCAGGCGGCCTCGGCCAGGCGCACGGCGTCGGCGGTCTCGCCCAGATCGGAGGCAGCGTCGGCGGCGGCGACCTGCAACCGGGCGTCGCCGGGCCAGCGCGACAGGGCGGCGGTCAGCACCGCATAGGCGTCGCGGGGCCGGCCGACCCGCTCCAGCACCATGGCCTGCAGCGCGGCCAGCGCCGGAGACGGATGGGCGGTCGCGGCGGCCTCCAGCCCGGCCAGGGCCAGGTCCGGGTCGGCGGTCCGCATCCAGATCAACTGGGCCAGGTCGCGATGCGCGTCGACATAGTCGGGGCGGCGCTTCAGCGCATCGCGGAAAGCGCGCTCGGCCCCGTCGAACATGGCCAGCCCCTGCAGGGCCCGCCCGAACACGAGAAAGGTCTCGGGGGCCTCGAGGCCGAGGCGGAAGGCGCGTTCGGCCGCCTTGCGGGCCCCGGCATAGTCCGACAGGTCGCACAGGGTGGCCGCCAGATTGTGCCAGCCGATCCGGTCCCGGGGATCCTGCTGAACCGCGCGGCGATTGAACACCGCCGCCTCGGCGTGACGGTCCAGCGCCTTGAGCACGGCCGCGTGGGCATTGAGCGCGGTGGTCGCCACCGTATCCCCGGCCACGGCCGGTTCGGTCAGGCGCAGGGCCTCGGCGGCCCGGCCCTGGCCGATCAGCTGGTTGGCGGCGGTGTTCAGCTCGATGCTCATCTCTGGCGACGCACTCCCTCGAACGGATCGTCATCCCCCTCGTGCGGGTCGAATCCGAAATGGGCGAAGCCAGCCTTCACTTCAGGGCTCAGAGGCGCGGTGACGTCCAGTATACCCCCGGACGGATGCTCCAGCTCGATGCGGCGCGCGTGCAGTTGCAGCTTCAGGATACCGCTCAGCTCGCGCGACCTGTCGTCCCCGTATTTGCGGTCGCCGAGGATCGGATGACCGATTCCGGCCATATGGGCGCGCAGCTGATGGGTGCGGCCGGTGAACGGGCGCAGGGCCATCCAGCTGGCCCGGTGGGCGGCCCGGCTGATGGTGGCGAAGGCGGTCTCGGCCGACTCGGCGCGCGGGTCCTTGCGGTCGGCGGGGCGCATCATCTCGAAGTCGTTGATGCCGGTCTTCTTCAGCGGCATGTCGATCTGGCCGGCGGAGGGTTTGGGATTGCCGATGACGATGGCCCAGTAGGTCTTTTTGGCCTGACGGCGGGCGAAGGCCCCGGCCAGTCGCTTGGCCGCCTCGGGCCCCTTGCCCAGCAGCAGCACGCCGGAGGTGTCGCGGTCGAGCCGGTGGACCAGACGCGGCCGGTCCATGCCCTCGCCCCAGGCCCCCAGCAGCCGGTCGACGTGGCGGCTGGTCTTGGTGCCGCCCTGGACGGCGAGGCCGTGCGGCTTGTTGATGGCGATGACCATGTCGTCCTCGTAGATGACGAGGGATTTGGCGAAATCGATGTCGCGCTGGGTCAGGGTGTGGACGTCGCCGGCCTGACGCGAGGTGTCGTCGGGGATCGGCGGCACGCGCACGGCGGCCCCGGCGGTCAGACGCCCCTCGGGCTTGATGCGGCCGCCGTCGACGCGGATCTTGGCCGCTGCGGGCCATCTTCTGCACCTGGATGTTGGACAGGTGCGGCCAGCGCCGGCGGAACCAGCGATCGAGACGGATGCCGTCCTCGGCCTCGGCGACATAGATCGTCTGGACCTCGCGCCTGGCGGCGGGTTCAGCGTCCTGGATGGGGTCGTTGGTCTCGGGGGAGGTCAAAGGGCGGCTCCGAAGGCGCGGCGGGCGACCATCAGGCCGATAAACAGGGCGGTGATCGACAGGACCACCGAGAGGACGACATAGCCCCCGGCCATGGCGAATTGACGGCGCTCGATCATCAGCACCGCCTCCAGCGAAAAGGCCGAGAAGGTGGTGAAACCGCCCAGCAGGCCGACGGCGGCGAACAGGCGCACGCTCTCCTGCCCGGCCCCGGCGCGCAGGGCCAGCCAGCCGACCAGCAGGCCCATGACCAGACCGCCGACGACATTGACCGTCAGGGTGGCCCACGGCCAGGTCGACCCCGGTCCCACCAGCCGCAGGGTCACAATGCCGACGCCGTAGCGGGCCATGGCCCCGAGCGCGCCCCCCGCGGCGACAATGAGAAAGCGTGTCATGCCGCGCTTATAGCGCGCAACGCGGCCTTGCGAAGGTGGCGTGGGCTCTGAGTCGACCGCGTCTGACCGAAACTTCACTTGCCCAGCGGCACGGTTAACGGCGATAGCTGAACCCGGGGTTCGCGTCCTGAGGGAAGATCATCGGTCGGTGGACCGGCCTGCCCTAGGATGGCGGAGTAGTTCCAGGAGCGTTGCGACGACCATGTCCGATCACGATCACCATCCGGAAGAGCCGCATGTTTCGGCGGCACCGCTTCACATGGCTCCGCCTCCCGGAGCCGCGGATCCTGGCCGACCGGGTCGCCCCCTCGGCCACGCCACAACCGACCATCGGCAAGCGTTCGCCGGACGGCATCCTCCATCCGATCCAGGACAGCGAATATTTCTCGCATGACCCGGCCGCCCTGGCGCAGGTCTCGGCCCACATCGACGAATATTTCAACCAGCCGCTGGATATCTTTCCGTTCTGGGAAACCGACAGCAAGCCGGATCGCTTTCACGTCCTGTTCGCGCGCCAGATCGAGGAGCGGTTTCCCAGTGACGCCGATCTGCGCAGCGACATCTACCGTTATGGCCGGGGTATTTTCGACGCCCTGCGCATCCATGTGATCGTCAAGCGGCTGAGCCAGGTCCTGGCCCTGACCGCCTTTGCCATTCTGGCGCTGATCGGCCCGACCTGGTTCAGCCAGTGGACCGGGTCCGATACCATCGGTCCCGCCCTGGCCGCCGCCGCCATGGTCGTCACCTTCGGCCTGTTCTGGGGGGCGCAGGCGATCCTGTTCATCCAGTACCGGTTCCGGCTGGCGAATGACTCCTACCAGCTGTCACGCAGCATCGTGCAGCGCACCCGCGAACTGCAGAACCTGTTCACCAGCGGCCGGGCCATGGCCGACCAGGCCGAGACCCAGTACCAGCAGGACGGCAAGGCCTGGGGCCAGCGCGCCATGTACCTGACCCGGCTGACCATGTGGCTGGGCGCGCGCATGGAGTACCTGGAGAAATACGTCCAGATGGAGCTGTGGCGCGTGCGTCGCGAACGCTACTGGATGCGCTGGTTCAACCGCTTCCTGACGCCGATCCTGTTGCTGGTCTGGCTGGTCGTGTTCCTGATCCAGTCGCCCCCGCCCGGTCAGGAGGCGGTCTTCCGCGGTCTCGAGGCCCTGGCCGTCGTGCTGGGCGTGGCGGTCAGCGTTCTGTCCTATTTCCGCTGGCAGACCCCGACCTCGGCCATCCAGGACAAGCTGGGCATCGAGAACTGGGTCCGTTACGCCTCGCTGGACGTCGACGATACCGTCGCCGACCAGGTGCGCCGCGACAAGGAACGTCTGGTCGAATACCGGGCCCTGACGCGGGGTGGGCGCTGAACCCTAGCGCCGCCCCCGCAGCGTCATCTGCACATCGCGCGCGTCATAGGCCTCGGGGCGGTCCGGGCGCGGGCCGTTGCCCATCACCACCTCGAGCGCGGTCGAGGTCGGTTGCGGGCCGCTGAGGTTCAGGCCGACGCCGACGCCGACACCGGAGGTGGAATAGCGGCCGTAGCGGCTGCTGCCCGCGCCGATCGAGACGCTGGGGCGCAGGCCGCCGGCGCTGTCGCGGCGGCCGTCGGTCCAGCGCTGGGTGACCTCGAACCAGTCGAAGCCGTTCTGGACCGTCAGATCCGCGGCACGCAGCAGGGCCATGTCGGCGACCGGGCCGGGCGCGCCGACGCCGCGATAGGTGACGCGGAACCGGTTGGTTTCGATGCGTTGCTCGGCATAGCCCTGCCCGTTCGGTCCCGTCTGGGGGCCATAGGGGGCCAGGCTGGCACAGGCGCTCAGGGCCAGGGCCGAGGCGGCGAGGGTCAACAGGGTCAGGCGCTTCATCGGGTGTCTCCGGGTTCCCTTGGGAAGCGTCAGACTATGGCTTGGGTTCCGCCCCTCCACCACCCTTCGGGCGGTCCCCTCCCCCAAGGGGGAGGATTAAAGCCCCGCCGCCTGCTTCAACGCCGCGAAATCCGCGGGCAGCGGGGCCTCGACCGTGATGCGGCCGCCGTCGGGGTGGGGGAAGCTCAGGGTCGCGGCGTGCAGCATCAGGCGCGGGGCGGCGCGGCCGGCCAGGGTCAGGGCCCCGCCATAGCGCGGGTCCCCGGCCAGCGGGCGGCCGATGTGGGCCATGTGGACGCGCAGCTGGTGCATGCGCCCGGTCAGGGGGGACAGCTCGACCAGAGCCCCCCTCCTCGGTCGCGGCCAGGGTGCGGTAGCGGCTCTGCGACAGCTGGGCCCCGGGCGTGTCGGGGGCGACGACGCGCATATAGCTTTCGCGGCCGATCTCCTGACGCAGCAGGGCGGCGTCGATCAGACCCTCGCGCGGGTCGGGCGCGGCGGCGACGAGGGCCAGATAGGTCTTGGTCAGCTTCTTCGCCTGCAGCGCCTTGCCGAGGAAACCCGCCGCCGGTTTGGTCTTCGCCGCCAGGATGACGCCCGAGGTGTCGCGGTCCAGCCGGTGGATCAGGTCGGGGCGCTTGCCGTTCGAGCGGGCGAAGGCCCACAGCAGGTCGTCCAGCGTATGCGCCCTGATGCGCCCACCCTGGCTGGACAGGCCCGAGGGCTTGTTGAAGGCGATGACGGACGCGTCCTCATGGATGACCCACGAACGGACGGCGGCGATGTCTTCGTCGGACAGGGAAACGGGCGGTCGGGTGCTCACCGACCGTGCATAGGCGATGCCGGACCGCCCGTCAGCCGTCTAATGCAGCACGTGGCGCTTCTGCATCCGCAGCGCATACCAGAGGAAGAACAGGGCGGCGACGCCGATCACGGCGCTCATGATCATGCCCTGCTGGCCGACGACAGACGCACCATCGGACAGGCCATAGGTATAGACGACGCTAACCAGGAAGGCCGCCAGAGAGACGAAGAAGGCATAGACGGCCCAGTTCATCCGCAGCAGCAGCAACACCGCCGCCGCGACCCCGCCCCAGACGCCCACGGCCCAGACCGCGGCCATCCAGCTGGGCATGCCGCCATAGTAGGCGATCATCTCGGGACTCAGGCCGGAAGCCGTCATATAGGCCTCCCCCTGGGTCATCGTCATATAGTAGTCGTACCCGCCGTAGGCATTCCACAGCAGGGCGATCACTCCGACCACCCACAGATGCCACGGGACCTTTTTCGCTTCAGTCATCTTCCCCCTCCCAAAGGTTATGACCGGCAGATTACCCCCGGAACGGCGTTACGGCAACGCTGGGTTATGCCGCCGGCCAGCGGGTCAGGCGGGCGGCGTGATGCCCGCCGCGGCGTCGGTCAGCTTGTTGAGCGCGGCCGTCATGGCGGCGATCGATGGATGGCTGGGCGCGATCCCGTGACGCTCGGCCAGGGCCGGGGCCGGCAGATAGCCGATCCGGGTCGTGTCTCCATCCCGCCAGACCAGAATCTCGAGCGGCAGATCCAGCGCCGCGCGCCGGTTGGCCAGCATCAGGGGCGTGCCCACGGCGGGGTTGCCGAACAGCACCACGGTGGTCTCGGGCAGGTCGAGACCCGCCTTGACGGCGTTGGCGCGGTGATCGACGACCGCGATGACCGAGGCCCCGCTGGCGTCGATGGCGGCGGTCAGGCGGGCAACGGTGGCAGGGACCGGGTCCGGGCTGGTCTTCTCGACCCATGCGCCGGCCTCGGGGATGGCGGGCGCGGCGACCGTGGTGGATGCTGTGGCGGCTTCGGGCGGCGCTTCCGGCGCAGCGGCCGGGGTGCAGGCGGCGAGCAGCGCGCCAAGGACGAGGGTCAGCGGGGGACGGGTCATGGCAGGGCTCCTGTACACCTTGAGCCCCTGGAGGGACCGATTGATCCGCGCCGGAGCCTTTGCAGGCTCAAGCCATACCATTGGAACGCGGCACCCGCCACGGCGGGTCGACCCGGTTCCCGCCCGCGAAATACAGGCACAGGCGATTGCCGTCGGGATCGCGCAGCCAGGCCTCGCGCCACAGCCAGCGCTGGTCGACGGGATCGCTGTCGAACACGATGCCCTCCGCCTTCAGCGCCGCCACACGGACGTCCAGATCGTCGCATTCGAAATACAGGCCGGTGCCGCCCGGGCGTGGCGGATCGGCGCGGTGGATCGACAGGGTCGCCCCACCCGGACACAGGAAGCGGGCGTAGTGGTCACTTGAGACGATCAGCTCCAGCCCCAGCCGCTGATAGAAGGCCCGGGCGCGGGGAATGTCGGCGACGTCGACGGTGACCTGGTTGAGGTTCACGGCGACCGAGCCTCAACGGACAATGGCGGCGCGAGCCACAGAGCCCGAGCGTTCAGCAACAGCCAGACAAGCAGCCAAACCCCGAGCGAACTGAGCCAGCCACCTGCTTCAACCGCAATGGACAGGAAGAACGCCGCGGCCGCCAAGGGCACCAGATAGATCAGGGTAACAACCAATGTTGCACCCCACCCCCGGCCGGAACGGACAAGGCTTAATGGAATGCCACGGGTCAAAAACAGAGGCGGTATGACGAAAAGCCCGACTATCGGAGCCAGCAGAGTCACCGCGATGGCGCTGCTGAAGATCGGAATAGCAATCGTGTCGCTCCATGCGGGCAACTGATCCCGCGAATAAAGCAGAACGGGGCCGGCTGCGAGACCGAGGAACATGAGCAACAGGGCGACAACGACGGCGGGAAGAACAATCCCCGCGCGGCGCGTCGTGGCCCGACCGCCCGTGAAGCGCAGCAGGGTCAGGACGAAAGCCGCCAACACCGCCCAAGAAATCGCTGACAACCCGAAGTCCGCATAACGCCACTTCCACGTCTCGAAACGATCCAGAACGGCGTAGAAGGCGTCCGTGGCCGCGTCGTGGTTTGTGACAGCCCCGCTGAAATAGCCCTGCCGGACGGCGTCCATCGCGCGCTCGTATGCGGGGACATCCGTGTAGGCAGGGGTGATCTCGGACAGGGTCAGCAGCACACCGCCGACCACCAGCAGAAGCAGGACCACCGCGGGGCCCGTCCGGGTGACGGCACGTTGTGAAATCCGCATCAGTCCCCCGCCCCCGCCTTGGCCGCCCGCAGCGCGGCCCAGCGTTCCAGTCGCGCCTTGACCTTCTCTTCGTGGCCCTCGCCTTTCGGCGTGTAGAAGGTGCGGCGCGCCATCTCATCGGGAAAGAAATTGACCCCAGAAAAACCCTCGGGCGTGTCGGGGTCGTAGGCGTAGCCCTGGCCGTAGCCGAGCGACTTCATCAGCTGGGTCGGGGCGTTGCGGATATGGGCGGGTGGCATCAATGAGCCGGTCTCGGCCGCCGCCTTCTTCGCTGCCTTGAAGGCTTCGTAGACGCCGACCGACTTGGGCGCGGTGGCCAGATGAACCACGGCCTGGGCCAGGGCGAGTTCACCCTCGGGACTGCCGAGGAAGTCGTAGGTGTCCCTGGCGGCATTGGCGACCAGCAGCGACAGGGGGTCGGCCTCGCCGATATCCTCGACCGCCATGCGCACGATGCGGCGCGCCAGATACAGGGGGTCCTCGCCGCCGTTCAGCATCCGCGCCAGCCAGTAGAGGGCCGCGTCGGGGTCCGAGCCGCGAACGGATTTATGCAGCGCGGATATGAGGTTATAGTGCTCTTCTCAACTCTTGTCGTAAGCCGGTGCGCGCTTCTGCAGGATGCCGGCGAGGGCCTGGACGTCGAGCGGTTCGGGGCTGGTCCCGGCGAGGTCGAACAGCACCTCGGACATGGTCAGCAGATAGCGGCCGTCGCCGTCGGCCAAAGCGGCCAGCGCCTGACGCGCCTCGGCGGTCAGCGGCAGGGTCTTGCCTTCCTGCCCCTCGGCCCGAAATCCAACAGTTGATCGAGCGCCGCGTCATCGAGACGTTTCAGCACATAGACCTGTGACCGTGACAGCAGGGCCCCGTTCAGTTCGAAACTGGGGTTTTCGGTCGTGGCCCCGACCAGGGTGATGATCCCCTCCTCCACGAACGGCAGGAAGCCGTCCTGCTGGGCCCGGTTGAAGCGGTGGATCTCGTCGACGAACAACAGGGTCGACTGGCCGGCGGCGCGACGCATGCGGGCGGCCTCGAACGCCTTCTTCAGATCGGCCACGCCGGAGAAGACGGCGCTGATCTGCTGGAACTGATAGCCGGCGGCGCTGGCCAGCAGCCGGGCGATGGTGGTCTTGCCGGTACCCGGCGGCCCCCACAGGATCATCGAGCCCAGTCGCCCGGCCTCGACCATGCGCCGGATCGGCCCGCCCTCGCCCAGCAGATGGTCCTGGCCCACCACCTCGTCGAGCGTGGCCGGTCGCAGCCGGTCGGCCAGGGGCGCGTCAGGGGGATGGATGCCGGAGGCTTCGAACAGATCGGTCATGCCCGCACACAGATAGGCGTTACCGACGGGCTTTTCACGCGTTAGTGTGGGATCGAACGGAGGGAACCGCCATGAGCGGCCCGCAGTCCCCCCAGGGCCCGACATCCGGCGTCACCCCGCACCTAACCATTCCGGGTCGCGGCGGCGAGGCGGCCATCGTCTTCTACAGCCGCGCCTTCGGGGCGAAGGAACTGCACCGCCACCTGGCCGAGGACGGCGAGCGGCTGATGCACGCCCATCTGCTGATCAACGGGGCCAGCGTCATGCTGCATGACGAAGTCCGCGAATAAACGACGGCGAACAGAACATCGAACCCGGGGCGTGACCCTGCATCTGCAGGTCGACGACCCCGATGAATGGTGGGCCCGCGCCCTGCTTGGCCGACGCCGTGCCGGTGATGCCGATGGCCAACAGGTACTTGGGCGACCGCTATGGCAAGGTGCGCGACCCGTTCGGCCACTGCTGGTCAATCGGCGGGCCGATCAAGGGCTGAGGTCAGCGGGTCGTCCCGGTGACCCGGCGGCCCTGACGTTCGATGGTCACCTCGGTGCCGCGCGGTACATTGGCCAGCTGGGCGGCCGAGGTCACGGCCCGTCCGTTGATCGAAACCACCACGTCACCGCGAACGAAACCGGTGCGCGCCGCCAGACTGCCGCGATCCACCCGGGTCAGCAGCACGCCGGTGGTGAATGGATCGCCGCCCAGGCTGTCGGCCAGCGCCGGGTTCAGGGTCACGACCCGTCAGCCGCCCCAGGGCTCCGGCCTGAATCACGGTCGCCGCACTGACGTCGGCATTGCCGGGCAGCTTCTGGACCCGGCGTCGTCCGTGCGGGCCCGGCCGTCGCGCAGCACCGACGCCGACCTGGGTGCGCGCCAGGGCGGAGATGATGCCCTGCGTCACCGTCTGGCCGACGCCGAAGGGGTTGCCGATCGCCAGCGAAAAGATCTGCCGATCTCGACCTTGTCTGGAGCGTTCCTGGGTGAGTTCCAGCGCGCTCAGGTCCTTGGCCTGGATCCTCAGCTTTTACGGCAAGATCGGTGCGCGGATCGCGCAGCAGGATCGTCTGCCTCGAATTCGCGCTTGTCGGCGAGCGCGACCTTGACCTCGCTCATCCTTCCTCGATGACGTGATTATTGGTCACCACCAGCCCCACCGACGAGCCGGTCACGCCCGAAGATGGCGGTATTGATGCCCACCAAATGCCCTTCCATATCAACCAGCAGCGCCGCCCGAATTGCCCGGGTTGATCGCCGCATCGGTCTGGATGAAGAATTCATAATCGGACGTCTCGACCCCGGTGCGCGCCAACGCCGAAACAATGCCGCTGGTCACCGTCTGCCCGACACCGAAGGGATTGCCGATGGCCAACACCAGATCGCCCACCAGCAAGCGTATCGGAATCGGCAAAGGCAATGGCCGGGAAGCGCGCATCGCCCAGCTGGCGCACCCGCAGCACCGCCAGATCGGTCTGGTCGTCCTCGATCACGATGTCGACGGCGAATTCCCTGCCGTCAGAAAGCGCGATACGCACATCGGTGGCGCCCTTGATGACATGGCTATTGGTGAGGATGACGCCGCTTTTCACCGACGATGACGCCCGACCCCAGCGAGTGGGATTTTACCGGGCGCGCCCTGAAAATACTCGGTCGCCCAACGAAAAACCGAGAAAAACGGGGTCGCTGGCAAAAGGGGAAACCGCCTGCTGCTCGATGCGCGTGGCATAGACATTGACCACCGACGGCGACACAGCCCGCACCACCGGGGCAAAGCTCAGCTTCACCTGGGCGGCGTCCTGCGGCAGGGCCTGGCGAATGGGCTGGGGCGGGGGCGGGCAGAGCAGGGACGGCCGGCGGGGCCACCTGGGCCAGGCGCGGCGCAAAATTCCACGGCGAAAAGGCCAGCGACCCCCCAATGGCCAAAGCCAGAAGGGCCGTGCCGGCCAGCACCATTGTCCTCAACCTCATGACACGCGTCTCCGACTTGCTGCCGGCCTGTCAAACGCCCAATCCTTGCTTCCCCCAAAAACATAGCATATCCGCCCCAACAACTTCCGGCAGGGTATTGCAGCCAAATAAACGTTGCGCCGGGGCTGACGGTCCTATATGCAGCGCTCCTTTAGTCGCTTTCCCCGCATTTCCCAGCCCCTGAAAGGCCAGTCGTCCATGACCACCGAGCCGAAGCAGGTTTACCCCAACACCTCCGCCCTGATTGCCGCCGAATCCCCCATTTTTCCCGCCTCCTTCCTGTTCTCTCAAAGGAAAAAGGAGCTTCACAGGGCCACCAAGGTCTTCAAGAAGGGTTTCGACGGCTGCTGACCTATGCGGTCAAAGTGCAACCCCTCGCCCCACATCATCGCCCAGCTTCACCCCGAGGGCCTCAAGGCGTTCGACGTCGCCTCCAACGCCGAGATGAGAGCGGGTGCGCGACCACGCCCCCGGCGCGGTGATGCACTACAACAACCCCATAAGAAGAGCGAAGATCGAAATCGCCCGGGCCTATGAGGAGTTCGGGGTGCGCAGCTTCACCATCGACCACCCCCAAGCAGCTCGACCAGCTCGCCGCCGTGGTCTCGCCCAGCCGCGATGTGGAGGTCACCACCCGCTTCAAGGCCGGCAAGGCCTCTGAAATCCTATGATTTCGGCATCTCAAGTTCGGCGTCATGGAACAGGGCGCCGCCGAAATCGTCAGCGCCGTGCAAACCATGGGCTACACGCCCAGCCTGCTTCCATGTCGGCAGCCAGTGCGAGGATGCCTACGCCTATGAGCGCCACATCGCCGCTGCCGCGCGTATCGTGGACGAGTCTGGTCGATCGAGCTCAAGCGCCTCAATATCGGCGGCGGCTATCCGGCCCCCTACCCGACCAGCGAAGCGCCGCCGATGGATTATTATTTCGAGACCATCTCGCAGGCGGTGAACGATCATTTCGGCGAAAAGCACCATCCCGAGCTCATCATCGAACCCGGCCGGGCGCTCGTCACCTCCTCCACCTCCCTGCTGCTGCGGGTCAAGCATCAGCGCGGCGGCCAGTCGGTCTATGTCAATGACGGCGCCTATTGGGAGCCTGATGGAAGTCAAGTTCATGCACTTCACCCCCCCGGTTCGCGTCTGGCGCGGCCCGCGCCTGCATCACAATAACCACGAGGAATTCTCCCAATTCACCGATGCCCCTGGCGGCCCCACCTGCGACAGCTATGACGTGCTGCCCCAGGTCTTCCTCACCCTACCCGCCGACATCGATGAGGACGACTGGATCGAATTCGGCCTGATGGGCGCCTATACCCAGGCCTCGCTGACCCCCTTCAACGGCTTCGACCTCGCCGCGACCAGTATTGGGTCGAGGAGGTCTATACCGGCAAGGACCAGCAGCCCGAATAAGACGCCACTGCTTGACTAAATCGCGACCATTCCGGCATCCGCCGGAGTGGCCGTTTCTTTTTTGGAGGATGCCATGACGACATTTCCCGCCCTGGAAACGCTGGGCCGGCCCATCATGGTCCTTGGCCCCACCAATTCGGGCAAATCGACGCTGGCCGTGGCCATAGGCGCGCGGCTGGGCATCCCCACCATCCATCTGGACCAATTCCGCCATCTGCCGGGCACGAACTGGCATCAGCGCCCCGATGCGGGTTGCCGCCCTGCATGACCAAGCCGTCGCCCGGGCGGAATGGGTGATGGACGGCAGCTATTCCCGGCTCATGCCGCAGCGCCTCGCCCGCACCACCGCCATCATCGTGCTGGACGACAGCCTTGCCGTGCGCACGGCCCGCTATTTCAACCGCACCCTGTTGCAGACGCAACGCGCCGGCGGGCTCGAGGGCAACCGGGATTCCCTCAATGGGAAATGCTGACCTGGCTGTGGAAAACGCGCAACAAATCCCAGGACGCCCGCGACCTCGCCACCGATCCGGCCTGCCCACCGTCTTCTGTCATAACCGGCGCGAGCTCGACGCGCTTTATGCCGCCTGGGGCCTGGAGCGCGCCTAGGCCGCTTGAGCTACAATCCGCACCTGGTCATTCCGGCCTGCGCCAGTCACGTGGGGTTTGGAAGCCGTGGTCAATCCCCCAAAGAAAAAGGGCGGCCGCGCCGAGCGCGACCGCCTTTTCGAAATCATAATGTGTCAGCCTTACGCGGCTTCGTAGTCCTCGGGGCCTGCACCGGGCCGCTATCCAGGCCCTTGGCGTTGACGTCGCGGTCGACGAACTCGATCACGGCCATGGGGGCATTGTCGCCATAGCGGAAGCCGGCCTTGAGGATGCGGATATAGCCGCCCTGGCGGTCCTTGTAGCGCGGGCCGAGCACGGCGAAGAGCTTGGCAACCTGGCCTTCGTCGCGGATCTGGGCGATGGCCTGGCGGCGGGCATGCAGGTCGCCGCGCTTGCCCAGGGTGATGAGCTTCTCGACGATCGGACGCAAGTCCTTGGCCTTGGGAAGCGTGGTGACGATCTGCTCGTGCTTGATCAGAGCGGCGGACATATTGGCGAACATGGCCTTGCGGTGGCTGGCGGTGCGGCTGAATTGCGACGGCCTCGATTACCGTGGCGCATGAGGTAGTCTCCTAAAAATCTTGGCGGCGCCGGATCAGTAATGATCTTCGTAGCGCTTGGCGAGGTCATCGATATTCTCGGGCGGCCAGTTGGCCACGTCCATCCCGAGATGAAGCCCCATCTGTGCCAGGACTTCCTTGATTTCGTTGAGCGACTTGCGGCCGAAATTCGGGGTCCGCAGCATCTCGGCTTCCGTCTTCTGGATGAGGTCGCCGATATAGACGATGTTGTCGTTCTTGAGGCAGTTGGCGGAACGCACGGAAAGCTCGAGCTCGTCCACCTTCTTGAGCAGCGCCGGGTTGAAGGCCAGCTCGGGCACGGCGTCCTGCGGCCTTTTCCTTGCTGGGCTCCTCGAAGTTCACGAACACCGAAAGCTGGTCCTGCAGGATGCGGGCGGCGAAGGCCACCGCGTCTTCCGGCGAGATGGCGCCATTGGTTTCGACCTGCAGGGTCAGCTTGTCCTTGTCGAGGCTCTTCGCCGCGCGGGGTGGCATCGACCTTGTAGCTGACGCGGCGCACCGGCGAGAACAGGGAGTCGACCGGGATATAGCCGATCGGCGCATCTTCCGGACGGTTCTTGTCGGCGGCGACATAGCCCTTGCCGGTGTCGACGGTGAACTCGATATTGATCTCGGCGCCGTCGTCGAGAGTGGCAGATCACCAGCTCGGGGTTCAGCACTTCGATGTCGCCGGTGACCTTGATGTCGCCGGCGGTCACGGCGCCCGGGCCCTGGCGCGACAGCGTCAGGCGCTTGGGGCCCTCGCCGCCCATCTTCAACGCGATTTCCTTCACGTTGAGGACGAGGTCGGTAATGTCTTCCCGCACGCCCGGGAGCGAGGAGAATTCATGCAGGATGCCATCAATCTGGATTGCGGTAACCGCCGCGCCCTGGAGCGACGACAGCAGCACGCGACGAAGGGCGTTGCCCAGGGTAAGCCCGTAACCGCGCTCAAGCGGCTCGCGCGACAACCGAGGCCACGCGCGCGTTGTCGTGCCCGAAAAACAATCTCCAGCTTGGTCGGCTTGGATCAGTTCTTGCCAGTTCCTCTGGATCGTCACGGTTATGTCCTTTCAAAATCGCGGCCCCAGCCGGAGCCGCACCGCCGCAAACGCAATAGAAAACTCCCGGCCCATTCAAGCGGCCGGGAGCTCGTCAATGGGGTCTAGATTAGACGCGGCGCCGCTTGCGCGGGCGGCAGCCATTGTGCGGAATCGAGGTCACGTCGCGGATCGAGGTGACGTTGAAACCGGCAGCCTGAAGGGCACGCAGCGCCAATTCACGGCCCGAACCGGGACCACGAACTTCGACTTCCAGGGTCTTCATGCCATGTTCCTGCGCCTTCTTGGCGGCATCCTCGGCGGCAACCTGGGCAGCATAGGGGGTCGACTTGCGCGAGCCCTTGAAGCCCATCACGCCCGAAGAGGACCACGAGATCGTATTGCCCTGCATATCGGCGATGGTGATCATGGTGTTGTTGAACGAGGCATTCACGTGGGCGACGCCCGACGTGATGTTCTTGCGCTCCTTGCGACGGACGCGCGCGACTTCAGCTTTAGCCATTTAATTCCTCTATACGATATCAGCGCTGCCGTTAGCGGAACGGCCGCCGGCAGCTACATCGAAGAACCCTATACGGGTTCTTACTTCTTCTTGCCGGCGATCGGCTTCGCCGAGAACCCTTGCGGGTGCGGGCATTGGTGTGGGTGCGCTGGCCGAGCAGGTCCAACCAGGTGC
>JAUCCG010000010.1:0-16728 GCA_034676465.1 Brevundimonas sp. | reverse complement strand
TATGTCCTCTACTTGGTTCGTTACGTGTACCCCTCAACTCACAACCCAGCTCGTTGCAACCTGGGATTCAATCCGGTTGCTCACGGCCCGGGAGACCTTACGTGCAGGTATCCCAGCGCACATGTCCGACGACGAGAAGGGAGACACCACCCAGGCGCTCTCGGATGCCTATCAGTTCCTGAACAGCGTCGCCGATGGCGTTCTGACGGGCTCGGTCGATGAAATGATCGCACGAGAGACTTTTGCCGAAGCGATGACGGCGGTGTGGACCGCAGCTTATACCTACTTCGTACCGCTTGGCGTTGATGCCCAAGAGGCTTGGCAACCGCTGCCGCCGTTAGCGCAGCTTGTGCGCACATGGAATCAGACCTCGCAGTGAAAATCTCCGACCTCAGCGCCGACGTCCTGCGCATCTCCGACATCTATGCGGCCGAGCACAATATTGACCGCGACCGCGACTGGGCCCTGCTGAAGCTGCAGGAGGAACTGGGCGAGCTGACCGCCGAGCATCTGCGCCTGACCGGCCGGGCCCGCGGCACGCCGGACAGGGACAAGCTGGGCGACGAGGCGGCGGACGTGCTGGGCATGTTGCTGCTATACTGCGACCGCGCGGGCATCGATCTCGAGACCGCGATGCAGCGCAAATGGCTGCACTGGCTGGAGCCGCGCTGAATGCCCATCCCCACCCTCGCCCTCGTCGTCGCCCGGGGCCGCAACGGGGTGATCGGCCGCGACGGTGACCTGCCGTGGAAGCTGCGCAGCGACCTGCAACGCTTCAAGGCCATCACCGTGGGCAAGCCCTGCATCATGGACCGCAATACCTGGGAGAGCCTGCCGCTGCGGCCCCTGCCCGGCCGGCTCAATATCGTCCTGACCCGCGACGAGGGTTATGAGGCCGACGGCAAATCACGCGGGGCCCTGGTCTGCACCAGCCTGGACGAGGCGCTGGACATCGCCCGCGAGCACGGGGCCGAGGATGGGGTCGACGAGATCTGCGTGATCGGCGGCACCGCCCTGTTCGCCGCCACCCTGGGCCGGGCGAAGACGCTGTACATCACCGAGGTCGAGGCCGAGCCCGAGGGCGACGCCCTGTTCCCGGAGTTCGATCAGTCTGCTTTTGAAGAGGTCGCCGCCGAGCGGCATGAGCCGGGCGAGAAGGACGACCATGCCTTCACCTTCCGCGTCCTGAAACGGCGCTAAGTATCGGGAACAACACCATGATCGTGGTGACCACCAATGAGCTGTCCGGCTATCGATTCGTGCGACAGGTGGGGCTGGTGCGCGGCATCACCGTGCGCTCGCGCAGCATCGTCGGCAATCTGGGCGGGGCCATCCAGTCGGTGTTCGGCGGCAAGCTGTCGATCTATGTCAACCTGGCCGAGACGGCGCGGCAGGAGGCGCTGGATCACCTGATCGAACACGCCGCCGAACAGGGGGCCAATGCCATCCTGGCCATGCGTTATGACGCCAACGAGATCATGGACGGGATCACCGAGGTGCTGGCCTATGGCACGGCCGTGGTGGTGGAGGCTGAATAGGGCTTAGTGAGTAGGGCTCAGGGCTTGGAGAAGCGCTCCCTAAGCCCTGAGCCCTAAGCCGTAATTCCCTCAGCTCAGCGTCGCCATGGCGCTGCGGTCGAAATCCTTCAGCTCGTCCAGACGCCCGTCGCGGATTTTCTCGACCCAGTGCGGATCGGCCAGCAGGGCGCGGCCGACGGCGACGAGGTCGAACTCGTCACGCTCCAGCCGGTCGATCAGGCCGTCCAGCGAGGCCGGTTTCGACCCCGCCCCGCCGAACGCAGCGATGAACTCGCCGTCCAGACCGACCGAGCCGACGGTGATGGACGGCTTGCCGGTGACCTTTTTGGCCCAGCCGGCGGAAATTCAGGTCCGAGCCCTCGAACTCCGGCTCCCAGAAGCGACGCTGCGAGCAGTGGAAGACGTCGACCCCGGCTTCGGCCAGCGGAGCCAGCCAGGCCTCAAGCTCGGCCGGGTCGTGGGCATTCTTCGCCGCGAAATCGTGCGACTTCCACTGCGACAGGCGCAGGATCAGGGCCATGTCCTCACCGACGCCTTCGCGCACCGCCTTGACCACCTCGGCCCCGAAACGAGCCCGGTCGGCGATGGTGCCGCCACCCCATTTATCGGCGCGGTCATTCAGGCCGCTCCAGAAGAACTGGTCGATCAGATAGCCGTGGGCCCCGTGGATCTCGACCGCGTCGAAACCGAGTTCACGCGTGGCGCGGGCCGAGGCCCCGAAGGCGGCGATGGTGTCGGCGATGTCCTCATCGCTCATCGGCTCCAGACCGCGCTTGCCGGGGCTGGTCAAGCCTGACGGACTGTCGACCCTGCCCAGCGGCGTCCAGTCCTCGCCCTGCCCGCGAGCCGAGCCGACATGCCACAGCTGGGGCGCGATCAGACCGCCGGCGGCGTGAACTTCCTCGACCACCTTTTTCCACTCGGGCAGGGCCTCGCCGTGGAAGACCGGTACCTTCGCATCGTTGCGGGCGGCGGGGCGTTCGACGACGGTGCCCTCGGTGACGATCAGTCCGACGCCACCCTCGGCCCGGCGACGGTAGTAGGCGGCGACGTCGCTGGTCGGAATGCCCCCCGGCGAAAAGGACCGGGTCATCGGAGCCATGACGATGCGGTTGGGCATCTTCAGGGACTTGACCTGGAAGGGCTGGAACAGGGCGTCGACGCTCATCGGGTTTCCTCATCGCTGACTGGAACCGACAAGGTGGCGATTAGCGTTGCGTTTGGAAACCCTCAGAGGTCCAGTTTGTCCGTGACGGCGGCCGCGACCAACCCGAAACGACGCGCCATATCGCCATCCGGCTCGGCCGCGACCAACGGCCGTCCGGCGTCGCCCCCCTCACGCAGGGCCTGGCTGAGCGGCAGGTCACCGAGGAAACCAACTCCCAGCCGTTCCGCCTCGTCGCGGGCCCCGCCATGGCCGAAGATCGGAATGAGATCGCCGGTGGCCGGATCGGGGAAGCCGCTCATGTTCTCGACCAGACCCAGGGTCTTGGCCCCGACCTTCTCGAACATGGTGTGGGCGCGGCGGGCGTCGGCCAGGGCCACCTCCTGCGGGGTCGAGACGATGACCATGCCGTCCAGCAGGGTCTTCTGCACCAGGGTCAGATGCACGTCGCCGGTGCCGGGCGGCAGGTCGACGACCAGAATGTCCATCGGCGCGGCTTCGGTGCCCCAGCGCGTCTGGGTCAGCATCTGGGTCAGGGCCTGGGGAGGCCATCGGCCCGCGCCAGATCATGGCGTCCTCCGCCTTCGTCAGCAGACCCATGGACATCACTTTCAGCGCGAACGCCTGGTGGGGGATCAGGGCCCCGTCCTCAAACGCCGGCTTGCCCGAGACGCCGAGCATGGTCGGCAGGGACGGTCCGTAGACATCGGCGTCCAGCAGGCCGATGCGCAGGCCGCGCGCCGCCAGGGCGCAGGCCAGGTTGACGGCCACGGTCGACTTGCCGACCCCGCCCTTGCCACTGGCCACGCCGATGACGCGGCGCACATGGGCCGGGCGTTCGGTCGCCACAGGGGCCCTGGTCCGCGACTGGTCCCGCGCCTGCGGTGACAGGCTGGCCGTGCGTCGGCCATGGGCCGGCACGGCCTCTGCGGTCAGCACGACCGAGACCCGACTCATGCCCGGTATCGCCGCCAATGCCGCCTCGGCCGCGTCACGAACCGGCGCGTACTGGCCGGTCTCGCCCGCCGGTACCTCGATGACGAATCCGGCCCGGTCCTCAGTCACGACCAACCCCTGCACCAGTCCCGCCTCGAACAGCGGCTTGCCCGATTTGGGATCGATCACCGCCTCGAGGGCGGCGAGAACGGCGGTACGGTCAACCACGGGGAAACTCCGACAAAACCTTGAGGCGGGGGCCGGGGCGTTCTATCGCCCCCGGACACAAACCGCAAGCCACTGCATTGTCACAGCCCCTGATCCAGCTGATCGCCGGACCGACCGCCTCGGGCAAGTCCCGGCTGGCGCTGGAAACGGCCGAGCGGACGGGGGCGGTGATCCTCAACGCCGACAGCCAGCAGCTGTATGTCGACCTGCGCATCCTGTCGGCCCGGCCCACCGCCGAAGATGAGGCGCGCACCGAGCACAGGCTGTACGGCATCGCCGACGCCGCCGACGCCTGGTCGGTCGGGCGCTGGAGCCGCGCGGTGATGCCGGTGCTGGCGGAACTGGCCGCCGAGGGCCGCTCTGCCCTGCTGGTCGGCGGCACCGGTCTGTATTTCAATGCCCTGACGCGCGGACTGGCCGACATCCCCGACATTCCCGACACCGTGCGCGACGAGATCGGTGCCCTCTATGACACGGCTGGCGAAGGCTCGGTCCGGCGGCGTCTGGTCGAGGCCGACCCGGAATCCGAAGCGGCGATCGCCGCTGGAGACCGGCAACGACTGATCCGCGCCCTGGCGGTGCTGACCGTCACCGGGCAACCGCTCAGCGTCTGGCGCGCCGACACCCGGCCGCTGCTGACCGAGGGTAGTTGGACGGCCGTGGTGATCGAACCGCCGCGCGACCGCCTCTATGCCGCCTGCGACGCCCGCGTCGCGGCCATGGTCGAACACGGGGCGCTGGACGAGGTCCGCGCCCTCAGTGACCCGACGACTGAACCCGACCCTGCCCGCGATGAAGGCCGTCGGGGTGCGCGATTTCGCCGCCCATCTACGCGGCGAGGTCAGCCTGCGGACGCAATCACCGCCGTGCAGCAGGCAACCCGCAACTACGCCAAACGCCAGCTGACGTGGTTCAGGAACCAGACCCCCCGGGATGGGTTCGGGTCAACCCCCTAGTCGACGGCCTCGGTCACGCCAGCGGGGAATTCAACGTCGACGAAGGCTGGCCATAGCTCCCGCACCAGAGCCACCTGGGACGGTTCTTGGACCCGGACCAGGTACCAGTCGTCCCCGTCCTCAAACGCAAGGGTGTTTGAGCGGACGCGAAACCGTCGCCCATCCGGTACAAGCATGACGAGCTGCGTCGGGATAAGCAGATAGGTCCGCGAGCCGTCGGTCGTCAGCGTCGGCACAGCCGCGGCCAGGTCCATGTCGTAATCAACAATGGTCAAGTCGCCGAGCTGGATGCGGATCATTTCCCGCATAGCCGAAACCAGCGCGGCTTCGGTCGTTCCCGTGCGTTCTGCGATGGTCTGGAGCATCAAGGGTGGCACGACCTCGAGCGCCCCGGTCAGGTCGCCGCCGGAAATCACGGCATCAAGCTGGGAGATGCGGGCCTCGACCCTCGCGCGATCCGCATCGGAGAAGCTCTGCGCGGACGCTGATCCGACCATCATGCAAAAACCGGCGGCAGCGATGACCGCCAGAACTCTACTTCGCATCATGGACGTCCCTCTCGCCCCCTGTCCGGAACGCTCAAGCCCAAACCTAGCCCGGGCTCCCGAGAGAGGGCAACGCGCGAGAAGCTGCTGCTGACGGATGCGGCCGCTCTTGGAAACCCGCTCGGGTTCCCCTATATTGGGTGTGCCGGGGCTTGCTCCGGATATGGCGATAAACGTGCTTGTAATAAGCGGACCGGACCCGGGTGCGATTCCCGGCGGCTCCACCATTCCTTCCCCGCGTTATCGGCGGAGCGAGCATGGGGCCGACTAGCATCGACGGACGTGTAAAAAGGTTTCTTTCGCCCGTACTGGCCCACCGTATCGGGCCATTTTCTAACTGCGAACGATAACTTCGCTGGAGAAGTCCGCCTCGCCGCGTAATGCGGTTCGGTTGATTTCGAACTCTTAAGTCCTCAGGGATCAGTTCCTGGGGCGGGGCCGCCGGGGGGCCCGTCAACAGAACCCCCGGCACTTTTCCGCTTTCCGGCCCTGGCCGAAACGCCGGAACCAATATTTCCTTTCATCACCACCTTCCGCCGGCTGGCCTGCACGGCTATCAGTCAGCGTGAACAACCGAGGTGACGATGGCCGACGAGACCCCCCCGGTCGACGAGATGCACTACGAGCAGCTCGCGCAGGACGCCCTGCGCGGCGTGATCCGCGCTGCGCTCGAGCTCGCCGCGGGGCCGAGCGGCATCCCCGGGGCCCACCATTTCTACATCACCTTCAAGACCCGGGCCCCCGGCGTCAGCGTGCCGCCCGACATCCTGGCCAAATACCCGGACGACATGACCGTCATCCTGCAGCACCAGTACTGGGATCTGAGCGTCGATGCGGACCGGTTCAGCGTGATGCTGAAATTCGGCGGCATGCCCAAGGTGCTGAATGTGCCCTATTCGGCCGTGACCCGGTTCTACGATCCGGCGGTGCAGTTCATGCTGCAGTTCGAGCCACCGGAGACGATCGAGGAACTGACCGCCGAGCCGGAACCGACCCCGCCGCCCCCGTCGGGCGATGACGGCCCCAAGGTCGTGTCGCTGGACCAGTTCCGCAAGAAATAGGCTCAGCCGTCGACCGGGCCCCGGGGAAACACCCGGATCGTGATCCGCTCGCGCTCACCCTGCCGCCGCTCGACCAGCAGTCGGGCCACCTGGCTGTCATCGTGAAACAGATAGCCCTTGATCGCGTCCAGCAGGGCCTTGGCCAGGTTGTCGAGGTCCATCCACGGCGGATCGCCCACGTGCTCCATGAGGATCTCGACGGTGTAGTCGCCGTAGCTGGGCCGCGAGCTCCATTCCTTGCGGAAGAACTCATAGGCCAGCGGCTTGTAGTATTTGGCCTGGGTGGTCAGGCCGTCGATGGTGATCTCGACCCCATCGCCGGTCTCGCGGGCGCGGACCTTGCCCGTACCGATCCAGTCGGGGCTCACGGGTGCAGCACCACATTCTCCGCACCGGCCGCGCGCCGCAGATCGTCATCCAGCGTCCCGAGCGGCGCATCGTGCCTGAGCGCCAGCTCGAGATAGGCGGCGTCGTAGACGGTCAGATCGTGCTTGTCGGACAACCTCACCGTCTCGCGCAGCACGGCCGGATCATAGGCCTCCAGATCCCGGGCCACGGACGCCTTGTCGGCTGGTCGAGGGCGGCGTCGCGATAGGTGGCGTCGAGCCGTCCCCGGCGCAGGTTGGACCTGAGGGCGTTGGCCACTTCCAGCGGAAACAGGGCCGGCGCGATCGCGCCGCTCCGTCTGGCGAGGACCATTACCTTTTCGGCCGTGTCGGACTCCTCGTCCGGCAGAAGCCAGGCAAGCGCAATGGAGGCGTCGAGGACGAACATCAGAAGCGTCGCCCCTCGTCGCGATCGCGCTTGCTCTCGCGCCAGGACGTCGTGAAGGCCGCGGAGGCCCGCAGACGTCGCGCGCCGGCGAGCATCTCGTCGATCTCGGCCTGGTTGACCTCGGGCCGGGCCGGGACGAGTCGAACGATCGGCTGGCCATGCCGGGTCACGGTAACGGTCGCGCCGTGAACGACCCGCCGGATCAATTCAGAGAACCGGTTGCGGGCGTCGAGCACACCGACACTGATGTCTTCATTTGACGCCATAATTCTAGCCATAACATTTGGAGCCCCACGCGACAAGGGTGCGGCTTGCCCGCCCCCGATCTGGTGTTAAGACCACCCTGTCCGCCCAGCCTGAGAGATCACCATGACCAAGACCCGCACCGAGACCGACACCTTTGGCCCCGTCGAGGTCGCCGCCGACCGCTACTGGGGCGCGCAGGCGCAGCGGTCGCTGGGCAATTTCAGGATCGGCTGGGAGACGCAGCCGCTGCCGATCGTGCGGGCGCTGGGTATCGTCAAGCGCGCCGCCGCCGAGACCAATATGGCGCTGGGCAAGCTGGACCCGGAACTGGGGCAGACCATCGTCAAGGCGGCCGACGAGGTGATCTCGGGCCAGTTGAACGATCATTTCCCGCTGGTGGTCTGGCAGACCGGCTCGGGCACCCAGTCGAACATGAACGCCAATGAGGTGATCTCGAACCGCGCCATCGAGATGCTGGGCGGCGAGATGGGCTCCAAGGAGCCGGTCCACCCGAACGACCACGTCAATATGAGCCAGTCGTCGAATGACACCTTCCCCACGGCCATGCACGTGGCCTGCGCCGAACAGGTGGTCAACGACCTGATCCCCGCCCTGAAGCACCTGCACGCGGCGCTCGACACCAAGGCCAGGGCCTGGGCCCACATCATCAAGATCGGCCGCACCCACACCCAGGACGCCACCCCGCTGACGCTGGGTCAGGAGTTCGGCGGCTATGCCCAGCAGGTCGCCAACGGCATCGAGCGGATCGAACAGACCCTGCCGAAACTGATGGAGCTGGCCCAGGGCGGCACCGCCGTCGGCACCGGGCTGAACGCCCCGATCGGGTTCGCCGAACAGGTGGCCGAGCGCATCGCCGCCATCACCGGCCTGCCCTTCACCACGGCCCCCAACAAGTTCGAGGCCCTGGCCGCCCACGACGCCATGGTGTTCAGCCACGGGGCCATCAACACGGTGGCCGCCAGCCTGTTCAAGATCGCCAACGACATCCGCTTCCTCGGCTCGGGCCCGCGGTCGGGTCTGGGCGAACTGGCCCTGCCCGAGAACGAACCGGGCAGCTCGATCATGCCGGGCAAGGTCAATCCGACCCAGTCGGAAGCCCTGACCCAGGTCTGTGTGCAGGTGTTCGGCAACAACGCAGCCGTCACCTTCGCCGGCTCGCAGGGCCATTTCGAGCTGAACGTCTACAACCCGGTGATGGCCTACAACTTCCTGCAGTCGGTACGACTGATGGCCGATGCGGCGGTGAGCTTCACCGACAACTGCGTGGTCGGCATCGAGCCGCGCGAGGACAACATCAAACGCGGTCTCGACAATTCGCTGATGCTGGTCACGGCCCTGAACGGCAAGCTGGGTTATGACGCCTGCGCCAAGATCGCCAAGACGGCGCACAAGAACGGCACCACCCTGCGCGAGGAGGCGGTCGGCGGCGGCTATCTGACCGACGCCGAGTTCGACGAGGCGGTGCGGCCGGAGAAAATGATCTCGCCGGGGTGATGGGTACCTACTTCGGGTTGGTAGCGAGGCCGCGGGTTTCGGCGTAACCTCGCGCCATGGCCAAACCCGAATTGAAGAAGATCGAGATAGAGCCGGAACTGCTGGAACAGGCCGCGCGGCTCGGCATCGACGTCACCGGCGTGGATGAGCGCAGCCTGCGCCTGTACCTTCAGAAGGTCGATCCTGCCGGAGCCGAGGCCCGCGCCAAGCGCTGGGCCGAGGAGAACGCAGAGGCAATCCGTCTCCACAACGAACGGATAGACCGCCATGGCGTGTTCGGCGAAGACCTGCGCCGCTGGTGATCCGGCAGTTCGACGTCATCGACAATCCGTCGGTGCGCTCGAGGGCGATTGCGCCGTACCTGGTCGTGGTCCAGTCGCAGTTCTATGACGAAACCCCGACCATACTCGTCGCGCCCTTGTTGAAAATGCCGAGGCAAGCCGTGCTGACGAGAGTTAGCCTCAGGGTGGAGTTCGAAAGAGAACCTTTCGTACTCCTGCTCTCCGAAATCGGCGCGATAGATCGTCGACCGCCCACCCATGCTGTCGGCTCACTGACCCGGTATGAAGACGACATCCGCCGCGCCATCGACCGCCTGTTCACGGGCTTCTGACGATGACCGCCCTCACCCGTCCCTTTTGGATTGAGGCGCGTTTCGAGCGGCGCGAGGGGTGGGATGACGACGTCTATCCCTTCAACCTGCCGGTGGTGCGCACCACGAAATCCCTGGCCTTCCACCCGCGCGTGACCTTCCTCGTCGGCGAGAACGGATCGGGGAAATCGACTCTGATCGAGGCTCTCGCCGTCGCCTGGGGCTTCAACGCCGAGGGCGGGTCGAAGGATCACCAGTTCACCACCCAGGCCTCGCACTCGCCGCTGCACCGGTTCGTCCGGCCGATCCGGGCCCCGATCAAGGCGACCGACGGCTATTTCCTGCGTGCCGAGAGCTTCTTCAACTCCGCGACCTATCTGAACGCGTCCGGCACGGGCCGGACGGGTCAGGCCGGGTTGCATGAGCAATCGCATGGCGAGAGCTTTTTCGACCTGTTCGAGAACCGGTTCGGGGGCAATGGCCTCTACATCATGGATGAGCCCGAAGCCGCGTTGTCGCCGTCACGCCAGCTGTCCTTTCTGGCCCGGATGCATCAACTGGTGAACGACCGGTCCCAGTTCATCATCGCCACCCATTCTCCGATTCTACTCGGCTACCCGGACGCCTGGATCTATCAGGCCTCAGCGGATGGGCTGGAGCGCGTGGCGTATGAAGACACCGAACACTATCAGATCACCCGCGGCTTCCTGAACCGGCCCCAAGCCTATCTCGACATCCTGCTGGCCGATGACGATTGATCAGGACTTCACCCGGATCGTCGCCCCGACCGGCAGCATGGCCAGCTTGGCCAGTTCCAGATCCTTGAGCGCGAAGGGGATGCCGATGAGGGTGATGGCTTCGGCCACGGCGATCAGGATGTGGGACAGGGCGATGTACCAGCCGGCGACAACGAACCAGATCACATTGAGCCCGATGCCGAAGCAGCCGACATCCTTGCCGGTCACCTCGCCGGCCCAGACGACCTCGCCGCCAAAGGGCCAGAAGGAATAGCTAGCGATGCGCCAGGCCGCAAAGGTCCACGGCAGGCCGACCACGGTCCGGGCCAGGAACGCGCCGCCGATCAGCCACAGAAGACCGGACAGCCAGCCGCCCATGATGAACCAAAGGATGTTCAGGATCAGGCGGATCACGGCGGTCGTCTCCTCAGAGTCGCGGGCGGATGCGACACGCGGATTATGCACGGTGTCCGACAGTCCCGGGTGAATTCGCGGTAAGCTGACCCCGCCCCGATGCCCGACCCCGGCGGGACAGGCTTGATCCGGCGGCCATCTGCGCCCAGCCTGTCACCTCCAGCGACAGATGAAGGCGGAGGCCCCATGGCCGAGATCATCAACCTGAACCAGGTTCGCAAGGCGCGGGCAAAGGCCGAGGCCAGGGCGGAAGCCGCCACCAACCGCGCCGCCAGCGGCCGGACCAAGGCCGATCGCAGTGCCGCCGCCAAGGCCAGGGCCCGGGCCGCCCGGCTGCTGGACGGCCAGAAACGCGAGGACTGAACCATGGCCGATCCGCGCGAGAATGTGCGCATTCGTCACGGACTGGTCCCGTTGCTGGTGGCCTTGCGGGTCAAGGCGGAGCGCAAGGCGCGCGAGGAAAAGGCGGCGCGCGAGGCGGCGGACACCCGGGACGGCAAGCCGCGAAAACGCCGCCGCTGGCGCTGGTTCAGCTAGGTTTGGGCGCCCGGATCAGCAGGGCCTGACCGGACAGGACCAGAGCAAGACCGGCCAGGGCGGGCCAGCCGAAACGGGCCCCCTCGAACAGCACCGAGACCAGCATGGCGATCGGCGGGGTCAGGGCCGAGATATAGCTGGCCAGGGCATAGCCGCTTGACCGGGCCACGGTGAAATAGATCACGAAGGCGATGACCGAGCCAAAGATCGACAGATAGAGCAACGACCCCACATAGGCGGCCGTCGGCTCGAAACTCCAGTGAACGCCGGTGGCCAGACCGTACAGAATCAACATGCCGGTGCCATAGGCCATGGCCCAGGCCGTGCCCGGGATCACCCCCGCGCCGGCCATCTGGCCGCGCCAGGCGAAATAGTTGCCGACGGTGGAACTGGCGACGGCGATGATGGCGAATCCGATCCCGATCAGGGCCGCGGTCTCCATCCGGGCCCCGATAATCTCACTGGCCGACAGGACGGCGACACCGAGCAGTCCCAGACAGGCCCCGGCCCAGGCGACCGGCGCGGCCTTCTGCCCGGCCACAACGCGGAACAGCGCCAGATTGAGGAAGGCGAGCGCGGCGAAGATGACCGCGACGATGGCCGAAGCGACCCGCTGCTCACTGGCGTAGACAAAGGCGTAGCTGATCGCGAAGACGAAGGCCCCCTGCCCCAGGGCCGCCAGATGCTGGGCCCGGGTCAGACGGATCCGGCGACCGGTCACCAGACAGCCGATGAACAGCACGATGGCGGCCAGACCGAAGCGCCAGACGACGGAGACAACCGGATCGACCGTGCCCAGCTGCAGGGTGATGGCGAACCAGGTGGTCCCCCAGATCAGGGCGCATACAGCGATGCCGGCGATCAGCCATGGGTAGACGACAGGAGACGGTGACGGAGAAGGCACGGCGCTGGACTCCATCAACACGGGAGGAAACGGCGACCCTTGAGCCGAATCGGCGAAGATTGCGAGCACGCGAGCGCTGCAGCCGGTCACATAGGGTTCCAGCCGATTTCAACTATCTGCCTTTCGCTGCAACGCTTGGCCGCCTGAACCATTTGTCTGACTCAACAGTCCGTGTCAGCAGGGAATAATGGAACATCAGGGACTGGTCCTTGCGGCAATCGGCGTGTTGGGTATCGGCGCGCAATGGATCGCCTGGCGCACCGGCTGGCCGGCGATCGTCCTGATGCTGCTGGCCGGGATCATCGGCGGCCCGCTGACCGGCTTCATCCAGCCAGAGCGGGATTTCGGCGACTTGCTGAAACCCATCATTTCGCTGGCCGTGGCCATCATCCTGTTCGAGGGCGGGCTGAATCTGAACTTCCGTGAACTGCGTCATGCCGAAGGCGCGGTCCACCGGCTGGTGGTGCTGGGTGTGCCGATCGCCTGGGTGCTGGGCACCCTGGCCTGCTATTACGTCGCCGGCCTGATCTGGCCGGTGGCCATCCTGTTCGCGGGCATTCTGGTGGTGACGGGGCCGACCGTCGTCCTGCCCCTGCTGCGCCAGACCAATCTGGCCCAGCGTCCGCGCGCGATCCTGAAGTGGGAGGCGATCGTCAATGACCCCCTGGGAGCCCTGTGTGCGGTGCTGACCTATGAGGTGCTGCACCGGGCGGGGTCAGGGCGACACCGTCGTCGGCGTCGTCGTCTCGCTGTTGCTCGCGGTGGCGGTCGCCGGCCTGATCGGCTGGGGCGCGGCGCGGGCGATCGCCTGGGCGTTCCCGCGCGGCTATGTGCCCGAGTTCCTGAAATCGCCGGTGCTGCTGATCACCGTCATCGGCGTATTCGTCGGGGCCAACATGCTCCAGGAAGAAGCGGGCCTGCTGACCGTGACCGTGATGGGTGTGGCCCTGGCCAATATGAACCTGGCCAGTTTCCGGGACTTCCGGCATTTCAAGGAAAATATCACCGTCCTGCTGGTGTCGGGCGTGTTCGTGATGCTGTCGGCGTCGCTGAATCTCGAGGTGCTGCGCCAGTTCGAATGGCGGTTCATCGCCTTCCTGCTCGTGCTGCTGTTCGTTGTGCGCCCGGCCACGGTCCTGCTGAGTCTGGCCTTCAGCCGCGTGCCGATGCGCGAGCAGTTGTTCATCGGCTGGATCGCCCCGCGGGGCATCGTGGCCGTCGCCATCAGCGGCCTGTTCGCGCTGCGGCTCGACGAGCTGGGCTATGCGGACGGCAACACCCTGGTGACGCTGTCCTTTGCCGTGGTCATCACCACCATCGTCGCGCACAGCTTTACCGCCAGGCTGGCCGCGCGCTGGCTGGGTGTCACAGGAGCGTCCGACAATGGCGTGCTGATCGTCGGCACCACCCCCTGGAGCCTGTCGCTGGCCCAGGTGCTGACAAAGCTGAAGATCCCGGTTCTGATCGCCGACACCAGTTGGCAGCGGCTCGCCCCGGCGCGGCAGATGGGCATGCCGGTGTTCCACGGCGAGATCCTGTCGGAAGCCACCGCGGACGAGGTCGACATGAGCCAGTTCCAGGCCCTGGTCGCGACGACCGACAACGAGGCCTACAACGCCCTGGTCTGCAACGAGCTGGTGCCGGAAATGGGCCGTCACGCCGTCTTCCAGCTGGGTGACACCTCGGAGAAGAACCCGCGCGCCCTGCCGCCGACCCTGCGCGGTCGCACCCTGTTCGCCTCGGGCCTCGGCGTCGAGGAGATCGAGCGGCGCGAACGCGAGGGCTGGGGTTTTCGCAAGACCCGCCTGAGCGAGAAATTCAGCATGGACGATGCGCGCCAGGAACTGCCCGACGAGGCTGACCTTTTGCTGCTGGTCCGGGACGGCGGTAAGCTGCATTTCTTCAGCCACGCCTCGCGACCCAAGCCGCAGCCCGGTGATATCGTCGTGTCCTATGTTCCGCCACGCGAGCCGGCCAAGGCCCGCACCCGCACCCCCCCGCCCCCGAAAGGAGACGAAGGCATGACCCCACTTCCTTCGCCGGCAGGCGCATGATCCGTCATCTTCCCGCGATGAGTGTCGGCCTGGTCCTGACGGGTCTGGCGGCCTGCAACGAGCGGTCCGTGGCCCCTGCCCCCGCGCCCGTCACGACAACCGAGGCTGAGGCCCCGCCGACGGCCTCCATCATCCGCAACTCGGTCCGGGCCGAGATTGAAAGACGGGCCGAACCTGCGCCGGAGCCGGTCGAGGCCCGGGTGCTGTTCGCCTATGGCAGCGCCGAACTGTCCGAGACCGCGCGGACCCGTCTGGATGGTGTTCTGGCGACCGAGGGGCTGATCGGGAACGGCTGGACGTTGACCCTGACCGGTCGCACGGACAGCCGCGGGGGCACACAAGCCAACCAGCGCATGGCCCGCGAACGCGCCGAGGCGGTCCGGGACTATCTGGTCGCGGGCGGTCTGGCGGTCGAACAGATCACGGTCGTGGCCGCCGGTCAGGTCGAGCCCGCTCCGGATCAGGCCGGAATGGATGCGTCCGAGGCCCGTCGCGTCGACCTGCTGGCCACACCGCCGCCCGCGCCATAACGACCGGGACCGGACCGGATCAGACGGAGCGCAGTTTCAGACCCTGACGCACCGCCACCGGCACCGCGTCATAGACGGTCGGGGGGCGGATCCCGAGCGCCTGCCGCGCCTCGGTCAGCGGCCGGTCGAACAGGGCCTCGTAGTCCAGCGCCGGCAGCCAGCGCGCGGCGCGGCCGTTTCGCCATGCCTGGAACACCGCCTTGCGGGCGGGGATGCTGCGATTTTCGCGCTGAACCTCGCGGGCCGCGCCCCAGCCGATGAAGGCGAAGCCGAGATTGCGGGTCTGGCTATAGGAGAACGACACGACACAGGCCTCGCCCAGGGCGTCGGTCTCGTAGCCGGTCAGCACGTGCCAGATGTCGTGGACATCCCGCAGGCGGCGCGAATACCAGATCAGCGGATGCGGGGCGTCGATGAAGGGCACCACTTCACGCTCGACCGCGGCCAGTCCGTCGGCGGTGAAGCCGCGAGCGGTTCTGAATGCCCGGTACTCGGCTCCGACACTGCCCTCGGGAAACCGGGCCAGCCAGACCGGGTCGTCCAGCTTGTGCGCCAGCTCGTCGCGCAGGAAGGCCTGTCGCCCCCCCTCTGTGGTCTTGAGCAACTGGTTATAGCCGCGCGATACCGAACGACCACTGAGGGCCTTCATGTTCTCGAACACCTGGGCGGTGTCCTCCTTGTCACGGACCAGTCGGCCGAAGGCCTGGATGGCCCTGATCGGGCGCAGCCGTTCCGAACGCTGGCGCATGAAATCGGCGGAGCCGGTCGCGGTTGTCATGGCGGGCCTTCCTGATCACTGACAACCTAGCCGGTTTCGTACCGCGCGGGAACCGGGATGGCGCCCGTCAGATCGGACTGGTCCGTGACCGGGCGAACGGGTTAGGGATGGCCGGTCATGAGCGCGCCGCCGGGCGCGATCGCTCCGTCGGGACGTCCGGAATGCTGAAGAAACGATCGGTCATGCTGTCTGGTCACGCCACCTCTGTGGCGCTGGAACCCGAGTTCTGGGTCATTCTCGATCGCATCGCCGATGCGCGCGGCCTGAGCCATGCGGGACTGCTGGCCTGGGTCGACGAGACGCGTGGCCGGCAGCCACTGGCTTCGGCCTGCCGGTTGTTGGCGCTGGAACAGGCCGGGCGCCCCGATGATTGACAGCCCTCCGTATCGGCGCATCCTGCGCGCCTGAACCCGGAGGCGACCATGCGCGACCATCCCCTGATGCCGGCTCTTGTGGCGGGTGCGCTGCTGGCCGTCGGCCTGATCGGCAGTGGGGCCTTCATCGGCCAGGGTCTGGTCAATGCCCGGATCGGCGACCGGTCGGTGACCGTCCGCGGTCTGGCCGAACGGGACGTGCGCGCGGACCTGGCTGTGCTGCCCCTGCGCTTCATCGCCTCGGGCGACACCCTGTCCGAGGTTCAGGGCCGGATCGACAGCGATCTGGTCATCGTGCGTCGCTTCCTGACGGCCCAGGGCTATCCCGAGGACGCCGTTTCACTGGGACGGCTGGAAGTGGCCGATACCCGATCGCGCGAATACATGAGCCAGACCGGCGGGCCGCGTTTCATCCTGGCCCAGAGTGTCGGTGTACGCAGTACCGATGTCGACCGGGTACAGGCCACAAGCCGGGCCCTGAACGAGCTGGTGCGACAGGGGGTGGTGCTGCAGGACTATGCCGGGCCGACCTATATCTTCACCAGATTGAACGACGTGCGCCCGGCGATGATCGCCGAGGCCACCGCCTCGGCCCGGACCGGGGCCGAGCAGTTCGCCAAGGATTTCGGCGCTCCGCTGGGCCCGATCAGCCAGGCCAACCAGGGTTCGTTCCAGATTCTGGCGCGCGACGAGGTCGGCGACGAAAGCACCTCGCCGGACAAGAAGGTGCGGGTCGTGACGACGATCAGCTACCGCCTGCGCTAGGATCAAACCGGTTGAGTTGGACGGCGTCCGGTCCGGATTTCGCTCCAGACGGGTCCGGGCGGCGATATCAGTTCGCCGG
>JAUCCG010000009.1:0-43012 GCA_034676465.1 Brevundimonas sp. | reverse complement strand
CCCGGCGCGACGCCCCAGGGCGTAGTCGACCGCTGTCTGCACCGCGCGCTCGTCGCTGGGCTTTGACAGCACCCCGACCGTCCCGGCCACGCCCTCGCGCACCATGCCGGGGTTGGCGGTCATGAACAGGACGGTGATGCCCAGGTCCTGTCCCAGCTTCGCGCCCCAGCGCGACGCCGGTCGGTCCGTCGGACAGGTGGATGTCGACCAGGGCCAGGTCGATATCGGTTTCAGCCGCCAGCGCCCGTGCCGATTTTGCGTCCGCCGCCGTGCCCACGACCTCATGACCCAGGTCCTCCAGCACGAAGCGGAGTTCCATAGCCACAAGGGCTTCGTCCTCAATGATCAGGATACGGGCGGACATCGGCCTGGGGCAACACTCCACTGGGGTCGGCATCTGTTTGTCTCGACAATGCTGAAACCTCCGCAGGGTTTCGCGTCAGGTTGCGGATGCGACATTCTGTGCCGCACGGCGGCGTTACAGGGCCGTCGCCGGCAGGTCCACGGTCATCCGTAATCCGTCCGCAGCCCAGTCCCGCTCCAGCCGTCCGCCCAGTTGTCCCTCAACCACAGGGTCGCCAGGGACGAGCCGAAACCTGCACGCCCGGGCACGCCATTGACGGGCGGGCCGCCATGCTCGGTCCAGGTCAGGATGAAACGGTCGCCGGCGGCGCGGGTCACCAGATCGACATGGCCCCCTGTCGAGCGACAGGGCTCCGTATTTGGCGGCATTGGTGGCCAGCTCGTGGAACAGCAGGGCCACCGAGGTCGCCGCCTGGTCGTCGAAGGTCGCGTCGTCGCCCACGATGTGAATACGCGCCGCACCCGTACCGTCGGCATAGGCCTGGAACAGCGACTGCAGGAAGGCATGCAGCGTCATGGTCCCGACCGTGGGCCGGGAGGTATCGGTATGGGGCCGCACAAACTCGTGGGCCCGGGCCAGGGCGTTGATGCGCGTCCGCAGCGAGGCGGCGAATGCCCTGGCCTCGGGGAACTGCCGCGCCGACAGGGCGACCAGGGCCGAGACCTACGGCGAAGATATTCTTGATACGGTGGCTCAGCTCCTGGCTCAGCAGCTCCTTGGCCTGGTCCATCCGCTTGAGGTCATCGATGTCGGTGCAACTCCCGAACCAGCGCACGATCTGGCCCTGTTGTCACGGATCGGCATGGCCCGGCCCAGGGTCCAGCGGTAGACACCGTCGTGGCGACGCAGCCGATACTCGATCTCATAGGGGCTCGCCGGTCTCCAGTGAGTGCCGCCAGAGCCCCCAGGCGCGGGCCTGGTCCTCGGCATGGAACATGCCGTTCCAGGCCTCGCCGTCGGTCGACCCCGGCTCCATGCCTGGTGGGGTCTATACCAGCGGGCATTATAGTAGTCGTGGATGCTCGTCGGACCGGGTCGACCAGACCATCTGGGGCAGGAGGTCGGCGATGGCCCGGAACCGGGCCTCACTCCGGGCCAGGGCCGTCACGGCATCGGCCAGTTCGGCCTCGCGCGCCTTGCGATCGGTGATGTCGACCACCACCCCCGGGGAGAGCGGTTCGGCGTCCCGTCACGGTCGCGATAGACCTGCCCACGCACGATGACCCAGCGCAACGGTCGTCCCGGCACGGTCAGCCGGTATTCGCTGACATACAGGTTGCCGCTCTCCAGCGTGGCGTCGATCTCAGCCTTGACCCGGTCCGCGTCGTCGGGATGCAGGGCGCGGGTGAACGCCTCCAGCGGGGCCCCCGCCCGACCGGCAACCGGGTCGACGCCATACATTTCGCAAAACCGCTCATCGGCCACGATCCGGTCCGAGACCACGTCCCAGTCCCAGGCCCCGACGTATTCCGAGGCCGCCAGGGCACGGCGGGTCGTCCGTTCGCTCTCGTCGCGCGCCTTGAGCGCCCGGCGCAGCTCCAGCAGGTTCATCACCTGACGGGCCAGAACCTCCAGCGCATTGGTCTGGAAGGCGGTCAGCCCCTCCGGGCGGGGTCGGTGTCCAGCACACACAGGGCACCCAGCGGCAGACCCTCGGCGGGGACCAGCGGCGCCCCGGCATAGAAGCGGACATGCGGCGGGCCGGTGACAAGAGCGTTGTCACGAAACACCGGATCCAGCTGCGTGTCGGCCACAACCACGACGCTGTCGCCCAACATCGCATGGCTGCAGAAGGAGACGTCACGCCCGGTTTCAGCGGTCTCCAGCCCGACCCGCGCCTTGAACCACTGCCGGTCCTTGGCGACCAGGCCGACCAGGGCGGTCGGTGCGTCGCAGATGCGGGCCGCCAGGGCGGCAAGGTCGTCAAAGGCGGCCTCGGCCCCGGTGTCCAGCACGTCATAGGCATGCAGCGCCGCCAGCCGTTCCGCTTCAGTCCAGGACGGGGTTGTGGTCACTTTGTCTGTCGACACCGCTGGGCCTTGCAGGGGCGCTCGGCGCCGGGGAGTGGAGATAATGCAGAGCGGGCACAACCGTCGCAGCCAGATCGTCAGGGTCGCTGATCAGGAGGTCGGGCGACCCACTTCCTCGACGGCCATGACCGTCACGCCGGGGGGCGGCGGCACGGCCTCGCGGACCGGGGCCTCAAAGGCGGCCAGCCGGGCGTCGATCGCCGCGATCTCGGCCTTGTCCGGCTGACGGCGCCCCCCCAGCGAGGCGACACCGACGACGCGGGGATGGCCGTCGATCATCACGGCGGCCGGGGCGTCGGCCAGGACCGGTTGCGCGCCGCCGTCATCGCCGACCGCCAGCAGGCGCGGACGGGCGAACCGGGCCTCGTCGATCTTCGGCTCGCGACCGGCATAGGTCTGGCTGAACGCCGCCAAGTCACCGGCCGGACCCTTCCAGCGATAGAAGACATGGCTGCCGACCTGGGTCAGCTTGTTCAGCGTCGGGGCCCACCAGGGGTGGACATAGTCGGCGTGATAATGGGTCGCCGTACCCACGCGGGTCGCGACATGGCCGTTCAGCGCCCGTTCGGCCACTATACGCGAGCGGTTCCAGGCCCAGGCGATCGGCGTCCGGGCCAGCGCCCCGTCACAGGTAAAGCTGAACTGGCAGCCGGTCAGCCGCTCGGCTCCGTCGAACACCACGCCGCAGACGGTATTGGCATAGGTGCGGTCGCGCACCCGGTTCAGCACGACCTGGGCCACGGCCGCCTGACCCTCGTCCGACTCCAGCGCGGCCTCGGTAGAGACCGCCTGGGTCAGGCAGCGCAGGGCGCGGTTACGATCCTCGGCGGCGGCGGTGCGAAGCACGAACGGTCGCGCCGGCACCAGCAGCCCGGCGAGTCCGGGCGTGGCGGCATAGATCCGCTGCGCCTCAAGGCCCGAAGCCCCGAAGGCCAGGGACGGCTTGCCGGCCAGGGTCAGGCTCTCCCAGCCCCGGGGTCAGACCCAGGGGCGTGGCCTGCGGCGAATTCGGGTCACGACGAATGGCCAGGGCCAGCGATGCCGGATCCATCCGGGCCGAAAGGGCGGCCAGCCCCCGGGGTCCGGGGACGCCGCCGGCGATCCGGGCCACCGCCTCGACCCGCAGGTCGAGCTCGGGCCGGGGCGTCGAACTGGCGGCCATGGCCACGCCGAACGCCGCCAGCGCAACAGGCGCGCCGGCGGTGAGCCGGCGCGTGAGTTGCAACGACGATGTCCAGACCAGCTCGGCCAAATCGGTTTCCGCGGCAGGCCAATTCCCGTCCAACCCGACAGGTGACAGGGATTGACGGCAGTTTTCAGGCGAAAACCGCCGTCGCGTCAAACCTCGTCAGCGCGCGCCGAGAGTTGCGCGCAGCATCCAGGCGGCCTTTTCATGCTCCGCCAGACGCGCCGTCAGCAGGTCAACCGAGACGTCGTCGCCTTCGCCTTCCGCCGCCTTCAGCGCGGCCCGGGCCGTCGCGATCAGCGTCTCATGGTCCTTCATCAATCCCTTCAGCATCGCCGGCGCATCCTGCCCGACATCGCCGTCCTCGATGGACGTCAGATTGGCAAAGGTCGCATAGCCCTGCGGGAAATTTGCCCAGCGCACGGATACGCTCCGCGATGACATCCAGGGCTTCCCAGATTTCACGGTATTGCTCCTCGAGCAGGTTGTGCAGCGAGTAGAATTTCCGGCCCACGCACGTTCCAGTGGTAGCCGTGCGTCTTCAGATAGACGGCGAAACTGTCCGCCAGCACCTTGGTCAGTTCGCGCGCCACATCCGCGCGCTCGGTCTTGGTCAGGCCGGTGTCGATGGTCGTTGTCATATTATGCTCCTGTGGCAGTCCAACGGGATAGTGCAGCCCTTCAGTTGGTGTCTCACAGGCTGAACGCCAAGCTTTGGGCGGCAAATTTCAGGGTCAGGAACACAGGCCCGCCTCAAGCGTTATAGTCCGTCGTTCTAACGACGGGCGGGGGCCGGATGGACGCAGCAGCGTTGTTCAGACGCATGACAGACACCGACGCCGCCATGGTGTGGCTGGCCCGCGTGCGCCCGAAATCCTTCGGCTTCAACATTCTGATGGGCGTCGCCGCCGCGCTGGCGCTGCTCGTGGTTCGCTGGGCATTTTCCGCCTTCTACGGCGACATCACCGGCTTCATGATCCTGCTGCCCGCAGTCATCCTGGCGGCGCTGGCGGGTGGCCGCACGGCCGGGTTCGCGGCCGCGGCAACAGCCCTTGCGGGTGGCTGGCTGCTGGTCGGTCCCAACGGTGCCGGCGTGGACATGAACAGCCCCCTGGCCCGGGTCGCCACTGTCAACTTCATCATCGTCAGCATCTTCGCCACCCTGGTTGCCGCCGCCCTGCGCCGGACCTTGCTGCGCCTGGATCACTCGATCGAGGCCCTGCGCCACTCGGACGCCCGTCTCGATGACGGCGAGCGGCGGCTGGAAATGATCAATGAGCACGCCCCGGTGATGCTGTGGATGAGCGACCCGACAGGCGGCTGTATCCATCTGAACCGGGCCCAGCGCGAATTCTGGAACATCGCCGGCAAGGTCGAGGGATTCGACGTCGTCCAGTTCACTCATCCCGATGATCAGGATCGTCTGCGACGCGTCGCGGGGGATGCGCACCGGCGCCAGGTGGCGTTCGAGATTGAAGCCCGTATGCGCGGTCATGACGGCAACTGGCGGGTCCTGCGCACCGAGGCCCGCCCGTATCACCGTAGCGACGGCACCTTCCAGGGGATGATCGGGGTCAATGTCGACGTCACCGATATCCGTCAGGCCGAACACCGTCTGACCGAGTCCGAGGCCCGTTTCCGTACCGTGGCCGACAGCGCCCCTGTGTTCATCTGGATGACGGATCCGGACACCCGAATCATCTTCACCAACCGCCACTACCAGACGGTCTTCGGAGTTGACACCGGCGAACTGATGGGGGCCCGCTGGAAGAAGCTGGCCCACCCGGACGATATCGACCCCTTCTCGGACGCCTTCATCAGGGCGACGAAGACGCGTGACCGGTTCGAGGGCCTGCTGCGCATCGACCACCACAGCCTCGGCCTCCGCTGGCTACGCTGTGACGCCATTCCCCGCTTCGACGCCGCCGGGGAATTCCAGGGCTATGTCGGGGCCAGCCTCGACGTCACCGACGCCAAGCGCGCCGAGGAGGACCTGAAACGTATCAATGAACTGCTGGAGGAGCGCGTCGGCGCCGCCCTGGCCGAGAAGGCCGAGGCCGAGGCCAATCTGATGCACGCCCAGCGTATGGAGGCGGTCGGTCGCCTGACCGGCGGTGTCGCCCACGACTTCAACAACCTGCTGACCGTGGTGATCGGGGCGCTCGACATCATCCTGCGTTCGCCCGACGACGCGGCCAAGCGCAAGAAGCTGGGCGAGGCCGCCCTGGCCGCCGCCCGACGCGGCGAGGGGCTGACCCATCAACTGCTGGCCTTCTCGCGCCGCCAGACCCTGCGGCCCGAGCCGACCGACCTCAACGCCCTGATCCGTCAGAGTGACCCGCTGCTGCGCCGCGCCGTCGGCGAGGCGATCGAGTTCAAGCTGAAGCTGCGTCGAGGCGGAGTCCGGGTCAGCGTCGACCCCGGACAGTTCGAGGCCGCCCTGCTCAATCTGGTGGTCAATGCCCGCGACGCTCTCGGCGACAGCGGCCGGGTCGAGATCCAGACGCGGACCCGAACGGTCGCCGCCGGCGAGGTCCCTGAGTTGCCGCCCGGCGAATACGTCTGCGTCACCGTGTCGGACACCGGCACCGGCATGGCCCCGGATGTGATCGACCGGGTGTTCGAGCCCTTCTTCACCACCAAGGCGGTCGGCAAGGGCACCGGCCTGGGACTGAGCCAGGTTTACGGTTTCGCCCGCCAGAGCGGCGGCGCGGCCCGGATTAGCTCAACCGTCGGCGAGGGCACCGAGATCAGCCTCTTCCTGCCCCCGCTGACCGACGACAGACCGGCCAACGACACGACTGCGGCGACCCGGGCCCGACCGGTCGTAGCCGGGCACCGCCTGCTGCTGGTCGAGGACGACGTCCGGGTGGCCGATGTGGCGATGGAGTTGCTGAAGGGGCTGGGCCTGGAGGTTCAGGCGGTCGAGACCGGACCCGAGGCCCTGGCCGTGCTCAAGACCGAGCGGTTCGACATCATGCTTACCGATGTGGTGATGCCCGGCGGCATGACCGGGATCGAGCTGGCCCGGACCTGCACCCGCAACCATCCCGACATGCGGATCGTACTGACCTCGGGCTATGCCGGCGGTGCCGTGGACGCAGCCCTGACAGACGCCCCCTGGCCGTTCCTGCGCAAACCCTACTCGGTCGACCAGTTCGGGGCGAATCCTCGGTGACCTGCCCCTGGTCGAGACCTCAGCCGCTTCGGACTGAGCCGGTCGCGGGGACACGCCCCCCGGACGATACCTAGAGCGTCTTTGTTTTAGTTAGACGCATAGCCGCTGTTGATAAAGTAGTTGGCGCACTCTGTCGGGCTGAAGCGGTCGAGAAGGCTGCCGATGCGTCGCCATGTGGCCTCGACGGTGCGCTCGTCGGCCTTGCGCAACAGGGTCTTCAGCTTGGAGAAGACCTGTTCGATCGGATTGAGGTCCGGGCTGTAGGGCGGCAGGAACAACAGGTGGGCCCCGGCCCTGCGGATGGCCTGCCGGACCGCCTTGCCCTTGTGGCTGCCGAGGTTGTCGAGCACGACCACGTCGCCGGGATTGAGGGTCGGGATCAAGGCCTGCTCGACCCAGGCCCGGAACCAGTCGCCATTGATTGGCCCGTCGAGCACCATCGGCGCGTCGATCCGGTCGTGGCGCAGGGCGGCGATGAAGGTCATCGTCGTCCAGTGGCCGTGAGGAACCCTGGCTACGAGCCGCTCACCCCGACGTGACCGGCCGTGGGTGCGGGTCATGTTGGTCTTGGCCCAGGTCTCGTCGATGAAGACCAGCCGGCGCGGATCAATCCGGTGCTGGTGTCGCTTCCACCGCGTCCGTTTTCTGGCCACGTCCGGCCGGTCCTGCTCGGCCGCGTGCAGGCTTTTTTTTGAAGGTGACGCCCTCGCGCCGGAGGAAGTTCCACACGGCATAGTCGCTGATCTTCACGCCCTGATCCGCCAGTTCCAGCACCAGAGCCCTCAGCGTCAGATCCGGCTTTTCGGCCAGCCGCGAGAGCACCCAGACCCGGTGGGGAGCCAGGGCGAAGGGACGGCGTCCACCCATCGGCCTGGGCTCGACACTGCCCGTCAGTCGCGCCCGCTGCGCCCATTTGACCGCAGCCGAAGGGCTGACGCCGAACCGCGCCGCCGCCGCCCGACGCGTCTCGCCGGCCTCAACAGCGGCGATCACACGTCCGCGAAGATCGGTGGAATAGGGCTTGGGCATGCAAGCTGGCCTCCCATCCAGCCCCCATGTTGAATCACAATCCGAGTACCTTGGGAATCCTCCGCGATTCCAACTCTGGCGAAGACGCTCTAGCGCTGGCGGGCCTTGCGGGCCGCGTAGCGGGCGTCGCGGGCGGCCTTCTGATCAGCCTTGGACACCGCCTTGCGTTCCTTGCGGGCCCCACGTTTCTCGGCCTCGAGTGCTTCTTCAGCCTCGCGCTCGGCCGCCAGGCGGATGGCTTCCTTCTCGGCGCGCTCGCGCCGCTGCTCGGCCTTTTCCAGTTCGTGCTGCTGGCGCAGCGCTTCCTTCTCGGCGGCACGCTTGGCCGCCAGCTTGTCGAATTCGGGGTCCGGAGCCGCGGGCTTGGGCTTGAAGCGGGCGAGCAGGGCCTTCTTGGCTTCCTGCTGGGTGGCGATCCGGTCGGTGAAGGCGGTCTGTTTCAGATCTCTCATGCGGAGGTCGGTAAATCCCAATAGCGAAAGGCGGCAAAATGGCCGCGGACGGGCGAGCGATGCTCAGCCCGGCGGCGTGCCTAAGCGGAAACCGTAGCAAAAATCAAGGTTGGGGCAAAAGAATCGGTCTCGTCACCGCAACCCATCGCCCGCCGAAAACGCCGGACCAGAGGCGGTTTCGCGGGGCGGCGCAGATCAACTATTCGGACCGGTCATCCCTGGCCATGACGGCACCGGCCACGCCGCCGACGGCGGCACCGACCGGCCCGGCGACGACGGCCCCGGCGACCGCCCCGGTGGCGGCCTTCTGTTCCATCGTGGTCCCGCAGCCGGAAACGGCCAGGCCGAGGGCGGCCAGGGCGACGAGTGGGGTGGCTGTGGCGAGTCGAATCATGACGGTCTTCCTGTGAATCAGTGCCGCTGCAACGTGCCGACTCACGGCGCGGTTCCAATCCACAGAATTCATCGTCACGTCGGTGAACATGAAAGTCACGTTTGGCAACAAAGCGTGCAACGCAGCATCGACCTGCCCCCCCCGTCAAGCTGAACCTGAGCAGAGCATTCCAACCTAATACAGTATTGGTATCGTTCACTTCGTTCGGGAGTCGGTCGACGGCGAGGTTTGCACAACTCAACTCACGGGGGAGGGCCGCGATGTTGCACCGCACCCAAAACTTGCGAATCGAACACATTGAGGCCATAAACGGCTGGCTTAAGGCGCGTCCCCGACGGTTTACCTTTCGATAACTGTCGGTATCCGGCGCTGGACCACGATTTGCTCAGGCAGGTCGACCAGTACCGAATTGAGAACTTCAAGGGCGGCATTGCGCCCTGCGGAACAGGATAGAGCCTTTGTCGCATCCCTCGCACCAGCGTGTGTCCTTGCACGTCGAACGCGCGGCCCGGATTCGGCCCGTTACGGCAGCGGTGGCCTTTGGTGCACTCGTGGGACTGACAGTCGGCGGCGCCTATGTGGGCGGCTCGGCAGCCAGAGCGACAACGGTACGCGCCCAGGCGGAGCGTATCGAGGGGGCCACGGCCGCCGGATTCACCGAAGAAGCCCTGTCGGCCGCGGCCGGCGGCCTTGATGCCAGCGCCCTGTCCATCGCGCGTCGCCATGACCCCTATACAGTCGCCGGCGGTGCCCAGCGTGATCGTCAGGCCGAACTGCTTACCGCCCGGCTCGAACAACTCCGCGCCCGGCCCGGTTCCGGCCTGCGCCAGGTCAGCTCAACCGCACCTCGACCGGCCCCACCGCGTCCGTGGCTCCCTCCGCCTCGGCAACGCCCTCGACGAATCGCGTGATCTCGAATGCCTGACCCAGGCCGTCTATTACGAAGCCCGTGGCGAAGGCCGCGACGGCATGAAGGCCGTGGCCCAGGTCGTGCTCAACCGCACCCGCCACGCCGCCTTCCCCAACAGCGTCTGTGGCGTCGTGTTCCAGGGCGCCGCGCCCCGACCGGTCCCCAGTTCAGCTTCACCTGCAACGGCTCGATGCGCCGCGGCAACCCGGTCGCATGGAACCGCGCCCGTGACGTGGCCTCCAGGGCCCTGTCCGGCACTGTCTTCGCCAGCGTCGGCAATGCGACCCATTTCCACACCACCGGCGTCTCGCCCGGCTGGCGCAACTCGCTGATCCGGGTCAACCAGGTCGGCAGCCATCTGTTCTACCGCTTCGGCGGGCGTTCGGGTTCCAGCGCCGCCTTCAACTACGCCACCCGCCCGTCATCGAACGACGACCAGCCGCGCCTGATCCAGGCCAGCATGGATCCGACCGAGTCGGTGCGTCAGGCCGGTCAGGCCGTGGCCCTACACCCTGGTCCTGGCCCAGGAAGGCCTGTCGCCGACCGCCGACCGCGCCGAGACCGCGCCGGCTGTCCGTCCGACACCGGCTCCGGTTGCCGCGGCCACGCCGCCGGTCGCCGCGCCCGCCGCGCGCGCCCGGCCCAGACCGGTGCCGCGGCTGCCAACCCCGCCACTCCGCGCCCGGCGGCCACGGTGCCGACGGCGTCGGCGGCAACCATCGCACCTCCGGCCCAGCCGACCGCCTGATCGTTCGGCAACGGTCGACCGCTGCCGGTCAGCCGATGTCCAGGCCAATATCCAGCGCCGGTGCCGAGTGCGTCAGCGCCCCGACCGAGATCACATCGACACCGGTGCGGGCGATCGCCGCCACTGTGTCCAGATTGACGCCCCCGAGGCCTCGAGGATCACCGTACCCGAACGGGCTGGTCTTGCGCCGCCGCACCGCCTCGGTCAGGTCGTCGACACTGAAATTCTCGAGCATGATCACGTCCGGCGTCTCGGCCAGGGCCTGATCCAGCTGATCCAGACTGTCGACCTCGACCTCGATCTTCATCAGATGGCCGACCGCCGCCCGGGCCCGGCGCACCGCAGCCGACACGCCGCCGCACACGGCGATGTGGTTGTCCTTGATCAGGATGGCGTCATCCAGACCGAAGCGATGATTGGCTCCGCCGCCGCAGACCACGGCGTGTTTCTCCAGCGCCCTCAGTCCCGGTGTGGTCTTGCGGGTGTCGACAATGCGCGCGCGCGTCCCCTTGACCGCCTCGACATAGGCCCGGGTCAGGGTGGCGATGCCGCACAGCCGCCCCAGCAGGTTCAGCGCCGTGCGCTCGGCCGCCAGAAAGGCGCGCGCGTGGGCCTCGACCTCGGCCAGCACCGCCCCGGCCTCGAACGCCTCGCCGTCACGCATTTTCAGAACGACGGTCGCCTGCGGGTCCATGGCCAGCAGTGCCAGCCGCACACAGTCGATCCCGGCCAGCACCCCCGGCTTGCGCGCGGCGAACATGGCCTTCATCCGCGCCGCCTCGGGGATACAGGCCTGGGCGGTGACATCACCCCCCCGGCCCAGGTCCTCGGTCAGGGCCATGTGCACGACGGGCGCGATCAGCAGGTCGGGAAGCTGGCGGATCATGGGACGAGCTCGAGTTGCTGCGGAGCCATGCCCCCCTGATGACGCGCGGACGCGCGTATGGCGCGCCTGGCTTGCCGTCTGCGGATAGTCCGAGCGCCAGTGGCCGCCACGGCTCTCGCGCCGGGCCAGGGCCGCCTCGGCGATCAGGCGCGCCGCCGTCACCGGCGCGGCATCCGGCCATTCAACATCCAGCCGGTCGATCAGGGCGATCAGGGCCGCCAGTCCCGTGGCATCCCGCACCACCCCGGCCCAATCGCTCATGCCCCGACGCAACTCAGCCAGGGCCGCGTCGGGCAGGTCGGCGCCGGCGTTGACCGGCAGCAGAGCCCCCTGCCCGCCGAATTCGCCGGCCGCGGCCTGGCCGGTGCGGCGTCCGAAGGCGGCGGCCTCCAGCAGGGAGTTGGAGGCCAGCCGGTTGGCCCCGTGCACACCGGTCGCCGCGCATTCGCCGACGGCATAGAGGCCCGGCAAACTGGTCCGTCCGTCCGGTCCGGCGGCGATCCCGCCCATGTGATAGTGGGCCGCCGCGGCGACCGGGATCGGCGTCTCGCGCGGGTCCAGCCCGGCCCGCATGCAGGCGGCGAACACGGCGGGAAATTCATGAGGGAATTTCGAGCCGACGGCGGTGCGGCAGTCGAGGAAGGCTCCGCGCCCGTCCACGCGCGCCGCATGGACGGCGCGGGCCACGATGTCGCGCGACTGCAGGTCCGCGGTCGGCGCATCGCCCAGCAGGAATTCGCCCTCACCGTCGATCAGCCGTGCGCCCTCGCCGCGCAGGGCTTCGGTGGCCAGCGGCATGGGGTCGAGACCGACATCCATCGCCGTCGGATGGAACTGCACGAACTCGGGATCGAGAATGTCAGCCCCCGCCCGCCAGGCCAGGGCCATGCCCTCGCCCAGCAGGGCCGCCGGGGTGGTCGTGGCCGCGAACAACCCGCCCGACCCGCCGGTGGCCAGCACCACGGCCGGGGCCAGCACCTCGACCGAGCGGTCACCGCGCGCGATCAGCACGCCGCGCACCCGGCCCGTGGCGTCCTGGATCAGGGCCTGGAGGTGTCCGTCCTCCCAGACCTCGATATGGTCGGCGGCACGCACCGCCGTGACCAGCGCCGACAGGATGGCGCGTCCGGCCCCGTCGCCACCGACCCGGGCGACCCGGGCCCGCGAATGGGCCGCTTCCAGACTGACATCGAAACCGCCGCCCACATCGCGATCGAACGGCGCGCCCAGCCGGGCCAGCCATTCCACTGTCGCCCGGCCATCACCGGTCAGGGTCCGGGTCGCCTCGGCCTCGACCAGCCCGGCCCCCGCCGCGGTGGTATCCGCGGCATGCAGGGCCGGGGCGTCATCGGCGGACAGGGCCGCGGCCACACCGCCCTGCGCCCAGGCCGAGGAACAGGCCTCCAGCAGGGGTGCCGGCGTGATCACCAGAACCTTGCGCGGCGCGGCCTCAAGCGCGGCTGACAGCCCGGCCAGTCCCCCGCCGACGATCACCGGACCGTCGTGATGGATACGGCTCACCGGCCGAAGCCCAGATAGTTGCCGGCGATGGACAGGGCCCCCGTCACCGTGCCGTCGGTCAGCGGGATCAGGGCGGCCATCGTCACCCCGGCACAGGCCAGGGCGGCCAGAACGTAAAGAGCCACGCTGTAGCCGGCCTCGGCCCCGCTCAGCGGCCGACCCTCGGGACGCCAGGCTCCACGCCGCAGATGACCGAACAGGGCCAGGCCCAGAAAGGCGGCAAAGATATAGCTGCCGTTGGAGATGCCCCACAGCACGACCAGCGCCCCCATGGCGATCATCGCCCCCATCTCGACCATCGGATGAATGCGGGCCAGCACCGGGCCCAGGGCCCGCGACCCGTCCAGCGGCGGGGCCGGCGCGAGGTTGATCAGATTGATCGCCGCGATCACCACCGCGCCCAGCAGCCAGACCTTGCCGCCCAGCACCAGGAACAGGACAAAGAAGGGAATGGCCGCCAGCAGGCCGAAGACCGGCCCGGCCAGGGACACCTTGACCCCCTCCCATTCGCTGTCCGGCAGGCGCTGGCCCCGGGCCATGCCGCCGAGGAAGGGGATGATGTAGATCTTGGCCGGTCCCATGCCGTAACGGTTCATCGCCAGCACATGGCCGTACTCATGCACCAGCAGGCCCCAGATGGCGGCAACGGCTACCACCCAGCTGCCACTGAAAAACCAGAGGAAGCCCCCCAGCAGGGCGGTCGAGATCAGGGCCCAGACCAGCGACTGCCCCTGAACCGCCGGTGGACCCGCCACGCCCGCAGGCGCGCGGCCCGTCGCCATGGTGCCGGGTGCGGCACCGACGGGCTCGGGTTTGGGATCCCAGGGACCGGGGCGTCGTGTGGTGTTGTCTGTCATCCGGGGGACGTGGCCTTTTCCGACCGCAGCCACAAGGCCAGCAGGGCGAGAAGCCGCAGGCTGCGCGGGTCGATCGTCGCCACGGCGCGGACAGGGGGCACATAGTGCATCAGATCAGCTCCAAGGCGACATGGTGACGGGCCTTGATCATGTCATAGCGCGCCGGAACCAGCGGTGGCGGCAGGTCGACCATCCGCTGCACCGCCCGCCGCGCCGGGGCGATCATCGCCTCGGGCACGGTGACCTCGAACTGCATGTTCACCAGGCAGTCGCGAATATTCTCCAGCGTGATCCGCTTCATGTACGGGCACAGGTTCCACGGGCCGATGAACTGAACCCCCTCAACCTCGCCGGCGACATTGGCCGCCATCGAGCATTCGGTCAGCAGCACCACCTGCTTCGGGCGACGCGTGGTGACGTGATTGATCAGGGCCGCCGTCGATCCGGCGAAGTCCGAGGCGGCCAGAACATCTTCCGGGCATTCCGGATGGGCCAGAATTTCGGCGTCCGGATAGGCCGCTCGCATCTCGGTGATGTCGGCCCCGGTGAAGCGCTCATGCACCTCGCAGCGGCCCTTCCAGGCGATGATGCCGATGTGGGTCTGGGCCGCGACATTCCTGGCCAGAAACTCGTCGGGGATCAGGATAACGCGATCGACGCCCCATTCCTTCGCCGCCCACTCCACCACCTGCACGGCGTTGGCGCTGGTGCAGCAGATGTCGGTCTCGGCCTTCACGTCGGCGGTCGTATTCACATAGGTGACCACGGGCAGACCCGGATAGCGCTGCTTGATCAGCCGGACATCATCCCCGGTGATCGAGGCCGCCAGCGAACAGCCGGCCTTCAGATCGGGAATGAGTACCGTCTTTTCGGGGCTGAGGATTTTCGAGGTCTCGGCCATGAAATGCACGCCGGCCTGGACGATCACCTTTGCGTCCGAGCGCGCCGCCTCCCTGGCCAGCCCCAGGCTGTCGCCGACATAGTCGCCGACCCCGTGGAAGATATCGGGCGTCATATAGTTGTGGGCCAGGATGACGGCGTCGCGCTCGCGCTTCAGCCCGTTGATCTCGACGATCAACTCGGCCTGGGCCGGCCACTCCATCGGGGTGACGAAATCCTTGACCTTGTCCCAGACCGGCGCGGTCTCGCGCGCCGTGCTGTCGGACAAACCGAACATACCGTCTGCCATAGGCTGCTACTCCACCTTATGCTCAGAAGTAGCATAAGTGATGTCAATGTAGACTTCCGACCCCCGATTGCAAGGCCCGTCGCGACAGATTGGTGTTGCCGATCCCGTGACCCGGCACCCCCTCGGACACCTCGAATCGCCCCACCGCCCCGCCTTTTCCAGCGACTTTCGATCTCGAACGGCTACAACGTGTGGAAATTCAGCCTCAAACCTGCGGTCAGCGCGCCCTCCCATGCAAGAAACCATCCGTCGCATCCTCACCGCCCGCGTCTATGACGTGGCGATCGAGACCCCGCTCGATCCCCTGCCCCGACTGACCGCCCGACTGGGGCGGCCGGTGCGGCTCAAGCGCGAGGACCTGCAGCCGGTCTTTTCCTTCAAGATCCGTGGTGCCTGGAACAAGATCGCCGGCCTCGATGCGGAGGCCCTGTCACGTGGCGTGATCTGCGCCTCGGCCGGTAACCACGCCCAGGGGGTCGCCCTGGCCGCCACCCGGCGCGGGGTCGCCTCCACCATCGTCATGCCGGTGACCACCCCGGCCATCAAGGTCGCCGCCGTCCGCGCCCGCGGCGGCGATGTCGTGCTGCACGGCGAGGGTTTCGACGAAGCCTATGCCGAGGCCCGCAGGATCGAGGCCGAAACCGGCGCGGTCTTCATCCATCCGTTTGACGATCCCGAGGTCATCGCCGGCCAGGGTACGGTCGGTCTGGAGATCGTCCGCCAGCACTCCGAGTCCATCGAGGCGGTGTTCGTGCCGATCGGCGGCGGTGGCCTGGCCGCCGGGGTCGCCGCCATCATCCGCTTCCTGCGGCCGGAAACGAAGATCATCGGGGTCGAGCCGGTCGACGCGCCGTCCATGAAAGCGGCGATCGAGGCCGGCGAACCGGTCACCCTCGACCAGGTCGGCCTGTTCGCCGACGGGGTCGCCGTGCGCCGCGCCGGCACCGAGACCTTCCGCCTGTGCCGCGAGTTGCTGGACGAGATCATTCTGGTCGACACCGACGCCATCTGCGCCGCCGTCAAGGACATCTTCGACGACAGCCGCGCCGTGGCCGAACCGTCCGGAGCCCTGGCCCTGGCGGGACTCAAGGCCTGGTCCGCCGCCCACCCGGGAACCGGGTCGCTGGTCGCCATCAACTCGGGGGCCAATGTCAATTTCGACCGCCTGCGCCACATCGCCGAACGGGCCGAGTTCGGCGAGGGGACCGAAGCTCTGCTGGCCGTGGCCATGCCCGACAATCGCGGCACCTACAGCCGCTTCCTGCTGACCCTCGACGGTCGCTCGGTGACCGAGTTCAACTACCGCTGGTCAGGCGAAGGCGTGGCCCACATCTTCGTCGGCGTGGCCCTGCGCTCCGGCCCGCGCGAGAAGCACGACCTGATCGCCGCCCTGCGTGACGGCGGTTTTGACGTCGAGGACATGAGCGAAAACGAGACCGCCAAATTGCATGTGCGCTACATGGTCGGCGGGCGCGCCTCGGGTCTGACCGGCGAGCGCATTCTGCGCTTTGAATTCCCCGAGCGACCGGGAGCCTTCCTGCGCTTCCTGAACAGCCTGCAGCCCGCCTGGAACCTGACCCTGTTCCACTACCGCAATCACGGCGACGACGTCGGTCGGGTGCTGGCCGGCCTCTCGGTCCCGCCGGGCGAGCTGGAGGCCCTGCATGCCGCCCTGGGCGGGCTGGGCTATCCCTATATCGACGAGACCGAAAATCCGGCCACGCGCCTGTTTCTGGACGGCTGCTGAGTTCAGCCCCGGGCCTCGTGCTCCAACAGCCATTTCTTGCGTTCGACCCCGCCCGCATAGCCGGTCAGCGTGCCGTTGGCGCCGATCACCCGGTGGCAGGGCACGATGATTCCGACCGGATTGGCCCCGTTGGCCAGACCCACGGCCCGCACCGCCTTCGGTCGATCGATGGCCGCCGCCAGCTGGCCGTAGCTGCGCGTCTCGCCCGCCGGGATCTCCCGCAGGGCGGCCCAGACCTGACGCTGGAATTCGGTACCGCCGGTACGCACCGGGATCCCGTCCAGCGCCGACCGGTCGCCGGCGAAATAGGCGTCGATGGCGGCCCGCACCGTCACCGGAGCCCGTCCCGGCGTCAGCACCACCGGCCCGTAATGGCGCGTCAGCAGTCGCCTCAGCCGGTCCTCGAAATCGCAGAAGTCCAGCGCCCGCACGGCCCCGTCGCCGTCGGTGACCAGCAGCAGATCACCCACCGGGGTGGGGATCCGGTCCACGGTCGATTGTTCAGGCAGCCTGGCGGCCATGATCGTTCTCCAGCGATGTCAGTTCGGTCTCGGTGATACCGGCCATGTTGAGATACAGCGCGCCATAGGCCCGCCACGGTCGCCAGGCTTCGGCCCGTCGCTCCAGGGCCGGTCCGGCTCCCTCCAGCCGGTCGCTGGGCGCGTCCTCGCCGGTGTCGATCCAGTCACCGGGCAGACGCAGACCGGGCCGGGCCGCGACCAGCGGGGCCAGCAGTGAATCGCCCGACAGGTCCCGCGCTATGGCCTGCGGGTCGGCCGACAGGTCAAACACCCGTCGCACCCGCGCCAGCACGCCCGGCAGGGCCTTCAGGTCCCCCGCCTCGACCGTGACCGTCAGCCGCCCGGGCGCACCCGGGGTGACGCTGACGGTCCCGGTCGTGCCGTCGACCACCGCCGTCAGATCTCGTGACCAATGCCCGGCGACCACCGTGTCCCCGCGCGCCGCCAGCGCCGCGAACAACGTCCCGAGCGCACAGGGCTCGCGATAGGCCAGGCTCAGCCGCACCCCGCCGTCCGACGGACGCTCGGCCCGTCGCCGCAGGGCCGAGGGCGGGCGTCCGTACAGGGTCTGGAAGGTCTCGTTGAAGCGCCGCACACTGCCGAAGCCGGCGGCATGGGCCACCTCGGCCATGGTCAGGTCGGTCTCGTGCAGCAGGGCCTTGGCCAGCAGCACGCGCCGGGTCTGGGCCACGCTGACCGGGGCCACGCCCAGATGCTGACGGAACAGCCGGCGCAGTTGCCGTTCGCCGACCCCCAGTCGCCCGGCCAGGGCGTCGACATCGGCGTCGTCCAGCGCCCCCGCCTCAATCAGGGCCAGGGCCCGGCTGACGGTGTTGGAGGTGCCGCGCCACGCGCCCAGGTCCGGGGCAGTCTCGGGCCGGCAGCGCAGGCAGGCGCGGAACCCGGCCGCCTCGGCCGCCGCCGCCGTGGCGACAAAGCGCATGTTGTCGCGCTTCGGCGTGCGCGCCGGACAGACCGGACGGCAATAGATCCCGGTCGTCTTCACACAGCTGAAGAAGCGCCCGTCAAAGCGGACGTCGCGCGTGATGACGGCGCGATAGCAGGCGTCCTGATCCAGCGACGTTTCCATGCCCGCAGACTGAACCCTCGCCCCGTTCTTGTCTCGCGGTTTTCGGACATGAATGGGCCAGGCCGCGTCGGGTCGGGAGGTCCCGAAGGGCCGACGACCGCGGCCAAACATCGAGCCGCGTCGGGTCGACAAGGCGGAGCCTTGTGACCGCGGCCCAAGCAAAAAGCCGCGTCGGGTCGACAGGGCGGCACCTTGTGACCGCAGCCCAATCTACAATGGCCAGAACAGCAGGATCAGCGGCGGCCCCGCCAGCAGCACCAGCAGGCTGAGCGGCGTCCCCAGCCGGGCATAGTCGCCGAAACGATAGCCGCCCGGCCGCATCACCAGCGTGTTGCACTGATGTCCGACCGGGGTCAGGAAGTCGCACGCCGCCCCGACCGCCACCGCCATCAGGAAGGCGTCCGGCACATAGCCCAGCCGCGTCGCCAGCGTCGCTCCGATCGGCGCGAGGATCAGCACCGTCGCGGCATTGTTCAGGAACGGCGTCACCGCCATGGCCGCGAACATCAGCGCCGCCACCGCCGCCAGTCCGGGAATACCCTCGAACAGTCCGCCCAGGGCATTGGCGATCAGATCAGCCCCGCCGGTGGTCTGGATGGCGGCCGAGACCGGGATCATGGCGGCGATCAGCACCAGCAGGGGTCCGTCGAGCGCGCGATAGGCTTCCTTCATCTTCAGCCCGCCCAGCACAAGGATAAGCACCGCCGCGCCGAAGAAGGCCGCGGCCACCGGCACGACCTGGAAGCCGACCAGCAGCATGGCGATGGCCAGCACGATGGCCGGCATGAACCGCTTGCGCCCGCTGCCCAGCGCCAGGCTGCGTTCGGCCAGCGGCAGCAGATCCAGTTCCGCCAGTGCCTCGGGCAAGCTGTTCTCGCTGCCCTGCAGCAGGACGATATCGCCCTGTCGCAGTTGGGTGTTGCGCAGGCGCTGGGTCACCGGATAGCCGCTGCGCGACACGCCCAGCATATTGACGCCGTACTGGCCGTGCAGGTCCGAGGCCGCGAGCGTCTGGCCCAGCAGCGACGAGTTCATGCCCACCACCGCCTCGATCACCCGGATGTCGTCGGTCGGCTCCGCCCGCACGATCGCCCGATGGTCGCCGGACAGCCGCAGTTGTGACCGCTCGACGAAGTCGTCCAGCGCGCTGGCGCGGCCTTCCAGCACGACCAGGTCACTGGCGCGGACCACGACATTGCCCCGCGGCTTGTTGATGCGCCGCCCGTCGCGGATGACCGTGAGGATACGCACCGCCCCGCCGCCCGCTGCGGTCAGGGCCTTGACCGTCATCGATCCCGGGGCCCAATCGTCCGGCACCCTCAGGTCGGTGGTGTAGGCATTGGCGGCCAGCGAGTCCGACAGATTGACCGCCCCCTGCCGGTCCTTCGGCAACAGCCGGTAGCCGAAGGCCAGAAAGCCCAGCGTGATCGCGGTCAGGGCCAGGCCGACCGGCGCATAGTCGAACATCGCGAAGGGCTCGCCCAGCATGTCGGCGCGCACCCCGGCGACGATGATGTTCGGTGAGGTCCCGACCAGGGTCACCATGCCGCCGGCCATGGCCCCGAAGGCCATCGGCATCAGCAGGCGCGACGGCGAGGACCCGGTCTTGCGGCTGACCGACAGGGCCACCGGCAGCAGGATCGCCAGCGCCCCGACGTTCTTGGTCACCATCGACAGCAGCGTCACCGCCCCGGTCAGCACCGGCACCTGACTCCTTTCGGTCTTCAGCAGCGGCAACAGCCGTCGCAGCGCCAGTTCGACGATGCCCGAGCGCGAAAAGGCGGCCGACACCACCAGGGCGGCGGCGATGATGATGGTGATGTCGTTACGGAAGCCGTCAAAAGCCACCTCGGCCGGGATGACGCCCACCACCATGCCGACGACCAGGGCCGCCAGCGCGATCAGATCATAGCGGAACCGACCCCAGATGAAGCCGGCGATGGTCAGTCCCACCAGTCCGAAGGCCAGGCCTTGTTGAAGTGTCACGCGTCTGCCCCACGGTCGCGGATCCTGCCGCCGGGGCTCAACGCCTGAACCGGGGAATCGCTGCCGTCTTCATACGTCGCCTTAGCGCCCCAGCGCCAGTCGCCGCGCCGCCCCCAGAACGTTGAAGACCTCGCCGACGATACTGGAGGCCACGCCGATCATCACCACGGTGGACAGCACCAGTTCGCGTGTCTGGATCATATTGCGCACCCGGTCCGCGAATTCCGCAAGACTGTCGACGGCCACCACGGGGGCCAGCGGCGACTGGAGCGCGACCCACAGGGCAAAACCCAGGCCTACGCAGGCGAACACCAGATCACCCGCCGCGGTGGCGCGCGGACCGGGACGCAAGGCGGCCCGGGCCAGATGGAAGACGATCAACGCCGCCGCCCAGGCGACCACGAAGAGATAGACTTGTCCGACCAGGTCAGTGATCAGTCGGCCATAGTCGACGCCATCCGCGACAAAGGCACCGCCCAGAGCCTGCGGCCGGAATTCGCCGCCCAGCACGCCGGTCCACCACAGCAGAAAGACGCTCCAGGCCGCCGCGCTGGTGATGGCCCGGGCCGTGGGCGACATCTTCGAACTGCCGATCGTGCCGGAGCCGGTCATGGCCTCCGTCGTGCTGCCGGCACGGGTGTTCCAGTCCCGGCCGAACAGGCCGACTTCAAACACGCCCAGATCGCGCACCCGCCACCGGGTCAGGAAGCGCGGCTTCTCGCTCTGGCGTTCGATGATCCAGGCGACGATCGTGGCTACCCCGACCACGGTGATCGCGCCCGTGAACAGGCCGTGGAAGGCCTGCGCGATGGCCCGGCCCGCGTCCGCGTCGCCGATCAGCACCCGCACCACCACGCCGATCACGCTGATCACCACCAGCATGGTCAGGGCCGCCCGGACCCCGAACATCCACCACGGGAACAGCTCGGGCCCGACCAGGTGCTGGGGGCCACTGCCGAAGCGGGCCGCGACCGTCAGTGGATGTCCCAGCTCGCGCAGCACCGCCTCCTGCTCCGCCTCGGTCAGGGGCCGACCCAGCTCGGCCTCACGCGCCTCCATCCGGGTCAGCAGTTCGTCGCGCAGCTCGGCGACGATGTCGTCGCGGGTATCGGCCGGCAATTGCGCCGCCACAGCCCGCAGATAGGTTTCGATCAGGGTCATCATGCCCTCCTCTCGATCACAGAATTCGGTCCAGCGAGGCATTGATGCGCCGCCATTCATCGGTCAGGGCCGCCAGCATGGCCGTGCCCAACGGCGACAGGACGTAGAAGCGCTTTTTCCGCTTCTCCTCCTCGCGCCATTCACTGCTCAGCAGACCCTGGCTCTCCAGCCGGCGCAGCAGCGGATAGAGGGTCGATTCCTCCATCTCCAGCCCGTCGGCGGCCAGCGCCTGGCGCAGCGTATAGCCGTAGCGTTCCGTCCTGAGGCAGGCCAGAACAGCCAGCACCAGCGACCCGCGCCGCAGCTCCAGCCGCATGGATTCAAACAGCTCGGAATCGACAGCCACGCCCATCTCCACTCATGTCACATAGTGTTTGACGCACAGTGTGTGCCGCATACTGTATGAGGGAGTCAAGTCGCCATCCCCATCCCGCCATCCTCGGGCTGGTCCCAAGGATCCATCGTACCCCGTCCCGAACAGCGGGAGCGTGGCGACGCATGGCATCTCGAACCCGTCGTCAACGGTCCGTGCGATGGAAGAAGGGGTCCCCGGGACAAGCCCGGGGATGTCGGGGATTTTGACTGTACAGTACCGACGGAACTTCGCGCTCAGCCCGCGGCCGTCCCCTCGCTCCGGCTGATGATGCGCGTCACCGTCAGGTCGGACGTCACATTGCCGACGGTGCGGAAGATGTCGGGGATGACCTCGACCGCCAGCAGCAGCGGCAGCATCTCCAGCGGCACGCCCATGGCGATGCAGATCGGGGCGACGCTGGCGAAGAAGCTGATCTGGCCGGGCAGGCCGACCGAGCCGATGCTGATCAATATGGCCGTCAGCATGGCCGCGCCGATCTGGCCCACCGACGGCTCCAGCCCGAACAGGTGGGCGCAATAGATGACCACCGCCAGATTGGCGACCGGGCTGGTCATGCGGAACAGGGCCACCGCCAGCGGCAGCACCAGACCGGCGGTCTGGCGGCTGACGTCCAGGGTGTCGACGGCGCGCTCGACCATGACCGGCAGGCTGGCCAGCGACGACTGGGTCGAGACCGCCACCACCTGGGCCGGGGCCACGGCGCGGGCGAACTGCGCCAGCCCGACCCGGCCGGCCACCATGGCCAGCGGATAGCACAACAGGATCATGCCGATCACGCTCAGCGACACGATCGCCACATAGTGGGCCAGGGTCCCGGCGGCCGAGACCCCGGCGCTCAGCCCCACCCCCATGGCCAGGGCGAACACCCCGACCGGCGCGGCCAGCAGGACCCAGCGCACGATGATGATCATCGCCTCGCTGACCGCCTCGAACAGCGTCACCAGCGGCGTCTTCAGCCGCTCCGGCAGGCGCGTCAGGGCAAAGCCGAAGAACACTGCGAACACCACCAGCCCCAGGATCGCGTCCTCGCTGGCGGATCGCACCACATTGGCCGGGGCGATGGTCTTCACAAACTCGGAAAACGGCGCGACCGCCCCGATATTGTCGGGGGCCGGCGGTATCCCCGCCAGCAGTCGCGCCCCGCCCTCGGCATCGATCGGCCACAGCGCCAGCAAGCCGTAAGCCGCCGCCACCGCATAGACACTGGCCGCCGCGATCAGCACCGCGAACCAGACCAGCGCCCGCCGCGCCAGCCGTCCGGTATGGGCCGCGTCGGAAATGGTGGCGATACCGACCACCAGCAGCGAGAACACCAGCGGCACGATGGTCATGCGCAGGGCGTTCAGCCACAGCTGGCCGATCGCGTCGATCATGCCGGCCGTCGACGCCCCGCCCGGAATGCCCCAGACCTGCACCGTCGCCCCGGCCCCCAGCCCCAGCGCCAGCGCCGCCAGCACCCGCACACTCAGCGACGACAGCAGGGCACGCAGACGGTTGGCAGGCGGCACCGGAACAGGAGTCTGGATCATGGCGCGACGCTAGCGGGGCGCGGGCCAGACGGGAACCGGAAAAGCGACACACCGCCCCTCCCCCGCTGCCCCCCCACCGCAACCTTCCCCGCCGCATCCCGTTCTCCCGGTAACCCCGTTCACCGGAGACCCTTGCCATGACCGTTTACGCCCGCACCCTGACCACCCTGGCCGTCAGTGCCCTCGCCCTGTCGGCCGCCGGCGCGGCCACGGCCCAGACGCCCTACGGCGGCTCCGGCTACGGCACGCCCTCGGGCAGTTTCACCAGTTCGTGCCGCGACGTGCAGTCACTGGAGAACGGCTATATCTCGGCCCAGTGCCGCACCGACGGCGGCTGGCGCTGGAGCACGATCCGCGCCGATGACTGCCGCGGGGACATCACCAATCGCGACGGGGTGCTGACCTGCTATGGCGCGACCGCGCGCACCGGCCCCCTCTATCCCGACAGCGACACCGGCACGACCGTTCCGGCCACGCCAGGCGGGGTGCTGGGCGCGGTGCTGGGCGCGGTGTTCGGTGACACCTATGGCCAGACCCCGGGGCTCGAGGATGACTGGAACCGCGGTCAGCGGCCGATGGCCGAGCGCGGCGCGGCCCTGGACGCCCGCATCGACGCCGGGCTGCGCGACGGCTCGCTGAATCGCAGCGAGGCGACGCAATTGCGGGCGGATTACCAGACCCTGGTGCGGCTGGAGACCCGCTATGCCGCCGACGGCCGCCTGAGCGCCGACGAACGCAATGACCTGCGCAACCGCTATGAAGCCCTGTCGCGTCGCATCGATGACCAGCGCCCGGACACCCCCGCCTGGGGCTGGCAGCCGCCCAGCGAGGTTCGCGGCGAGTTCCGCGCCCGCGTCGACACCGCCGAACGCAACCGCCGTATCAGCCGCATCGAGGCCAGCCGCCTGCGCACCGATTTCGACGCCCTGGTGCGGGTCGAGAACGACTATCGCCGCGACGGCTTCAGCGAACGGGAGCGCGAGACCCTGTCCTCACGTCTGGCCGAGCTGAACCGCCGCGTCGGCGACGGCTATGACGGCGACTATGGCGACCGCTACGACAACGACCCGCGCGCGGCCGAGCTCGAGGCCCGCATCCGCGACGGCGAGCGCACCGGCCGCATCAGCCGTACCGAGGCCGCCCGCCTGCGTGACGAGCTGCGCGACCTGAGCCGTCGCTGGGTCGAGCTGGAGGTCCGGGTCGAGCAGGCGCGCCGCTGACCCGGCCGCCACCCCGCCCGCCACAGGGGCGTAGCCTCCCGCCCTTGACGCTCCCGCCCGGGGCCTCACAGTGGCGCGATGCTGCCTGACCTGACCGCCCTCGAAGACGCGCCGCTGATCAAGCTGGGTAACATCTCCCTGACGCTCGGGGGGGTGATCACCGGCGCGGTGATGATCGGGGCCGCCCTGGCGCTGGCCTGGGTGGTGACGCGCGGCATCCGCCGCCTGCGGGTCCGGGCCCATCGCGCCACCGGGGCCCTGTATCTGCTGGAGAAGCTGGCCGGCTACGGCATCGTCGTCAGCGGCGTGATGTTCGGCCTGTCGGCGGCGGGGCTGAACCTGTCGTCGCTGGCGGTGTTCGCCGGGGCCATCGGCATCGGTATCGGCCTCGGCCTGCAGGGCGTGGTCAAGGAGTTCGTCTCCGGCCTGTTCATCATCTTCGATGGCATGGTCTCGGTCGGCGACTATGTCGAACTGGAGGGGGTGCGCGGCGTGATCGCCGAGATCGGCCCGCGCGCCACCCGCATCCGCAACAATGACAATATCGACGTGGTCGTGCCCAATTCGAAGCTGATCGAGGGCACGGTCACCAACTGGACGCTGAAGGGCGATACGCGCCGCATCCACATCCCGTTCGGCGTCGCCTATGAGTCCGACCGCGCGGCGGTGCGCGAGGCCGTGCTGGCCGCGGCCCGGGCCAGTCCCTTCACCCTGCCCGAGACCGAGACCCGCAAGAAGTCAGGTCTGGCTGACCGGTTTCGGCGATTCCAGCCTCAATTTCGAACTGCTGGTCTGGCCGACCCTGGCCGCGGTCAAGCGCCCGGCAGCCATGCACGCCGCCTATACCTGGGCCATCGCCGACGCGCTGGACGCCGCGGGCATCGAGATCCCCTTCCCCCAGACCGACCTGCGCGTGCGCAGCCTGTTCGGCCAGTCCGGCGACGACGGGCTGGAGGCGATGGGACTGAAACGCCCGCGCGCCGCCCCACGCCCGCATGCAGCGTCCGACCCTTCGGCCAATGACGCCGCCGACGAACTGGCCCACCCGGTCGACCTGCTGCCGCCCGAGAGCCCGGGCGAGGACGGGCCGGCCCCGACCTGATCCCCCTCCCCCACTGGCACCGGGCCCGGCGGGACACTAGGTTCCGTTCATGAACCGTTCCTCGACCCCCAAGGCCGGCACCACCCCGCTGAAGAAGCCGGTCCACACCCCGGCCAGGAAGAGTGCCGCCGCGCCGATGTTCGCGCCGGTCGCCGGCCCGCGCCTGACACCGGAGGAGGCCCCGTCCAGCCCCGGCGACTGGGCCCCGCACCGCCCGGCCCGGCCCGAGGCCCGCGTCCGCACCCCGTTCCGGCTGGCGACGCAATACACCCCGGCCGGGGACCAGCCCGCCGCCATCGCCGAACTGGTGGCCCAGGCCGAGGCCGGCGACCGTGACCAGGTGCTGCTGGGCGTGACCGGCTCGGGCAAGACCTTCACCATGGCCAAGGTGATCGAGGCCACCCAGCGCCCGGCGCTTATACTTGCCCCCAATAAAACATTGGCGGCACAGCTCTACTCAGAATTCAAGTCATTTTTCCCAGATAACGCAGTTGAATACTTTGTATCGTATTACGACTACTATCAACCGGAAGCATATGTTCCGCGTACTGATACCTATATTGAAAAGGATAGCAGTATAAACGAGCAGATCGACCGGATGCGGCATTCGGCGACGCGGTCGATCCTGGAGCGGGACGATGTCATCGTGGTGGCCTCGGTCAGCTGTATCTACGGCATCGGTTCGGTCGAGACCTATACGGCCATGACCTTCAGCCTGAAGGTCGGGGGGCAGATCGACGAGGCCAAGCTGCGCGCCGACCTGATCGCGCTGCAGTACAAGCGCAACGACCTGAATTTCGAGCGCGGCATGTTCCGCAAGCGCGGCGACACCATCGAGATCTTCCCCGTCCACCAGGAGGACCGGGCCTGGCGCGTCAGCCTGTTCGGCGACGAGATCGAGTTCGATCCACGAGTTCGACCCCCTGACCGGGGCCAAAACCGCCGACCTGACCGAGATCACCGTCTATGCCGCCAGCCACTATGTGACGCCGCGCCCGACGCTGAACCAGGCCACCCACGGCATCAAGGCCGAGCTGAAGGCGACGCTCGACTGGATGCTGGAGAACGGCAAGCTGCTGGAGGCCCAGCGGCTGGAGCAGCGCACCCGGTTCGATCTGGAGATGATGGAGGCCACCGGCAGCTGCGCAGGGATCGAGAACTATTCCCGCTGGCTGACCGGCCGCGCCCCGGGCGAGCCGCCGCCGACCTTCTTCGAATACATCCCCGACGACGCCCTGCTGTTCGTCGATGAGAGCCACGTCACCATCGGCCAGATCAACGGCATGTTCCGCGGCGACTACCGGCGCAAGTCGACCCTGGCGGAATACGGCTTCCGCCTGCCCAGCTGCATCGACAACCGGCCGCTCAAATTCGAGGAATGGGACGCCATGCGCCCACAGAGCGTGTTCGTCAGCGCCACCCCCGGCCCGTGGGAGATGGACCGCACCGACGGCGTCTTCGTCGAACAGGTGATCCGCCCGACCGGCCTGATCGACCCGCCGGTCGAGATCCGCCCGGTCACCGGCCAGACCCGCAATCAGGTCGATGACGTGATCGATGAGGTCAAGGCCGTGGCCCGCGCCGGCTATCGCAGCCTGGTCACCGTGCTGACCAAGAAGATGGCCGAGGACCTGACCGAATACATGCACGAACAGGGGGTGCGGGTCCGCTACATGCACTCCGACGTCGACACGCTTGAGCGGATCGAGATCATCCGCGACCTGCGGCTGGGCGCGTTCGACGTGCTGATCGGCATCAACCTGCTGCGTGAGGGGCTGGACATCCCCGAGTGCGGCCTGGTCGCCATCCTCGACGCCGACAAGGAGGGCTTCCTGCGCTCCGAGACCGCCCTGATCCAGACCATCGGCCGGGCCGCGCGCAACATCGACGGCCGCGTCATCCTCTACGCCGACCGCGTCACCGGCAGTATGGAACGCGCCATCGCCGAGACCGACCGCCGCCGCGAACGCCAGAGCGCCTACAATCTGGAACACGGCATCACGCCCGAGAGCGTCAAGCGCGACATCAAGGAGATCCTGGCCAGCCCCTATGAGAAGGACCGCGTGCTGGTCTCGACCGTGGTGGCCGAGGAGGCCCGCCCCTTCACCGGCGCCAATTTCCAGACCGCCCTGCGCGACCTGGAAGGTCGCATGCGCGAGGCCGCCTCAAACCTCGAGTTCGAGGAGGCCGGCCGCCTGCGCGACGAGATCAAACGCATGAAGATGCTGGACCTGGAGTTCGCCAATGAGGTGATGACCGGGGCCGGGGAAGCGGTGGACGCTGCGGCACCCAAGCGGTGGCGGAAAGAGGCGCAGGCCGAGGCGCAGGAGCGGTTCCGGAAGGCGCGGCTGTAGGGGGGGGTATGGCGGTCCGGAGGAACCGCAGAAGCCGGGTAAAGCGGACGAGCCGAAAAATCTAGAATCCGCGAAGCACATGGTGGGAACTAGAACTCTGCCCCTATTGTCTCCACTAATGCTGCATACTCACGGATATCGTCTAGGATTCCAACTCCATACTTTGCCTCTAACGTATGGAGAAAATCCGGCTCTACCGAGTTAATGTGCGCCAAATAGCCAGCAAGGCGTCGGACTTCAAGGTCGGACAACTTACCGGTAACGAAGTGGTGCACTCTGGCCGAAATTTTTGTTTTGTGTCACGGCCTATGGTGACGTTGCCATCATTAGAGATTGTTAGTCCCGTAATCTGGCGATGGTACTTCTTTGTGACGTAGGTCGTCTTGTCTCGATTTATATCGAGCTTCGGGAAGGATATTGACCGAACTGCGGAGGCCACGTCTCTCTGAACATTAACGAGGTGTCCAGTGCGAGGTGCAGAGAAGGTCATATCATCTGCATAACGCGTGTAGACTACATGATCCTTTGCCACGAGTTCAGAAACAACGCGATCAAACTCGAACATCAGTATGTTTGAGACCATAGGCGACGTAGGCGCACCGATGGACAGCCTAAGAACTCGCCCCCCGAGAGGGCGAAAGAACAGCAACCGTTCTGACAACCAAACATCTTCGGCGCTTTCGAATATGCCGTGAGTGCCGCAATAACTGGCCCAATCTCGAGACCGGATCGATGGGAAAAAATCACGGAAATCCATCTTGAGGATAGGGCCGGAACTTGCGTGAGGTTTCGCGTTATCGGCGAGCGACAATCCTTTCCTATATGCGGTTGCCGCTTCATGTATAGGCAGTGACTCCAAGAAGCTTCGCATAAATATACGCTGAAGAAATTTTATCTCCCGCGCAGGCTGTGCGATCTGCCGGCGACCGCCGGATTTCTTGTCGATATAGAAAACCTTATAGCGCTCAGGTGCCCTGGCAATCAGACGCCTAGCCTCATAAGTGGATAAGCCCGTAGCTCTCGCCATATATGTTAGGACAATGCTCATTTGGCCGCCACCAGAGCATTCGCGCTTAGAGCGCTAAATCGGTCAGGCTCCTTGTCGTACCAATACTCCCTAACCATGGCGCGCCAAGCGGACTTATTGATCGTTGGCGAACCAACTCGCATTGCATATTCTATGGCGTCTTTTTCTTGTAGAGGGACGTAAAAATACTTCAGACCTCGAATTTCGAGTTTGACCCACTCAAGAAATATTGCGCAGTCTATGTACTTTAGGATTTCAATCTGGGTGCATTTAATATTCAAGGAATACAAAATCACGTCAAGCTCATCGACCATAACCGCACCGAAATGCTGAACCATGCCGGTTATCAATTTTATGCGGTGGCCCGAGCGAAGAGGATCGAAAGTTCGTGGATCACGATTCCGGTCCATTAAATCGATGACGAAATCCGCAATCATGACCTTGAGTTTATCGAGGTTGACCTTGGATATATCAGAAATTGTAGCAATTCCCAGATCAGCGAGATGCATTACGAACAGCCGATCAGTACTGTGTTGATCCACCACAAGTTTTATTGGCCCATAGTTAATATATGAGCCTTCGGCTTTGTTCACATTGTCGATGAATATCGCAAGTTTTCGAGCAACCTCGTCTATCCCGGCAAAAGTTCCAAGCTCAGCGATGCTTCCTTCGCTCTCGCAAAATAGAACTATTAGTTGACATATTTGAGCTAGATCGGATTCGAATTCCATCCAATTGGTGTAGTGGCTGCCCGGTTCGTACAGGTTTGCCTCTTCTGCCAACCTGAACGTTAGCTTGCTCAAGGGAGTATTGATGCTGATGCGGAGGAACGCATCTCGCATCGAGGTCGGTTTTTCCGACGTTATGTCAACCTTGCCTCCGCATAGGAGGACCACATCGGTGGGAGCGTGGACATGGAGGTTATCCATGTCCAGCCACTCTACAATGTCTGGAACGTTCGTTTTCGCAGCAATCACTTACCTAGGCCGCGCAAGAGAACGACATCTGGAAGAGCGGAGCAACTCACAGAGGCGACAGATGTCGTTCTCTTGCGCGGCACCCAAAATATGACCAATCAACTGAGGTCTGGCGGAACGCCGGACCATGCCAAAAAACTAAGCTCGACAATACTCGCGTAAGTGGCGTCACCATTATGGCCCAGTTGAATAATGTCAAGCTCCGACAACTCGTGTTCGTCGGCCGTATAGGGGAACCTCGCCCTAAACCAACTCCACCTTCAGCCCCCGCCCCACCACCCGCGCGGCGCGGCTCAGGGTTTCCAGCGTCACATTGAACTCTTCCGGGTCCAGCACCCGGTTCAGCTGGGCCCGGCTGGTGTCCATCTCGACCGCCATGGCCGACAGGGTCATCCTTCGCTCGGTCATGGCCTGACGCAGTTGCAGCGCGACCACGCGCTTGATCGCGCGCAGGGTGACCTCCTCACGGATACCTTCCTCGTCGAGGAAGTCGTCCAAAGTGTCGAGGTCGGAGGGGTCGCGGAATGTCGTTTCACTCATATCTGCCCCTTAAGGGCTGAACTCCTTCATTCGCCTCAACGCCAAATCGAGGTCGGATTTCGGCGTCTTCTGCGACTTCTTGAGGAAGCCGTGCACCACGACAAGGGCCCTGGCCTTGGCATCGTGGAAGAAGATCATCCGCGCCTCGCGGTTCCCCGCCAGACTGGTCCGCACCTCCCAAAGTCCGCGTCCGAGCGACCGACACAGAGGCAGTCCCATCGGAAAGCCGATCTGGAGCGTCTTGAGATCCTCGCCGAGTACGGCGCGATCGGGCTTATCGAATGAGCGCAGCCACTCCTTGATAACGGGCCGACCGGCGGGGGTTTGGTAAAAGCGGACCATATGCATGGCGATCTCGTTTGAAGAGTTGTTTGTGGCTCATGCGATAGCTCCCAATGGTCGTCGAAGAGGTGATGGTGGTAGTGCCAAGCAAAATGTATCATAAATGATGCGATACCAAGCCCTTATTTACATCGCCCGACCGCCACCTCCTCCCCCAAAACCTCGCACCCGTGAGAACTCCGGGGACAAGTCTTCTCAACCGCTTAGGGGACAAACCGGGCCTTCCGGGCCCCATTTTCCCGCCCCCATCCCGACCTGGGCGATAATCCGGCTGCGGGCACAGCGGCCCGCGCCGGAGCCCGTGACATGCGTCCCCATCCGACCACCACCTATCGCCGCGCCGCCCCCGCCGTCTGGGCGCTGATCCGGGCCGACTATCTGGCCGGGCTGTCGGGGCCGACGGTGGCGGCGCGGTTCGGGGTCTCGGTCTGGGCCCTGCGCAAGCGGGCCCGGCGCGAGGGCTGGACCAAGGCGCGCCAGGCCGAGCTGGTGGCCGCCGCCCTCGCCCCGCCCGGGCCCGCCGCCCTGCCCGCCCCCCTGCCCGCCCCTCTGGCCGAGGTCGAGGCGGCGGTCGCGGCCCTGGATCCGCCGCTGGAGATCCGGCCCGCCGACCTGGCGCGCAAGGCCCTGTCGCGCGCGGCCGAGGCGGTGCGCCGGGGTGAGGGGTTGAGCGCCCTGCGGCTGGTCCGCGCCGGTGAGGCCATCGCCCGGCTGGACGGCCAGTTCGCCCCCGCCTTCGACGACGTCGACCGGCTGGAGACCGACCACGCCGCCCGCCGCGACCAGACCCGCCGGCACGTCCGCAGCCTGGCCCTGTCGCTGGCCCGCCTGCTGCTGGCCGGCGAGCCCCTGCCCGAGCCCTATGCCGCCCTCGAGGCGGACTGGGTGGAGGGTAGAGACGGTCCCGATCCGCCTCCCGCTTGTCCATGACCCTTTTCCCACCTCACCTCTTCCTTCTCCCCTCGTGGGAGAAGGTGGCTCGCGGAGCGAGACGGATGAGGGGGCTGCCGGCCCGGAACTCACCGGCGGACGCTCAGCGGTCTCAAACCCCCCCTCATCCGAGCGGCTGCGCCGCCCACCCGTCGTCCGATCGCGATGCGATCGTTCCTCCACCCACGAGGGGAGAAGGAAGACGGGTGAGAGAGAAGACGGAACCAACACCCCACAGTGACTCCGCCGCCACACTCCCGGGTCTGCGTCTGCCCCCCGGGAACGGCCCCGTCCGTGCCCCGTTATGGTCTGCAACGGAGAGACCCATGCCCCTGCCCCGCGCGAACAATGACACCAAGCCGGACCTGCGCCTCGTCGGTGCCGAGGCCGAGGTCTATGACCTGATGCGGCCGCCGCAGACCGCGGCCGAGCGTGTGCGCCGCCTGCAGGCCGAGGCCCGGGCCCTGGCGCTGGAACAGGTCGAGGCGCTGGACGCCGCCCTGGCCACCGCCGCCGCCCTGGCCCGCGACATCGCCGACGGCGGCGACGCCTATCCGGTCGGGGCCCGCGACATGGCCGCCCGCCTCGCCGACGACCTGCCCGCCCGCGCCGCCAGCCTGCGCGCGGTGGTCAGCCGGACGAAATAGCCCTCACCGTCGTCATCCTCCGGCGCGTAGCGACCGGGGGACCCAGCGGCGCGGTCGCGTCAGCGATCGCGAAATCTGTCCGTCGCACCATGCCTGAACAGATCGCGCTGTCGCGCGCCGCCGGGTCCTCCGGTCTGCGCGGCTATGCCGCTTGCCGGAGGATGACGACAGCGTGGGGCTACAGCCGCGTTTCACCCTAAAAACCTCGCACCCCGCAAACCTGATTTATAATGCCCGCGACCGCCCCGCCCGGCCGGTCCGCGCCGCCCTGACGACCGCGCGTCACCCAATTTCCCCCGCGCACCGGGCCTTGCGGGGACATTCGCCGCCCCGGCACACCCCTTGCAGCGCCGGGCGTGACCGCCGGATCCCCGGCCCGGTCAGGAACGGAGCTTCCCATGGCCAGATCGGCCTCATCGCGGGTGACGACGCCCCGCAAGACCGCGTCGAGCAAGCCGGACCTGCGTCTGGTCGCGGCCGGAACCGATCGCGCCGCCGCGGTCGAGGCGGCGGTGCTGGCCTCGGCGCCGGTCGAGACCGCGCCGGCGCTGAAATCCCGTGCCGGCGGGGCCCAAGGCGGGGCCCAGAGCACTTCGGCCCGGGTGCGCAGCCTGTTGCAGGAGGCGCGCGCCCTGGCGCTGGATCAGGTCCACGCCCTGGAAACCGCCCTGCAGGACGCCGCCGACCTGGCGCGCGAGATCGCCGACGGCGGCGACGCCTATCCGGTCGGGACCCGGGAAATGGCCTCGCGCCTGGCCTCGGACCTGCCGGCCAAGGCCGAGGCCATCCGTGCCATTGTGAAACGCCTGCACTAGGCGGAGACGTTAACCGGCCAGCACGTCCGCGTGTTCCGGGTGGCGCTTGAACCAGACCACCGCATAGCCGCAGCGCGGGGCCAGGCTCAGGCCCTCGGCCCGGGCATGGTCGGCCAGGGCCTGCATGAAGCCGCCGGCCGCGCCGGTGCCGCGCAGGGCCGGGTCGGCCTCGACATGCAGCAGGGACCGGGTCGTGCCCTGCGTCGCATAGTCGGCCCAGACCAGCGCCGTGCCGCCGTCGGGCGTGGTGACGGCCTGTTCGAAGCGCATCGCCTCGGGCCGGTCGACCAGTTGGGGGGCGGCCATCAGGGGGCCTTGTCCTGCAGCAGGCGCAGCAGGCCGAACACACTCTTGACCGTGAACCAGACGGTGATCAGGAACCACAGCAGACCGAACAGCAACAGGAAGGGGATGCCGATCAGGGCCAGCGAGGCCACGGCGCTGACGGCGATGGCGATCCAGCAGGCGATGGTCCACCAGAACACCGACCAGAACAGCTGGATCTGGGCCTCGATATGGGCGCGGCCGATGCCGGTGGCGCTGTCGCGTCCGGCATAGGCGACGACCAGGCCGACCAGCACCAGGATGTTGGCGCTGGGGATCGACAGGATGAACAGCACCCAGGCGACCAGGGCCGCGACCTTGCCCTCGGAGCCGGTTGGCGGGTCGGTGCGGTAACGCGAATCGGGGGGGACGGCGGACATGGTCGCTCCTAGATCAGCCAGCTGCGGGGATTGGCAACGGCCCGGCCGGCTTTCAGTTGCCACAGGCCGGCCGCGCCACGCAGCGGCAGCCACAGGGCCAGGGCGAACAGGATGAAGACGCCGACGCCGACGACGATCAGGATCGCCCCCAGCACGGCGACCACCGCCGCCGCCCACAGGGTGCGCTGCTGGAAGATCAGATGGCTGCGCGCCACCGCGTCGTCCGGCAGCGGCTTCCCGGTCACCGCCAGCAGGCCGAGCACGGCCGAGACGCCGAACGTCGGGAGGGCGAACAGGATCAGGGCGTAGACGGTGAACAGCCCGGTGCTGCCGTCGACCGCCGGCGGGGCCTTGCGACGGCGGCTGAACAACTCGGTCAGGGCGAAGGTCGAACCGGACTCGACCGCCGGGGCGATGACGACGGTTTCGGGCGCGGGCGCGACGTCGGGCACCGGCTCGGAGTCAGGCATGGGGTCCGGCTCCGGCTCCACCGGCCGGGCCTGCCCGACCAGCGCCGCCGCCGAGGCGAAGCCCACAAGGGCGTCGTCGTCGTGCAGGGCGGCGCGCGGGCGCACCGGCGCGGGCGCGGGCTCGGGTTCGAGCTCGGGCTCGGGCTCGAGTTCAGGCTCGGCGACCGGTTCGGGGGCCGGCCCGGCCGGGGTCTCGGCGTCGACCGGCGGCGGGACCGCAGGCGGCTCCGGCTCGGGGGTGACGACGGGGTCTGGGTCGGGCTGGTGGGGGTCGCCGGGTTCGGCCAAGGCTTGGTCCTCTGGTCTGGGGCCGACAATGCCGCTCCGGCCTGCGCGGTGCAACCGTCAGCGGCTGAAGGCGAGCGCGCAGCCGGCGGCCTCGGCCCCCGCGAGGGCCCCGGGCTTCTCGATCCGGACGGCGACGCGCCGCACCCGGGGGTCGTCCAGGCAGGCCACGGCCAGCCGTTCGGCGAAGGTCTCGACCAGGCCGACATGGCCCGCCGCCGCGATGGCCCGGGCCGCCGCCGCCACGGTCTCGTAGTTGATCGTGTCGGCCAGATGCTCGACCACGACGGGGCCCATCTCCAGGGTCACGTCGATGACCAGGGTCTGCAGCCGGCCCTGTTCATGGTCATAGACGCCGATGCCGACGTCGAGGCGCAGGCCGCGCACGAACACGCTCAGCCCCTCGCGCTGGAGGGTGCCGCCGAGCGGAAACGGCGTGACCGTGGGGGACGAGCTCATGCGGCGTTACTCCAGGATGTCGGGGGTGCGCCACGCCAGGTGCTGCCCCCCGTCCACGGCGATCATCTGGCCGGTGACCATGTCGGCGTCCAGCAGCCAGCGCACGGCGGCGGCGACCGCCTCGGGGCTGCCCGGCCGTTGCAGCAGGGTCGCCCCGGCCTCGGCCGCGAACTCGGCCGGGGTCTGGTGCACCGACGGCAGGGTCGGGCCCGGGCCGACGCCATTGACCCGGATGGTCGGGGCCAGGGCCTGGGCCAGGGTCTGCGTCGCCCACCACAGGGCATTGCGCGACAGGCTGTAGGAAAAGAAGCGCGGATCCGGCTTCAGCACCCGCTGGTCCAGCAGGTTGACGATGGCCGATCCGTCGGGGGCCTGGGCGGCGAAGGCCTCGGCCAGCACGATCGGGGCGCGCAGGTTGGTGTCGAGGTGACGGTCCCAGGTGGCGCGATCCAGAGCGCCGACCCGGTCGTCCTCAAAGACGGAGGCGTTGTTGACCAGGGCCGTCAGCGGGCCCAGCGCCGCGACCGCCGCCGGCACCAGGGCCCGGGTCGCGGTCTCGTCGGTCAGGTCGGCGGCCAGAACCACGGCGCGCCGGCCCCGATCGCGCACGGCGGCGGCAACGTCGTCCGCCTGGGGACCCGAATCGCGATGGTGGATCGCCACGTCATAGCCGGCGTCGGCCAGCGCGAGGCAGATCGCCCGGCCGATCCGTTTCGACCCGCCGGTGACCAGCGCCGCGCCGCGACGGGCCCGGGTGTCAGTCAACCCGGCCGAACTCGACGAAGTTGATGATGGCGATGACGGCGATGAAGCCGAAGATGATTCCGAGAGCCAGCATGAAAACACTCCTGTTCGTGCGCCGCAATAAAGCCCCCGGCCCGCCTGTTCAAGCGCAACCGGCGCGGCCTATCCTCGCGGCAGCATGAGCAATTGGCGAACCCGCGTCGAACCCCTCACCCGCCCGCTGTTTTTCGCCTGGTCGCGAATGGCCCGCGGCAAGACGCTGGGCGTGCGTGGCGTGGCCGTCGACGGCGAGGGTCGGGTCCTGCTGGTGCGCCACACCTATCTGCACGGCTGGTGGTTGCCCGGCGGTGGAGTCGACCGCGGCGAGACCATCGAACAGGCCGTCATCCGCGAGATGCGCGAGGAGACGGGTCTGATCGTCGAGGGCCGGCCACGGCTGGTCAGTGTCCATTCCAACGAGCGGTTCTTCCCCGGCGACCACGTGCTGGTCTATCGCATCGACACCTTCCGCCTGACCGACCACGCCCCGAACGGCGAGATCGCCGAGACCGGCTGGTTCCATCCCGACGCCCTGCCGGCCGACACGCATCGCGCCAGTCGAACCCGGCTCGCCGAGGTGCTGAACGGCGAAACCAGCGATCCGGACTGGTAACCCCTGCTTTTCAGCGTTAGCGAAACCCCATGAACCCCTCACTCTTCGCCATGCTCGCCGTCGTCTTCGGTGGGGCCGCCACCGCCCTGCAGGCCCCGACCAATGCCAAGATGATGACCGCCGTCGGTTCGCCGGTGAACGCGGCTTTCGTCTCCTTTGCCATCGGCACGGCAGCGCTGGGCATCCTGGCCGTGATCCTGCAGACCCGGCCGGACATGGCGGCCTCGCGGGCCCTGCCCTGGTATGTCTGGATGGGCGGGCTGTACGGGGCGATCTTCGTCGTCGCCGCGACCTGGGGGGTGCCGAAACTGGGCGTGGCGACGACCATCACCCTGATGGTCGCGGGCCAGTTGATGCTGAGCCTGGTGCTGGATCATTTCGGGGCCATGGGCATCCCCAAACAACCGTTGAACCTGAACCGCATCCTCGGCGTCGGGCTGGTCGTGGCCGGCGTCCTTCTGGTGCGGCGTTCGTGAGCCTATATCGACCGGTATGACCGAGCCGAGGATCCCTGACGCGCCTGCCGACTCCCCCGGGCTGACCGCCGCCGAGCTGATCCGCGACGAGGCGCGCCGGGCCCCGGACAAGCCGGGCGTCTATCGCATGTATGGCGAGGACGGCACCTGTCTGTATGTCGGCAAGGCCGCCAGCCTGAAAAGGCGCATCCTCCAGTACGCCCAGGGCCGGTTCCACACCCAGCGGATCGGGTTGATGGTGTCGCTGACGCGGTCGATGGAACTGGTGGTCACGGCCTCCGAGACCGAGGCGCTGCTGCTCGAATCCAACTTCATCAAGAAGCTGAAGCCGCGCTTCAACGTACTGCTGCGCGACGACAAGTCCTTTGCCGAGCTGATGATCCGCAAGGACCATCGCGCGCCCCAGATCCGCAAGCATCGCGGAGCCCACACCACGCCCGGCGACTATTTCGGGCCGTTCGCCTCGACCTGGGCGGTCAATCGCACGCTGAATACGCTGCAGAAGGCCTTTCTGCTGCGATCCTGCTCGGACAGCGTCTATGAGAGCCGCACGCGCCCCTGCATGCTGCACCAGATCAAGCGCTGCTCGGCCCCGTGTACCGGCCTGATCTCGCTGGAAGACTATGGTGAGCTGGTCGAGGAGGCCTCGGCCTTCCTGAAGGGGCGCTCCCGGGCCGTGATCGAACGGCTGTCCGCCGAAATGACCGCGGCCGCCGAGGCCATGGACTATGAACAGGCCGCCCGCATCCGCGACCGCATCCGGGCCCTGTCGACCATCGCCATGGAGAATTCGGTCAGCGCCGCCGGCATCGCCGAGGCCGACGTCTTTTCCCTGTTCAGCGAGGGTGGTCAGGCCTGTGTCCAGGTCTTCTTCTACCGCGCCGGCCAGAACTGGGGCGGGCGGGCCTATTTCCCGCGCGTCGACAAGACCGACACCGACCCGGAGATCCTCGCCGCCTTTCTGGGTCAGTTCTACGAGGACAAGCCGGTGCCGCGGCTGATCCTGTCCAATGTCCGTCCGCACGAGCTGGAACTGCTGGAAGAGGCCTTCAGCCTCAAGTCGGATCACAAGGTCGAAATCGCCCGACCGCAGCGCGGCGACAAGCTGGGGCTGGTCGACCACGCCCTGACCAACGCCCGCGAGGCGCTGGGCCGGCGGATGGCCGAGAGCTCGGCCCAGGGCAGGATTCTGGATGAGGTGTGCGAGGTCCTGGGTCTGGAGGTCCGGCCGGAACGGATCGAGGTCTATGACAACGCCCACATCCAGGGAACCAACGCCGTCGGCGGCATGATCGTGGCCGGGCCGGACGGATTCCAGAAGTCGCAATACCGGAAGTTCAACATCCGCGGCGAGGACCTGACCCCCGGCGATGACTACGGCATGATGCGCGAGGTCATGCGGCGGCGGTTCGGGCGGCTGGTCAAGGATGAGGCGGCCGGGGAAGATGTCATCCGCCCCGACCTGCTGCTGATCGACGGCGGGGCCGGCCAACTGGCCGAGGTGCTGGCGGTGCTGGCCGATCTGGGGGTCGAGGACATCGCCGTGGTCGGCGTCGCCAAGGGGCCGGATCGCGACGCCGGGATGGAGCGGTTCTTCATGCCCGGACGGCCGCCCTTCATGCTGCCGCTGAAGTCCCCGGCGCTCTATTACATCCAGCGCCTGCGCGACGAGGCCCACCGTTTCGCCAACGGGGCTCACCGCACGCGCCGCTCGATGGACATCAAGAAGAATCCGCTCGACGACATCGAGGGGGTGGGGCCAGGACGCAAGAAGGCGCTGCTGCATGCGTTCGGTTCCGCCAAGGGCGTGTCCCGGGCCGCGGTCGTCGACCTTGTGAAGATTCCCGGCATCAACCAGCCGCTGGCCGAGCGTATCCATGCCTACTTCCGCAAAGCCTGAAGCTGCCCTAAAAGCCGGAACATGCCCCAAGAATCCGCGAACGCCCTGCTGACCGGCTACCAACGCTTCCGCCGCCAACGCTGGCCGCAGGAGCACGCCGAATATGAGGCCCTGGCGCGTGGCCAGACGCCGCACACCCTGGTGGTGGCCTGCTCCGACAGCCGCGCCGACCCGGCCCTGATCTTTGATGCCGCGCCCGGCGAACTGTTCGTGATCCGCAACGTCGCCAATCTGGTCCCGCCCTATCAGCCGGACGGCAAGCTGCACGGTGTCTCGGCGGCGCTGGAGTTCGGTGTCCGCGTGCTGAAGGTCCACCGCATCGTCGTCATGGGTCACGCCTATTGCGGCGGCGTGCATGCGATGCTGAACGGCGCGCCCGACAACTGTCAGGATTTCGTCGCTCCGTGGGTCAACCAGGCCGGGCCGCATGTGCGCCGCTTCGTCGAGGACTTCCCCGCTGACCAGACGGAAAGAGCAGCCGAAGAAGCCGTCGTGCGCCTGTCGATCGACAACCTGCGCACCTTTCCCTGGATCGCCGAGCGCGAAGCGGCCGGGAACCTGACCCTGTCGGGTCTGCATTTCGGCATCGCCGACGGCATCCTGCGGGCCCTGACCGGACCCGGCCGGTTCGAGGCGCTGGACTGAGTCGACCTCTCGCCAGTCTTCGCGAAGCATGGCACACCGGACGCAGGCCGACCGGAAACGCAGATGACCCGCACCCATCCCAACCCGATCCCCAACATCCTGACGGGCATTCGCCTGTTTGCCGGGGTGATCATGTTCCTGATCCTGGCCGGGGCCACCGGTATTCCGGTCCTGTCGGCCTATCTCAGCCCCGACGACCAATTCGCCCTCTACCGGGCCGCGTTCTGGATCTTCATCGTCGCCGCCTCGACCGACTGGGTCGACGGCTATCTGGCCCGGCGCTGGAATTCGACGACCCGCTGGGGCGCGATTCTCGACCCGATCGCCGACAAGATCCTGGTCACCGGCGCGATCCTCGGCCTGCTGACCTCGGGCTCCCTGACCTTCATCGCCATCCCCTGCGGGCTGATCCTGTTTCGCGAATTCGCCGTCTCGGCCCTGCGCGAGACCATGGCCGGCAAGGTCCACCTGCCGGTGACCCTGCTGGCCAAGTGGAAGACCACCCTGCAGATGGTCGCCCTGGGCGCGCAGCAGCTGATCCTGCTGTGGGACGGCTTCGGCTTCCCGCTGGAATGGCAGCCGCATTTCCAGACCTTCGCCTATGTGCTGATCTGGGCCGCGGCCATCGTCACCCTCTGGACCGGCTGGCAGTATTTCGACACGGCCAAGCGGCAGATGGCCGAGCTTTAGGGCGTAGGTATTAGGGCTGGGGGCCGCACGGAAAGCTTAAGCCCTAAGCCCCAAGCCCTAATACCGCTCAAGTCGGCCCCCAGCTCTGTCACCAGCCGCTGCATGCCGTAGACGTCGCGCAGGGCCGTGGTCACCGCGCCGGTGGTGACGATCACGCTGCGGTTGACGTTGACGTCATAGCCGTAGGCGTTGCGCTGGCTGAGCACGGTCGAATCGAAATTGGCCCCGAGGATCTCGCCCGCCTCATTGACCACCGGGCTGCCCGAAGAGCCGCCGATGGTGTCGGAGGACACCGCCATGTTCAGCACGGTATCGCCGTCGATCCGGTCCTTGGCCGCCAGCAGTTTCGGGGCCACGTCGAACGGGGCCGCGCCGGTGGCCCGGTCCCACAGGCCGTTGAAGGTGGTGAAGGCACCGAAGCGCTGGCCCGGCACGTCCGTACCCTCGATCGGCCATAGGTCAGGCGCAGGGTGCCGGTGGCGTCCGGATAGACGGCGTCGCCATAGGCGGCGAAACGGGCGGCGGCCAGTTGCTCGGACGCCCGCGCGGTCGGGGCCTCGACCCGGGCTTCCCAATCGGCACGAACGGCCCGCGCCTGGTCATCGACCTTCAGCGCATACTGGATCAGCGGATCGTTCGAGGCGCGCACGGCGGCGAGACCGCCGTCCCACAGTGCCCGGCGCACCGCCGGATCGGCCAGGGTCGTGCCCTCGACCAGCCGCGTCGACAGACCCTCGGGCGAACTCCTGGCCCAGCAGGACGCGGACGCGGGGGTCATCGACCGTCAGCCATTCGCGCGTCTTGGACAGCCACCATTCCAGCCGCAGCTGGTCCAGCGACGGATAGACCGGGCGTTCGGCCATCAGCCGCGACTCGACGCTGGACAGGCGGGAGTTCGGCAAACTCTGGCAGGCGCTGGTCGGACGGCTTCGCCCGTTCAGCCGCGGCCCGGACCAGGGTCTCGGCATAGCCGTACAGGCCGGAGCCGCCGCCGGCGCGCGCTTCCAGCAGGCTGTAGGCCGGATAGAGCTCGCGCTGGATCGGCTGCACCGCGGCCAGATCGGCCCAGGGATCGCCCGCCGTGCCGCCGGCCGCAGCCCGGGCGCGGAAATCGGCCTCCGCCTCGGCCCGTTTGGCCATGAAGGCCGGATCGATCAGGGCCCGCATGCGGCCGAGACCGCGCTTGTAACTGTTCTCGACGCTGGAGATCGGATCCATGGCGATGAAGGCGTTCTCCTCGCTCTCCTCGCTGAACCGGATCATCCGCCCGCGCAGCTCCGACGCCAGCAGCTGGTCCATCGGCAGAACCACGTCGCGGATGGTCATCAGCTGGTCCTGGGTCAGCAGGCGCTGGGTCGAGCCGGGGCTGCCGGAGACAAACACCGGCGCGCCCTCGACCGGCGTTGCGGCATTCCAGGTGAAATGGGTCGGTGTCACCGCCGGCTGGCCGTTCTCGTACAGGCGAATGAAGGCGGCATCGATGGCGAAGCGCGGGAAGCTGAAATTGTCTAGGTCGCCACCGAAGGTCGCGGCCCGGTCCTCGGGCGCGAAGGCCAGGCGGACATCGGTGTATTTCTTGTAGGTGTAGAGCTTGAACTGGCCGCCGCGGTACAGGCTGACCACCTGACAACGGATCTTGCCGGTGTCGCCGTCGCAGGCCTCCTGCTCGATCCGGCCCGCCTGGCCTCACGGGCCCGGGTGAAGGCCTGGCCCACCAGGCCCTCGCCGGCCTTGTGCATCCGCTCGGTCACATCGGCGATGTCGGTCAGGATCTCGGCCGAGCCGCCGGGGCATTTCAGCTCCTCCTCGCGGCTGTTGGGCGTGAAGCCCGTCTCCGCGTATTGATCGCTGGGGCGTGGAGAGGTTGGCGACGCAGGTGGCGACGCAGTGGTTGTTGGTCATCACCCAGCCCCTAGGGCCGAGATGACCCCCCCCAAGCAGCCGCCGAACTTGACCGAGGACTAGCGGACGCGGTCCAGCCAGGCCTGGTGGATGCTGGGGCCCAGCGTGTCGTTGGCGCGGGCGATCGGGAAGTTGTGATAGGTCCACATGCCCTCCTCAGCCTGGGCGGACGAAGCGGCGGCGAGGGCCAGGGCGAGGACGGCCAAGCGAGGGGGCGAGGTAGCGCATCTTTTTTGCTCCTTCCTTCTCCGCTTGCGGGAGAAGGTGGCCCGCGAAGCGGTCACGAGATGAGGGGTGATACACCCATGAAAAACGTGAGGGGTGAATCGTGTAAATCATCGCTGACCACCGCGTTTCACCCCTCATCCGTGATCCCCGGCTTGGGCCGGGGCTGACACCTTCTCCGCAAGGGGAGAAGGATCTAGCGGACCCCAGCTCTTCCAGCAGGTGCGGCTGGCAGTAGATGTTGCGCAGGGCCTCGGTGATCGCCGCCGTCGACACGGAGACGGTGCGGTTCAGTTCGCCGTCATAGCCATAGGAGCCGCCGAGGCCCACGCAGGTTTTGGGTAACGAGCGCAACGATGAATTCGTCGAGTGCGCGATAGAGGCTGGGGGGCAACTCGGGGACAGGATCGTCACGCTTGTCGGCGTTTCGGATGAGATTGTCGCAATCGTCGATCGGCCTCACGATCGATTGACTGGTCGCCTCGTCGAGGAACACCTTCTCGGCACCGAAGTACGTCGTTGGCGCGTCCAGGCAATAGATGAAGTCGCGCGGGAACAGCTCCTCACGCACATCATCGCCATAGGCGTCGGGGTTGATGAAGATGTTGGCGAACGGTGGCGCCGTGTAGCCGACGTAGCCCGATTTCGCGAACAGCCCGAGGATGCGCCGGATCATCGCATTCGTTCGGGTCGGGTCCAGATCCTCCTTGTTCGTGTTGATCGACGCGTTGTCGGCCTCGTCGTCAATCAGC
>JAUCCG010000008.1:0-19878 GCA_034676465.1 Brevundimonas sp. | reverse complement strand
CCACGATACCATCCTCGGGGCCGTTCGGCAGCCAGAATGGCACGCATCGCACGCTCACTGGCCCGGTCGGCCTCAGTCACGGGGTCGAAGCCGGTTGTAGCCTTGTTGTCGGGACGCAACGCCGGGCTGCAAAACAGACTTCAGCGTCTCGGTGCGCGCGGCATCGGCAAGACGATGCGCCACCAGCGATGATCTGCTCGGCCCCTTCGACAGGATTGGTCTTGTTCTTGCTTGTCATGACCTGCCCCCATGCATCTGCTTTGGGCGCAGGTTTAGCCGCAGTGTCCCGCAAGCGAAAGCCCCGGAACGGCGGCCTGTCCCGATCAGGCCGCGTCCGAGAGCACCCGCGCAAGCTCGAATATCTGGCGCCGCTGCGCCTCGGGCATGGCGTAATAGGCGCGCACCAGTTGCAGCGCTTCCTTGTCGGCCAGGATGTCACCTTCGACCCGTATTCTGCACATGGCCGTCCTCAAGCCCTTCGAAGAAGAAAGCTGACCGGCACATCCACCGCCCGCGCGATGTCCCAAAGCCGCGAAGCCGAAACGCAATTCATCCCCGTCTCGTATTTCTGGATTTGCTGGAACTTTGATTCCGACCTTTCTCGGCCAGCTGCTGTTGCGTCATTCCGATCATCCATCGGCGATGACTGATCCTTTTTTCGAGCATGGACATCCACGTTATGTTTCATGGTAACACCTCACTCAATCTAAAGGACGCGCTACACCAGATTGACGCAATTTTCGAGGTCGATAATGGCCACTTGTCCAAAAGACAATCGGCCGCAGAGCACCGGATTTCTACTGGCCGAACCCTTGGGAAATACGGAAAAAAGCCGGCGCAGACGAGGGCGCGCAGAAGAGAATCAGAGGGAAACATGCAGACGACTTGGAAAATGATGCAAATCAACGCCGTTTCCGATTCCCCCAATCGCGGGTGAGCTGGCACTGCCGGCTCCAGGGCCCGGGCGAGGTGCTGGTGGGGATGCGGGCGGCGGCGCTGTAGACTTCGCCGATCACTTGCCGTCAGATCGTGGAAGAAGCGATCCCAAAGCTCTCCCTCGATATCCTGAGGCAGAGGAAATTCATGCGAAAGCATCGTGGTCAATAGCCGCCTGGGTCAGCGCCTGTTCCGCCAGAAGAGCTTTTACCTGTTCGATCACGATCAGTTCTCAAGAGGTTCAAGAACGAACGTGTTCAAGCGGTAGGGATGGATGCGATGATCCGCCGTCAGAGCGAGCTGCAGGCCGTTCTGCTTCGCGCAGTCCTGCGCAATGTAGAAACCCAGGCCTTGCCGGGTGGATTTGCTCTTCATCGAATAGAAGGCCGTGAAGACTTCTTCGGACAGCGCCGCCGCAACTCCAGGACCATTGTCGCTCACGCTGATCAGCGGGCCGTCATCAAAGCGGATGTCGATCCTCCCCTGGAAGTCGTCCTCATCCTCGGCCCGAATGTCCAGCCAGTAGACCGAGTTCTGGATCAAGTTCTCCAGGATCTGAACGAACATGCCCCGTACACCGTGGACCATGATCGGTCCGGCTTTTTTTGGGTGTGTCTGGGTCTTGAGGTCGGCATGTCGCGCGAACTGCGATTTGTGGCCGGCGAGAAGATCTCTTCGGCGAGCTTGACCAGATCAAAGGTCTCGCGCCTCTGCCGGCCGGAAACGCTGAGCGGGTTCGAGAACCCGCAAGCGTCGGTTCATCCTCTTCATCTCGTCACGCAGGCCCGTGAACAGGGCGCTGACATCGTCGGGTAGGTCGGCTTGTTGAGCGTCAGCTAGAATGCCGAGTGTGGTCTGGTCGAGCGCGCCAGCTCATGCGCCACCATCTCAAGCATCAGGCCGATCCCCGCCAACTGCAGGACCCGGTCGCGCTCGTCCTCGATCTTGCTGGCACGGTCACGGGCGCCCTCGAAGTACGCGTACATCTCCTCGAAAATTCCAGGAGATCGCTGACCACCTGGCCTTCTTCGGTGTGACGCTTCTGCAGGCCTTTGAGAGCGATCTGCGTGCGTTTCCTCAAATCTTTCGCGCGCCGTTCAGCGCGTTCAAAGTCCAAGATCGCCGGCGCGTGCTTGTCTTCCACGTCGTCCAGAAAACCCTTCAGGCGGTCTTGGATGATGTAGCGCAGCGTCTCCACCAAGACCGTCTTCTCGTCACAGTCTTTCAGACCCTCCCAACTCGTTTGATCGACGAGTTGCGGATTACGACCCCGGCTTATGTTGGCTCGGCCGATGAACTGGCTTTTGCTGAGCTTGTAACCGCCCGAAGCCAGCGCGCGGCGATCCAGGCCGAGCCAGTCGTCCGTGTCGTCGCCGTAGGGGAAGACCCGATAGCCGTCCCGGAACAGCATGATGCCAGCCCAGGCTTTCTGGAGAGCCGCGACCCGCGGCGCCTCCGTTCGCGACAACTGCTTCCGCAGGAGCTGACGGTTGTACCAATAGAACTCGAACGTGAACGGGCCGACCGAACTTAGGGACGAGCTGGCGATCTCCTGAGAAGCATCCTTCGTCAAAGAACGAAGGTCGTACTTTTCGTAGAGGTATCGCCGCGTCTCCGGCGGGTTGCCCTTGCCAAGATCGTCGCAGCTTACAGTGATCTCAAGCTTGGGGCCGTCCTTGGTTGTGTAGCTTCCCTTGGCCGTCGCAGTAGCGAACTTGAAAATCTCCCTGTCCAGCCGCGGGATGTCGACACGGCCACGGTTGAAGATGACCTTCATCCTGTAACGGCGGAGTTTGGCTGTGAAAGGGTCAGCGAGGCGCGACAGTTCAAAGGCCGCGATGTCGCGGATGCGATCCGGGGTCCAACTCAACTCCAGATCGCTGACCCTGAGCGTCGTCCCGCTCCAGGTGTCGGTGGGCTTCGCGCCGCCCCGCGTGGGTTTAAGATCGATGTCCTCGATCATCTTGTCCAGATCGTCGAATGCGCGCCAGTCGACCGAGAGGAGATTGATCGTCTTGTTTTCCTCTCGGGCGGTCTTCACGTCCAGGCGAGAACCCAGCCGCATCGCGGACAACCACCCAACGCCCTTCTCTCCAAGATATTCGGCCTCGCCCCCTGCGGCGATGGCCTTATCGAGCGACCGTCGCCTCGACGGGGTGCCGATAACCAGGAAGGCGTCCTGAAGATCGGTCCGGCTCATGCCACGGCCAGTATCGCGAAACTCAATCCAGTTGTGGCCGGCGTACGCAGCGGTCAGCGCCGCCTGAAAGCTCGGAATCGTGCGATGGCCATCAAGCGCGTCTCGGAAGGCTCGGAGCAATGCTTTGTCAGGATGGGTCGCCATCGCCTTGATGACCGCCGTCCGCACCTCGTCAACGACCGCCTCCTCGTAAACTTCGTCCTGATCGTCTCGGGCGCTCACTTGCAGCCGTCTGATGGCGTCGATGTAGTCGGCGTGCTTAAGCAGGACGCAAAACTCTATGGTGACGCCATCTTCTGACCGCGCATCGATGGCGTTCTTGACCAATTCGTAGATGGCGACGGCGTCGGAGGTGATGAGCTCAGCGCCGAGTTCCAGAACGGTCCGCGCTGCGACTTTGAACGCCATTCAATCCTGCCCCAACTGGATCAACCCACCCATCTTCAAAGATGGGTCTCGCCACAAGACTCCAGCAGCACCGAGCTTAGGCAGTTCGAACTGAGGGTTGCAAGACCGGCGCGTTTGAACGCAAGCGTGGAAGGCTTGGCCGTCAATGCAATCCAGCTCTGCTGACAACTGATCTGCAACCGCTTTAGATCGAGCACACGAGACAACCGTCGCGTAGGTGCGGTGCATCCTCGGCCTCGAGCCCGCCAAGCGTTTCGGCAAGGGAGACGTTGCGACGGTTGGCTTTGCGGCGTGCTTCGGATTTGTCCCAATTGTCCTTGATCGCTTGCACGCGCTCGGGTCGCATGAGTTCGCGGAGCAGCTTCGTTCTTGCACCAGTAAAACTGCTCCCCGATCTGAACGGCCTTTTCTTCGTAGCCCATTGCGAGTTCGAAATAGTCTGGGTGGTTTTCCAGCAGGCGGACCCATTCGATCTTCTGCTGGTAGAAGCAGAAGTAGCAGCCCGAGCGGGAACGGCCCCAGTCCATGTAGGGCGGAAGACCGAGCCCGGACAATTCGAAAATCCGGATGATGTCGCTGCGGACCAAGCCGTCGTCCTGGAATGGGTAGACCGCAAGGATGTTGGGCTTGGTGCTGATGTAGCCGGTGCGGTTCTCGTCGGCGCGCAGGCCGACATAGTTGATCACCGGCCCATCGCCGACATAGGCCTCGAACGGCTTGAGCTTAAGCATCTTGGTGCACCAGCGCCGGTGGTTCGACGGGAGCATGCCCTTGTAGACGGCGAGCCAGTGATCGAAGGAGTCGGCCGGGGTGGTGCGCACGATCGGCTTGCCCAGGATGGCCTCGAGACGATGGATGTAGTCGTAGGTCTCGGGCAGTTCCTTATCGGTATCGTGGAAGATGTATTCGATGTCCGGCACGCGGTCGCGCAGATAGATGGCCAGTGCGGCGCTGTCCTTGCCGCCCGAGAGGCTCAGGATATGCCGTGGCAACTCGCCCAGACTGGCGGTGAAGGGATGGTCGTAGGTCGTCGGATCCATGGTCATGCCGCACCCAATTCCACGTTCGCTTCGGACGACGCGTCCGTTTCCGCCGGATCCGAAGGGAGATCGGCCCAGAGCAAGCTGGCTAGGATCTGCAGCCGCTGTCCCTGATCGTCACCGAGCAGGTCGCGGACCTGTTGCTGGAGCTTGACGCTGCGAGGGCTCAGTTGCGTGCTCTGGACGACAACGGCCCGATCCAAGCCCCGGCCTGCGTCAGTTTCACCAAGACGGCGTCCCTCTCGGGCGTCAGCCTGCCGTTCTCGAAGGCGGCGCTTTCCACCCGATAGAAGAGCTGACTTAGCGCCGTGAGCTCTTCCAGGCAGCGTTGCTCGTCGTGCGCATTCCATCGCGCAGGCGGTTTGGCGACGAGATAGCTCGCGAGTGCTGTCGCCCAGAGGTCATCCGCCAAGGTCGCGTCGCGCAGTCGATTGGCGAAGGCCTTTAGTCGCGGCTGTGTCGCCGTCAACACCACAAGAGCGGCGCGCTGGGCGAGCTGCCCACGATCCAGGCCGTCGTCGGCCCGACCGATCGACGCGGCGACAGTGTCCAGAATACGGTTCAGCAGCCGTGAGTAATCCAGACGGAGCTCATTTGAGGCGGCTTGCATTCGCCGGACGAACTTGCCGGCTCGGTCAGCGTCTCCGCCGTCCGCCGGGCTGAACGGTTCAAGACCACAGGCGGCGGGTAGATCGACGAAGAGCATCGTCGACGGTTCGGTCCAGGGCAAAAGAACGTCGCGGCCCCGAATGGTTAGGGCGTCGAGCACGCCGGCCTTGCGGGTGTACTCCGGGGAGACCCGCGACAAACCGGGATAAGGTCTAAACGACATCGAGGATCTGGGGGGCGCGCCGCTCGATCGGTTTGGCGAACGCTTGAGCCAGTTGAGCGAGCACGTCCGCCCTCACGCCCTCCAGACGGCAGAGCTGAAGATCGAAACTGTCAGGTGCCTTAACGACCCGGACGAAATCCGGCCCATCGAACGTGGCCCGGAACGTCCCGTGCTCGTAGATCGCCAGCTCATGGCTGCGCAGCTTCAGAACAATCGCCAGAAGGAGAAGGAGCCACCCCTATCGCACTCCGAGGCGGTTCGGCCAAGCGGTTCAAGATGGATTTCACGCTCACCCTTGCCCCCAAGGCCGCCGCAAGCAGGGTCTCTATTTCTGTCAGCGCCGGAAGCAGGCACAGGGGTCTTTTGCATCGGGCATAGCCAAGGCGAGTTGACCGTCCTCAACGCGTTGAAGGCGGCCTTTCTCGATGACCGAGAGGAACATGGACTTCTCGGGGGGGGCCTTCTTCGGATCGATGCCGAACAGAGGCTGATCGGGCGCAGCGAAGAGCCCCTCGATCAGCCGCATCCGGGCTGCGGCGGCAGGGCTTGAGAGAACCTTGCGGTTCAGCAGTTCGTTGGCGATGCGGGGTGCATCCCCGAATCGCGCATCGCAGATACACCGACAGCACGCTCGAAAGGCCGGGCGCGGCGTCCAACGGACTTCCCAGATGCCGCCAGGTTAGCGTCTGGGCGTCACGCTGTCAAGGCGGCCGCGACGCCCAGAGCGCGATCCAGCGCCCGCAGGGCTCCTGCGAACTGTCTGGAGACTTCTGGGGCCGCATAGGGATCGTGGCTGAGTTCCGGCGTGTTGCTGGAGATCCACTCCCAGCGCTTAACGTCCTGCACCTCGGCCGCCAGCGACATCAGCGGACGGGTGATGCCGATCACCACGTCCTCTCGCTCGGCGAACGCGCTGCTGTCGGCGACCTTAATGGCGGCCGCGCGCGCTTGATCTGTATCGGCCAGGGCGATGAGAACGAGGCCGTCAGCCTGGCTCGGATGAGCCGCCCTCTCCGCCAGTCGTTCGGGCGTCGCGTAACGCACCTCGAAGAAGCGCATGGTTCCGCGGTCGATATAGTGGCGACGGGCCAAGACCGGATCGTGGTCCAGGAAAGTCGCCAGCTGCGTTGCGACGACGTCCAACGGCCCCAAGGCGCGATAAGCGTCCTCAAGCGCGGCCAGCAGATTGACGCTGGTGTTGGGCCACAGCCGATAGCCTGCGGTTTTGCCGCGGCGGAACAAGAGCCCGCGGTCCACGAGGGTGCGAATGGCGTTTTCGACGTCGCGGGCAGGGCAGGGCGTCAAGCAAGCCTGGAGGGCCGCATCGGTCGCCAGAAGCTCGGGATAATCAAGCAGGCTCAGGATCGCGGCGGACTTCAGCGCCCGTGTCTCGACAACGTTGAGATCCTGGGCTGTGTCCACGGTCGCCGCAATGCGCAGCCACTGCGATTGATAGCTGTTGCCGCTGAGCCGATGCCCGAAGACGGCGCGAGCATAGTCGCAGAACTCCGGAGGCCGTACCAGACGTCAGGGCCTGCGGGTTTTTCGGCGAAGCTCTGAAGCCCAAGGGCTCCGATGACAGCAGGAAGCCGAACAGCGTGCGTTTGTTTTGCCCTGGCAACCTTGAGAAGAACCGCACGAGGGGCGGCAACAGGGTCGGGGGAAGGGGAGAGACGCGGGGCTGTTTCGAGGGGGGTCGAGGGCGGCGCTGGGGCCGCCACGCATCCAGCCCATGGACGCCGTGGCCTTGGCAGTGGCGCGACCCGCCGGTGTGCAGCGCAGGACTGAGCTTCGCGGTTTGCACGCCCAAGGCGCCGGCGACGAGAGCCCGCCGCATGCGCCATCGGCTGATCAAACACGATCTCCTCATAGCGCTCGGCGACCTTGGCCCACTCGTTGCGCGTCGTGGAAGGCAGGTGTTCCGCGTAGGCGTGAAACCCCTGGTGCAGAAGGCCGAGAACGTAGAACGGGCTCTCACCGCTGCCCTGGAACCGCTCAGCCAGTTTCTGGAGGAGATAGACGTCTTCACGTCCGGGCTCGTTGGCGACATATTGGAGCAACTTGCCAAGTTCGTCCACGACCAGAAGAACGCCGGCGCCCTCGGCGTTAGCAAGCGCGCGCACCTGGCCAAGAAGCCCTTCGAGCACGGCTCCGCTCAGGGGACTTCTCGACGGTCACATCTTCTGCAAGAAGCTTCAACCATGGCTTGGACGGTTTGGCGGGACGACGGCGCTCCAGGCCTTCAGCCAGGCCACGGGCGAGCGCGGCGGCGAGGCTTTCGCGAGAACCGGTCACCAAGAAGGGCGAGACAGGCCGCTGCTCCTGGGGCCAGCCGATGCCCTGGGCGATGCGGGCGGCGCTGGAACCGCCGGGATTCGACAGGAGGTGGGCCAGGACGAGGGCGAACGACGACTTTCCAACGCCGTAGTCGCCGGTGACGCGCCACGCCCTCTGGCTGGAATTGGCCCGCATGCCCGCGGCGATGCGCTGGAACGCCTGGGCCATGTCCGGCGTGATGACATAGTTGTCCAGAGCGGCGGGGTCGGCGAAATCACGTTCGAAAGCGCACCGACCGCACCAAGCGGTTGGGGATCTGGAAGAGAGAAGCGATCGTTGCGGCGGTTGACTTAGACACTGGGCCGACCCTCGGAAGGTAGACGGCGGCGAGTGCGATTGCGTGCCTTTGCGACGCGGGAAATGAGCAGCCCTTGTACAGCGGACTAGCTGTAAGGCCGGCGCAGAGTCGCGGCCGTCGGTCTCCCTCCTCAAGATACGCGCGCGCACGTCGTCTTCTGTGGGTTTAAACACCTGTCCGGCCGAACCGGGGCCCAATGTGGCCGCGCGAAGGCTGAGGATTTCCTCACCTCTGAACCGCTTCCAGAAGTCCATCAGGCAATAGTCGAACAGAGCAGGAGTGATCTCGGGCTTCGCCTCTCGCCGAAACGCGTACACCGGCTCGAAACGCCCTGCGTCATTTCGGCGTTCGCCGACCGCGATCAGCAGGGTCAGATCTACCAGCGGACCGTCAAGGGAATCTTCGACGCCAACGGTCGCCCCTCGGCTCGGCAAATAGGTATGGAGGAAGACGTCCAGGTGCTGGCCCAGTGTGGCTTCCGAATGGTTGCCCTCCAGTCGCCGCGCACTTCCGGGTGAAGGCGGCGAGCGCCTCGGAGCGGCTGAACCCGGGCAGGGGCCAGTGGCTGATCAGGAAATCCCATGCGAACAGCGGAGCATCCGCCCTTGACGACAGCTTCCAATGAAGAAGCCACCGAGTCCGAACGTCCTCGAGATAGGGGTCATACCCCTCGCGCTCAAACACCTGTGTCGCAAACGACGTTGGCTTCAGCCCCTTCACGGGGGCGTCGGGCTGGGTGGCCTCGGCAACCCCCATCACATCGACCCAGAACCGCAGGGATTTGACCATGTTCTTGCCGATGCCGAGCTCGAGCATCGCCACCTCCTCGTTGACGAAGAGGGCGGGGTCGTTTTTCAGAGCCGCATATGCCTTGGGAAGCCATGCATAGCGGCAGGCGAAGCTCTCGTGTCCGGAGAAGCGAGGGCCTTTGGTGGCGGCCGGGCGGATGAGGGTCTCGATCATAGTCAGGTCCGGACGAGAGCGCGCAGCGCGCGCACGGCGGCGAGAATCAACCCAGCCGCGCGCTCAATGTCGTCCATTGTAGTGTAGCGTCCAAGGCTGATGCGTAAAGCGCCGTCCTGCCGCCACTCGGGCAACGCCATCGCCCGGAGAACATGCGAGGGCGCGTCCACGCCGCTGACGCAGGCGGCGCCGGTCGAAAGCGCCACGGTGTCGGCCAATTGCGCGACGATAGCGTCGTTGGGGACACCCGGAATGGACAGGTGGAGATTGCCGGCCAAACGTTGATCGGACGGGCCATTAACGACAGCGCCCGGCAGGCTTTGAAGCAGAAGCGCCTGAAGATGATCGCGCAGGGTGGCGATGCGCGGTTCGTCAACCGCCATCTCCAGCGCACAAATCCGGCAAGCCTCGCCCAGGCCCGCGATACCGGGAACGTTCGCCGTGGCCTGATGGCCGGCATAGGCGGCCGGCGGCGCAGCGCCCGCCAGGTCCGGGCCAACCAGGGCACCGACACCCTTGGGCCCGTAAAGCTTGTGGCTGCTGACCACCAAGTAGTCGATGCCCCAAGTGCGAGCGTCCAAAGGAATTTTACCCGCAGCCTGGCTTGCATCCACGAGCATTTCCGCGCCGGCCTCGACGGCCAGCGCTGCGACGGATTTCGACCGGCTGAATGGCCCCGACCTCGTTGTTGGCCGCCATCAAGCAGACGAGATCGACCCCTTGGCGGAGGGCCTCCCGGATCGTCGGGACGAGAACGAGACCGTCCTGATCAACGGAGGCCCACTGTACGACAAGCCGACCTTCGCGGGTGCCGCGTTCCAGATCATCCAGCAAGGCGGGATGCTCGATCGGCGAGGCAAACACCCGCAAGGGGCCGCCCGGCCGACGCTCCGCCGCGTAGGCCAGCGCCAGTCGCAGGGCTTCGGTGGCGCTGGAGGTGAACTGAACGTCGTCAGCGTCCGAACCGACGAGCGCCGCGACGAGACCCGCAGCGTCCCGGATCATTCGGGCCGCCACCAGGCCAAACACATGCTGGGCGCTATTGGCGTTGCCGAAATGCGTCGTCATCGCGTCCAGAACGACCTGAGCCACCCTGGGATCGACCGGGGTGGTTGCGTGGTGGTCGAGATAGACGGGCGGGGCGATCATGGAATTAGTGCAAACATTCGGCGAAGCGGAAGGCAACCCGTGAAGACTCCCAGCCGGATCGGTCAAGACGATCCCGCATCCGGGCTGGTCACGCACCGGCTGCCGACGATAGTATCGCGTGAGACTACACGTTCGCTGGCCGGAGGCTTGCATGTCCGACACCCACGGATCGGTCACGAAATCGCAGATCTACGAGCAGCGCTGCGCCGAGTTTCGCTCGCTCAACGGCTTCTTCTGGCAGATCCCGCTGATCGTCATGACCCTCAACGGGGGACTTTGGTTCGCTGTCGCCAGCCTCGATGTCGCCCCGGTCGCTAAGAGCGCGATGCTGTGTTTCGCCGGCATCGCCAACCTGGCCATGATCGTCGCCTTGATTTGCTTGCGCGGCATCATGGAAACGCTCCTGACGCAGATCGGGATCGCGGAAGACACGCCAACCGGACGCTGGGGGTGGGTGGTCCTGACTGTCTTCTGCGGCCTGTTCGGGCTCGCCGCTCTGGGCGCCTTCGCCGCTGCAGGCCAACCGGAGGTCTTCTTCCGATCGAAGACCGCTTCGGCGGCCGGACCGGCCGCCTACCTCTGCCCGGCGCTGGCCCCGCCGTCGAACGCGGCGACACCGCAGGCCGTCGCGAGCTCCGGGGCGGCATCGTGAGTGCCGCCATGGCGCACTATCAGCGCCATGCTGCAGAGGTCGGCGCGCGTCACGCAACCCTGTCGTTCGATGAGGTCCACGCGGACCTCCTGTCCTGGCTGCCGAAATTGCCCGCCCGGATCCTCGATGTGGGCGCCGGCGTCGGACGTGACGCCCTGAGTTTGGCGCAGCTCGGCTATCGCGTCTCCGCCGTCGAACCCTCCATCGCGATGCGTGAGGCCGGCGAACACCGCACGGCCGGCGCGGTGGACTGGATGGATGACAGCCTTCCGTGTCTCGCGGGGCCGATCGCAGGGGCCGCGCGCTACGACTTCGTTCTTTGCTCCGCCGTCTTGATGCATGTGCGCCCCCGGTCATTGCCGGCCAGTCTGGGCTCGATGTCCGCTCTGCTCACTGCGACCGGCCGACTGGCCGTCACCTTGAGGGTGCCCCAGTCGGATGACCCTTCAGACGTCTTCTTCGATCATTCGGACCAGGCTCTTCAGGACTGCGCAGCGTTGGCAGGCCTTGAGGTGGTCGCAAGCGGCCGCAACGCGGACTCGTTCGCGCGACCGCTGGTTTGGCGTTGGTTCGTGTTTCAGAAGCGCTGACGATCCTGCTGAAGCGCGCCATCTGCGCCCTGACGGTGCCAGGTGCCCATCCTGCGTTGATACCGAGGGTTGCGCCGTTGTCCCGACCGTGGCTGTCTGGCGTGTACCGTCGTTCGACGGAGCAGGACGGGCGTGAACGCCTGCGGCAGGGGACCGACATGGCCGACCGTATGCGCGATCTCTTCACGCGCCTGATCAAGGCCGGCACCGAAAACGAGGTGCAGACGATCCTGGACGCGGAAGGGTTGGCGACGGACTTATCCAAATGGACGCCCTATGGCGACAATGAGTCTCTTCTATGGCGTCGTCGAGAACCAGCAGGCGCATCCGGTCCCGGCTCTGGTCGAGAAGATCACCAACGGCATCGACGCCATCCTCGAGAAGAAGGTTCGCGAGGACGGGATCGACATCAAGTCTAGGGAAGCGCCCACCAGTCTGCAGGAGGCGCTGGACCGCTACTTCCCGAACCACCGCGACTGGGATGTGGGAGAGGCGAGGCGGAAACAGGCCAGAGATCTGCAGATCGTGGCCAGCGGTCCTCGCCGCGACACGTCTCTGCTGGTGTACGACAATGGGGTCGGCCAGGCACCAGCCGACTTCGGAAGCACCTTCCTGTCGCTTCTGCGGGGCAACAAGAACGAAGTCCATTTCGTCCAGGGCAAATATAATATGGGCGGCGCGGGCGCGATCGCTTTTTGCGGTGATCGGCGGTTCCAGCTCGTGGCCAGTAAACGCTATGACGGGTCGCAGCCCCTTGGGTTCACGCTCCTGCGGCGCCATCCGCCGGAGCTGGCTGCGGCGGCCGGCCGCAAGAACACCTGGTATGAGTATCTGATCTTCGACGGCCATGTCGCATCACTGGATATCGACTCGCTGGACCTGGGCCTGGAAGGTCGACAGTTCACGACCGGCTCCTTGCTCAAGCTGTATTCCTACCGGCTTCCAGAGGGCGCGCGTTCGATTATCTCGCGCGACCTGAACGTCAGTCTCAACGAGTATCTGTTCGAACCGGCGCTCCCGTTCCTGACGGTCGATACGGCGGGGCGGTACCCTGACAACCGGGCGCTGGCGACGCTGGTCTATGGCTTGAAGCGGAGGCTTGAAGCGGACACCGAGACCGTCGAGGCGCGCTTCTCGCTGGTGTCGCAGACGCCGGAGTTCGGAGAGCTCGGTGTGACGGTCTACGTCTTCAAGGCGCGGTCGCGAGGGCAGGGCGTCAAGGAGACCAAGCAATACATCCAGCGGGAGTATTTCAAGAACGACATGACGGTCATGTTCTCGCTGAACGGTCAGGTTCAGGGGAGCTACACGTCCGAGTTCATCACGCGCGCGCTCAAGCTGCCGCTTCTGAAGGACTATCTCCTCATCCACGTGGACTGCTCAAAGCTCCACCTGGGTGTCCGCAACGAGCTGTTCATGGCGTCCCGCGATCGCCTGAAGGCGGGCGACCAGGCCGACGCTATCCGCAAACACTTGCGGGACATGCTGGGCGGCAGCGAGCTCGCCGACATCGCCAAGCGGCGCAAGTCGAGCCTCAACATGGACGATCAGGATGCGGGGCAGATGCTTCGGCAGCTGACTCGAAACCTGACGATCAATAAATCCCTAAGCCGCATGCTGCGTCAGACGTTCGATATCTCCGATCGGCCGGCAGGCAATATGGAGAAGCCGCGCGACGAGCGGGGGGCGCGGCCGTCTCAGAAGGAAGCGCCGCCGTTCTCACCCCAGCGGTATCCGTCTGTCTTTCGGGTTCGCGGCGGGGATAGCGATCAGGGCGGCGTTCGAATGTTCAAGCTTCCGCTGGGCGGAGGCCGGACCATCTCCTTCGCGACGGACGTCGAAAACGACTACTTCGACCGCACCGATGATCCGGGCCATCTGACCCTTACGATCATGAAGCCCCAGGAGAACGCGGGGATCGGCGGCGAGGCCGCCACGCCCTCGGCGGAAGGCGACTTGCTGAGCGTGACACGGTCGAGCCCGCAGGAAGGGGCCATCAAGGTGGGCGTTCGGGCCTCTGCAGAGGTCGCCGTCGGCGACATGGTGGAGTTTCGCGCGGCGCTTTCGAGCCCAAGCGGCGAGCTGACCGAAATCGTCATGGTGAAGATCACGGACCCGGAAAAAAAGCCGCCGGTTAAGGCCCCTGAGGCGGAACCGCCGCTCGGCATCCCGGAGCTGGTTCTGTGTTCCCAGGCCGGTGGCGATGGCCGTAAATCCTGGAACGACCTCCAGGAGGCCGGGCTCGAGATGGACCACAATGTCGTCGTCCAGCCCTATGTGGACGAGGACAAGCTCGCCCGAATTTACATCAACGTCGACAGCGGGGTCCTCAAGGACTTTAACAGATTTGCCAAATCCTCCGAAGCCGTGGAGCTGTCCGAGCGGCGATACGTGAGTACAGTCTATTTCCACACCCTGTTTATGTTCGCGGCGACCAAGTCGCGACGTTACGCCCTCCAGAGAGGCGAGGGCGATGTTCAGGTCGATGTCGAGGTGGCGGACTACGTTGCGGACCTGTTCAGCAGCTCCTACGCCCAGTTCCTGTTGAGCTTCGACACCGCTGATCTGATTGACGCAATCGGGTAGCCTGGGCAGCCGCCCGCTAACCGCATAGCCCCGTCCGGGAATCCTGATTCGCCACCGTCGATGAGGTTCCCCACGTCTCCGATATAGGTGGCGAGTTGGTTCGGACGTCCGCTTTCCGCGCGCACGGCAAAGTCCGTTTTCGGCATCGATTAGACGTTCGCCGAATCCGAAGACCCGGGGGAGCGTTGCCACGTTTGCGCGCGCAGGAGACTAGAGGGTCGACTTCTAACGCAGCCGCGACACGCTCCACCACTTTGAGTGTTGGATTACGTCGACCACGCTCAAGCTCTCCTACGTAGCTATAGGACAGACCGACATCGTGAGCGAAAGCTTCCAAGGTGATCCCCTTGGCCTGCCGACGCTCACGCACATTCCGTCCGAAAACTACCGCTAGCCCCATCCGGGCTAACACAACTAGGTCTGCTAATTGGACCAGTTACTATAGTAGATGAATGCCTACGGGCGTGGCGCTAGAGGAAGCCAGTCTTCGCCACTTGGATTTTGTGCCCGAGAATTTTCATCGACCAGCTAGGGCAGCAGGAGGGTGTGCGGTTGAACTGCTAAGCTTGCCGCGAGTCCCTCAATCACGGCCAACGTCGGGTTTCTTAGCCCCCGCTCGATCTCACCGAGGTAGCTGTAGGAAAGCCCGGCGTCCTGCGCCAACGCTTCGATCGTCATGCCGCGCGAAATGCGGGTCTCGCGGACGTGTTGGCCAAATTTCGTGCGCAACTCCATCGCGACAGGCGCATAGAATTGGCCGCTCCAATCCAGTCACTATAGTAACCATTTGCCAAGTCGGTTAGATTCTTTGGCGGTGAGGGTGACTGAACTCTCCAGCGCGGTTAGCGGAGGCCGTCCGTGACTTACGGATCTGATCAACTGGAGGACCAAAAGCGACGGACCGTATTGGCCATCTATGACCGCTACGCCGATTGGCTAAAGGCAAAGCTTGTCAGGCGGTACGGGGCTCAGGACGCGGAGGACTTGTTTCAGGAGACGTGGTTGCGGGTTGCACCGTATCAGGCCTCTGGGCTTGTTCGGCATCCCAAGGCGCTTCTCCTGCGGATTGCTTCAAATTTGGCAGTAGACCGCTACGCGAAGCGTAATCGGCGTGTTCGGCACGCTCACGAGGCTGGAAGGCTAGATGGTTGGGGCTTTGAACTACCCGCCCAGACTGCTGAGGTGCTGGCCAAACAGCTTGTCCTCAGCTTGCCTGTGCCCCTTCGCGATGTCTTTGTGCTAAGCCGGTTCGGCGGTCTGACGAACGCTCAGATCGGCGAGCAGCTCGGGATCAGTCCCAAAACCGTTGAGTGGCGCATGACCAAAGCTCTCGCTCACTGCGCAGCCCAGCTTCGGCGCTAGAGATGGGGCGCACTATGACCAGCCCGTCTGTCCGGGTTGATATTACGGAGACCGAGGCGGCCGCCTGGCACGCCCGTCTGGGCGCGCGCAATGTCAGCACCGGCACGATCGAGGAATTCTTCGCCTGGCGCGCGGTGCCGGCGAACGCTGAGGCCTACCGCCGCGTCGAGAAGGTCTGGGCCGATACGGGCAAGCTGGCGGAGGATCCGGCCATCCTGGAAGCCCTCGACGCGGCGATGTCGCGCAAGGCTGACACGGGTCGGTCCCGCGCTGTCCCGCGCTGCCTTCTGGGCCTGGCTGCGGTCGGCGCGGCGGCGGCGCTGGCGATCGGTGGATGGGCGTGGATGCAGAGCAGGACGGTCTTCGTTACGGGTGTAGGGGAGCAGCGCGTGGTGCAGTTGGCCGACGGATCGTCGATCCGGCTGGACACGGGCTCGCGGGTCAGGGTTCGCTTTGCGGGGGACCGGCGTCTCGTGGATCTTGAGCGCGGACAGGCGCTCTTTACCGTGGCGCACGACAGGACGAGGCCGTTCGTCGTCCAGGCGGGCGGGACGCAGGTGACGGCGGTCGGCACGGTGTTCGATGTTCGCCGGGACGGTGCTGCCGTCAGCGTGACCCTGGTGTCCGGCGTGGTCGATGTGGCGCCGTCGGGCGAGGGGAGGGGGGTGCAGCGGATGGCGGCTGGCCAACATACCCGCGTCACCGCCCGAGTGGTCGCCGTCCGTTCTGTTGATGTCCAGGCCGAGACCAGTTGGACGGACGGGCGGATCGTCTTCCGCGATACGCCGTTGCGATTGGCCGTGGCCGAAGTGAACCGTTATCTGACGGCGAAGATCGAACTGGACGCCACATCGCTGGACACGGTCCCGGTCAATGGGGTGTTCAAGACAGGGGACCGGGACGCCTTCGTCTCGACGGCCTCGCAGGTGTTCGAACTTGAAGTCACTCCGGGGCCGGATGGAACCGTCCGCATGTCGGAGCGGAAAAAATAATTCGGAAACCTCTCCGGGGTTACCCGGGGTCTGAACCGTCTCTTCCATGACGCCGCGTGGCGTTGAGGGGAGCCATGAATATGAATCGCTCGAGTTTTTTGTCCTGCAGCGCGCTGGTCGCCTGTGTTCTCGCCGTCAGCACGACGGCCTGCGCCCAGGAGGCGCGCGAGTTCAACATTCCGGCCGGGTCGCTGCGGGATGCCTTGAATTTTTCGCCACCCAATCTGACCAGCAGATCTTCTTCTCGGGCGATCTTGTCGCGGGCCTGCGCTCGGACGGGCTGTGGGGGCGATATGCTCCGTCGGACGCCCTGAACGCCCTGCTGCGCGGATCGGGGCTGACCTGGTCACAAACCCGTCCCGGGGTCATCTTCCTGCGGCGCTCCGGCGAGGCGCTACAGAGCGCCGAGGTCGCGACCGAGATCGAGGGAGTGATCGTCACCGGGACCTTGCTGAAATCCTCGGGGCCGCCGTCGTCACCCGTGGTGACGCTGGACCGCGACACCCTGGACAGGCGCGGGTTCGCGACGGTCGCCGAGGTGATCACCGACCTGCCGCAGAACTATGCGGGATCCTCGACCCCTGTTGTTCAGCTGGCGAACGCAGATCGACAGGGGTCGAATACCATCGTCTCGACCGGAGTAAATTTGCGCGGACTGGGGCCCGCTTCGACGCTCGTGCTGATCAACGGGCGACGGATGGCGGGTACGGGTTTCCGGGGCGAGTTCGCCGATATCTCGGCCCTGCCGTCCGCCGCCGTGGAGCGGGTTGATATCCTGCTCGACGGGGCGTCGGCGCTGTATGGCGCGGATGCCGTTGCGGGCGTCGTGAACGTCATCCTTCGCCGCGCCTATGACGGCCAGGAATCACGCGTTCGCGTAGCGGCGGCCGAAGGCGGCGCGGAGGACGTCATGGCCTCGCACCTGGCGGGCCGGGCCTGGTCGTCCGGTTCGGCCTACCTGTCCTACGAATACCAGACCACCAACGCTCTGAGTTCGCTGGACCGGGATTACACGGTTGACGGCGACCTACGTCCGTTCGGCGGGACCGACCGCCGCCTGACCTTCTCCTCGCCTGGCAACATCGTCGCCTTCGATCCGGCCGTCGGCGGCTTTGTGGCGCAGTTCGCAATCCGCCCCGGCCCGTCCGGGACAGCCGGGTCCCCGAACGACTTTGTTCAGGGAACCGCAAATCTCCAGTCGCCGACGCAGGGGGCCGATCTGGTCCCGGCGATCGAGCGCCACGGTCTGTACGGCCGCCTCCGACAATCGATGGGCGACAGGATCGATGTCTCGGCGGACGTACGATACAATCGGCGACACGTGGCGTTCACGGGTGGCGCGCCGATCGCCCTGCTGACGGTCACGCGAGCCAATCCCTGGTTCGTGTCCCCGACCGGAGCCGCTGCGCACACAATCGGCTACTCCTTCATCAACGATCTTGGGAATGTGCAGCAGAGGGGGTTGTCCGAAAGCTTTGGCGTCTCGGTGGGCGCGGAATACGACATAGGCGCCAGCTGGTCGCTCGACGGTTATCTCGCCTACGCTGAGGAAACAGGCGAGGTTGAGGTGACCGGTCAGGTCAACGGACTGTTCCTGAACGAAGCCCTCGGGACCACGGCCGATACGGCCGCCACGCTGTACCGTGCGGCTGCGGACGGTTACTTCAACCCGTTTGGTGCTGGTGCCGCTAATCCGCCAGCGGTGCTGGATTTTATCGGCAGTGGGTTCACCCGCGGGCGCGACCACAGCACCGCCGTCGCCGCCAATCTGCTCGCCGAAGGGCCGCTGATGACCCTTCCAGCGGGCGATCTCCAGGTCGCGATCGGGGCGCAGGTCCGGCGAGAAACCTACCAGAGACGCGGAACCGCCTTCACCTCCACGGTGGTTCCGGTCCTGGACGTTGGTCCCGAGCGTGAGCGCACGGTCAGCGCCATCTTCGCGGAGGCGAGCATTCCGCTGATCGGGGAGCGCCAGAGCCGTCCCGGCCTCCGGCGGCTGGACCTGTCCCTCGCCGGGCGCATCGAGGAGTATAGCGACTTTGGAACCACCACGAACCCGAAGCTCGGCCTCGTCTGGTCGCCAACGAACGACCTGAGGCTGCGAAGCTCATGGGGGACGTCGTTCAGGGCGGCGTCCCTGCCGCAAACCTTCGATCCCTCGACGGTATTCGCCACCTTCTTCGCTCGACCGGACGGAAGTCGGGCCCTCGGTCCCTGCAGCTCGGCGGCGGCAATCCCGATCTCAAGCCGGAAACCGCGGACACCTTCACTGCCGGCTTCGATTTACACGCCAATAGGCGGACTGACGTTGACAGGGAACTATTTTGACACCCGTTTCACCGACCGCATCGCGCGGCCCGTGACCGAGAATTTGACAGGCGTTCTGAGCGATCCCGCCCTGGCCGGCTTCGTCACCCTCGTCCAGCCGGGGAGCAACGCGGCGGATCTGGCGCTGGTCCAAAGTTTCATCACCCGTCCAGCACTTCGCCGGAGGCCTCTACCCGGCGACAAACTACGCCGCGATCGTCGATGGTCGCTGGGTCAATACGGGAGCTGTCCGCGTCCGGGGCGTCGACCTCGCGGCGCGGTATCCGCTGGAGTTCGGCGCGGGGCGGCTCGTGTTCGACGCGTCCGCGTCCTATGTCCTGGACTACGAAAGCCAGACAACACCGACCGCCGTGGTGCGCGAGCTCGTCGGTCAGGTGGGCTATCCTGTTCGCTTGCGCTCGCGCCTCGGGGTACTCTGGCAGGGTGCTGCGGTGGATTTTTCCCTGAGTTGGAACCACGTGGACGCCTACCGAGATCGGCTCGGTGCCCGGATAGAGTTGTGGGACACTGCCGATGCGCAGGTGAGCTGGCGTCCGGGCGTCCGGCCCGCTTGAAGGCCTGCGGGTGAGTGTGACGGTGCACAATCTCCTCGATGCCGATCCGCCTTTTTACGATGCGGCCACCGGATACGGATTTGATCCCGGTCAGGGCAATCTCATGGGTCGCGTCGTGGCGCTTCAGCTCGCCAAGGTCTGGTGAGGTCCCATCATGCCCGGTCTTTTTTCTGCGCCTTTGCTGGCGGCCATGGCGCTCGCCTGCATCGGCTCACCGGCGATCGGCCAGTCTCGCCCCCTCGCGGTAGATGACATTGTCCGTCTCGAGGCTTTCGGCCGCGCGGCCCTGTCGCCGGACGGCCATTGGCTGATCTACGAGAAGCGCGGCGCCTACGATGCTGCGCCCCGGTTCGACTATGGCCCGCGTTCCACCTGGGCCATTATGGATCTCTGGCTTGTCGATCTTCGTCAATCGAATCCCTCGCAGCGTCTCCTGCCTGACGAGCCGCCGGGCCTGTTGAGGGGCAGTTGGTCTCCTTCGGCGACCGGCTCCTCGTTTATTGATTCCGTGACGATCGGCTTCGGAAGTCGGGGTGGTCACGATGGCGGACCGGTCCTTGCGCTGGACCGGTCTCACACCCGAGATGCCATTGATGGGGGCGGCGTTTGAATGGGTCAGCAATACGACGGTTCCGAAGGCGTCACACAACA
>JAUCCG010000007.1:0-48542 GCA_034676465.1 Brevundimonas sp. | reverse complement strand
CGTGGCCCGTCACCGCCACCGTCGGGCCGGGCCTGACCGGGGACCAGCAGCCCCGCAGCTGGCGGTGCCGGCCGGGGCCTGGCGCGCCGCGCGCAGCCTGGGGCCGTGGACCCTCATAGTCGGCACCAGCCGTGGCCCGGGGGAGCCCGGGGTACGGGCGGGGCGCTCGAGCTGGCCCCGGAGGTTTTAGGGTGCGCCCGTGTGAGCGGTTTCCCCGCGCCGCGATCGCCGGCACACTGCGGTCCAGTGAACCCGGAGCCCGCATGGCCGACGCCCCCAAGACCGTCCCAACCGACGCCAGCGTGGCCGACTTCATCGCCGCCATGCCGGATGCGCGCCGCCGGGCCGAGGCGGAAACGCTCTGTCGTCTGCTGGAGCAGGTCAGCGGCCAGCCGCCGGTGATGTGGGGCCATACGAATCGATGGACGCTTTCGGATCATATCGCTACGTCTACGCCAGCGGGCGCGAAGGGGACTGGCCGATCATCGGCTTCTCGCCGCGCAAAACGGCGCTGACCCTCTACATCATGCCCGGTTTCAACGCGCGGCCCGACCTGATGGCGCGGCTGGGCAAGCTGAAATCCAGCGTGTCCTGCCTCTACATCCCGCGCCTGGAGGCGGTGGATGCGCAGGCCCTGCGGGAGCTGTGTGTCTGGTCGGTCGAGACGATGCGCGCGCGCTATCCGGCCTGATGGGGCCAACCCCGGATCACCGGGGCCGGGCCGACGTCATCAGCTGCGCGGAGCCTTGCTCTTGTAGGGCTTGGCCGGCGGCTTGCCGCGGGCGTCCCTGGGGGCCCAGGGACGGTCGCCGCCCTTGGGCTTGCCCTTCCAGGCCTGATCGCCGGCGGCGGCCGGCGCGGCGGCGTCGGACTTCGGGGCCCAGGGCTTCTTCTCGCCGGTGGCGCGGGCTTGCCGCCGTCGGTCTTCTTGACCCACGGCTTCTTCTCGCCCGCGCCCATGTCGACGCGACCGGCCCACGGCTGCTTCTCGCCCGTGGCCGGAGCCTCGCGCTTGACCCACGGCTTCTTCTCACCCGTCGGAGCGGCGTTGTCGCGTTTCACCCACGGCTTCTTCTCGCCGTCGGCGGGGCCCTCACGTTTCACCCAGGGCTTCTTCTCGCCGTCGGCCGGAGCCTCGCGCTTGACCCAGGGCTTCTTCTCACCGGTCGCGCCGGCATTGTCGGGTTTGACCCACGGCTTCTTGTCGCCACCCTCGGACCGGCCCTCATAGGGCTTTCCGCCGGGACGGGGACCCCGCGCGGCCGGCTCGCGCGGGCCGGGGGCCACGGCGGTCTCGATCCTGACCCCGTCCTCGAGGCCGGAGGCGATGGCGGCCCGGAATTTGGCCTCGGCCTCCTGGGTGATCTCGAACTTCGTCTCGCGGTCGAAGATGCGGATCGAGCCGATGTCGCGCTCGGTCACATGACCCAGACGGCAGAAGGGTCGGCATCAGCCATTTCGGGTCGGCGTTCTTGTCGCGACCGACATTGATGCGGAACCAGGTCATGTCGCCGCCCCGGGCGAAGTCGGTATAGGGCATGTCAGGCTGGCCCTTGTCGTTGACCCCGGCCTTCTGCTGACGCTTCATCCGCTCGTCGTCATAGACGTCTTCCGGGGCCGGCAGCTTCTTCTGGTACAGGCGGATCAGGGCGGCGGCGATCTTGCTCGGGCGTGCTGGTCTCCAGCAACTGTTTGCCGAGCGCCAGCATGGTCTCGTCCTCGACCGGGGCGATCAGCGCCGGATCGGCCAGCATGCGCTCGCGGTCCTTGGCCAGGATCATCTCGGCGCTGGGCGGACCCGACCATTCGGCGGTGATCGAGGCCGAGTTCAGCATGATCTCGACCTTGCGACGGCGCGTGTAACTGACCAGCAGGCGGAGACGCCCTTCTTCTCGCGGCCGGCCAACCGGTACAACCCGACCGGTGCAGCAGGCCGGCCTTGTTGACCGGGATCTCGGCGTGGATGACCAGACCCAGATCGGGCAGGTCGAGGCCACGCGCGGCGACGTCGGTGGCGACGCAGACGCGGGCATGGCCGTCACGCAGGGCCTGCAGGGCCTGGAGCGCTGGCTCTGGGTAAGTTCGCCGGACAGGCCGACGACCGAGAAGCCGCGCTCACGCAGGGACGAGGTAAGGCGTTCGACGCGCTCGCGGGTGTTGGCGAACACCAGCGCCCCGGGGGCCTCGAAATAGCGCAGCACATTGACGACCGCGAGTTCGACCTCATGGGGGGGCGACACGGATGGCCTTGTACTCGATGTCGGCATGCGAGGTGTTGCCCGCGACCGTGTCGATGCGCAGCGCGTCCTTCTGATAGGTCTTGGCCAGCTGCACGATGCCGCGCGCCAGGGTCGCCGAGAACCTCAGGGTGCGGCGGTCCGCCGGAGCGGTTTCGAGGATGAAGGTCAGGTCCTCGTGGAAGCCCATGTCCAGCATCTCGTCGGCCTCATCCAGCACCACGGCCTTCAGGGTGGTCAGGTCCAGCGAGCCGCGCTCGAGATGGTCGCGCAGGCGGCCGGGGGTGCCGACGACGATATGGCAGCCGCGGTTCAGCGCCTGGCGCTCGACCTTCGGGTCCATGCCGCCGACGCAGGAGACGATGCGCGCGCCGGTCTTGCCGTACAGCCACTGCAGCTCGTTGGAGACCTGCAGGGCCAGTTCGGCGGGTCGGGGCGATGACCAGGGCGACCGGCGCGCCAGTATTCGGAGAATGGTTCGGCACCGCCCAGCAGGGTGTGGGCCAGGGCCAGGCCGAAGGCGACGGTCTTGCCCGAGCCGGTCTGGGCCGAAACCAGCAGATCGCGGCCGCTGCCGTCCTCATTGGGACCGGCTTCCAGAACGGCGGACTGGACAGGCGTGGGCTCGGCACACCCGCGTTCGGCGAGGGCGCGATCGAGGGCGGGGTGGCTGGCGGGGAAGGGCATACAAATTCCGTAGGGCGCCGGGGCGACAGGAGCCAGCCAGAGGGCGGGCGTACAGGGGGCGCGGGGGCGGCCGTGTGCGGCACGAACAAGGCCGAATGGTGGTGAGGGGTGACTTCTGTCCGCCGATCCCTGTTATATCGGGGATTAATAGCGACGGCCAAGCTTCGAATGAGGGCCGGGTTTCTCACGGGGGGTAGTATGCTCAGGACCATTCTCTTCGCCACGTCCGCCCTGGCCGTCATGGCCGCGCCAGGCCTGGCGCTGGCCCAGGAACGGTTGCACACGGGCAGCGAGGTGACGGGAACGCTGCGCCCCGCCGACGACCGGCTGGACAGTGGCGAATACCGGGACCTGTTCGAATTTTTGGCCGGGCCGGCCAGCGGATCGGCCTGCGTCTGACCTCCGATGATTTTGACCCCTATCTGATGGTGCGCGGCCCGGGAGATTTCTCGGAGGACAATGACGACGTCTCGGACTCGGACCGCAACGCCCTGCTGAACCTGTATCTGCCGACTGACGGCACCTACAGCATTTCGGGCCACCAGCTATGCGAGCGGCGAGCGCGGCAACTATCGTTTGAGCCTGATCGCCGGGTCGTTTGCCGGGGGACAGACCGGCGGCGGCCAGGCTGTGACGGCGGGGGTGCTGACCCCCGGGGCCCGGCGCGGTGAACTGGCGTGGGACGACCAGACCCTGTCCAGCGGGAATACATCGATCGCTATACCCTGCCGGTGCGGCGCGGCCAGACCTATGAGGTGACGCTGAGCGCCGACGGTTTCGATCCCTATCTGCTGGTGCGCGGCCCCGGGGGCTGAGCGAGGACAACGACGACGACCCGGCCCGACGCGGCACCCGCGACAGCCGCATCCAGTTCACCGCCCCCGCCGACGGCGAGGCCACGGTGGCGGCGACCAGCTATGCCGCCGGCGAGACCGGTTCCTACGTCCTGACCCTCGATGGCACGGCTCCGTCCGCCGGTGGCCCAGGCCGGTACGGAGGTCGAGACGCTGCGCCTCGGCGAGACCCGCGAGGGCTGGCTGAGCCCGTCGGATCGCACGCTGGAGAGCGGCGAATACACCAACAGCTTCGTCTTCGAGGGGCGGCGCGGCCAGCGGCTGGACCTGAGCCTGAGCTCCGACGATTTCGATCCCTATCTGGCGATCAGCGGCCCGGATAGATTTCTCGGCCTATAATGACGATGCCGACGAAGTGACGGACAGCCGGCTGCGGATTACCCTGCCGGCCGACGGACCGTATCTGATCACCGCCACCAGCTATGCGCCCCGCGAGACGGGGGCCTATCGGCTGGCGGTCCGTCCGGACAGCGGGCCGGGTCGGGTTGAACCGGCCTCGCACGCTGACGAACAGGCGGGTGTGGGCGGCCGCATCGCCGTCGGTCAGACCGTGGCCGGCAGTCTGGGCTTTGGCGATGAGACCCTGTCGAGCGGGGAATATGTCGACACCTACAGCTTCGCCGGGCGACGCGGGCGGGTGGCGGTCGAACTGACCTCCTCGGCCTTTGATGCCTATACCATCCTGCGTACGCCCTCGGGGAACAGCACGAGAATGACGACGGCCAGAACGGCACCGACAGCCGGCTGGACACGGTCCTGGCCGAGGATGGCGACTATCAGGTCATGGTCACCTCCCTATGCGCCGGGCGAGACCGGCTCCTACCGGTTCAGCGTCAACCCCAGCGCGGGGTCGCCGCGTCAGGCCGCGGTCCAGTCCGGCGCGCGGGGTGTTCGCGATCATCGTCGGGGTCGCCGACTATGGCGGCAGCGGCCAGAACGATCTGCTCTACACCGCACGAGGACGCGCTCAAACTGGCCGAGGTCCTGCAGCGCGAAGGGGTGCTGAACAGCGCCAGCGTCGTCCTGACCAATGCCCAGGCCACGGTCGGCGGCGTGCGTTCCGCCTTTGCCCGGGTCGCGGCCCAGGCGGGACCCGACGACATGTTCCTGTTCTTCTTCTCCGGTCACGGCGACCAGAATGACACCGCAATCAGCCGCTTCGAGCCGGACGGTCGCAGCGAGTTCATCGTGCTGCGCGACGGTCAGAGTTTTTTCGATGATGTGGAGATGTCCCGCCTGTTCGGGACGCTGAATACGCGGCTGGCGCTGCTGGTACTGGATTCCTGCTATTCGGGCGGCTTCGCGCGCAATGTCGTGGACCGGCCGGGCGTCATGGGCCTGTTCAGCTCGGAAGAGGACCTGACCGTGCCGTGGCCTCAAAATTCCGCCGCCGGCGGTTATCTGTCCCATTTCCTGCGCACCGGCATGGCCGGGGCGGCCGACGGTGACGGTGACCGGCTGGTCACGGCCGGTGAATTGGCCGACCTATCTGCGCCGCCAGTTCCGTACGGAGGTCGAGAGCGTCGAGGCCGAGACCGTCGACGGCCAGCGCAACTACCAGAACCTGGTCATCGACCGGGGCGGCGTACAGGTCGACGACGTCATCCTGCGGCTGACGACGGCGGGCGGGCGCTGAGGCCGGGAACCGGGGCGGGGACAGGGGGGCCTGTCGCGCCCCGGAAGCCGGCGGTTCAGGGTTCGATCAAGGCCTGCAGCGTGGCCGCCATGCGGTCGATCATGCGTTCGCACTCATCCGGGGTCAGGTTGAAGCCGCCGGTGACGTCGCGACTGATGGCCATGCCCATGATCAGGCTGGCGGCCAGACGCGCATTGATGGCCCCGTCGGGACCGCCGACCCACTCCGAAAACGGGCCATAGAACCGGGTGTTGGCGTTGCGCTGAACCACTTCCATCGCCTTGGTCGACGACGCCGAGCGCAGAAAGATCATCAGACCCTTCAGCTTGGTCTCGCTCGTGGGCTCGAGGATGATGTCCCGGGCCACGCGCTGACCGAAAGTGGCGCGATCGCCGAGCATCAGTTCGTCGCCCTGGTTACAGCTGTCGAGGACGGATTTGAACAGTTCGTCCTTGGAGCCGAAATAGCGCGACACCAGCGCGGCATCCACACCGACATCGCCGGCGATGTGGCGCAGGCCGACATCGTCGTAGCTTTCACGGGCAAAGCGCTCTCGCGCCGCGTCCAGAATGGCGGCGCGGGTCGCCTCGGCATTTCGCGGGCGGGGCCCGGCGGTACACAACAATACGTGATCTCCCAAAGGCCACACGGCGGTTATGGCTTTGTCATCGCCCGTTGACAAGCGTCGCGATGCCCATCATTAAGTCGCCGGGCGTTGACTAGCGGCTTCTCTTCCGGCCCGTCCGTCGACAAAGACAGGGATTTCTCACCAATGCGCACCGCCAAGATCGTGGTCGCGTCCGTCCTGATGGCGGGCGTCCTGCAAAGCTGCACGCCCCGGAGCGAGGCGCAGACACCGTCGGAGCCGGCGGTGACCGTGGCCGTCCCGCTGGTGCGTCAGGTGCAGGACTGGGATGAATTCACCGGGCGTTTCGAGGCGACACGGTCGGGTCGAGGTTCGGGCCCGGGTTGGCGGCTATGTCACCGCCGTGCATTTCCGGGACGGGGCCCAGGTCCGTCAGGGGCAGCTGCTGTTCACCCTCGATCTCCGCGTCCGGCCCAGGCCGCCCTGGCGGCGGCCCGCGCGCAACCGTCGCAGGCCCAGGCCCAGCTGGCACTGGCCCGCACCAATCTGACCCGGTCCGAAAGCCTGCTGGAAGCGCAGGCCGTCTCCCAGGCCGAGGTCGACGCCCAGCGCGGCGCGCAGCAGACGGCCGAGGCCAGTGTCGCCGCCGCCGACGCCGCCGTGCGCGCCCGGCGCTGGATCTGGAATTCACCCGCGTCACCGCCCCCATATCGGGACGGGTCTCGGATCGCCGGGTCGATCCGGGCAATCTGGTTGGCGGCGGGTCCTCGGCGGCCGACGTCCTGACGACGATCATGGCCAGCGGGCCGTTGCATTTCACCTTCGAAGCTTCCGAAGCGTTGCTGCTGAAATACCAGCGCCAGACGCGTCAGGGCGCCGGCCCGCGTCCGCCTGCGCCTGCAGGATGAGGCTGCTTTCACCCGCGCCGGCACGCTGGATTTCCACCGATAACGCGGTCGACACGGCCTCGGGCGTGATCCGGTTGCGGGCGCTGGTGCCCAATGTCGACGGCTTGCTGAAGCCGGGCATGTTCGGACAGGCGCGTCTGGCCGGGGCCGGGACCTATCAGGCGATGCTGGTGCCTGACGCCGCGGTCGCCACCGACCAGGCCCGCCGGATGGTCTATGTGGTCGCCGCGGACGGGACGGTGGCGCCCAAGGCCGGTGCAGCTGGGTCCGATCGTCGAGGGGCTGCGGGTCGTCCGATCCGGGCTGACCGCCACCGACCGCGTCATCATTTCCGGGTCCAGCGCATCCAGCAGCCGGGCATGAAGGTCCAGGCCCGCGTCGGCCAGATTACCGCCGTCGCCGCCGCCCCGGCCGGGCAGCCGGTCACCCGGGTCGCCCCCGCCTCCAGCGCGACCTTCGCCAACAGCCTGTCTGTGGGCGACTGAGCCGAGACCCGCAAATTTCTCACGCTTCTTCATCGACCGTCCGATCTTCGCGGCCGTGATCGCGGTGTTCATCACCCTGATGGGGGTGTTCGCCTATCCGCTGCTGCCGCTGTCGCAGTATCCGGAGATCGCGCCGCCGACGATCACCATCAACACTGCCTATCCGGGGGCCTCGGCCGAGACCGTGGCCGAGACCGTGGCCGCGCCGATCGAGCAGGAGGTCAACGGCGTCGAGGGCATGTTGTACCTGTCGTCCTCGTCCACTTCGGACGGGACGGTCTCGGTCACGGTGACGTTCAATCCGGGCACCGATCTGGGATGCCGCCCAGGTGCTGGTCCAGAACCGGGTCGCCCTGGCCGAGCCCCGTCTGCCGGAGCAGGTCCGCCAGATCGGCGTGGTCGTGAACAAGCAGGAAAGCGGTTTCCTGATGATCCTGGGACTGACGTCCCCGGACAAGTCGCTGGATAACGACTACGTCGGCAACTACGCCAACTCGGCGCTGCGCGACCGCCTTCTGCGGGTCGAGGGCGTGGGCGCGGTCCAGATCTTCGGCGGCGGCAACTACGCCATGCGGGTCTGGATCGATCCCGCCAAGGCTGCCGCGCGCAGCCTGACCGGACCGGACATCGTCGCCGCCCTGCGGTCCCAGAACGTCCAGGCCGCCGCCGGGGCCATCGGCCAGCCGCCCTTCGCCACCAACGCCGCGGCCTTCCAGCTGCCGGTGCAGGTGCAGGGCCGACTGTCCGATCCCGAGCAGTTCAGCGACATCGTCATCAAGACCGACGCCGAAGGCCGCGTCACCCGGGTGCGCGACGTCGCGCGCGTCGAGCTGGGGGCCCAGGACTACGGCATGAAGGGCTTCTTCGACGGCCAGCAAGGCGTCGGCATGGCGATCATCCAGCAGCCCGGCGCCAATGCGCTGGGCACCGCCGACCGCGTGATGGCCGAGGTCGAGGCGTTCCGGCCTGACCTGCCCCAGGGCATGGCGGTAGAGGATCGCCTACAACCCCACCCAGTTCGTGGCGGCCTCGGTCAGGCCGTGCAGCACACCCTGCTGGAAGCCGTCTTCCTGGTGATGCTGGTGATGCTCATCTTCCTGCAGACCTGGCGGGCGGCGATCATCCCGATCGTGGCCATCCCGGTGGCCCTGGTGGCGACCTTCGCCGTGCAGCTGGCGCTGGGCTATTCGATCAACTCACTGAGCCTGTTCGCCCTGGTGCTGGCGGTCGGTATCGTCGTCGATGACGCCATCGTGGTGGTCGAGAACGTCGAACGCTATATCCGCGAGGGCCTGTCGCCGCGGGACGCCGCCCACCGGTCGATGCAGGAGGTGTCGGGGGCGCTGATCTCGATCGGCCTGGTGCTGGTCTCGGTGTTCGTGCCGACCATGTTCGTGCCGGGCATTCCGGGCATCTTCTATCGCGAGTTCGCCATCGTCATCACCACGGCCTCGGTCGTGTCGCTGCTGGTGTCGCTGACGCTGTCGCCGGCCATGGCCGCCCTGCTGCTGAAGCCGCACAGGCCGCATGACGACGTGCGCAAGCCCGGCGTTCTGGGCGGCGCCTTCTACTACGTTGGCTACGCCGGCCGGAAGTTCAACGCGGGCTTCGACTGGCTGTCCGACAGATACGGGCGTCTCACAGTCCGGCTGGTCCGCAAGGTCATGCTGGTGCTTTCGATCTATGGCGTGCTGCTGCTGGCGACGGGCTTCACCCTGTTCAACACCCCCTCCGGCTTCATTCCCGAGCAGGACCAGGGCTTCCTGATCGGCGTCATCCAGCTGCCGCCCGGGGCGTCTCTGGAACGGACCGAGGCGGTGATGAACCGCGCCTAGGCGATCATCCGGGACACGGACGGCGTCGAGAGCATGGTCGCCTTCGCCGGACTGGACGGCTCCAGCTTCTCGTTCGGCTCCAACGCGGCGACCATCTTCATCAACCTGAACCCCTTTGACGAAGCGCAAGACCGCCGAACAGGGCGCTGCCGCTCTGGCCGGGGCCATCACCGGCGCCACCATGGGTATCGAAGACGCCAACATCTTCGTCATCGCCCCGCCCGCGGTCCAGGGTCTGGGCAACGGCAACGGCTTCCAGATGATGGTCCAGGACCGCTCCGGCGCGGGTTACCGCCCGCTGGAGGGCGCCACCTTCGCCATGATGGGCGCGGCCGCCCAGGCTCCGGATCAGGTCCAGCAGGTGTTCTCGACCTACAACACCGGCTCGCCGCGCATCGCCGCCGACGTCGACCGCGACCGGGCCCTGATGATGGGCGTCCAGCCGTCGGACGTGTTCAACACGCTGGGGGTCTATCTCGGCTCGTCCTACGTCAACGACTTCAACCTATTCCTGGGTCGCACCTTCCGGGTCACGGCCCAGGCCGAACCGATGGCGCGGGACGACATCGCCGACATCGCCAACCTGAAGACCCGCGCGGCCTCGGGGGCGATGGTGCCGATCGGCGGGTGGCCAGCCTGCGCGAGGATTCAGGTCCGTCCCGGATCGTGCGCTACAACCTGTTCCCGGCCGCCGAGCTTCAGGGGCAGGCGGCTCCGGGCGTTTCCTCGGGGCAGGCCATCGCCCAGATGGAACAGCTGGCCGAGGCTACCCCTGCCGCCCGGCTTCTCGTACGAGTGGACCGGTCTGGCCCTGCAGGAGAAACAGTCCTCCGGCGGCGCGTTACCATCGTCTTCATCATGGCCGTGGTGTTCGTCTTCCTGGTGCTGGCGGCCCAGTACGAGGCCTTCACCCTGCCGCTGGCGGTCGTGCTGATCGTGCCGATGTGCATCCTGGCGGCCATGGTCGGCATCAACCTGCGCGGCAGGGACAACAACATCCTGGTGCAGGTGGGGCTGGTGGTGCTGATCGCGCTGGCGGCCAAGAACGCCATCCTGATCGTCGAGTTCGCCAAACAGGCCGAGGACGAGGGCCTGAACCGCTGGGACGCCGCCGTGCGCGCCGCCAAAACCCGCCTGCGGCCGATCCTGATGACCTCGTTCGCCTTCATCTTGGGCGTGCTGCCGCTGATGCTGGCGACGGGCCCCGGGGCCGAGATGCGCCAGTCGCTGGGCACGGCGGTCGTGTTCGGGATGATCGGCGTCACCTTCTTCGGCCTGATCCTCACCCCGGTCTTCTACGTCATCAGCCGCTGGCTGGCGGTCAGGATGCCGACCGGGCGGGGCAGGGCAGCCGCGGCGCCGGCCCCGGACGCCCAGCCCCGGCTTGACCCGCCTCCAGCCGCGGGCCCGTCGGCCACGGCCCGTTCGGGAGACCTGTGATGACCCTGATTTCCGTGTCTCCGGGTTCCGACCGCGACCGCCGTCGCCGCCCTGGCGCTGGCCTCGTGCGCGGTCGGGCCGAAGACCCCTGTCGCCGTCCTTCCCCTTGCGGCGACGGGGACCTTCACAGGGGCGGCCACCCCGGCCATGACCGCCGATGCCGTGCGCGGCGACTGGTGGCGACTCTATGCCGATCCGGTGCTGGACGATCTCGTTCGCGAGGCCCTGGCCAACAACAATGAGCTCCAGGCCGCGGCCGCCAATCTGCGTCGCGTCCGCGCCGTGCTGGGCGAGGCGCGCACCGGCCGCCTGCCGTCGACCACGACCAGCGCCGGCTACACCTACGGCCGGGCCTCGACCGCGACGGTCCCGGGCGCGACGCCCGGTCAGGCCCTGGACGAGACCGAAATCTATGACGCCGGACTCGACGTCGCCTATGAGATCGATCTGTTCGGCCGGGTCGGATCGACGATCCGCGCCGCCCGCGCCGATGCCGACTCCGCCGCCGCCGCGCTGGACGTGGTCCGCGTCTCGGTCGCCGCCGAGACCGCGCGGGCCTATGCCGATGCCTGTTCCGCCAATGCCCGCATCGCCGTGGCCGAGCGGACCCTGGGCCTGCAGACCGAGACTGTCGACCTGACGCAGCGTCTGCTGGATGGCGGGGCCGGCAACGGCCTTGATGTCGCCCGCGCCCGGGTGGTTGTGGGACAGACCCGGGCCAGTGTGCCGCCACTGCGGGCCCTACGCGAGGGTGCGGTGTTCCGTCTGGCCACCCTGACCGGACGCCCGCCGGCCGAGGCCTCGACCGCCGCCCGCGACTGCGCCCGTCCGCCGGAACTGTTGCAGCCGATCCCGGTCGGCGACGGGGCCGGCCTGCTGGCGCGCCGCCCCGACGTGCGCCGGGCCGAGCGCGATCTGGCCGCCGCCGCCGCGCGCGTCAATGTCGCCACCGCCGACCTGTATCCGCGCATCAGCCTGGGCGGATCGCTGGGCACCACGGCGGGGGCTGCCGGTGATCTGGGCGAGTCCGCCAATTTCCGCTTCGGTCTGGGCCCGCTGATCAGCTGGTCCTTCCCCAATGTGTTCGCCGCCCGGGCCCGCATCGCCCAGGCCGGGGCCACCGCCGACGCGGCGCTGGCGACCTTCGACCAGACCGTGCTGGTGGCGCTGCAGGAGGCGGAAACGGCGCTGGCCGACTATGCCAATGAGCTGGACCGGCGCAGCGCCCTGCAGGCGGCGCGGACCCAGGCGGCTGATGCCGCGCGCCTGTCGCGCCTGCGCTTCGACGCCGGGGCCGACAGCTTCCTGACGGTACTGGACGCCCAGCGCACCCTGGCCGCCGCCGACGCCGCCCTGACCGACTCGGACGCCCGGGTGACCACCAACCAGATCACCCTGTTCAAGGTGCTGGCCGGCGGCTGGTCCGGAGAGGCCGGGGACACGCCCGGCCTCTGAGCCTCGCGGCCGGTCGTCCGGCTAGATGGCCCGGTCGCGCCCGACCCAGAACGGTTCGCGCAGCACGCGCCGCAGCGGCTTGCCGACCGGGCTCTTGGGCACCTCGTCGATGAACCGCACCGTCTTCGGCACCTTGTAGGCGGCGAGGCGGGCGCGAACGAAGTCGAGGATCTCGTCCGCCGTCGCCGCATCGGCGTCGCACAGCACGACGAAGGCGGTGACGACCTCGCCCCATTTGTCGTCGGGCAGGCCCACGACGGCGGCCTCGCGTACGGCCGGGTGGGCCCCCAGCGCGTCCTCGACCTCCTTGGGATAGACGTTGTAGCCGCCGGTGACGATCATCTCCGACACCCGGTCGACCAGATACAGGCAACCCTCGGCGTCGAACCGGCCGATGTCGCGGGTCTTCAGCCAGCCCGCCCGGCAGCCAGCTCTGCGCGTTCAGCTCGGGCGCGGCGTAATAGCCCTTCATCAGGAACGGCGCGCGCACCGCGATCTCGCCCGGCTGTCCCGGCGGTACCGGCTGGTTGTTCTCGTCCAGCAACAGGATTTCGCACTCGCGCGTCGGGAAGCCACAGGCCAGCCGTGGGTGCGCCACCTCTGGCGCGTGGTCGGCCTTGGACAGGGCGGCCACGGCCAGCGGGGCCTCGGTCTGTCCGTAGAACTGCACCAGCCGCAGGCCGAAGAAGTCCCAGCGCCCGCTCCATCAGCGGCGTCGGCATCGGCGCGGCCCCGTACAGCAGGGTGTCGACGCTGATGAAATCCTCGCGGTCGATATCGGGCAGGTCCAGCAGCATGGCGATCATCGTCGGCACCAGGTTCAACGCCGCCGGCCGGTAGCGCCGCACCCCCTCCAGATAGCTGGCCGGGGTAAAGCCGGGCAGCACCGCCGACACGCCCCCGGTCAGCCAGAACGGCAGCACGAAGGTGTAGCCCCCGCTGACGATGATCTCCGACACCCATCGAGCCCGCGTGCAGCATCACATCGCCCTCGGCCGAGGCCGATGTCGCGGGAATGTTCAGGGCCACGGCCGCGAAACTAGCCTGGTGTGTTCGGCCGCCTTCAGCACCCCGGTGGTCCCGGATGTGTACAGGGCCAGCACTACGTCGTCGGGCGCGATCGCGACGACCGGGGCGTCGGACGGGGCCCTTTCGGCCAGATCCAGCAGGTCGCCCAGTCCCGCGGCCGCGCCCAGACCGATCAGGCGCAGGCCCGGCACCGCCACGGCCAATTCCTCGGCCCGCTCGACCAGATCCGGGCCGAACACCAGCAGATCGACATCCATCGCGACCAGCATCTGGGTATGCTCGGCCAGCGACAGCCGGGCGTTGAGCGGCACCCGGATTACCCCCGCCCGCGCAAGGGCGTCCAGCGGCACGGCCCCGTACAGGCCGTTGTTGACCCAATCAAACCCGCACCCGACGCCCGTGACCGGCGTCATGGTCGATCAGGACATGGGCCATCCGGTTGGCCAGGGCGTTGACCTCGGCGAAGGTCATCGCGGCGTCCCCGAACAGGACGGCGGGCAGGTCGGCGAAGCGGCGCGCGCCGCGCTCGATCATCTCGGTCACCAGCATGAAAATCTCCCGTCAAATGTCACTGAACCGCGGATCCCCGACCCCGACCTGCGGCAAAGCGGGCGGCTCCGGCCTGGGCGGCGGCGAGGATGGCCGGACCGGCCGCCACGCCTTGGTGTGTCCCGCCGCCTCAGGGCGTCGTCCAGCGACAGGGCCCCCACTGATCGTAGGGCCATGACGGCGCGGTCGATCCGCACACAGGCCTGCGGAAAGCGCGCGATCTCTTCGGCCAGCGCGACCGCGGCCGCCCCAGCGCGACAGACCTTGCGGGCACCCCGGCGGTTGGCCAGGCCGATATCCAGCGCCTCCTGGGCGTCGACCGCGCGCCCGGTCAGGATCATGTCCAGCGCGCGGCTGTGGCCGATCAGACGCGGCAGCCGCACCGTGCCGCCGTCCACCAGCGGCACACCCCAGCGGCGACAGAAGACACCGAACACCGCCGTCTCGGCGGCGACGCGCAGATCAGCCCACAGCGCCAGTTCCAGACCCCCGGCCACCGCATGCCCCTCGATCGCCGCGATCACCGGCTTGGACAACTGCATCCGCGACGGCCCCATATGGCCGGGACCCTCGGCGCTGTACTGGCCGGTCGACTGCGCGACCGCCTTCAGATCGGCCCCGGCGCAGAACACGCCGCCGGCCCCGGTCAGCACCGCGACCCGCGCGTCGTCATCCGCCTCGAACGCCTCGAACGCCTGACGCAGGGCCACGCCCGTCGCCGGGTCGACGGCGTTGCGGCGGTCCGGCCGGTTGAGGGTGACGATGGTCACCGCGCCGCGCCGCTCGATCAGAACCGTGTCCGTCATCCGCTCAGCTCCGCTTCGACACATGGGGGGCGATGGACCCGCCACTGTCGCGCTCGGCCACCGCCTGTTTGAAGCCGACTTCCTGGGCCCGCTCGCGGAACCACAGGCCCTCGGGCGAATGACGCGACACCCCGTCAAAGAAGGTCGCCATCATCTGGGCTGCTCGGCAGCCCCATGTTTTCCTAGGCCTGGTTGATCACCATCTTGGTCATCATCAGCTGGTTCACCAGCGCGGCACCCCCCGCAACCGCCCGACCAGGCTGTCGATCGCGGCCTCGAAACCGTCCGCCGGGGCGGTCTTCAGCGCCAGTCCCATCTCGACCGCCTCACGCCCGTCGATCAGATCGCCGGTCATCATCATCCGCTTGGCCGCCTGCGGCCCCAGCCGATAGACCCACATGGCCGGTGTCGGCACGCCCCAGACCCGCGACGGCGGATAGCCGATCCGGGCGTCCTCGGTCATGATCAGCGAAGTCGCAGACACAGGGCGATGTCGGACCCGCCCGCCACGGCGGCCCCGTGGACACAGGCGATGGTCGGCTTGCGCGACCGCCACAGACTCATGAAGTCCTGGGTGTTCTTCCACATCATGGCGAAATCCTCGGTCGGATCCCACGGCATCTCCTGACTGCCGGAAACGGCCCCCTTCGCCTCGGCATAGTCGACCAGGTCATAGCCGCCGCAGAAGCCCCGGCCCGCGCCGCGCACCAGCACCACATGCACATCGGGATCGGCATCGGCCATGGCCACGGCGCGGGCGATCTCGCCGGGCATATGGGCGTCGATCGCATTCAGCCGCTCGTCCGGCCGGTTCAGCGTCAGGGTCGCCGTCCGGTCGGCGACGGCATAGGCAATGGACTGAAACTCGGGCATCGATGGGTGTCCTCGCGTCGGTCCGGCGCGTTCCGGGACCCGCTCTTTTGTTGTGGCAAATGATGACCATTATCGTCGATAATAGCAACAACATGCCTTTGCTCGACGCCAGAACCCTGATCCTCGACCTGTTCGCCGCCTTCGACGGCGGGCCGTCGCACGCGCGGATCCTGTCGACCCGGGACCTGTTGCGCGCCGGCGACCTGATGGACCTGAGCCCGACCGCCGTGCGCACCGCCATCACCCGCCTGAAGCAGGACGGCCGCATCCGCGCCGTGGATCGCGGCCGTTACAGCCAGGGCGAGGGCGACGACCCCTGGCGACGCCGCATCGACGGCTGGCGCGAGGTGCTGTCGCGGCGACGGGCCTGGGACGGCGGCTGGCTGATGGCCGCGGCCCGGCCGACCAGCGTAAGTCACGCGCGTCCTGGCGTGGCACGGTGCGGGCGCTGGAGGTCGAGGGCTTTCGCCGCACGCCCGCCGGCCTGTGGCTGCGTCCCGACAATCTGGAAGGCATCGCCAGCACCCGGCACCGGCTGCTGGACTATGGCGCGGCCCCGACGCTTCAGACGACCGGGCGACTGACGGCGCTGGATGAGGCGTCCATCCAGGACGCCACGGGGCTCTGGAACCGGACCCGGATCGAAACCGCCAATGCGCAGCTGCTCCGGAGTCCCTGTCCGACAGTCTTGATCGCATCGACGGGGCGTCGTCAGGCGCGGCGGCGCGCGAGGCCATTCTGCTGGGCCGGGCCGGGGTCCGCGCCATCGTCCGCGATCCTCCCTGCTGCCGGACGGCATGATCGACGAGGCCGGGCTCAGGGCCCTGGTGGCGGTGATGATCACCTATGACCGGGTCGGCAAGGCGGTCTGGAGCCGTGTGCTCGGGATCGCCGCCGAGCGAACCCGAGCGCCCGGCCGTCAGTTGAGTTCGATGAATCCGCCTTCGGTATCGTAGGCGGCGAAGCCCTTGATCTGGCCGGCTGGCGCACGGCCTCGACCATGATCTGCAGCGCCTGCTGGACCTTCTCCGCGTCCGGAGCCTGCCCGCCGCGTGTCCGCCCAGGCTGGCGGCGAACACCACGCTCCACGGCGGTCCGGCGCGCCGTGACTCTCCCGCCACCAGGGCCGCGAAATCGGCCAGGTCGGCCGGAGCCTTGTCGACGCACATCTGCGGCGTCAGCGCGCCGCCCTTGCCGGCGTTGAACAGGCGCACCTGCTCGGGCGTGGCCCGGTCGGGCAGCTCGGCCCCGGCAAAAACAAACAACAGCCGTTGCGGCTGGGGCTCGGCGGCGGCGGCAGCCAGAAGCTGCGCGAAATGCATGTTACGGTTCATGCGGTGCGGCATACGCGAAAGATCCGGCCCTGTCCTGCGACAGCGCGCCGCGACCGGGGGCGGTGACCGCCCGGCCCGGCGGTCGTCCGGGCCGACGGGTTGACCGACAAACGCAATGAGCCCGGCACGCGGACAGCGAATTCCCCCCTTAGGCGTGGCGTCCCAAGATTGGGACGCTGGGTCATACTGGCCATCAACGAGAGCTGCTAGTTACCCGAAAGATTAACGACTAATTTCGACAGGCCGGGAGGCTGGTCGCCATTCGTCGTCTGTCTGATCAGGGCGTCGCCCTGTGATTCTCCTGGGTAGGCTGTCCGACATGACCTCGATCAAATCCCGCGCCGTCACCGGTTCGCGTTCGTCCTCACGCAGCGCCAGATCGGCGGCCTCCGGCCTGGTCCGCGCCGGCCTGCTGGGCAGTACGGCGCTGGTGGCCGTAGGGCTGGCGGCGTCGGGGGCCGTGGCCCAGACGGTCGTCAGTCCGGCCGACGGTGGCACGATCGCCCGGATCGGCGGGAGCAATCCGACGGTCAGTGACCAGTCGGGGTCGGGTGGCGGCGTCCAGCTCACGAATGTGACCCAGTCGACGGGGATTTAAGTGGATGGCGTCACCATCAACAACACGACGGGTACCCCTTCGATCGACGCCTTGCGGATCCAGGGGTCAACCGGCGGTCTGAACTCGACCGGCGTATCGCTGACGGGTGTGAACGCGCTGACCACGACGGCGAATGGCGGCTCGGCCCTGCATATTTCCACCAATGCCAATCTGGGTGTTGCGATTGATAGCAGCGGCTCGATCTTCACCGGAAGCTACGGAATTAACCTGCAGGCACCCTCGGGCTACATATATTTCGACGCGTCCAGCCAGAGCCAGTCGTTCGTCGCCAACGGCTCCCATATTGCCGGTATCAACGCCGTCAGCGCCATCAACGCCAGCATCCAGCTGGGTTCCTCGACGATCACCGGCTTCGATACCGGCATCAACGCGACGACAATTTCAACGGCAGCTTCATTGAGATGACCGGCGGGTCGATCAATGCTTTGGTCACAGGCATTCGTGCGGACGCCACCGGCGGCCGTAGCAATATTAGAATCCCAGGCGGCCATCGTCCGCACCGACGGGCATCCATTCCACAAATACCGCCGGAGCCCAGATCACCACCAGCGGTGCCGGCACGATCAACAGCACCGCGAACGGCGTCGGCACCGGGATCATTGCCACCAGCAGCGGAGGCACCGTCCTCGATCCGTTCTCAATCAATGTCGGCGCGGCGATTGGCAACATCACCGCGTTCGGCACGGGCGTGAGCGCATCGACTACCGGTTCGTCCGCAAACGTCATCAACATCAACACCACGGCGGCGATCACGGCTACGGGGCGTGGCGTCAGCGTGACCGCGGGGACGTTCGGCAATACCGGTACGATCAACATTGGCGGCGATATTACGGGTGCCACCGGCGTCTACACGAATATCGGCAACTATACGGTCAATGTCGATGCCGGCGTGACTGTGACCTCTACTGGAAACGGCTTCTCGAACGGCGCCATCTATCTGGTAAACGGGGCAAATACCCTCATTAACAATGGAACTCTGATTGCGAACGGGACCGGGACGGCGGGGCTTCACTATAGCAGTCCCAACGGTATGGCGACCAACACCGCGACGGGAACGATCACCGGCTCAACCGGCGTCTACTACCAGAACAATGCCTCCCTCACGAACGCGGGTGGCATCACTGGCACGGGTGTCGGCGCGACCGACGCCGGTATTCGCTCACTGGGTGGGACGTTCAACAATACCGGCTCGATTTCCGGCAACACCGGTCTGTACAACTCGGGGAACGTTTTCAATGTCAACAACACGGGCGGCACGATAACCGGCGCGACGCACGGGATATCGATGGCGGGCGGGTTTCTGCGTCTGGTGAACACGGGAACGATCACAGGCACGGACGGGTCCGGGGTGCTGGTGACTGTCGCGTCGACTGCTGCGGACCAGCAGATCACAAACAGCGGTACGATCAGCGGCGGTTCCGACGCGACCAATGGTTTCGGTGTCCATGTCGCCGACGGCATCTTTGTGCTGACCAATCAGGCCGGCGGGACGATCAGCGGGGGTACAGGCGGTATCCGTCTGGCCAGCGATGATCTGGCGACCCTGAACCTCAACGTCGGTTCGACGGTGAACGGCGACATTGTGTCGAGCAACACAGGCGACCGCACGATCACCGTCGCGGGAACCCTGAACGGTGACTACGTCGGCACGTCGGGAACCGGCACGACCACTTTCGCCCTCGCGACCGGCGGCGCGATGCAGGGCGCGAGTTTCGGCAGCGGCACCACCACGTTCAACTGGACCGGCGGCACGATCGCCGGGGCCGTATCCACGACCAACGGAGGCTATCAACACCTCAACGTCAATCTCGGCACCGGCGGTACCGGCACGATCGGTGATATTTCGCGGTTCTTCCTGAATGCCAACAGCGGAACGGTCACACTGACCGGCGTCAACACCACGACGCTCAAGCTGCTCGGCGGCAACATCGTTCTTGATACGGACCTGAACACCGGCGGGGCCACTTCGGCCTCCTTCCAGTCAACGCCAGGATCGACGCTCACGGTCAACGCCGGGCGATCGCTGATCTCCAGCACCTCAGCCGTCAATCTCTCGGCCACAGGCACGGTCACCAATGCCGGCACGATCAGCGGCGGTCAGATGAACGGGGTCAACAGCAGCTTCTATTTCTACGGCGTCAACAACCAGGTGGCCGGCTCGGTCATCAACAACAGCGGCACGATCGCCGTCGGTGAATACAATCTGGTCGCCGCCATCCAGAATTCCAGCAATCTGCAGGTCAACAACACCGGGCTGATCCGCGCGGGCTCGGTCAGTTCCACGCTGACCACCGACGGCATCCGGTCCTACGGCGGCACCCTGACCGTCGCCAACTCGACAGCGGGCAGCATCATCGCCGGCGGCGAGGCGGCCATCCTCACCACCGGCGGCACGCTGGCCCTGACCAATGTCGGCTATGTGGTCGGCGCGACCAACGCCATCAATGCGGCGGGTACGGTGAGTATCACCAACTCGGGCACGATCGGAAACGGTCAGGTTACCGACATGGGCGTCTATACGGCCGGTGGCACCGGCTATGCGATCAGCACCCACGGCGGCACCGTCATCAACTCGGGCACGATCCACGGTGCGTCGGCCGGCATCTATTCGTCGAACGGCCTGACCCTGACCAACACCGGCACCATCTCCGGCGGGGAAGGCGATGTCGCCCTGTTCCGGGACGGCGTTGCGGTCCTCAATGCGCCAGCGACCGTTCTGAACGCCGGCACGATCAGCTCGCAGACCTATTCAGCCCTGCTGATCCAGGGCGGGACCATCACCAATGCCGGAGCCGGCTCGCTGAGCGGCGGTACCGATCTGATCGCCGGCGTGGCGGTCCAGTTCTCGGCCACGGGCGGAACCTTCACCAACTATGGCAGCGCTACGGGTACCGGGGCCGGGGCGGTTCGGGTCAACACTCCGGGCGCGGCAACCACGATCAACCTGCATGCCGGTTCGACCACCGGGGCGATCCTGCTCAACAGCGGCAACGACGTTGTAGCCATCCATAACGGTCGCGGCGCCACCAGCGGGGCGACGGTCGACGGTGCCAGTGGCATCACCCTGCAGGCGGCCGGCACCCTGGCGGCGGCGTCGTTCGGCGCGATCGACATGGGGGCGGGCACCAATACGCTGGTGCTGGCCGGTATCGGCGACGGCACGGCCGCCAACGGCGCGACGGGCACGATCGCGACCGGATCGATCACCGGAGTCAGCAACCTGTCCAAGATCGACAGCGGTCTGTGGACCCTGACCGGAGCCGGCGGCTACGCCGGCACGACGACGGTGTCGGGCGGCACGCTGCGCGTGCTCAATACCGGCGGCGGGCTCGGCAACGGGGCGGTGTCGATCGGCACGGGCGCGACACTCAATTTCGACAACCAGACCGGCGGCCTGCTGTACATCAAGGGCGACACCTTCACCGGGGCCGGCCGCATTCTGTTCTCCGGCGACACCGGCAGCGTCACGGCGCTCGGCTATGGCGGCAACGGCAACGTCGTGATCAGCCTGTCGCAGGGTGGCCTGATCGATGTGCAGAGCGGAACCGTCAACGGCAGCAGTTCCGGCCAGGGCCTCTGGACCAGCAACATGGGCAGCCTGAACATCGCCTCCGGCGCACATTTCGACACGGTCGAGGGTCTGGTCCGGGTCGATGCCCTGACCGGCGCGGGCAGCCTGTCCGGTGGGTATGGCGGCACGGTGCCGATCACCCTCGGCGTCGCCGGTGGTTCGGGCACCTTCAGCGGCGTGATTCGGGACAGCACCGAATTCGCCGGGCGCTACCTGGCCCTGACCAAGGTCGGGGCGGGTACCCAGACCCTGTCCGGTACCAACACCTATACCGGCCAGACCTCGATCCAGGCCGGCACGCTGGAGGTCCGCGGTGGATCGGCCATCCTCGACACCGGCGTGGTTTCGGTGTCGTCGGGCGCTACCTTCCTGGTCTCCAACGCCGAAACCATCGGCCGGTTGACCGGAGCGGGCGCGGTGAACCTGGCCAACGGTTCCCTGACCCTGTCCAACAGCTCGGGTACCTACAGCGGGGCCGTGTCCGGCTCCGGCAGCCTGGTGCTGTCGGGCGGATCTCTAAGTCTGGGCGGGGCGCTGACCAACAGCGGCGGTCTGGTGCTCGGCGGTACCACCGGGGCCAGCCTGCTGTCGACCGGGTCGATCACCGTCGCCGGCAATGCCGTGACGATGAATGGAACCGCGAACAGCCTGACCAATGCCGGAGCCGTCTCCAGCTCCGTCGGTACCGGTGTGACCGCATCCGGCGGGCTGACGCTCAGCAACAATGCCGGCGGGACGATCTCGGGCCAGATGGGCGTGTATTCGGGCGGCGTCGGCACAGTGACCAATGCCGCGGGCGCGTCGATCTCGGCCGGCAGCCTCAACAATACCGTGCGTCTCGCCGGGAACGGGTCGACGCTGACCAATGCCGGATCGATCAGCGGCACGACCAATTTTGCCGGCGTCTTCTTCGACCGAACCGGCACGGTCATCAACCAGGCCGGCGGTACGATCAGCAACACGGCCACTGCCGTGCAGCTCGCCGGCAATGGGTCCAGCCTGGTCAACGCCGGGGCGATCACCAGCAACAGCGGTTTTTCGGGGGTCTTCTTCGACGGCTCCGGCACGGTCATCAACCAGGCCGGTGGGGTGATCAGCAACACGGGGCAGGCGATCGGTTTCGGCGGGACCGGATCGAAGTCTCGACAATGCCGGAACAATCTCGAACACCGGCCCCGGTTCAGCTGTCTATCTCGGCGGTGCGGGATCGGTCGTGAACCGGTCGGCCGCAGGCATCAGCTCCGTCAACGGTCGGGGCGTGCGGATCGCTGGAGCCGGCGCATCCGTTGACAATGCCGGTCTGATTTCAGGCGGCCTTGCCGGCGTTCACCTGGAAGGGGCCAACGGTTCCGTCGTCAACACCGGCACCCTTCGTGTCACAGGCAGCACCGATCTTGCCGCCGTTCATGGTTCCGCAGCCGGTGCCAGCGTCACCAACAGCGGCACGATCGAGAGCACTCTTCTCAACGGTCGAGGCGTCTATCTCAGCGGCGGCAGCGGCACGATCATCAACCAGTCGGGTGGGACGATCTCTGGCAACGGAAGCGGTGCGGCCATCCTGCTGGCCGGTGACGGCTATACCCTGGACCTGCAGGCCGGTTCGACCGTCACCGGCCTGATCGACGCCTCGGCCACGACAGGCCTCAACACGGTCACCATCGGTGGTGATCTGAACGGCGCCTATGTCGGAGGCGCGGGTTCCGATGTGGTCACCCTGTTCGGTGGCGTGACGTCCGGGGCGCTGCTCGGGGGCGACGGAACAGACACCCTGATCCTGGGCGGCCTGACCGACGGTGCGCTGGATATCGGCCAGACGGCCGGCTTCGAGAGCCGGGCACTGAACGGCAACGGCACATGGATTCTCAGCGGCGCAAACTCCGATGCTGCCGACTGGACCCTGGACAGCGGCACCCTGCGTCTGACCGGTAGCCAGTCGGTCAATGACGGGGCGGGAGTCCGGGTCAACACCGGCGCGACCCTGTCAGTCGGTGGCAGCGAGGCCATAAACGCCCTGAACGGGACCGGATCTGTCATCATTGACGCCAGCCAGACGCTATATGTCGGGGCCAATAATGCCGACAGTGTCTTCAGCGGCATCATCTCCGGTGCCGGCGGCCTGTCGCAAGTCGGGGCGGGTACCCTGACCCTGTACGGGGCCAACACCTACAGCGGTGACACCCGCGTCGATGCCGGCACGCTGCGGCTCGGGACCTCGGGCGTCATCGCCGACACCTCGCGTCTGATCGTGCAGTCGGGCGCGACTCTCGACATGCAGGGCAATGACGAGACGGTGGCCGTGGCCTGGCTGAACGGCACGGTGAACAACTCGGTGCCGCCGCCGTCGCCCCTGGCGGGCGGTGCCGGCGACGGCCCGCAAGCGACCCTGCTGCCGACCGGGACCGGCACGCTGACGGCGGCCGACATCTGGCTCAACGGCGCAACCCTCAACGCCAACCTCGGCACCGGATTCCTGGGTAATGCCGCTGGGGTCTCGATCCTGAACGGCACCTCGGCGGCCGGCACGGTCGCGGTTGTCGCCGGTACCCTGCGTCTGGGCGAGTCCGAACGGCTGGCCGACAGTGCCATCCTGTCGATATCCTCCGGCGCGACCCTCGATCTGCAGGGCTTCGACGAGACCGTAGCCGTCGCCCTGCTCAGCGGCACCCTCGACGGCGCCGGCACGCCGTTCTCACCGTTGTTCAGCGACTTCGGCAAGTCACCTGAACTGGTGGCGTGGAATCCGGGCCCCGTCGGGACCGGTACGCTGACAGCGGCCGAATACTATCTCGACGGGGCCACCGTCCTTGCCAACCTCGGCACCGGTGCCCTGTTCAACACCGGCGGGGACTCGACCCTGTACGGAACGGTCGCGGCCGGGCAGGTCTCGGTCCAGGCCGGAACGCTGCTTCTGGGCGTGTCCAATCGTCTGGCCGACACGGCCACGCTCTCGGTTTCAGGTGGCGCGACGTTCGACCTGCGCGGGAACGACGAGACTGTGGGTCTGGCGCTGATCAACGGCACGCTGAACACCAGCCGGCCCAACCCGGCTGCGCCGTTGGTGGCACCGACCCGCGCCGACGGTGCCCAGGTCCTTCCGGCCCTCACCTTTAGCACCAAGGGTACCGACGGTCCGTTGACGATCCCGGCCCCGACCGACACCGGCACCCTGACGGCGGCCGAATACTATCTGAACGGCGCGACCATTAACGCCAACCTGGGCAACGGCATTCTGTACACCACGGGCGGGGTCTCGACCCTGAACGGCGTCGCTGCCGCCTCTCAAGTCAGGGTCTATGGGGGATCTCTGGTCCTGGGTGCCTCCGATCGTCTCAGTGACACGGGCTTCCTCTTCGTCAACGCTGCGGTCCTGGATATTCAGGGCTTCAACGAGACGGTCGGTTATGCCGCAATCCACGGTACGCTGAACGGGACGGGCACGCTGAGCGCGGCTGGCTACGAACTGAACGGGGCGACGGTGAACGCCAACCTCGGTGGCGGCACCCTGTTTGGCCTGGGCGGCACCTCGGTGCTGACCGGCATATCCGCGGCCTCGCAGGTCAACATCAATGCCGGAACCCTGCGTCTGGGCGCTTCGGACCGGCTGGCCGATACGGCCACGGTCTCGGTTTCAAGCGGCGCGACCTTCGACGTCAACAGCCGCATCGACACGGTCGGGGCCCTTTACGGCACCGGCAGTGTCGCGATCAGTTCGGGCCGACTGAGCTTCGGTGGCCTGGACTCGGCCTTCGGCGGCACCCTGTCGGGGGCCGGTTCGCTGGTCCACACCGGCGGTCTGTTCACCCTGGCGGGCAACCATAGCCTGCAGACGATCAGCAATACCGGCGGTGAGCTGCGCTTTCTCGCCACCACCACCGGCAATGTCGCCGTCAGCGGCGGCAGCCTGACCGGCGCGGGCACCATCGGTGGAGCCCTGACGATCTCCGCCGGCGTGACCCTGTCGCCCGGACTGGCCGGACAGGCCAACGGCATCGGCACGCTTTCGACCGGCAGTCTGACCCTGAACGGCGGCACCCTCGCGGCTGACTTCACGGGCCTGTCGGGCGGCAACCTGTCCGATCGGCTGGTGGTTTCCGGTACCGCCACTCTGACCGGTGGTACCCTGGCCCCGACCTTCCTCAGCTCGGCCACCGGCCATGATCTGCTGACCCGCTACACGTTCCTGACCGCCGGCCAACTGGTCGGCACCTTCAGCAACGGCGCGACCTTCGTCGCCGCACCGGGCCAGTCGGGTCTGTTCTGGCGGGTGCGCTACGATCTGGCCCCCAACGCGGCGGTGCTGGAACTGCGCAACCTGGTCAGTTTCGACCTGGGCGCGAACGGCAGCGGCAACCAGAATGCGGTCGCTCAGGCCCTGGCGGGTGGCCAGCTGCAGGCCTCCGACGACTGGCTCGGCGTGCTGGGCCAGCTGTCCGGCTTGAACGCCGGCCAGCGTCAGGTGGCGTTCGACAGCCTCGGCGGCGAGGCCCTGGCCGACATGTCCAGCTCAATGTTCGCGGCCAATGACGCCTTCACACAGGCCGTTCGCGACGGTGGTGCCATCCGGACCCCCGGAACCGCCCCGCTCAGCTTCGCCAGTGCCTTCAGCTTCGTCGGTGGACGCGATGGTGCGGCGGCCATGATCACCGGCGTGCTGGACGCTTTCGACCCGTCGGCCGAGACCCGCACGGGCCGCGGCGGCTGGATCTCGGTCCATGCCAGCGACATCGACCTCGAGGGCAAGGCCGGTCAGGCCGATCTGCAGACGCGTCTGAACGGCTTCGTCGGCGGCTATGCCGTCGGCACCGGCGACTATGTGCTGGGGGCGGCCGCCGGGGCGACCCGGGTGGAGGGCGATGTCGCCGGACGCCAGTCGTCGTACGAGAGCGATCTGGTTCATGCTGCGGGCTATGTACGCTTCGACGATGGCCGATGGGCCGCCGACCTGACCGCGTCGGTCTATGGCGGTGAGCTCGACAGCCGACGCACCGTGACGATCGGGGCCTTTACCGGCCAGGCCCTCGGCCGGACCCATGGTGAGGGCCAGTCGCTGTCGGCCAGCGTCGCGCGTCGCTTCGCGGATGACAGTGGTGGCGCGGTCTCGGTCGGCCTGATGCAGACGATGTCGCGCAGTGCGGTTGACGGCTTTACCGAACGGGCTGCCGGCGGCCTGTCGCTGGAGGTCGCCGACCAGGAACGCAACTGGCAGACGACGCAACTGAACCTGCGTGGCACCCAGGACTACCGGCTCAGCGGCCAGCCGATGCGGCTGTACGGCGGCGTCGGCGTACTGGTCACCACGGGTGACCGTGAGGCCGGCACCGACATGCGTTTCAGCGGGGCCGCCGCCGGCTTTGGTGGCTTTGCCATCGAGGGAGCCCAGGCCGCCCCACTGGCCGGGGTCACCGAGTTCGGCCTCGAATACCAGCCGCGCGAGGGTCTGACGCTGTCGACCGGCTATCGCGCCGTGTTCAGCGATCGCCTGAATGACAACCAGGTCGGGGCCCGGATGAGCATCGAATGGTAGGCTGAAGCCGGTGCTTGTCCCCGCGCCGGACAGGGCGCGGGGACGTGCAGCACGCTACCGACCGATCTGACGTGCGTGTTCGGTTGTACGCTAACCGCTAGCCGCCAGCCGCTCGGGCGCGAGGCCTGGCGCGACTGATGTGGAGATGCGGGCAGCGGTCCGGCGCGCGAAGAAACCGGCCCGCGAAGCTCTGATCCAACTCCGTATCGCGGCGTGCCCGTTGGCTCGTCAGGCGTTCGCCCAAGGCGGACCGAACTTCGTTGGATCGCCAGACGGCGGCTTGGCCACGTCCCGATCGACGTGTCCGTTCAGGTCCGATCTGAAAGCCGGTACTTTCAACCGTAGCGGCATCTGACCGCCACGCCGGATTTCAGCTTTGATGCAGAAAAATGCACGGACAGACGCCGCCACGCTCAACGGTGGAGCGCACCGTATTGTCCAGCCCTGGCACGGATACCGCTGCGTCGTTCCGGGGCACAATCGGAAAGGGCGGAACCGGCCCGGTTCGCCAACGTCCTGAAAAGAATGGTGGATGCGACAGGGATTGAACCTGTGACCCCCTCGGTGTGAAGCGCCTCAAAGGCAATTTCAGGACATTTCATGGCTGTGCATAACTCGATAAGTCTCGGAAAAACGGAGATTTAATTTTTCAGCGTTTTTCTTGCTTTTTCGCGGAAATTCTGCATCGTCTGCCCCACTGGTGCCCCAGAAAATGCTAGTCTGGGTGGCGTTTGATTTGCAGCGCAGGCGCGAGGAGAGCGCGTGGTGGCCCGCCTTCAACTTAGCACGGACCGCCAGATCGCGGCCCTGAAACCCGCTGACCAGGTCTATGAAATGTCCGTCGGCGACAGTCGCGGGCTCGGGGTTCGTGTCTTTCCAACCGGGCTGAAACAGTTCGAATTCCGCTATGTCGCTACGAACGGCACGCGGCGGCGTCTTTGCCTCGGGGCCTATCCGGATCTGTCGCTCGCCAAGGCCCGATCCAAAGTCGCCGCATTGCGGATCGCGGTGGTGGACGGGGGCGATCCCGTCGCGGAGATGACCGCGGCCCGTGAGCGGGCGCGAACCGGCGAGACCCTCGATGAGCTGGCCGAGGCCTATTGGCAGGCGGCGACGGTCGGACTTCACGGGGGACGCCGCCGGCCCAAGCGAGACGTCACCCTCAACAACGAACGCCAGACCTGGCGCAACCATATTCAGCCGCGGCTGGGGTCACGACCGTTCACGGAGATCCGCCGCGCGGACGTCCAAGATATTCATGCGGACCCTGGTGACCGAGACCGGCATGGCGGCCGCCAGCGTGGCGTCGATCGGCTCCCTGCTTCACGCGGTTCTGGGCTTCGCGGTGCTCGAGGAGCGGATCGAGGCCAATCCCGCGCTCGGTTTGGCCCGGCCACTGGCGCTAACTCCGCGTGAACGCATGTTTGACGACGCGGCCTTGAGAACGCTCTGGGACGCGGCGTCGGAGGCATCGGTGCCACGCGCCCCGGGTGAAAAGACGGCGGGCGTCCATGCCCGCCTGGAATCGGTCATGGGACTGGCGATCCAGCTGTTGATGCTGACCCTGACCCGCCGCACCGAGGTCGCCGGAGCCCTCAAGACCGAGTTCGACCGCGCCGCGAAAATCTGGACGATCCCGTCCGAGCGGGCCAAGGCCAGACATCAGCACGTCGTACCTCTGGGGGCCGATGCGCTGGAGATCCTGGACGTGGCCTGGGCGCTTGATCCGGGCAGTCCCTATCTCTTCCCGTCCGCCAAATCTCCCGGCCAACACCTGGATCCGCATGCCATCACCCGCGCATTCGCGCGGACCTGCACGCGCAGAAAACTGGCGGTAGGCTCACCCCACGACGTCAGACGGTCCGGCGCGACGACGTTGACCGGCCGCTACGGCGTCAGCCGCTTTGTGGTCGGGCTGGTGCTCGGACATACGCCCAATGAAGGGGCAGCGGTCACCAGCGTGTATGATCGCCACACCTATGTGCCGGAAAAGCGGGCGGCGCTGGAGTTGTGGGCGAACCACCTCGTCCGGCCCGGGAATGCCGTCGTACCCACCACCGAGGCTTCGACGGGCGGGGTCAATACGCATGTCGGCGAAGCCAAGGCGAGGGCATTGGCCCTGTGTCAGAAGGGAGAGCTGCATGAGGCGGTGCTGTCGATCTGCATGGACCTGTCGCGTCATCCGGACACTGCCAGTCCGCATCTGGCGATCCTCGGCAAGGTCGGCCTCGAACGCGCCGCCGCAGGATCCCGCGCGCAGGTCGAGGACTGGATCAGTGGCTTCCGATAAACCTTGAGAGGACCGCCCGGGCCGCGTCGTCCGCGCCGGTCCGAGCCCGGGCGTCGGAGGTCTGCCCCGTGCGCTGCGGCGTCCGAGACTTCGTCGGCAGCATCCTGACGATATTTCCGTTGCCCGTCAGTCCTGCCTGCTCGGCTTCACCGGGCGGCTAAAGGACGTCAGGATGCGGCACCCGTTGGATGGGATTCTCCCGCCGGAGCATGAGCTAGGCCTCGACCTCGGCGAGATCCCACACCACACAGCACGGCGTGAGCGCAAACTGACGCGGGAACTGTCTCCGCTGCTCCATCTCCCAGATGGTGCTGTTGGCCAGCGGCACGATCTGGCGCAATTCCGTCTTCTTGATCATGCGTCGGAGGCGCGGCTCGCCGTTGTCGCCCATTGGATCCGGTCCCTCCCGGATTCGGGTGGTAATCGAAAGCTTCGTCTCAAACTACCGGTAAGCTTAGCGGGTAGATCGAGGCGCGTTGATTGTCGAGGTTCATAACTCGCCAGTTCTGGCGAGTTATGCTGACTTTCCATCGATAACTCGTCAGAAGTGGCGAGTTATGCATACTCCCGGACAATGGTCGGACTAACGAGGAAGCCATGAGGGCTTCAGCCTTCTGATTGGCCGGCCGCGACACTCGGAGCGGTCAGCGGCACTCCACCGCGAGATGCCGAGCGCGTGAACCGGTCGCAACTGGCTTCTCACGGATTCACGGTCGATCCCACCGGTCACGCCGACGATGGTCGCATGCGCCGCCGTTCCGACGCGCCAGACGTGAAGGTCTGTGATTCAAGCCTCGCGTGGGCCGTTACGACCAACGCGCCGCGGCGCTCGGATCATCGTGCTACGGCCGCGTCGGGTCCGGCACCGGATGTGCGGACGAAGCCGATCGCCAGAATGGCGATCGTGACGAGCTGGACACCCAGTCCTTCGAGCGTGGGATAGAGGCCGAGGATTTCAACGCGCGGAACCCATGAGACCGGGTGCACGTCAATCCATCCCGCCTCCTGCAGGGCCGCGACACCTTTTCCGACCAGCACGACCGACAGGACGGCCATGAGGATCGAACTCCACGAGAAGAACCGGCCGATCGGCAGGCGTTTGCTGTAGGCCAGCAGCGCCCAGGCGATCACCGCCAGGATCGCCACGGCGGTCAGGGCACCGGCCAGCATGCCGACATGGCCGCCCTGGCTCCAGATCGCCGCATAGAACAGGATGGTCTCGAACACCTCCCGGTAGACCACGACGAAGGCGAGCAGGAACAGGAACCAGGCCGACCGCCTCGAGAGGGCCTTGGACAGCTTGTCGCGGATATAGCTCTGCCAGGCGTCGGCATGCGACTTGCCGTGCATCCAGATACCGACAGAGACGAGCACGACAGCAGCCAGAAGTGAGCCGAACCCTTCGGTGAGCTCCCGGCTGGCGCCGCTGATGGAGATGAAGAAGGTCGCGGCCGCCCAGGTGGCGCCGCCGGCGACCAGCGCGGCCACCCAGCCGCCGTGGACATAGCGCAGCACCTCGGGCCGTTCGGCCTTCCTCAGAAAGGCGATCATCGTCACCACGATGAGAATGGCTTCCAGACCCTCGCGTAGCAGGATGGTGAAGGCGCCGAGGAAGCTGGCGAGATTGTCCGCCTTCTGGGGCGCGAGGGCGCGTTCGGCCGTGTCCAGCAAGGCGTTCGCGCGGGCGACCCGGTCCGCGACCTCCTGGGCCGGCGCGCCCCTGCTGATCGAGATGCGCAGGTCGGTCATGGCCGTCTCGACCCGCCGCAGCAATGCGCCGTCGCGGGCACCCAGCGCCGGCTCAATCGGTTCGACGCCGTCGAGATAGGCCGACAGGGCGAGGTCGGTCGCGGCCCCGCGGTCGCCCCGGCGATAGGCGGCCTCGCTTTCGGCCAGTCGCGTCCGGGCCAGGGTCAGGGTCGATCCCTCGGCGCGGACCGTCGCCTCGGGATGGCGACGCAGGTAAGCCGTGACCGCCCGCGCCTTCGTCTCGCCGATTCTTGTCGCCAGCTCGGCCGGCGTCGCCTGGGTGAGGGCGGCCAGATCGGGGTAGGCGACGCGGAGCGCCGGGTCGGCCTTCCAGAGGCGCTCGCCTTCGGCGGCTTCGGCGTCAGTGAAGGCAAAGCGGCTGACATAGAAGGCCAGGGCCCAGCGGTCCTCGGCCGGCAGATGGGCGAAGCTGGCCATCGCCGTCCCGTCTAGCCCTTGGTCGACCACCTGGTAGAGACCGAACACGCTGCGTTGGCGGGCGCGCTCCACATCCGCAAAGGCGATCGCGGGCGGGTCGAGCCCCTCGGCACCGGGGCCGTCGGCGCGTCCGGTGACGCCATGGCAGACCGAGCATTGCTCGGCATAGAGCGTCGCGCCGCGGGCCAGGTCGGGCGGAAGTGAGGGTGCCAGCGGGCTCGGATAGGCCGTCAAGACGGCACCGGCCAGGGTTCTGGCCTGATCTCCCACGACCTGCGGGTCGGCCTTGTCGCGGATCGCCGCCTGCAGGGCGACCGCGTCGCGCACCAGGCCGCCCTTGGCCGGATGGGGCGGCAAAGCGTCAAGACGCGTCCGGATCTGGCTGCCAAACTCGACCATCTCGCCGTATTCGGCCGGATTAATCACCTGGCCGTTCGCCACCGCGCCGGCGTAGTCGACCGAGACGTAGTCGAGCAGCCGCCAGGCGACCTGGGCCTCCGAGGCGGTGGGGGAGCTGAGCGAGAGCGGGTGTGGCCAGCCCCAGCGCGAATAGCAGGGCGAGCAGACGGAACAGGGGTTGCATGGGCATGGCCAGTTAGGAATGGCTCGCATTAGCAGTTGGCGGAGGGGCTGTCGCGCTCAAAGCGACGTCGTGTGGTCGTGAAGGGCTTCGATCACCTTGCAGGCGGAGACCTGGCCGCCGGCGCATTCCGCCGTCATCCGGGAGAGCTCGCGCTGCAGTGCCTTGAGCTGCGCGATCTTCTGTTTCACCTCCGCGAGATGACGCTCGGCGATGGCGTTCGCCTGGGCGCACGGGCGATCCGGATGATCGGACAGATCGAGCAAGGAACGGATCGCGTTCAGATCGAATCCCAACTGACGTGCATGCCTGATGAATGACAGGCGGCGTTCCGCCCCATCATCATACATCCTCCGATCGCTTGCGGTCCGGGGCGGCGCGGGGAGCAGTCCGATCTCCTCATAGAAGCGAATAGTCGGGACCTTGACGCCTGTGGCGGCGGCGAGCTTGCCGATCGGACGCAGTCCGGACGCAGCGGGAGAGGGCAGGGCTCATCGCGCGGCGCGCCCCATGGTCGAGGGTGGTCTGACGGTCGCCCCTCTGACCGGCAGCAGAAGCAGTCCCACGCCGCAGACAATGGCTGCATCTGCCAGATTGCAACGTCGGCCAGTGGGCGGCACCCCAATGCAGGTCGATAAAGTCAGCTCACCGCGCCGAGAACACTGGTTAGGCCTTCCCGCCGCCCCGCCGACCAGAAGGCTCCCGGCGACCGCCGTCATGGCGGTTCGCGTCCGCCAGATCCAGACCAGCGCGCCGATGATCAGTGCCGTCACGCCGCTGAGCGTCCAGCGTCCCGCCGCGCCTGAGTCCGCGAACAGGCCGAACGTGACGCCTGGATTGAACCCCAGACGCAGCGATAGGAAGGGTGTGAGTTCCATCGCGGTATCGAGCCGGACGTGGTGAGCGACTCGGCCGCCTGGTCGAGGGTCGTGATCAGCGCCGCCAGTCCGAAGGCCATCGCCTGCAGGCCACCGGGGCCGCGCCGTGTCGAGGGTACTGTGATCATGAGGTCTCCTGTAAGTCCCTCGGCCTCTCGTGCATCCTCTAGCTACTCAGAGGATCAAGCCCGTTTTCGTCACGGCGGCCGTCCAGGGGGCCACGATGCATTTTTGTTCTTGATCCTCCAGCCACTGGAGCATGCATCCTTGGGTAACAGGTGGTGCTCCATGAATGAACCACCCTCATCTTCTGAACCGGCAGCCTCGGGCTGTGACTGCGGCGAGACCGTCAAGTTCGACGGCTCCACCCCGGGCTACCGCCGCATCCTGATGGCGGTGATCGCCATCAACGGGACCGCCTTCGTCGCCATAGCCGGTGGTGCGGCCTTGCAGGGCTCAGCGTCCCTGGGCGCCAACGCCCTCGACTTCCTGGCCGACGCCGCCACCTACGGCATCAGCCTGGCCGTGATCGGTCGCTCGGTCGCTGTGCGGTCCGGCGCCGCCCTGATCAAAGGTGCCAGCCTCGCAGCCCTCGCGCTGTTCATCCTCGGTGCCGTTGCTATCTCGGGCGTTACCCGGAGCGCCGCCCGAAGGGTTCGTCATCACCGGCCTTGGCGTCCTGGGCTTCTTCGCCAACGCGCTGGCCGCACTCCTGCTGGTCCGCCACCGCGAGGGCGACGCCAACGTCCGCTCGGTCTGGCTTTGGACGCGCAACGATCTGACCCAGAGCCTGGTGGTGGCCGCGACGGGTCTGGCCGTCTGGCTCACCGCCTCCCGTTAGCCCGATCTCATCGCCGGCGCTCGGGATCCTGGCGGTGGTTTTTCTGCAGTCGGCCTGGTCGATCCTGAAACAGTCCCGCGCAGAGCTGAGGGCCGCGGCGTGACGGCGCCATCCACCCCCCCGCCCTCTGGCCATGCCGCCATGAGCGGTCTCTGCGTTCGCGCCTTCGTCCTGCTGACACGGATGCAGTTCTGGCGGTCGCGGCTTGTCGATCAAGTCGCCCCGGGGGCGGGCGGGACGGTCATCGATCCCGAATGCGGCACCGGATCCTTCGCCGTGACCATGGCGCAGCGCGCGCCCGGCGCGCGCCGCATCGGTCTCAGCCTGACCCTGCCGCCACCCTGCGGGCGGGCGAAAGCCGGGGCCGACGCCGGCGAGGGTATCAGTCTTGTCGAGCGCTATGCACACGATGTGGCCGCGCTCCTGGGCGACGGGATCGCCACACGGTCGTGTCCGGGCGGCTCCTTCATGGATTTGCCATCGGAAAGAAGAGGCAGGAGAAGGAGACTCGGCGGCGGGCCGGCAGATGCTCAAACCCGGCGAGCCGCTCCACACCTTGACCGGTTCGTTCTCCCACCTGTCGCGCGGATCGTCCGCAGGCGGTCGCGGCATGAGCGGCGGTGCGACGATTGGAAGATTGATGTCGCGGCGCACCGTGTTATGGAGCGCCATGGGATTGTCCTCGGCCAGGCACGGTTGGATGACGGCGCTGCTTGCGTCGTTCCTGGCCCTGTTTGTCCTGATCTCTGCCGCAGAGGCCGCCACCTGCGCACCCGAGGCGGCGACCGCCCATGCCTCGGAGAGGCTCGCCGATTCCTCGGTCAATCCTGATTTGGACGACAATGACCGGCCCGATCAGCACGCGATCTGCGCGCATGGCCACTGCCATCACAGTTCCGCAGCGACGGGCCAGACACCTGAAGCCCTGACTCCGACGACGAACGGTCAAGATCCCGCGTTGCCGTCGACCGATCGGCTTGCGTCTCGCAAACCCACCGGACCGGACCGCCCTCCCAGGGGCTGACGGGTTCGCGCGCTCACGCGCGCCTTCCACGTCAATCATCCGGGAAACAGGACCATGCTATCCACAAATTGCCGTCTGCCGCGCACCGCGGCCGGCGGAGCCGCGATCACATTCGCGGCGACCCTGGCCATACTGGCTCCAGGGTCAGCCCTTGCCGAACCCGTCACCCTGGCCGATGCGCTGGCGCGCACCGCGGCCTCTTCGCCCACTCTGGCGGCCGCTGAAGCCGACGTTGCCGTCGCCCTCGGTCGAGCCCGGCAGGCCGGTTTCAGGCCGAACCCGGAGCTTGACCTCTCCGTCGAGAATTTTCCGGCACCGGCGCGCTTTCCGGATTGAACGAAGCCGAGAGCACGCTGAGCGTCGGACAGAGATTTGAACTCGGCGGAAAGCGGCCCGCGCGCGAGCGCGCCGCCCGGGCCGAGGTGGACGTCGCGCGCCTGCGTCTCGGGGTCGCTTTGCGCCGATCTGCAGCAACAGGTGCGTGACGCCTATGCTGAAGCCTGGGCCGACAGTCGACGGGTCGAACTCGCCCGTGACCAGTTCGTGCGGGCCGACAATCTGCAGACCATCGCCACTGAACTGGTCGACGCGGGCCGCGAGCCGCCCCTTCGTGCCCTGCGGGCGCGCACGGCGGCTCTTGAAGCCGTGGGCCGGGTCCGGGCCGCCGAGGCCGAATATGCGCAAGCCCAGCGCGCGCTCGCCGCGCTCTGGGGCGGGAGCGAGGATCTGCCCGATCCGACGGGTCCGGAAACGGCGTCGGCCTCGGCCGCCGTTATCGATCCGGTCGACGCGCTCGACGTACGCCTCGCCGAGGCGGAGGTCGCCACCTCGATCGCCGTCATTGATCGCGAACGCACCCTGTCGCGGCCGGATGTGACGGTGAGCGTCGGCGCCCGCCAGTTCCGCGGAACGGACGATACCGCCCTGGTATTCGGCGCGTCGATGCCGCTGGGTCTGTTCGACCGCAACCAGGGCAATATCGCCGCGGCCAACGCCGAGCGGACCGGGGCCGAAGCCCGCCGCAACGCCGCCCTCGCCGCCGCTATCCGGCGGACGCGTGACGCCCAGGCCGCGCTTCGCACGGCTGAGGCGCAACTCGCCTTCCTTGAAAACCAGGCCGAACCCGAGGCGCTCGAAGCCGTACGCATCGCTCGCGAAGGCTTCTCGGCCGGCCGCTTCACCCTGCTGGACGTGCTGGACGCCGAAGAGGCGCTCAACACCGTTCAGGCCGCCCTGATCACCGCCGAGCTGGAGCGGGCGCAAGCCGTCGCCGCCCTGACCCGCGCCTCCGAAACCGAAGGATCCGCCCGATGAAGAGATTGACCAACAAACAACGCCTCCTGGCGGGAGCGGCCGCGACGGTCCTGGTTCTGGGCGGCGGTTACGCGGTCTGGAGCATGGCCCGCGGTGCGGATGCCGCACCGGAAACCGCCGCCGCGGCGGAAGAAAGCCATGGCGCCGGCGAGGCTCTGGAAATGGACGCCGCCCGCATTCAGGCGGCCGGCATCGTCCTGGCGCCCGTCGGCAGCGGTTCGCTCAGCGCCGAGATCGTGGCCCAGGGCACCGTCGTGGGAACGCCCAGGGGCGAGGCCGTTCTGGCGGCCCGCGCCGACGGGGTGATCACCGGCGTCTCGCTTCGTCTGGGCGACAGCGTCCGCGCGGGCCAGACCGTCGCGCTTATCGAGAGCCGTGAAGCCTCCGCGATCGCCGCGGAACGGGCGACGGCCCAGGCCCGGCTGACCGCAGCCCGGCAGGCTCTGGCCCGTGAGCAGCGCCTGTTCGACGCCCAGATTACCGCCCGGCAGGATCTGGAAGCGGCCCAGACCGTTCTGGCGGAAGCCGAGGCGGAGGCGCGGCGCACCTCATCCGCCGCCGCCGCCGCGCGGGTCTCCGGCGACGGCCGCAGTACGGGCGTCGTCAGCCCGATCAGTGGCCGGGTGACCGTCTCCAACGCGACCTTGGGCGCCTTCGTGAGCGCCGGCACCGAACTGTTCCGCGTGGCCAACTCCAGCGAGATCCAGATCCAGGCAGCGGTCTCCGCCGATGACGCCAACCGGATTGCGCCGGGTGACCGGGCCTCCATCACCCTGCCCGAAGGGGAGGTACAGGCCACGGTGCGATCGATCACGCCGGGCGTGGATGCGCAAAGCCGCGCCGCCACCGTTCTGCTCAATGTGTCCGGGGTCGGGGGCTTGCGTCCCGGTCAGGCGATCGCCGTAAAAATCTTCACACGCGACGCCCGGACGACCGACGGCGTCTCGGTGCCCGAGGAAGCCATCCAGACCGTTGAGGGCCAGGAGGTGGTGTTCGTGCGGTCCGCCTCCGGCTTTACGGCCGTGCCGGTCATTGTCGGCCAGCGCAGCGCCGGACGGGCACAGATCACATCCGGGCTCCGGGCCGGTCAGACGGTGGCGACCCGCAACGCCTTCCTGCTGAAGGCCGCGCTGGGCGCCGGCGAAGTGGAGCACTAGATCATGATCGCCAACCTCATGGCCCTGTCGGTACGGGCGCGATGGATCATCATCGCCCTCGTGCTGGTCGTCTCCACCTACGGCGCCTGGCAGCTGACCCAACTGCCGATCGACGCGGTTCCCGACATCACCAACAACCAGGTGCAGATCAACACCTCCGACGCCTCGCTCTCGCCCGTTGAGATCGAGAAACGCGTCACCTTCCCGGTCGAGACCGCCATGGCCGGTATTCCCGGCCTGCAATCGACCCGATCCCTGTCGCGCAACGGCTTCTCCCAGGTCACCGTGATCTTCGACGAGAATGTCGACCTGTATTTCGCGCGCCAGCAGGTCAGCGAACGCCTCGTCCAGGCCCAGGAAAGCTTGCCCGACGGCGTTCAGCCGCAGATCGGACCCGTGACCACGGGTCTGGGCGAAGTCTTTATGTACGCCATCGACTACGAGAACCCGGGCGGTCGCGGCGCGACTGTGCGCAACGGTCAGCCGGGTTGGCAATCCGATGGGTCGTTCCTGACGCCCGAGGGCGACCGGCTGACTGACGACGTCTCCCGCGCGGCCTATCTGAGGACCGTGCAGGACTGGATTATCGCGCCGCAGCTGCGGACGGTGAACGGCGTCGCCGGCGTCAACTCCATCGGCGGGTTCGAGAAGCAATATGTCGTCGAGCCCGACGCGACCCGTCTGGCCCAGTACGGGGTCTCCTACAGCGAGCTGGCGGAGGGGCTGGAAGCCGCGAACCTTTCGGTCGGCGCCAATTTCGTCGAACGCGGGGGAGAAGCCTATCTGGTGCGCGCCGACGCGCGCATCCGCAGCCTCAGCCAGATCGAGGAGGCCATCGTCGCCACGCGCGGCGGCGTTCCCGTCGCCGTGCGCGATATCGCCACGGTGCGTCTCGGCGGCGATCTGCGGACCGGCGGAGCGACCATGAACGGCCACGAGGTCGTCATCGGCACCACCCTGATGTTGATCGGGGAGAACAGCCGTACCGTCGCGCGCTCGGTCGGCGAACAGCTGGAAGCGACCGTTCGATCCCTGCCGCCGGGGATCAAGGTCACCCCGGTTCTGGACCGCTCCAAGCTCGTCAACGCCACCATCGCTACCGTTCAGCGCAACCTGATCGAGGGCGCCATCCTGGTCGCCATCGCCCTGTTCCTGCTGCTCGGCAATGTCCGCGCCGCCCTGATCGCGGTGGCGATCATCCCGATCTCGTTCTTCATGACCGCCATCGGCATGAATTACCTGGGGGTGTCGGGAAACCTGATGAGTCTCGGCGCCCTCGATTTCGGCCTCATCGTCGACGGCTCGGTGATCATCATCGAGAACTGCCTGAGACGACTATCCGAACGCCAGCATCACGAAGGCCGTTTGCTCAGCCTGCGTGAACGGCTCGAGGAAACCACCATCGCCACCCAGGAGATGATCAAGCCCACGGTCTACGGCCAGGCCATCATCCTGCTGGTCTTTGCGCCGCTGCTGACGTTCCAGGGCGTCGAGGGCAAGACCTTCTCCCCCATGGCCATCACCCTGATGCTCGCCCTGGTCGCCGCCTTCATCCTGTCCATCACCTTCATTCCGGCCATGGTCGCCCTGGTGATGCGCAACAAGGTCTCCGAGAAGGACGTGTTCGTCATCCGCTGGATCAAGGCGAAATACGAACCCGTGTTGCACCGGGCCGTGGCCCGCCCCTGGCCGTTCGTCGGCGGCGGTCTGGCCCTGTTCGCCGTGGCGGGGGCGATCTTCACCATGCTCGGCCAGGAGTTCATCCCGACGCTTGATGAACGCAATCTGGCGATGGCTTCCCAGCGCGTGCCTTCGACGGCGGTTGAGCAGTCCATCCGGATGCAGCTCGGTGTCGAGAGGGCGGTAACCGCCTTGCCCGAGGTCGAGGTCATGTTCTCCAAGACCGGCACCGCCGAGGTCGCCACCGATCCCATGCCGCCAAACATCTCTGACGGCTTCATCATCCTGAAACCCCAGGATCAATGGCCGGAGGGCGTCGACAACAAGGAAGACGTGATCGAACGGGTGGAGGCCGCGGCCAACGCCGAGGTGGGGCAAGGCTATGAGCTCAGCCAGCCGATCGAACTGCGGTTCAACGAACTGATCGCCGGCGTGCGTGGCGACGTGGCCATCAAGATCTATGGCGACGATCTCGACAAGCTGACCGCCACCGCCAACCAGATCGCGGCGCAGTTGAACGCCACGCCGGGCGCGGCCGACGTCAAGGTCGAACAGACCGACGGCGCGCCGTCGCTGGATGTGACCTTCGACCGACCCGCTATCGCGCGCTTCGGTCTGACCGTGGAGGAGGTGGCCGATACGGTCGCCGCCGCCATGGGCGGTCGCGAGGCCGGGCAGCTGTTCGAGGGCGATCGCCGCTTCGATGTGGTGGTCAGGGTGCCCGGCGCCAGTCGCAATGATCTTGACGCCATCGGCGCGATCCCGGTGATGCTGCCTGAACAGGAAGGTCGAACCCGCAGCTCCGTACCCTTGCGTCAGGTGGCGTCGTTCAACTTCACGGAGGGTTTGAACCAGATCAGCCGTGAGAACGGCAAGCGCCGTGTTGTGGTCCAGGCCAATGTGCGCGGCCGGGACGTGGGATCGTTCGTCAGGGAAGCCATGCCCAGGGTCGAGGCCGTCGCCCTGCCGGCCGGCTCCTGGATCGAATGGGGTGGCCAGTTCCAGAACCTCAAGGCGGCCTCCGACCGTCTGTCGCTGGTGGTGCCGATCTGCTTCCTGGCCATCTTCGCGGTGCTGTTCCTCGCGGTCGGCACATTCGGGCGCGCGGTGGCGGTCTTCCTGACCGTGCCTCTGGGTCTCGCCGGCGGGGTCTTCGCCCTGGCTCTTACCGGCATCTCCTTCTCGGTATCGGCGGCGGTGGGCTTCATCTGCCTGGCCGGGGTGGCGGTGTTGAACGGCCTGGTGGTCATGTCGTCGATCCGGCAACGGCTCGATGACGGCATGGAGCTATCCCCCTCTCCATCATCGAGGGGGGCTGCATGGAACGGGTGCGACCGGTCATCATGACCGGTCTGGTGCCCGCCATCGGCTTCGTGCCCATGGCCCTGGCTCACGGCACGGGCGCCGAGGTGCAGAAACCCTTGGCCATGGTCGTCATCGGCGGCCTGGTCACCGCGACCCTGCTGACCTTGCTGGTCCTGCCGGCCATGAGCCGGCTGGTCCTCGGCCTCACCGAGGGGCGACGTCCCAAACCCACCGACATGCCGGCCATCGAGCCGGTCCCGGCGGAATAGTTCCGGTCCCCGCCGTCGTATCGGCGGCGGGGATCCCCCATCCAAGGAGGCGATCATGCCCGACCCGATCAAACTGATGCAACTCTACACCGATGAGGCCGCCTATTTCGGCGACCGCAAGGTCTTCGAAATCGTGACCGAACGCGCCCAGGCGGCCGGCCTGGCGGGCGCGACGGTCCTGCGAGCCCTCGTGGGTTTCGGCCACACGCCCCACCTTCATCGCCGCCATCTGCTCGACGACGACCAGTCCCTGATCGTCGAACTGCTCGACCGCGAATCCAGGCTCAGGGCGTTTCTGGAAACCCTGGCCGATCTCGAACACCTCGGCCCCGTCACTCTTGAGGCCGTGGAGGTCCTGCGCTGGCCGGAACCCACGCCGGCAGACGCCCGTCAGGAGACCGTCCAATGACGTCTGAGGATATCGCGCGGCCGAAGAGCGAAGCCCATGCCGAAGGGGCGGGTGGCGGCCACGAACATGGCCACGGGGGCGTTCTGGGTCCCAACACCGAGGTGATTTTCGCCCTGGCTTCCGGCGGAGCCCTGAGCCTGGGCTTCGCCCTCGAAAAACTGGCGGCGGGCGTTCCGGACTGGGGCCCGCTCGCGCTCTACCTTATCGCCTACGGCTTCGGCGGTCTCTTCACCGTCCGTGAAGCGTTCGAGAACCTCCGGCAGAAGCGGTTCGAGATCGACACCCTCATGCTCGTCGCCGCGGCGGGCGCGGCGGCGCTCGGCGCGTGGGCGGAGGGAGCCCTTCTGTTGTTCCTGTTCAGCATCGGCCATGCCCTTGAAAACTACGCCATGGGGCGGGCCAGGCGTGCGATCGAGGCCCTGGCCGAACCTGGCGCCCCGCAACCGCCCATGTCCGGCGTGACGGACAGGTCGTCGAACTTCCGGTCGAGGATCTGCGGGTCGGCGACACCGTGGTGGTTCGTCCGAACGAACGGCTTCCGGCGGACGGCTTCATCGTGGAAGGAACGACGAGCATCAATCAGGCGCCGGTCACCGGCGAGAGCATGCCGGTCGACAAGCAGCCGGTCGCGGACGCGGCCGCCGCCCGCGCCCGGCCGGCCCAGGTTGGACCGGCCTCCATGGTCTTCGCCGGCACAATCAACGGAGCGGGCTCCATCGAAATCGAGACGACCCGCAAATCCACCGACACCACCCTGGCCAAGGTGGTCCGCATGGTGAGTGAGGCCGAGACCCAGAAATCCCCCACCCAGCGCTTTACCGACCGCTTCGAGCGCATCTTCGTGCCCCTGGTGCTCGGCCTGGCCTTCGTGCTGCTGTTCGCCTGGGTGGTGGTCGACGAGCCGTTCCGCGACAGCTTCTACCGGGCCATGGCGGTGCTGGTGGCGGCCAGCCCCTGCGCCCTTGCCATCGCCACACCCAGCGCCGTCCTGTCGGGTGTGGCGCGGGCGGCGCGGGCCGGTGTGCTGATCAAGGGCGGCGCGCCGCTTGAGAACCTCGGCTCGCTCAATGCCATCGCCTTCGACAAGACGGGCACCCTGACGGAGGGCGGCCTCGCATCACCGAGATCGTGCCGGTGGGCGTGGCGACCCGGGAAACCGACCTTCTGACCACCGCCGTCGCCGTCGAACGGCTCAGCGACCACCCACTGGCGGAGGCGATTGCGCGCGACGGCTCGGAGCGACTCGAGGGCAAAGCGATCTTGCGGCGGCGACCGACCTCAAGAGCCTGACCGGAAAGGGCGTCACCGCTCAGCTTGACGGTAAAACGGTGCTGATCGGAAAGCCGGAGATGTTCGGGGCGGACGGGGTGGCCCCCCTCGGCGATGAGGCGACGGCCGTCGTCGCCCAGCTCCGCCTGGAGGGTCGGACCCTTATGGTGGTGCGGCAGGGGCGCGCGAGACCTCGGGGTGATCGGCCTGCTGGATACGCCCCGCGCCGCGGCGCGCACGACGCTCACCGCCCTCCGGGCCCTGGGCGTTCAGCGCATGATCATGATCTCGGGGGATCACCAGAAGGCGGCCCAGGCCATCGCCGGTCAGGTCGGGCTTACCGAGGCATGGGGCGATCTGATGCCCGAGGACAAGGTCGACGCCATCAAACGCCTGCGCGCGGACGGCAAGATCGCCATGGTCGGCGACGGGGTGAACGATGCGCCGGCGATGGCCACGGCCACGGTCGGTATCGCCATGGGCGCGGCCGGTTCGGATGTCGCGCTGGAGACCGCGGACGTCGCCCTGATGTCGGACGACCTGTCCCAACTGCCCTTCACAATCGGCCTGAGCCGACGGACCCGCGGCATTATTCTCCAGAACCTCTTCGTCAGCCTCGGCGTCGTCGCCTTCCTCGTGCCGGCGACCATCCTCGGACTCGGCATTGGTCCGGCCGTGGCGATTCACGAGGGATCGACCCTGCTGGTGGTGATCAACGCCCTGAGGCTGCTTGGCTACCGTGACCCGGCAGGGGACCGGACCCCCAATGAAATACCGGTGGCTCGCCAGGGGGCACCGGCAGATTCGAGGATACCGTCATGAAACGGATCGGATGGGCTTCGGCCATCGCCCTCTTTCTCGCGCTCTCCGCCTTCGCCTTCGGCCTGCTCTCCCGGCAGCCTTCCGGTGTGATCGACGAGCGTCCTCCCATGGACGCACGCCCGATCGACACCGAGGCCAGCCATGGCGGGATCCCCGCTGACAGCCCGTCGACCCGCGCCTTTCGCGAGGCGAACGCGCAAATGCATCGCGACATGAGCGTCGACTACACGGGCGACGCCGATATCGATTTCCTGCGCGCCATGATCGCCAATCAGGAGGGGGCCCTCGCCATGGCGCGGATCGCCGTTGAGCATGGCGAAGCGCCGGAGGTCCGCAGTCTCGCCGAAGAGATCATTGCGGGCCGGGATGTCGAGATCGTGCGCATGAAGGTCATGCTCGCGCGCCACGAGGATGCTCCGGTCACGGCCGGAAAGCGCTGACGCCGTGGCAGGCAAGCGTTCCGCTATCCGAAGCCGCGAGCTCCGTTGGCGTGAAGGTCGCTATGGCAAGCGGCGGCGCGTTCGTCCTCAGAGGCGGCCCGCGGAGCCGCGGCCCGTGCGTGACGCCGTGGTGGCCGTCGCCGCTGGTCTGGTGGCCGCCGGCGTTGCCCTGTCTATCGCGTTCGGCCTGTTGGGGGCGTACCGGATGCCGCTCCATTACGGCTACGGTCTGGTCCTTGGAATCATCATCGTCGGCGGTGCGTTGGCGGGGCCTCGCGATCGCACCGGCTGGATGATCACGGGGGCGATCGCTCTCGCCTGGCTGCTGGGGACCGGTTACCTCTATTCCGTGCGCGACCAGATCCACCTCCGCCCCGAAGGGCATCATGGAAGGACCACCGTCGTCTTCGAACCGGGACCGGGCTGAGCGCCGGGCGAGGTCAACATCGGCGGGCATTCCGGGGCCTGGCCGGTTTCAGCGCAGGCGGCCGGCGCGAGCCGTATGGCGCGGCCCGACGCAAGGGCGGATCGTTACACACGAGCATCCGGGTGTGCTGACGGTCACTCGCGAGGGCTTCGTCGGGCGGCCGAACCGGGTCAGCGGCACTCCACGGTGAGATGTCCGAGTTCGTGGACCGGCCGCAGCCGGGTCCGTATGGTTTCGCTGTCAACCGCTCCGGTGACGCTGACGATAGCGGCGTGAGCCTCTGGTCCGACCCGCCAGACGTGCAGGTCGGTGATCCGGGCATCGCCCGGTCCCTCCACGCAATCGCGCACCTCGGCCTCGAGGGCGCTGTCCGTCGTGTCGAGCAGGACCGCAGCGGTGTCGCGCATCAGCGACCATGACCAGCGCGCGATGACGATGGCGCCGACGACGCCCATCAATGGATCCAGCCAGACCCAGCCGAGATAGCGGCCCGCCACCAGGGCGACGATGGCCAGCACCGACGTCAGGGCGTCGGCCAGGACGTGGAAATAGGCTGAGCGCAGGTTGTTGTCGCGATGGGCGCCGTGCCCGGGGTGATGATCATCATGTTGATCGACGTCCTGGTCATGGTCATGACCATGGTGGTCGTGGTCGTGATGGCCATGATGATGATGATGATGATGACCGCCCCCGGCCAGCAGCAGGGCGCTGACCAGGTTGACCCCCAGACCGAGAACGGCGACGAGCGTGGCCTGACCGAAGGCGACCGAGCGCGGATCGAACAGGCGCGCGATGGACTCTCCGGCGATCCCGAGCGCGACGATGCCCAGCACCAAGGCCGAGGCGAAGCCGGCGAGGTCGCCCACCTTGCCGGTCCCGAAGCTGAAGCGCCGGTTGGCCGAATGGCGCTTGGCATAGGCATAGGCCCCGGCCGCCACGGCCAGGGCACCGGCATGGGTGGCCATGTGGAAACCGTCGGCCAGCAGGGCCATCGAGCCATAGACCATGCCGGCGATGATCTCCCCGACCATCATGACGGCGGTCAGGCCGACGACCCACAACGTCCGCCGCGCACTCTCATCGTGCGACCGGCTGAGGAAACGGTGGTCGTGGGTCAGATAGTCGGACCCGGTGGCGGTCATGACGCGGGCTTCATCTGGAATAGCGGCGGATGAGGAGGCTCAGTTCGTCAGCGCCGCTTTGGCGATCCGCCTCGCTCAGACCGGGATCGGCGACGTGGTGACGAAGGTGATCTTCGATCAACTCTTCCAGCAATCCGCTCATGGCGCCGCGGGCGGCGGCGGCCTGCTGCAGGATTTGCGAACAGCCGGCCTCCGCCTCGATCGCGCGCTCGATCGCCCCGAGCTGGCCGGCGATGCGGCGGACGCGGGCGACGAGCTTCTTCTTGTTGGTGGAGGTGTGGGCCATAGGTACTCCCCTATAAGTACCTTGCCGGAACGCGCGAGGGTGGTTAGAAGGCGCTTCCTGTTGGGGAGTAGCTTCCGGCATCTGATCGCCGGGGTCGGGTCAACACACTCGCGTTTCGACGCGTGGTCCGACCAGCGGAACCACCGCCTAGCGAGACCAGCGCGTCCCACCGCCGCACCGGCCGGGGGAGGGAAGCGCTGTTCGTCGCCCGGTGGATACCCTTCATGACTCCCCTTGCCATCGCCGTCCTGTCACTCAGCATGTCCACCGATGCTTTCGCAGCGGCTCTCGGTCGCGGCGCGTCGCACCGTCCGACCCTGCCCGGCGCGGTCAAGGCGGGTCTGGTCTTCGGTGTCATCGAAGCCATCACGCCTTTGATAGGCTGGGGGCTCGGCATGGTCGCCGCGGATCTGGTCGAGAAGATCGATCACTGGATCGCCTTCGGCCTGCTGGCCGCCGTGGGCGGCAGGATGATCTGGAAAGCGACCCGTTTCCGACCAGGGGATGCGTGCGACGAGCCGCGCCGTTCCGGACCCTGGGGGCTGATCGCGACGGCGGTCGGGACCAGTATCGACGCCGCTGCCGTCGGGGTCGGCCTGGCCTTCATCGGGGCCAATATCTGGATCATCGCCGCCTCGATCGGGCTCACGACCTTCCTGCTCGCGACCATCGGCATGGTGATCGGTCGTATGGTCGGCCGGTGCTTTGGCAAGGCGGTTGAGCTGTTAGGGGGTCTCGCCCTCGTCGCGCTCGGCCTGACCATCCTGCTCGAGCACCTGGGCGTCCTCGGTGCCTAGACGGCCTCCGGGCCCGGCTTCAGGCCCGAGCTGAGCCGGAGTTCGCGCGGGAATGGGTCTGGCGCGGATGTCGTCGGGCAACAGCGCGTCCATCACATAGAAGCCGTACCCCGCAAGTTCCCTGGCGACGCGGGCGATCTCATCCTGTCGATGCCTGGCGACATCGGACTCGATTTCCGTCGGCTCGATCACCCCGGCTCTCCGGCACGGGCATCGGGAAGGCGGCCCTCGAAGCGTCGCCGAATCCAGCGGCGTCCAGGTTTTTCCACACCCAGATGCAGCGCGGCGGCAGCGGCGACGGTGACCACGAACAGGCCCGCCAGTTCCAGGGGAGACATGTAGAAGCCGCTGTCGATCCCGCGAAGTTCCGATGCGATACCCTTGTAGGCCACCAGAAGCGGCAGGTGGACCAGGTAGAGGGCGAAGGAGGCCTCGCCGGAGAAGACGGCCAAGGGTGCGGACAAGGGGCCTTCTCCGGTAGCCTTGGCGAGCATGGACCAGGTCAGGATAACCGGCGCAGCCAGAGCGACCACCAACCGGTCGTCGAGACTGAACTGCATGGCCAGCAGAAGACCCAGGGAGGCGATCACGCAGGCAGCGATGGCGATGGGGCGGGGCCAGTGCCATTGATGGCCCAGCCCATAGAGCGCCATTCCGATCAGGAACTCCGGAAGGATGCGCAGGATGCCCATGTTGTCCTCGGCACGCGGCAGCACCTTGCCGAACATCTGGCCATAGACGGCGTCGATCACGACGAAGCCGAGCGCGCCCAGAAAGAGCAGGGCCCAGGGTCGGGTCTTCAACTTCATCGCGATCAGCGCATAGGCAGGGAAGAGCAGATAGGCGAACCACTCGGCAGACAGGGACCAGGACGGGCCGCTCCAGTTGTAGCCGAGCAGGTTCGGGAACCAGGCCTGGACGAGCAGCAAGGTTTTGACGAACCCCTCGAGGGTGTAGGTCGCCGGATCGTACTGGACCCCGGCGGCGCGGGCGACGATCACCATGACCAGGACTCCGCCCAGCACCGCCAGGTGCAGGGGGTAGAGCCGGGCGATGCGGGCGACGATGAAGCGCCGGTAGCTGAAGGTTCCGGCTGCGAAGGACGGGCCGTAGACGTGCGCCAGGATGAACCCCGACAGCATGAAGAAGGCATCCACCGCCAGCCGGGACCGCTCGATGATCGGGCTGAAACCCAGGGCGGGGTCCCACTGAAGCTGGTAGTGGAACAGGACCACGCCCACCGCCAAAAAGGCCCGCAGGCTGGTCAGGGCTCTCAGATCAGCGGGATAGCCGTCGCGCGTGGGCGTTACGGACGTCATGCGCGAAGGCCCCCAGGATCAGACGGGACACGAACGTCCGCCTAATTGATCTACGCATCGGTCGCGGAAAGCCCTCATGCCGGCGAGACTTTAGGACTCGTGCAGTATTCCTTGCCGTTGCGGACGCCCGCCCCCGGTTCCGGTCAGTCGATGTCAGGATCCTTGCGGGTTTCCCTCCTAGGGGCGATGAAGCCTGTCGTCAGTGCCGGTGATCGGCTGACGGGAACCCCGCGAGCGTATGGCCTGGCCTTCATCGAGCACGGATCTGGCCTTGGGTGATGGCTGGGCCGCCTACACAGGGCCGCACGCGGATCACCTCGCCCATGCTCATGTCGCAACCCAGCTGGCCGTGGCGCGCTCAGGCTCTGTTCGGGTGGTTCTGGGCGAAAGTCGCGCCCTGAGCGGGCCGGCGCTCATCGTCGGGCCCGGTGTGCAGCACCGGATGACGGACGAGGGCGGGGCGGTCCTGCTGCTGTATCTTGAGACCCACACACCGCTTGCCTCCAGACTTCTGGAACTGATCGCCCCGGCGGATGCGGCCGTCGCGCCTCCCTCCGTTTCAGCGTTGCTGAGCCTTGAGGCCCCGCCGGAAAGGGTGGTCGCGGCCCTCAGGGAGGGGCTCGGGGTAGAAGAAGCGAGGCTGGATCCACGCCTTGAAGCGGCCTTGTTGAAGGCGTCCGAGGACCCGACGCCCGGCGCGATCGCCCGGGCCGCCGGCGCCGTCGGCCTGTCGCCTGCCCGCCTCAGGGTTCTGGCCCGGGCACAAATGCAGGTCCCGCTCTCGCAATGGCTGCTTTGGCGAAAGCTGCAGAGGGCCGGTCAGGAGATGGCACGCGGGGCCGGGCTGGCCCAGGCGGCTGTCGCCGGCGGCTTCGCCGATCAGGCGCACCTCAGCCGTGTGACACGGCGCATGTTCGGTGTGACGCCCTTGCAGGCGTCGGGCGCGGTACGGTCCGAGGGCAATCGGTTCGTTCAATAGATCCCCGTCAAGGCGGTGCAGGGTTGAGGCTCAATGGAGCCTTCCGATGCCTCTGATCAGGATCCTCATCCGTGTCGCCTATGCGCCCGTGTTCTTCGTGGGCTTTCTGTGGTCCGCCGTGATCCTCGGCGACAGTGGCGCGCCGCTGTGGGGCCTGCCGATCCTGCTGGGCATGGCGCTGGCCGTCTCCTTCGTGGTCGAGAGGGTGGTTCCCTATGAGCGGGCCTGGAACCGTTCGCACGGCGACGATGGACGCGACCTGCTGCACGCGGTGGTCAATGAAACATCGATCTTCCTGTCGGTGCTGGCCGTGCCGCTCGTTGCCGGTCTGATTCCGGATTTCGGTGCCTGGCCGGACGACTGGCCGCTGTTGTGGCAACTGGGAGCCGCGATCCTGGTGGCGGATCTGGGTATCACCCTGGCCCACTACGCCAGTCACCGCATCGCGGCCCTGTGGCGGCTGCACGCCGTGCATCACGCCGTCAAGCGCATGTATGGATTTAACGGCTTGCTGAAGCATCCCCTCCATCAAGCGATCGAGCTGACAGCGGGTGTTGCGCCTCTGGTGCTCATGGGGATGCCCCAGAACATCGCCTGGCTGCTGGCCTTCGCCGTGGCGATCCAACTCATCCTGCAGCATTCCAACGTCGACATGAAGATCGGACCGTTAGCAAGACCAACCAACGAGTAGGTCAGCAC
>JAUCCG010000006.1:0-15640 GCA_034676465.1 Brevundimonas sp. | reverse complement strand
GACAGGGCGCGCGCGGCCCGTGCGTTCGGGGAGGATGACGCGATCAAATAATCGCCCATCTCAAGCCGCCATGATCGGTGTGTACGCGGTGACGCGCGCCAGGCTGTCACCGATCACCTGATCATCGAGTTGAAGCCAGCAGTGGGCGCCGAAGGGCCAGGTGCGTACACCGAACACCCAATCTGTCCGGATGCCTCGCCTCGCCAGAAAGCGCCTGAGCAGGAACGCCCGCTTGAGGCATTCCCCCTCGAAGGGCATCCAGGGAAGCACGGTGCGATAGGCGGCGAGCACCGAACGGAGATCTGCCTCCGTCGTCGCGCGATGTTTGGTCGGTCCGGCTGAACTCGCAGACGAGTTGTGCGAAGGCCTTGCGGCGAAAGGCCAGCGTGCCTTCGGCCAGGTCCATTGCCGCTGCCATAGTCCTGAAAGCCGTCGCGCCTGTCGCTGCGCTGAACTCCTGTCGTGCGGCCGGCGGACGACGACGCGGATGCGCCGGGGCCGTGACGGTCACGAGCTCTGCGGCTTGCAGCGCTTTGGCATTGGCTCCGTCTGCCGCCAGGATGGAGCCGTCGTCGCACAGGGTCAGCCAGGTCTCGGCACCTGGAAGACAGTCGTAGCTGTCCGTAGCGACGTTCAGAAGGATGATGTCCTCCTCCACGACCGCCATATGTACATCAGCGACGGGCCAGAGCTAAATCGACATGGGGATTTCCCGCCAGGTGCGGACGGTCGCGCGCCGCGACCGTCCGCGAGGCCTTCAGCCGGCGGGCTTGCTGCTGGGATAGATGCCCAGTTCGGTAAAGCCGCCTTCGACCATGTCCCGGGTCAGGGTCCGGGCGCTGCCGAAGCTGACGAGGCGGAGTTTGGGGGTGGGGGTCATCACAGTCTCTCCATTTTTAATCGCCACGGATGTGGCGCAGGGAGTGAGCGCGCGGCTTTACCGTCTGAAAAGCTATATCTGGAGTATATTGAAGGGTCAGCGCCCCGGTTTGGGGCGTTTGGCGAGCAGCTCCGCCGCGCCCGTCTGCAGCCAGGCCTGCGCCTGCTCGCTGGTCTCATTGCCGTCCAGCAGGGTGTCGAACATGCCGGTGACCGCGGTGATCAGGGTGCGGGCATCCAGATCCATCAGGCGGTCCTGGATGGCCTGGTCGAAGCGCTGGATCGCCACGGTGAGGATGGTCGCCATCTTGTTGTCGGCGCAGCGCCGGGCCAGGTCTGGCGATCCGATCACGACTGACAGGATGAGCGCATAGGGATCGCTGTTGGTCGCCGCGGCGAACCGATGGATATGGTCCAGGTTGAGGCGGGTAGCGCCCAACTCGAAGCGTTCGTAGGTTCTGAGCGCCATGTTCATGGCGCTGGCGGCCTCGGCCGTGGTCATGCCGCGATGTCTGCGCACCGCCTTGACCGCCGCGGAAAGCAACTCGCCGTCACGGGGCAGGTCAGGCGGGACTCCACTCATCGGCGAAACCTCTCAAACACGGGATGGTGCGACGGGACGCTCCAGTGGGCAACGCTCATCCTTTCGTTTCCGTACACAACCGGCGCTCCTCCGCCACAAAGCGGCGGGGGAACCGACGAAGCATGGCGGATATTTCGACGTTTTATGGCGCTTTTGGCAATTCGGGGATGCAACTCATTGGCGAGCCGGTCGATCCGCGTCAGAAACCCTGGCTCCCCTTCCGGAGACGGCCGTGACCCGAAAGCGCGATCCATTCCTCCTGGCCCTGGACAGTATCCGACGCCTGTCCGAGCAGGGGGTCTATGCGCCTGGAACACCGATCGTGATCATCGAGGAGGCCCGGCGCCTGCGGCTGTCGACCACACCGGTGCGCGAGGCCCTCGCCTGGTTGTGCGGCGAGGGTCTGATCGAACGGGCCCCTTTCGGCGGCTATCTGGCCACGCGGATCGATGCGGCCCTGGTTCGGGACCGGTTCGCCTTCCGGCTCCATTGCCTGACGACGAGCCTGAAACTGGCCGAGGCCGTGCAGGACCGTGATGAACCCGTTCCGTCGTCCGCCGCACCGGAAAAGCGGCTGGCCGAACGTCTCGACCGCATCGTTCGGGGCGCGGGCAACCAGGTCCTCGCCGAGGCCTTCGAGCGGGTGGGCCGCCAGCTCCTGCCGCTGGCCCAGGCGGAGCAGCGGATCCTGCATGATCGTGAAGCCGAGGCCGTCTCTATCCTTCAGCTGGCCGACGCCGGCACGATCCCGGCGCTCCGGCAGGCCCTGGTCGCCTATCACCAGCGCCGGATGGACGCCGCGCCGCTGCTGGTCCTCGACGTCTCCGGAGAGCGGCGGGATCCTCCCTGTGAGGCGGGCTAGGTGTCGGCGCGTTTGGCCTTCCTCGGTCTGGGCCTGCTGCTGGGGTTGCAGGCGGCGACGCAATTGTTCGCCTGGACCTATCACTGGGCCCCGGCGCTTGGCCCGGCGATACGGGTTCATCCTGACCTGGCGCTCTATCCGCCCTGGGCGATCCTGGCCTGGCGTGGGGAGTTCGGCGACGAAGCCCGGACAGCGGTCTCACGCAGCGCGCCGCTGATCCTGTTGGGTGCGGCGAGCGGCCTGGGGCTGGGATCGATTGTCAGCGGCGGTCGGACGGCGCGTCGGATCCGGGGATGGGGCGGCTGGGCCGAGGCTCGCCGCGCGGGCCTGCTCAGTCCGGCCGGCGCGGTCCTGGGCGTATTCAGGGGGCGGCTGCTGGCGACGGCCGATCTTCGGCCGACGCTGGTGACCGGCGGGACCCGCAGCGGCAAGGGGCGGGGCCATGTGACCCCGACCCTGTTGTCGTGGACCCCGAGCGTCCTGGTGCATGATCCAAAGCGCGAACTGTGGCGGATCACGGCCGGCTGGCGTTCGCGGTTCTCGCATACCTTCTATTTCGCGCCGCGGGATCCGGCGTCCGCGCGCTGGAATCCGTTGGCGGAGATCCAGCCGGGACCCGGCGAGCTGGCGCAGGTCCAGCGTCTGGTGGCCATACTGTCCGATCCCGGGGGCGCACGGGACGACGAGGCGATCTGGGACAAGGCCGCTTCAGAAATCCTCGAGGCCGTGATTTTGCACGTCCTCTACACCGCCGAGGACGCCGACAAGACCCTGCTCAGGGTGCGGGAGCTTCTGGCCGATCTCGACGATGCGGCCGACCGGATGATGAAGACCCTTCACCGGTCGGGGGCGGGCGGAAAGCCCGAAACCCATCCGTTCATCCGCACGGCGGTGAAGGGCTATGCCGCCATGCACGACCGGTTCCGGACCTCGGTGCAGGGGACGGCGCGGTCCTATCTGAAATGGCTGGCCGGCGAGGATGTGGAGCGGGCGTTGTCGGCGTCCGACTTCGCCATGGGCGATCTGATGTGCGCCGAGGCGCCGGCGTCGCTCTATGTCCAGGTGGCCCCGGCGGACGCCGCCGCGCTGCGGCCGCTCGTGCGATTGATGTTCTATTCCGCCGCCCAGGCCCTGACGGCGGAGGAGACAAGGGACGCGACCGGCCGGGAGAAACACCACAAGCTTCTGATGGTCATGGACGGGTTTCCGCTCCTGGGGCGGCTGGCCTTCTTCGAGAAGTCGCTGCGTCTGATGAGTGGTTACGGGGTCAAGGCGATGTTCGTGGCCCAGTCGCTCAATGACATCGTCGAGACCTACGGCCAACACAACACCATCCTCGACAACTGCGCGGTCTACACGGCCTTCTCGGCGCTCGATCCGCTGACCCAGGACAAGGTCTCGAAGCTGACGGGGTCGGTGACGGAAACCCGCACCAGCCGCAGTGGCCCCGCGGGACTGGGGACGGGCCGCAGTTCGGTGTCCCGCGCGGAGATCGAACGGCCCTTGCTGGAGCCGGGCGAGATTCGGTCGCTGCCGGACGATCAGCAGCTGGTGTTCGTGGCGGGACATCGGCCGCTGCGAACCGAAAAGCTGCTCTATGACCGGCGCGAACCTTTCCGGAGCCGCGCGGGGGAAACCCCGCCCGATCAGGGCCGGCAGCTCGACGTACCGCCCCGCGCCCCTAATCCGTGGGCGGGGCGCCGCAGCCTCGGGGAGGACGCCGAGGCCAGTCTGCCGCTGTTCAAGGAGGTGGCGGCGGCCATGGACGACAAGAAGGTCGCCGCCAGGGCGGCCGATATCTACGGGCGGGTGGCGCAGGAGATGGCCGCACAACAGGCGGTCCTCGATCAGTTGCAAGGACCAGGAAATGCCCAGGACTAACCCCCAGACCGCCCGCGTGCAGGTCTATCTCACCGATCCCAAGCTCGCGACGGCGCTTAATCGCGAGGCGCGGGCAGGCCGGATGCCGCTCAGCCAGGCCGCCGGGCGGGCGATCTCGCGGGGGCTGCAGAAATCGCCCCATGCCGATCCCGAGGATCGGCTGCTGCAGCTCGAACGCTCGCTGAGGGACCATATGCGGTCGACGGCGCGGGACATGCAGATCGTTCAGGAACTCCTGATCGAGGTGGCGCGGGCCTTCTTCCTGCGTCTGCCCGACGCCGTCGTCGATCAGGATCCGACCGTCCAGGCGGCCGTGGACCGGCGGATCGAACGGCTGCTCGACGCCACGGCCGCACGGATCGTCGCGGGCCGAACCGCGACCGACACGGTCGCCGGGGAACCCCGCTCCTTTGACCCTCAGCCCTGATGGCGGTCCATCCGATCGTCGCGGAACGCAAGCTGGAGGCCCTACGGCACGCGCTCGGACCGACGGTTCTCGCCGCTCTGGAAGAGTCCGCTGTCGTGGAGATCCTCGCCAACCCGGACGGACGGCTGGTGCTCGACCGGAGCGGGGGAGGGGCGACGTGACACCGGCCAGACCCTGTCGCCGGAGGCGCGCGAGCGCGCCATCAAGCTCATCGCCGACTATGTCGGGGAGACGGTGGCGCGCGAGGACCCGCGTCTGTCCGGCGTCCTGCCGGGGACGGGCGAACGGTTCCAGGGATTGCTGCCCCCGATCGTCGCGGCACCGGCCTTCTCGATCCGCAAACGCCCCGCGGTGATCTGGGGGCTGGCCGACTATGTTCGCGGCGGCGTGATGACGCAGGCCCAGGCGGACGCGCTGCGACAGGCGGCCGCCGAGCGCCGCAACATCCTCATCTCCGGCGGGACCGGCTCGGGCAAGACCACCCTGGCCAATGCGGTGCTGGCCGAACCCGCCTTCGCCGGGGACCGGGTCTTCCTGATCGAGGATACGCCGGAGCTGCAATGCTCGGCCTGGGACGTGGTCGCGGTGCTGACCCGGCGCGCGCCGGTCGTCATCGGGGTGGTCGATCTGGTGAGGGACGCGCTGCGGATGCGCCCGGACCGGATCGTGGTCGGCGAAATGCGCGACGGGGCCGCCGCGCTTGAGACCTTGAAGAGCTGGAACACCGGGCATCCCGGTGGTCTGTCGACGATCCACGCCAACTCCGCCGAAGACGTGCTGCGTCGCGTCGAGGATCTGATCATCGAAGTGGTCGCCCGGCCGCCCCGGCGCGCGATCGCCCAGGCGGTCGACCGGATCGTCCATATCCGGCGCACGGTCGAGGGCCGACGGGTGGAGGCCGTGCTCGCCGTCGAAGGGCTTGAGGCGGATCGTTACCTTCTGACGCCGCTCGCGTTAGGACAGAGCGCGCCGGCGCTATGCGGCTTCCTGGTGGATCGCTGACATCGCGATGCCTGGAGAAGCGCTTCGCCGCCGCGGCCGGTTGATGTGGGCTCGACCGGCGGCGCGGCCATGCGCCGGTCCGGTCAGTCCGGTCAGGAAGGCGATGTCCGGGCGCGGTCGTTCCGGTTACGGCGCCGCTTTACGACGGCCAGACGGCGCGCAGCCCTTCCACCAGCAGGTCCCGCCGGCCGGGCGCGAGCTGGTCCAGATTCCGTTGCTTCCAGCGGACCGCCGGCAGATCGGCGATGCCCGGCAGGCCTATGAGGGACCAATCCGGTTCGCCGCTTTTGAAGCCGATCAGGAATTCGCCGATGCGCGGTCGGCATATCATCGACGATGATCGTGATGAGGGCTTCGCGCGCGGCGATCAGTTCGTCGAGGCTGACCGGCTCCAGCGTCATGCCGACGAAGCCTCGCTGAAACTCCCCGGCGATATCCTTGCGGCGCGGGCGCAGCACTTCGGCCATCGGGCGAGGGTGGCTGATCAGATAGGCGATGAAGGCCTGCCGCAGTTGATCGTCCACGCCTTCATTGGCCAGGAGGTCGCGCACGTCGAACAGATCGCGCGGGTGCTGGCGGTCCAGGGCGGCGGTGATCTTTCCGGCATAGAGGTCGGAGAGCGAGACCATCCGGGCTTCGGCGAAGCCGAACCGGTCCTCCACAGCCGGCGCGACGTCCCGCAGTTCTGCGGCGAACACCGTGCCGCGCAATACGGGCGTGACCTCGATCTTGATCTGGACTCCGTCCGCGGCGACGAGAAGTTTGTCGATCGTGCCTTCGGGCCGCGCCTGGCCAGGCGTCACCACGACGCGGGGCAGTCGTTCGGCCATGGAGGCCGCGATCCGCCTCAGGCCGGCGTCGATCGCGGCCAGGGACTCGGCCCGTTCGTGGACGGGCAGATAGGTCAGATCGATATCGACCGAAAGGCGCGGGAGATTGCGGACGAACAGATTGATGGCCGTGCCGCCCTTCAGGGCGAATTCGGTCTCGGCCAGAACGAACGGCAGAGTGCGGATCAACAGCCGGACCTGGCGCTCGTAGAGATCACCGAACGGCATTGAAATCCTCCGGCACGGTGATGCGGTAGGTCGGGTCAAGCCGGCCCCCCTTGGCCAGCATGCGGTTGCCGCTGCCGAGGTTGATCGAGGTTCGGTCCAGCCGCTTCAGCCACCCGTGGCCGTGTCGATCGGCGAAGAAGAAGAACAGGCGTTTGACCTTGATGCTCCGGCAGTCGTCGAGGAGCAGTTGCAGGCGACGCGGGCTGAGATTGGCCAGGCCCTCGACCAGGGCGTCGACCTGATCGAACGTCTCGCGGTCGGGGAGTTCGTCGAGCAGTTCAAGCAGGGCGCGTTCGGGCGTCGAGACGAGCATCGGCCATTTCCAGTGCCCTATGGGCATTTCGGCCACGCCTGCCTCGCCCCAGGCAAAGGGATCCGCCGGCCCGGAAGGCTCCTCGCCCCGGGGTCCGAACCAGGCGGCGTGGCCAAACAGCCTGGCCGGATTGTGATAGAGGAAGGCGACGCCGAGCTTGAGGTCGTTCAGCCAGGTCGGCGGCCGGGTCAGGCCGTACAGATGAACCTCCTGGACCTCACGGCTCAAATAGTGGCCGAACCCCTGGAGTTCGAGCGCGGTGCGGCCGCCGACGACAAGTTGGTGGTCGAGCAGCGTTTGCAGCGACAGGACGACAAGTTGCCAGTCAAGCGTGCCGCGCGGGCGGCGATAGACGCGGCGGGCGGGTTGCTCGAGCCAGCCGGCGGCGACGTATTTGGCGCGGAGCGAATTGTAGTAGCCGTGCTCGTTGAGCCATGCGGAGTCCACCACCAGACCCTCCGGCAACAGCCGCTCCAGCTTGTTTAGCTTACCTGACATTTGAGCACTTATGGTGCTCAAAGTGAAGAAATGTCAAATGTTGGATCATCCGGACGCTCTGTTTGAGCACCCGCAGTGATCAAACTCTCGTACTATCAAACGGCTAATCATGGACTCCTGGCCGGGTCCGGGGAGAAGGGCGAAGGCGAAAGCCCGGTCGTTCTAGTGCAAGGCGGGCATCGCCACCAGCAGCCTGCGGCTGCCCACCCCGCGAGTGACCGAGAGCGCTGCGTCACGAGGAGACCGACCGCCAGTCGTCGCAACTCATCCGGCGAGTTGGGAATGGGTCGTCGGGACCGACGTAGTCCAAGTTGTTTTCAGAGTTGATGCAAGTCGTCAACAAGTCGTCGGCAAGTCACTGAATTTACTTACATAAAATGATTGACAGTGCACGGGATTCTTTGCTTGCAATGAGTTGCCGCGCGGTGACCTGCGCTGAAACAAAGGAAGTAAATCATGCAACGGAGACTGGGGCGCCGCCTGTTCGGCGCAGCGATGACGTGTGGCCTGATGCTGGCCGGACCGGCCCTCGCCGGAGGCTCGGGCATGCCCTGGGAAGGGCCGCTGCAGCAGGTGGTGCAGTCGATCACGGGACCGGTCGTTCAGGCCGCCGCGGTCGTGGCCGTGGTCGTCTTTGGAGCCGGCATCGCCATGAGCGAGAACGGCTCCTCGATGCGCCGGGGTCTGGGCATCATGTTCGGACTGTCGATCGCCTTCGCCGCCTCGACCTTTTTCCTCGACTTCTTCGGCTTCGCCGGCGGCGCGGAGATCGGGTGATGGACCCGCGGCCGGACGGATGGGAGCTGCCGGTGGCCCAGGCCCTGGCCGAGCCGGTGCTGATGGCCGGCATGCCGCGTGGCTACGCCATCGCCATGGGCACGATCGCCCTGGTGCTGGGCCTGGCCCTGCGGATCTGGTGGCTGGGCCTGCTCTGGTGGGCGGTCGCCCATGCGATCGGCCTGTGGGCCGCCCGGTCCGACCGGCGCTTCTTCGATGTGCTGCGCCGTCATCTGGCGCTGCCCGGCCATCTGGACGGGTGAGGGCGCGATGCGGTTCCTCGACGAGCATCGCAGACGTCCGGCCGCCCTGGCCGATCATCTGCCCTGGGCCGCCCTGGTCGCGCCCGGCGTGGTCCTCAACAAGGACGGCTCGTTCATGGCGGGGTTCCGGTTTCGGGGACCCGACCTGGAATCCTCGACCGAGGACGAACTGATGGCGGTGCGGGCCCGGCTCAATAACGCGCTGAAACGGCTCGGGTCCGGCTGGTGCCTGCATATGGAGGCGCGCCGCCGCCCGGCCACGGCCTATCCGGAGAGCGCCTTCGACCTCGATGTGGCCTGGCTGCTCGATTCCGAGCGCCGTATCCGCTTCGAGGATGCTGACCCCGCCTTCGAGACGGATTTTCGCCTGGCCCTGACCTGGTTGCCGCCGGCCGACGAGACCCGCCGCATGGAGCGGTGGCTGTTCGACGGGCTGGCCAAGGGTGGGCATGACTGGCGGCTCTCGCTGGCGACCTTCGGCCGCGAGGCGGACACAACGCTCGACCTGTTGTCCGACGCCCTGCCGGAGATCACGCGGCTCGACGACGCGGACCTCCTGACCTGGCTTCACGACAGCGTCTCGCCCAAACCCTTCGCGGTGCGCCCCCCCGAGACGCCGATGTTCCTCGACGCCTGGCTCGCCGACGCCGGCCTGACCGGCGGGGTGGCGCCCCGGCTGGGCGACCGCTGGCTCAAGGTGGTCTCGGTGCGGGGCCTGCCGTCGGTGACCCGGCCCGGGCTGCTCGACGCCCTGGGGGCCTTGCCGTTCGAATACCGCTGGACCGCGCGCTGGATCGGTCTGGACAAGCCCGAGGCCGAGCGGGAGATCGTCAAGCTGAGGAAGCGCTGGTTCGCCAAGCGCAAGGGCGTCGGCGTCCTGCTGCGCGAGGCCATCACCAAGGAGGAGGTGCCGCTTCTCGACACGGACGCGGCGTCCAAGACCGAGGAATGCGACGGCGCCCTGGCCGCCCTGGGGGCCGAAAGCTGCGCCTTCGGCTACCTGACCGTGACCGTCACCGTGCTGGACGCCAGCGAGGTGGGGGCCGCGGCCAAGGCCAGAGCGATCGAGGCGGCGCTCAACGCCCAGGGGCTGGTGGCCCGGATCGAGGATCTCAATGCGGTCGAAGCCTGGCTAGGCTCGTTGCCCGGCGAACCCTATGCCGATGTGCGCCGGCCTCTGGTCTCGACCCTGAACCTGGCCGATCTGCTGCCGGTCTCGGCCGTCTGGGCGGGGCCGGCGGAGGACGCCAACCTGCAGGGGCCGCCGCTGGCGACCGCGCGCACGACCGGCGCGACGCCGTTCCGGCTGGTGCTACATGTGGGCGACGTCGGCCACGCCATGGTCGTGGGCCCGACCGGATCGGGCAAGAGCGCCCTGCTGTCCTTCCTGGCCCTGCAGTGGTTCCGTTATCCGCAGGCCAGGGTCGTGTTCTTCGACAAGGGCCGGTCGGCGCGGGCCGCGACGCTCGCGGCCGGAGGGCGATGGCAGGCGCTGGAGCCGGGAGCCAGGGTCTCGCTCCAGCCCCTGGCCGGAATCGACCGGGAGGACGAGCGAGCCTGGGCGTCGGAATGGATCGCCGAGACCGTGCGGCTGGCCGGGCTGGAGCCGGCTCCGAGAGTGCGGGAGGAGATCTGGCTGGCCTTGTCCGCCCTGTCCGAGGCGCCGGTATCGCAGCGGACGCTGACGGTGTTCTGCGCCCTGGTCCAGGACAAGGCAGTCGCCGCCGCCCTGGAGCCGCTGACCCTGAAGGGGCCACACGGCGCGCTGCTCGACGGGGAGGGGGAAGCCCTGACGCCGACCCGGTTCGACACCTTTGAACTGGAGAGTTTGATGGGGACGCCGTCGGCTGTGGCCCCGGTGCTCTCGGCCCTGTTTCATCATCTCGAACAGAGTTTCGACGGCCGGCCCACCCTGCTGGTGCTGGACGAGGCCTGGCTGTTCCTGGGCGAGACCGCCTTCGCCGCCCGGATCCGGGAATGGCTCAAGACCCTGCGCAAGAAGCGGGTCTGCGTGGTCTTCGCCACCCAGAAGTCTCGACGATGTGGCGGCTTCCCCGATCGCCGCCAGCCTGATCGAGAGCTGCCCGACCCAGGTCTTTCTACCCAATCCCCGCGCCCTCGAGCCGGCCTCCGCCGAGCTCTACCGCGGCTTTGGCCTGAACCGGCGCCAGCTGGAGCTGATCGCCTTCGCCACCCCCAAGCGGGCCTACTATTGGCGCCAGCCGCGCGGGCGACGGCTATTCGACCTGAGACTGACCGGCGTGGCGCTCGCCCTGTGCGGCTCGAGCGCGCCGGAAGACCAGACCTTGATCGACGACATTCTGGAGCGATCCGGATCTGACGACCGCCGACCGGGCGGCTTCGCCCGTGAGTTCCTCAAAGCCAAGGGAGTGCAAAATGTGGATTCCGTTCTCGACGCCTTCGCCGGCCCGCTCGCGGCCGAATAGGCTCGCCTCGATCCTGGGGACCGGCCTCGCGGCGGTCAGTCTGCTGGCCTCGTCGCCGGCCCCGGCCCAACAGGTCGTGTTCGACCCCCGCAATCACATCGAGAACGCGCTGCAGGCGGCGCGTCAGCTGGAGAGCCTGGCCAATGAGGCGCGCAGCCTGGCCGCCTCGCCCTACAGCCACCTCTCGCAGTCGAGCCAGTCGCTCCAGGACATGGCCGAGCTGGCGCGGACCGCGCGCGGGATCGCCGGCTCGGTCAGCGGCCTGGAGCAGCAGTTCCGGAACCTGTATCCCGAGGATCTGTCGGGTTCCGACATGCTGAGCCTGCTGGAACAGGGCCAGGCCAGGACGGCCAACGCCCGTCGGACGGCCGAGGACGTGGCCCGGACGGCCGCGGAACTGGAGCGAATGGGGCAGGGGCGGTCGCAACGCCTCGCCGGAGCCCTGTCGGCCAGTCAGGCGGCGACCGGACAGACGGCGGCGGTGCAATCGTCCAACCAGCTTCTGGCGGTCCTGGCCGAGGACCTGGCGGCGCTGCGCACCATCATGCTGGCCCAGTCCCGCCTGCTGGCCGAGGCCACGGCGCGGGAAGCGGCGGACCGGGCCTCCGGCGACGCCGCCCGTCGCCAGCGCTGGGGCCGTCAGGCCGCGGCGCCGACGGCGCCGCGCTTCAATCCCCTGTCCCATGCCCAGGACTGAGGGGAGTCTGGCGATGACGGTCGGAGTTGAAACGCCCAATGAGCTGATGGTGGTGTTCTCCAACACCATCTCGGCCGGGTTCGACGCCCTGCAGGGGTCGGTCAACGGGGTGTTCGGCCTGCTGATCGTCCTCGTCGTCGCCCTGACCGGCATTCAGTGGGCGCTGTCCCCGAACCGGGAGGTCCTGGCATCCGGCTTCGGCAAGGTGTTGCTGATCGGCGCCTTCGCCTGGCTGATCAACGACTGGCAGCAGCTGTCCGAGACCGTCTACGCCGGCTTTCTGGAGCTGGGGCTGACGGCCGGTGGCGGCTCGCTGAGCCGCGAGGAATTCCTCAACCCCGGGGCCATCTTGGCCCAGGGCTGGGAGATCGTGAAGGCGCTCGGCGAGACGCCGGCGCCCGTCGACAATCCCCTCGATATCGTCGGCAACATGGCCGACGCCCTGATCCTGGGCCTGGCCATGATCGGCATCATGCTGGCCTTCGCCGTGCTGGCGCTACAGATCATCGTCTCCCTGCTGGAGTTCAAGATCGTCACCCTGGGCGGCTTCGTGCTCCTGCCCTTCGGGATCTGGAACAAGTCCGCCTTCCTGGCCGAGCGACCGCTCGGCTATGTCGTCTCGTCCGGGCTGAAGGTGCTGGCCCTGGCCATCGTGGTCTCGGGCGCGCGGACGATCTTCGACCAGCTCCAGCCCTCGGCCAATCCCGACATCTACGAGGCCCTGACCATCCTGGTCGCGGCCATCCTGCTGGCCATGCTGGCCCTGTTCATCCCCAACCTGGCTTCGGCCCTGGTGACGGGCGGCCCGGCGCTGGGCGCGGGTGCGGCCTTGACCGGCGCCCTGGCCGTCGGCGGCGCGGGAGCCCTGGCAGGCGCGGGGATCGCCGGCGCCGGCGCCATGGCGGCCGGCGGCGCGGCCCGACTGGCCGGGCCGGCGCGCGCGGCGGCGGGCGCGAGTTCGGGACGACCGCCCCTGCCGCCGAACCCGCCGGGCCCCTCATCGACGCCACCGCCCTCGAACGACAATCCGTCGCCGTCGGGTCCTCGTCGTCCCTCGGGCGGAGCCACGACCCCGCCCGGGCCGTCAGGCGCCAGCGGCGTCAATGAGCCTGCCGCGGCTTGGCGGCCGCAGGCCGAGCCCACAGGCGGCGGGGCGGGTGAACCCGCGGCGGAGGCGACCCCGTGGTCCGGCGCGGAGGGACCATCCGGCGGCGGCGGGCGCTCGCCCGGAGCGATCGCGGCCGAGGCCCGGACCGCGAGAGCCGACTTTCATCGCGCCGCGTCCCGACCGGCCGCGCCCGCCGGAGCAAACCCGCCGGGACGGTCTGCGGCCCTACAGGCCTTTTTCGTCGCCAATGCCGGCCGCGGACTGCTCCCGTCCGGCGAGACCAGTGGCGTCCTGTCGCCCAATCTGAAGACCGAGGAGTCCTGAGATGCACCCCTTCTTCCGGCCCCGACGGGCCCTGGCCTCCGCGCCCGACCAGACCCCGTACCAGCGGGCCGGTCAGGTCTGGGACGACCGCATGGGCCTGTCTCTGGCCCACGCCCGCAACTGGCGCCGTATCGCCCTGGCCAATCTGGTGCTGGCCGGCTTCCTCGGCGCAGGCTGGTGGGTGCAGGCGGACCGAGCGGTGGTGAAGCCCTTCGTGGTCGAGGTCTCCGATTGGGGCGAGACCCAGCGCATCACCGCCATCGGCGGGCGCTATGAGCCCAATGAGGCCCAGATCGGTCATGCCCTCGCGGGATGGGTCCGCGACGTCCGCTCCAAGTCGATCGATCCCATCGTCATCCGCCAGAACTGGCTGCGGGCCTATGACCTGATGACGCCGAAGGCGGCAGCCTTCCTGAACGCCTGGGCCCAGGCTCACGACCCGTTCGCCGAGGTCGGGCGCGAGGCGGTCAATGTCGAGATCCTGAACGTGGTGCGCCGCACGGATCGCACGTTCGACCTGCAATGGCGCGAGACCCGCTTCGTCAACGGCCAGTCGGCGGGGACCGAGCGCTGGCGAGCCCTGATCACCACGACCGTGCAGCCGCCCCGCACGGAGGCCGAGCTGATGAAGAACCCCCTTGGACTGAAAATCGAGGATGTATCATGGACCCCCGACGCCTCCTGATCCTGACCGCCCTGGGCCTGTCGCTGTCAGGCTGTGCGGTTTTCCGCCACGACCCGGCGCCCGCGGCGCCCTGGGCGGGCCAAACGGCCGCCACTGTTCCAATCGAGGTGTCGACATCGATATCGACGTCGACATCGACCGACGGCGCCGAACCGGTCGTCGCGGGTCCGCATGCGCCCCCGCCCACGGAACAATCCTATGAGGCGGCGCCGGCTCGCGCGACGACCGTCACGTCGTCGGTGCCGCCGCGGGCCGGGGACGCATCGACCGGGGACGCGCCGGCCGGCGCAACCGGGCGGCGGGCCATCGCCGCGGCCAATGCGTCGGCGCGGGCCCCGTCGCGGGAGGACGCCTTCGTCGGCGGGGTCCAGGTGTTCACCTGGTCACCGGGCCGGGTGTTCGAGGTCTGGACCGCCCCGCTTCGGGTCACCACCCTGACCCTGGCCCCGGGCGAGACCCTGGTGGCCAAGGCGGCGGGCGACACCGTGCGCTGGCAGATCGGCGAGGCGGTGTCGGGCGAAGGCGCGGGCCAGAGGACCCATGTACTGCTCAAACCTCTCGAACGAGGCCTGGAAACCAACCTCGTCCTGACAACGAACAGGCGGGTGTATCTCATTGATCTGAAAAGCGGCGGGGTCGACGCCTTCAACGCCGCCGTGGCCTGGGACGCGGACTCGATCCTGGCCGTTGGCGCGCCGGTGGACGCCGGTGCGGCTGCGCCTGTCCGCGAGCCCGTCGTGATGCCCCAGGGCCAGCTCGACGCCCGTTACCGGATCGAGTCCCGGGGCCGGCGACCACGCTGGACTCCGACCTCGGTATTCAATGACGGCCGGCGGACCTTCATCACCTTCGATGCGGACCTGCAGGTCGATGAGGCGCCGGTCCTGTTCGTCATCGCCCCGGACGGGGAGGCCCAGATGGTCAACTACCGGCAGGTCGGCGGCCTGTACGTCGTCGACCGGGTGTTCGACCGGGCCGAACTGCGCCTGGGCGACCGGCGGCCCCAGGTCGTCCGTATCCGTCGCCTTTCAGGAGCCCGTTCATGATCGACGTCGATCCCCTTCAGTCCGCCCCGGGGTCTCTCCCGCCCAAGGAGCCCGCGCCGGGCCTGACCGCCCGGGCGGCGCCGCCCCATGCCGTGCGCCTACGCAAATCCCGTGGTCCCAGCTCTCGGCATCAGCGGCGCCGTGGTGGTCTCGGGCTCCCTGGCCGGGCCTTCGTGGTCCAGCCGGAGCTGCGCGACAGCGCCCGGGCAAGGCAGGCTGAGGCGCGCGAGGAGCAGACGCGCGGTGTCGTCCGGCCCTCAGAGGCGGTCACCGACCAGCCGGCCAGCTACGATCGTCTGCCCGAACCGCGCATCGCGGACCGCCAGACGGAACCGGCCGGGGCGGATGCGCCGCCTGCGGGGAGCGCAGGGGCTGGTCACACCGCCTATCGGCCGGCGGCGGCCGCGCGCGATCAGGGACCGAGCCCGCGTGAACAGGCGGCCCGCTCCGGCCTGTTTTTCGCAGACACGGAGGCTTCGCCCACGGGCTCAAGGGCGGGGCCGCAGGCGTCCGGCGCGGATCGATCGCCCGCCGTCAGTCCGGACCATGAGGCGATGTACAATGGCCATGTGCTGGTGGCGCCGCTGTCCCCGTTCGAGCTGAAGGCCGGGGCGATCGTGCCCGCGGCGCTTCTGACGGCCGTGGACACCTCCCGTGCCGGCCCCGTGATCGCGACGGTGACCCAGAATTTCTATCACTCCGTGAGCGGTCGCCATCTGCTGTTGCCGCAGGGCACGCGGCTGATCGGGTCGTCGGAGGGACGAGAGTTCCTATGGCGACCGCCGGGCCT
>JAUCCG010000005.1:0-71169 GCA_034676465.1 Brevundimonas sp. | reverse complement strand
CCCGACTGCGCCTCGGCCGGTTCGCTGATGTCGAAATCCAGGTCAAGCCGGGTCACACCATGCGTTTCGATCTGGTCCAACCGGCACCGGGCGACGAGACGCGGGTGCAGATGCCGCATCCGGAAATTTTTCAAGGCGTTGCGCCCGCGGCATGCTGTTGCTGCTGGATGACGGACAAGTCCGGTTGCGCGTCGGCGAGCGCACCAACAAATGGGCGGACGTCACGGTCGAGAGCGGCACCCAGTTGAGTGACCGCAAGGGCGTGGCGGTGCCGGGGAGGACTATCATTCCGGTCTCGGCCCTGACGCCCAAGGATCGGGAGGATCTGGCCTTCGCCCTGCGTATCGGCGTCGACTGGGTTGCGCTCAGCTTCGTGCAGAAGGCCGAGGATATGGCCGAACTCAGGCGGCTGGTGGCGGGGCGGGCCGCCTGTATGGCCAAGATCGAGAAGCCGGCAGCCGTGACCAACCTGGAGAGTATTCTCGACTATTGCGACGGGGTCATGGTGGCGCGCGGTGACCTGGGGGTGGAACTGGACCCCGAGGAGGTGCCGGTCGCGCAGAAGCAGATCATCCGCGCCGCCCGCCAGCGCGGTGTACCGGTGATCGTGGCCACCCAGATGCTGGACTCCATGACGGACGCCCCGGCCCCGACGCGGGCCGAGGCCTCGGACGTCGCCAATGCCGTCTCGAGGGGGCAGACGCCTTGATGCTGTCGGCCGAGACAGCATCCGGCGACTATCCGCTGGAGACGGTGGCGATCATAAATCGCATCATGGAGCGGGTGGAACGCGATCCGCTGTGGCCCAGTCTGATGGATGCCGAACACACCGGCATGGACGATCTCGATGCGGATGCGCTGGTTGCCGCCGCGCGCAAGGCAGCCAACTCTCAATCTACCGCCTGTATCGTCGTGTTCACCACCCTGGGCGGAACCGCCCGACGGATGGCGCGCAAAGCGGCCGCTGCAGCCGATCCTGGCCCTGACGCCCAATCCGGACACAGCCCGGCGACTGGCGCTGGTCTGGGGGCTTGAGCCGAGACTGGGCAAGGAGCCGGCCTCCCTCGAGGACGTGACCGACGATGCGATCGACAGTGCGATGTTATGCGACTTCGCCGAGGTCGGTCAACGCATTCTGGTCCTGGCCGGGACACCGTTTGGCGCGCCGGGGGCTGCAAAATCTGCTGCGTCTGGCCCATGCTGCAGCCAAGGGCAAGCGCCCCCGGAAGACCTAACAGACAGAATAATCAAATACATCGGCTCCAAGCGCCGCGTTGCTGGGGCATGTCACGGGCGCAATACGCAGCCTGCTTCGCCGGACGGTGGAACGGTCTGTGACCTGTTCTCCGGATCGGCGCGGGTCGGCCATGCGCTGAAGGGGCAGGGGTTCCGGGTCTGGTCCAACGATCACAATGCCTATGCCCACACCCTGGCCACAGCCTATGTCCAGGCGGATCGCGAGCGATGGGGCGATCAGGCCCGAGCGGGTACTGGCCGAATTGCGGACCGTGCCGCCCGCAGCCGGCTGGTTCACCAGGAGTTTCTGCGAAGACGCCCGCTATTTCACGCCGAAGACGGGGCCCGGATCGACGCGATGCGCGACCGGATCGAGGCGCTGGCTCTGGAGCCGGAACTGGAGGCCATTGTGCTGGTCAGCCTGATGGAGGCGGCCGACCGGGGTCGATTCCACAGCCGGTCTGCAGATGGCCTATATGAAGCAATGGGCCCCGCGGGCGCTGAAGCCGCTGGAGCTGCGCATGCCCGACGTGCTGCCGGGCGTGGCGGGCGGCCCGTGTGAGGGCGACCCGCGCCGACGCGGTTGAGCTGGCCCCGCAGATCGAGGCTGATCTGGTCTATCTGGACCCGCCCTATAACCAGCACTCTTATCTGGGCAACTATCACTGCTGGGAGAGTACTGGTTCTTGTGGGACAAGCTCGAGAGCTACGGCATCGCCAACAAGCGGATCGACGTGAAGACCCGCAAGAGCCCGTTCAACAGCAAGCCGGGCATCGCCCCGGCCCTGGCCTCGGTGGTCGGGTACGCTGGCGGCCCCCAATCTGATCGTGTCGTTCAACGACGAGGGCTATCTGTCGCGACAGCAGCTGGTCGAGATGCTGTCGGCACGCGGCCATGTGCAGGTGATCGAGATCGCCCGGCCCCGCTACGTCGGGGCGCGTATCGGCATCCATAATCTGAAGGGCGAAAAGGTCGGGGCGGTCGGTCGACTGCGCAATGTCGAATATCTGTTCGTGGTCACCGAGCAGCCGGTCGTGCTGGCCGACGCCGCCTGATCCGGGCCATAGGGGAACGGATCGGCCGTTGAGGCCGTTGGGGCGGTATGGACTATCCGACTGCCCAGCCCGTTCATCCCGCCCGTTCGCATTCGGTCGATGGCTCCGACACCGACGTTTGGCCGGAACGACGCGAGGTACGAGGAGTCGACGTTCCTTCAGAGACCTCTGCGGACGAGCAGACCTTGGCCCAAATTCTAGCCAGCCTGCCGGACTGGGCTGTGATCAGCGCCGGCGGACTGGTCGCCGCCATTCTTGGTGCCATGGTCGGCGGGGCCCTGCACATCTAGATTTCCAGAAGGGCCCGGATCGGGGCCCAGGTCCGGCGGTGCGCCGGGCAGGGACCCAGCGCCTTCAGCGCCGCGACATGGGACGTCGCATGATAGCCCTTGTGTCCGGCGAAGCCGTAGCCCGGGTATCGGACGTCGAGTTCGACCATCAGCCGGTCCCTCGCCGTCTTGGCCAGGATCGAGGCGGCCGCGATCGACGGGACAGGCGGTCGCCCTTGACGACCGTGCGGATCGGGCAGGGCAGTTTGAACTGATAGTTGCCGTCGACCAGGGCTGCGCGGGGCGGGATTCTCCAGACCCGACACCGCGCGATACATGGCCAGACCCGTGGCCTGCAGGATGTTGAGGCTGTCGATCTCCTCAACCGACGCGAACCCGACGGCCCAGCAGACGGCCCGGGCCTTGATCTCGATCTCCAGCTGTTCGCGCCGGGCGTGGCTCAGCGCCTTGGAGTTCGTCGATGCCGTCAGGCAGGTCGTCGGGACTGAGGATCACGGCTCCGGCTGAAACCGGCCCCGCCCAGGCCCCGCGCCCGGCCTCGTCGACGCCACAGACCGGCCCGCCGTGGCTTGCGATCAGCAGTGTCTCCAGCGAACAGGGTCGGACCGGTGGGCGGTGACTCATCGGCCGTCCATCGCGCGGACCTCGGCGTGGCGCGGACAGCCGGTCAGGTGGTCGTTGACCATGCCGGTGGCCTGCATGAAGGCATAGACGATCACCGGGCCGCAGAAGTTGAAGCCCCGCGCCTTGGATGGGTCATCGCCACCGACTGCGGCGTCTGGGTCGGGACATCAGCCAGGCTGGCGGGCGTGTTCTGCACGGCCTGCCCATCGACGAAGGACCAGAGCCAGGCCGAGAAGTCCTCGCCCTGATCGCGCGTGTCAGCCAGACCCGGGCCCCGCGAATGGCGCTGTCGATCTTGGCTCCGGAGCGGATGATGCCCGGGTCGGCCATCAGCCGGGCGCGGTCGGCCTCACCGTAGCGGGCGACGATCTGGGATCGAAAATCTCGAAGGCGGCGCGCAGGCTGTCGCGCTTGCGCAGGATGGTGAGCCAGGCGAGGCCGGCCTGGAAGCCGTCCAGAACCAGCTTCTCCCACAGGGCGCGGGCGTCGCGTTCGGGCACGCCCCATTCGCTGTCGTGATAGGCGACATAGAGCGGGTCCGTGCCGCACCAGCCGCAGCGACCGGTCGCGTCGCTCATGCTGCGGGCTCCGGCAGGAAGTCGGGACGGTGGACGCTGACCGGGCGGCCGTCGACGGTCAGGGGGCCGTCCAGACGGTCCAGCCGCAGCAGGGCCATGGCCGCGCCGTCCTGGCCGGTCATCACCTCGCCGGCGCGCAGGTCACCGTTCAGCACCTCGGTCCCCACGGCGGGGGCCGGTCCGTCAAAGGTGATCGGCGGCATCCGGATTGCGGATCAGCGCCGCGACGCCACATCCGGCGAGGTCGTCCTGCCCGACGAAACAGCCCTTCTGGAAATCGATGCCAGTGCAGCAGGTCGTAATCGGCCTCGATCGGATAGGTCTTGTCGACGATCATGTCGTTCGAGGCCCGGAACTCCGGACGCCAGCTGATGCGCCAGCCAGTCAGTCTCGGTCGCATTCGGCGTGGCCGCACCATCGTAGCGGCGACCGCCCAAGCCGGGCGTGCGAGGGTCGGGGATGAAGCCTTCGGCGTCCGTTCCAGGCGGCCATGACGGGCGTGTCGAAGCGTCAGCCGTTGACGTTGGCACGCAGCCGGTACATCGACAAACGCTGGATCAGGGCCTCGCGGCGATCGGTGGCGACATCCAGGATCACCCCGTCATCCTGGCCCAGCAGGAACAGGTCGAACAGGCGACCGTCCGGGCGGTGACAGGAGGGCGGCGAAGGCGCAGGTCGCCCTTATACAGGGTCTCGACGTCCTGGGTCAGCAGGTTGTGGAGGAAGGGGGCGGGCGTCCGGCCCGGAAACCCGGACGAGGGCGCGGCTGGCGAGGTGGGCGATACGGGTCGACATCGCGGCAGGATAGAGGGCCGGACGGCGGCGGGCGAGGGGTGATCGCCGGATGACAGCATTCGTGAAGCAATCGTAGAAATCTCTTAAGCTGTCTTAATGTCAGGCCGCTTCCCCATACTTTATATCGCCGAGGCGGATGCCGAGGCTGCGCTGTTGTCGTCGGGTGTGCTGGCACATCTGGTCGAGGCGCTGCCGCAGGCCAGCTTCACCGTCGTCGGGTCGCCGGCCAGCGCGCCGCGGTTCGCCGATACGCCGCGGCTTAATTCGCTGCTCGTGCTGGACCGCGAGGGGCGCTGGGACTGGATCGCTTTGTGGAACCGGGTGCGGTCGACGCGGTGGGGTCTGGTGGTCGATATGCGCGGCTCGAGCCTGTCGGGCCGGCTCAAGCGTCAGAAGCGGGCCGTTCGGGCCCCGGACCTGCCCGGACTGCACGCGGTCAGCAGGCCGCGCGGATCATGCATCTGGACGAAGTCCCGGCCCCGAAGCTGTTCTTCGGGGAGTGCAGACCCGGGCGGCGGCGGATGCCCTGATCGGGCCGGTCACGGGGCCGCTTCTGGCGATCGGACCCCGGGGTCGAGTGGATGGGCAAGCGGTGGCCGGCGGAACGCTATTCCAAGGTGGCCGGACCCTTGCTGGCCGAAGGCGGGCCACTGGCGGGCGGACGGTTGATGATCGTCGGCGAGGATATCGACCGGGATTCGGCCCATACCATCCGGTTCGTGGTGAGCCGGGATCGGGTCATCGAGCTGCAGGGCAAGTTGACCCGCCTGCAGACGGCGGCGGCGCTGTCGCGGGCTGATCTCTATCTCGGAGCCGATCTGGTCTGGACCCAGTTGGCGGTCGCCGCGGGAGTGCCGACGGTGGCCGTATTCGGTCCGTCGGATGAGGCGCATCACGGACCGTGGGGCGGGATCGCCGTGCGCGGGCCGCGGACGGTCGACGAGTTCCGGACCATCCATCCCAATCTGAACCAGGCCATTCAGCATATGAACGACCTGCCCGCCGAACGGGTGCTGAAAGCGGCGCGAAAGCTGCTGGCGGACAAGACGGCGCGCTGATCCGGGAGTATGGAAAGGTCATGACCCAGACCTATGACCTGATCGTTCGCGGCGGCGATGTCGCCAACCACGCCGGCTACGGCCGCGCCGATGTCGGTATCCGTGACGGGAAGATCGTCGTGGTCGGCGACCTGGGCGAGGCCTCGGCCGGGGAGGTGATCGACGCCAGCGGCCTGACCGTGCTGCCGGGGGTGATCGACACCCAGGTGCATTTCCGCAAAGCGGGGGCTGGAGTGGAAGGAGGACCTGGAGAGCGGGTCGCGGGCGGCGGCGCTGGGCGGGGTCACGGCCGTGTTCGAAATGCCGAACACCGAACCCAGCACCACCAATCCGGAAGCGCTGGCGGACAAGCTGGCGCGGGCGCGGGACCGGATGTGGACCGACCACGCCTTCTACATCGGCGGAACGCACGACAATGCCCGCTTCCTGCGGGAGCTGGAGCGACTGCCGGGCTGCTGCGGCGTCAAGGTGTTCATGGGGGCCTCGACCGGGACCCTGCTGGTGGCGGACGACGACGGGGTGCGCGAGGTGCTGCGCAATGTCGGGCGGCGGGCGACCTTCCATTCCGAGGACGAGTACCGGCTGGTCGAACGACGGCCTCTGGCGCGGACCGGGGACTGGACCAGCCACCCGGAGGTGCGCGACGCCGAGAGCGCCATCATGAGCACGCGGCGGCTGGTGGCGCTGGCGCGCGAGACCGGGGCGCGGATCCATGTGTTGCACGTGACGACGGCCGACGAGATCGTCTTCCTGGCCGACAACAAGGACGTGGCCACCGTCGAGGTGACGCCGCAGCATCTGACGCTGACCGCACCCGAGGCGTATGAGCGGCTGAAGGGGCTGGCGCAGATGAACCCGCCGATCCGCGAGGCCAGGCACGTCGCCGGGCTGTGGCGGGGCATCGAGCAGGGGGTGGCCGATGTGCTGGGCTCGGACCATGCGCCGCATACGCTGGAGGAGAAGGCGCGGCCGTATCCGGCGTCGCCGTCGGGCATGCCGGGGGTGCAGACGCTGGTGCCGGTGATGCTGACCCATGTGGCCAACGGCCGGCTGAGCCTGGAGCGGTTCGTCGACCTGACGTCGCACGGGGCCAACCGGGTGTTCGGCATCGCCGGCAAGGGGCGGATGGCCGAGGGGTATGACGCCGACCTGACGCTGGTCGATCTGAAGGCGAAGCGGACGATCCGGCACGCCGACATGGCGACCCGGTCGGGCTGGACGCCGTTCGACGGGTTCGAGGCCACCGGCTGGCCGATGGCGACCATCGTGCGGGGCCGCACGGTGATGCGCGACGGGGCACTGATCGGCAAGGCGGGCGGACGGCCGGTACGGTTCCAGGAAACGCTGTAGTGACCGGGGGCGGCGCGGGTGCTGATCGTCGATGACGACCCGTTTATCTGCGACGCGGTGACGCTGATCCTGAGCGCGGCAGGGTATACGGTCAGTTCGGCCGGAAGTGGGGCGGAGGCGATCGCGGAGGTTCCGGCGCTGGCACCCGGGCTGATCCTGCTGGATGTGCGCATGCCGGGGATGAGCGGTCTGGAGACGCTGACGGCGTTGCGGCGCGGCGGGGTGACGGTGCCCATCCTGATGATGACGGCCGACAACAGTGCGGGGACGCTGCGGGAGGTGATGGCGCTGGGCGGCAGCGGCTATGTGCTGAAGCCGTTTGACGCCGGCGACCTGATCGCGCGGGTCGGGCAGGCGCTGAGCGAGCCGTCGCGGGCGCACGGCTAGCCGGCCAGCACCGCGCGGGCGGCGACGGCGTCGGCGTTGATCTGGTCTTTCAGGGCATCCAGTCCGTCGAATTTCATTTCGCCGCGCAGGCGGGCGATCAGGTCGGTTTCGATGGTCTGGCCGTACAGGTCCGCGTCGAAATCGAACAGCCAGACCTCGAGCATCGGCTGCTCGGTCTCGAACATCGGGCGGATGCCCAGATTGGCGACGCCGTCGATGATCCGGCCATCGGGCAGGCGGCTGCGGGTGGCGTAGATGCCGTAGGCCGGGCGCATATAGTCGGCCAGCGGGACGTTGGCGGTGGGTATGCCGATGGTGCGGCCGCGCTTGTCGCCGTGAACCACCTCACCGGCGATGGCGAAGGGCCGGCCGAGGATGGCGGCGGCGCGATCCATGTCGCCGGCCTGCAGGGCCTCGCGCACGGCGCTGGACGACAGTTTCAGGCCATTGGGATCGTCGAGCCGGTCGACGGTCGAGACGGTGAAGCCGAGATCGGCGCCGTAGCGGCGCAGGGCCTCGGGCGATCCGGTCCGGCCCTTGCCGAAGGTGAAGTCGAAGCCGACGGCGGCATGCTTGATGCCCAATCCATCTTTCTGGCCTATCGCGCTTTGCGCTACTTGAGGCGTGCCTTGGCCTACCGCGCTTCGCGCTACTTGAGGCGAGCGCCCTGCCAGAACATCCCGCGCAAAGTCTCCATCCGACATGGCGGCCATGTCGGCGTCGAACGGCAGCAGATAGAGGCGGTCGACGCCCAGCGGCTCGAGCGCGCGGGCCATCTGCTCGGGGGTCATCAGGCGGAAGGGGGCGGCGTCGGGCTGGAACCAGCGGCGCGGGTGCGGGTCGAAACTGACCACGGCCAGCGGCGCGTCGAGGGCGCGGGCGGCGTCACGGGCCGCGGCGATCACCGCCTGGTGGCCGCGATGCACGCCGTCGAAGGCCCCGATGGCGACGGCGGCCCCCTGTTTCGCGGGAGTCAGGTCGCGCCAGCCGCGAATGACCTCGATCGCCATGTCAGGTTCTGGCGGGGCGGCGCCGGCGCGGGACCCGGACGGTGGCCTCGCCGTCCATGACCAGATCATCGCCGACGTGGCCGGTGGCGGTCAGGATCACGCGGGCCGTGTCCGGATCGACCGAGGCGACGGTGACACGGGCGACCAGCATGTCGCCGATGCGTACCGGCTTGTGGAAGGCCAGGGTCTGGCTGAGGTAGATGGCCCCGGCCCCGGGCAGGATGGTGCCGACCACGGCCGAGCCGATCGAGGCCGACAGCAGGCCGTGGGCGATGCGGCCGCGATAGGCGGTCCTGGAGGCAAATTCCCCGTCCATATGGACGGGATTGAAGTCGTCGGAGGCCTCGGCGAAATGCTGGATCCGGGCCTCGGTGATCTCGACCTGTTTTTCGGCGGTCATGCCGACGGACAGTTCTTCGAGGATGTAGCCGCCGGAGGGATGTTGTTCGGTCATCGCCCCTGTTAGCCCCCGACGGCGGAATTGGCGAGGGTCACCAGACCAGATCCAGCGCGGCGTAACGGGCGAAGGTGGTCTCGGCCTTGAGCAATTCGGCGGCCCGGGCCGGGTCGAGGCGGCCGTCGGGACCGCGCGCGGCGTCGCCGTGGATACCCTGGGCGATGAACAGACAGTCCAGCGCCTGTTGGTTGGCGCCGCGCACATCGGTGATCACGCCGTCGCCGATGCACAGCACCCGGGCGCGGTTGACCGGCGCGCCCAGCAGGCGTTCGGCCTCGGTCAGGGCCAGGGCGTAGATCGGGCCGAACGGCTTGCCCGCCATGGTGACGCGACCGCCCATGGACTCGTACAGATCGGCCAGGGCCCCGCCGCAATAGATCAACTGGTCACCGCGCTGGACCACGATGTCGGGGTTGGCGCAGATCAGTTCCAGATCGCGGGCCACGGCCGGGGCCAGGCGCCTCGCGATAGTCCTCGGGCGTCTCGACGGTGTCGTCATTGGGCCCGGTGACCGACAGGAAGGCGGCGTCGGCGGCCCCGTGGGCGGTCTGCAGGCCCAGCCCCTCATACAGGGGCCAGTCGCGGTCGGGGCCGATGATCCAGGCCGGGCCGGGCGCGCGCCGGGCCAGCTCCATCCGGGTGGCGTCGCCCGAGGTGACGAAGGCGTGCCAGGACTCGCGCGGCACACCGAGCGCGTCCAGCTGGGCCACCACGTCGGCGGCCGGGCGCGGCGAGTTGGAGATCAGCACCACATGGCGCGGGCCGTTGGGGCCGGGCTCGCGGTTGAAGCGGGCCAGGGCCTCGCAGGCGTCGGGCCAGCTCTCGCGGCCGTTGTGGATCACGCCCCATACGTCACAGAGCAGGATGTCATAGGCGTCGGCGACGGCGGCGAGGTGCGGGAGCGGATGGGGCAGGGTCATCCGGGGGGGATAGCCGGTTCGGACGGGGGGGTGAAGGTGTGGTCGGCCGCGTCGTCGCTGGACAGCTCGTCGATGTCGGCGGCGTCGTCCCGTTCGGGATACATCGTCTCGAGCAGCAGCAGGGCGGGCGACAGGATGAAGTCGTCGATGGCGACGCGGACGCCGCGGCGGCGCAGGTCCAGATACATGGCCTCACGGTTGCAGCGCGGTGTGTAGGCCCCGGTCAGCAGGCCTTCGAGCCGGATACGCTGGATCGTATAACGGTGGCCCGCTGGCGGTCGCTTCGGCTGGGGCGGCGGGGGCGCATGGCGGGCTCCGGATCGGCGGGTTGCGGGCAGGGGTCGGCTCCGTCGGGCGCAAGGCCGGACGGTCGGGGCGGGCGCGGGGCGACCGGGTCACGCCCGGTGCAATGATGTTTTACCGTTTCGACGAGACACAGTGCCCCGCGCGACCGTTTTCCACGCGCCCGTCGCCTGCCGGCCCTGTTCGGGCCTTGGCGACTCGCCGCCGCGTCCGTTGCCGGGCGGGACAGGGGGCGGACGTGCCGGTCGGTGCCGACAGCGGTCGCGACCCGAAGGCGCGCGGCGAGCAAGCGGGCGGGATCCGTCCCCGCCCGGCGAGGCCCCCGGAGATATGCCTCTCCCCGGCTTCATCGCTCGGCCACAGCCCGCCGTCGTCGAGCAGCGTGGATCCGACGCCCTCCCCATCGACGGGATGCGACGGAGTTTGGCACGGGTTCGGACCAGGGCGGGTTTTCAGGGGTGGATTTTGGGGAAGGGGTTGGGAAACAGGGGGTTGGGGAGGGGCGATAGGGGGGTTTTGGTGAAGGAGGTAGCGGTTTTGCGTGCCCTCTCCCGGCGGGAGAGGGCGGCCGCGCACGACGGCGTCAGCCGTCGTCCTGGCGCGGGCGGGTGAGGGGCATCCGGTGAGGGGGAGCCCCTCACCCTTTCGCGTAGCCGCTCGCTCCGCTCACGGGCGCTCAAGCCCTCTCCCGCCGGGAGAGGGTAGCGGGCCCGGGGCGACTACCGGAAATGGCACTTGATGAACCTAGGATTGTGCGGCAATCATCGCTGATGATAACTTATGCAAAGCTTTCCGCCTGTGTGTCGCTCGTTGTGGCGGCGGGTCTCTTGCTGGCCTGTTCCGGGACGGAACCCGCAGCGGCTGTCGGTCCCGACGCGGGAGAGGTCAGCCCCGGCGGGTTGCCGGCAAGGCGGCTCCTGCCCGTTGCCGACATGGTCAGTGCGGGTGGGCCGGGCAATGGCGAAGGCTGGACGCCGGTAGGTTCGGTTACGGACCGGCCGGCCCTCAGCCTGTATGAGAACCGGCACCCGATTATGGTGCTCACCTGCGAAGGCGTGCAGACAGCCGTGCAGGTGCGCGGGTTGCAACCCAAACAGGCCTGGCCGCAGCCCCCTTTGACCGTGCAGTTCGGTACCGCGACCCGCACGAAGGTTCCGGACGTGCGGAACATCGGCGAACAGGTGGCCTATGACGTCAAATTCCAGATTGCGGATGACGTCCTCGAACAGATCGGGGCCAATGCCCCGATCACCGTCGCGTTCAACGGCCAGAGCCGAACCTTCCCGCCGTTCCCCGATGATCAGGGCGCTGTGTTTGCCGAGGGGTGCGCCGCCCTGGTGCCGGCCGGCATGAGACGGGTCGCGCGACCCTAGTCCCAGGCCGGACGCGCACTCCGGACTGTCGGCCTGATCGTGCGCGTCCGGTGAGGGACGATGCTTGGATTTCGGGAGGCGTGCTGGCGGCTTTCAAACCCGCTCCCGGCGGGGGGCACGGGTGTCTTCCTTCTCCCCTTGAGGGAGAAGGTGGCCTGGAGGGCCGGATGAGGGGGGGAACACGGCGGATTCCGGCGTAAACCCCGACCATGCTCAAGCCGTCCGAGCGTACACCAACCGCCGCCCGCCGCTCTCGCCGGGAGCCGACGATGGCCGAGGCTGCGGTGTGGACGATGTTGCGGCACCGACGGCTGGAAGCATTCAAATTCCGCCGCCAGATGCCGATCGGGCCCTATGTGGCCGACTTCTGCTGTCCGGCGCTGAAACTGATCATCGAACTGGACGGCGGGGTCCATGCCCTGAGAACCGGGCGCGATGCGCGACGGGACCAATGGCTGACGGCGGTGGCGGGGTTCACCGTCCTGCGCTTCGCCAATGAAGCGATCCTGAACAATCCGGCCCTGTTGTTCAACGCGGTGCGGCAGCATGCGGTGCGCCGCCAATGAGTTGCGGTGTTTCACCCCTCATCCGCCCCCTGCGGGGGCACCTTCTCCCTCAAGGGGAGAAGGAAAGGGGCGTCGTCCTGGCGCGGTCGCGTCAGTGATCGCGACATCTGCCCACCCCATCCTGCCTGAACAGATCGCGCTGTCGCGCGCCGCTGGGTCCTCCGGTCCCGGCTGCGCCGGGCCGGAGGATGACGACAGGGGGCTCAGGCCCGGGTCCCCGCCTACGCGGGGATGAGCGGAGCGTGGGGGCACCCGGTGAGGGGTGCCCCTTATCCTTGAGCGCGCAGACCGCTCGCTGACGCTCGCGGGCGCTCACGCCCTCTCCCAGCGGGAGAGGGGCGCTCATCGTCGACGGTCAGCGGGCGGTGCAGGTGACGCCGGGGGCGGAGGCGAGGGTTTCACCGGGGGCGAGGGGGGCGAGCAGGCCTTCGGTCGTGCCCCGGGTCCACCACTGCCAGGTGTCGGACACATAGCGCGCGCCGCTGGCGGAGACGGCGATGCGCATGTCGATCGTCTGGCCGTTGGCGGTGACCCGCGCGGTGTCGGAGGTGGGATAGGACGCGCGCACCGTCGAGCCGTCGCTGCAGCGGTAGGTGGTGACCGGGGCGGCGCGGGCGGTGATGGTGGCCCCGGTCGGGGTGGCCAGATGCAGGGCGCCGGCGGTGTCGATGCGGTAGTGGCTGACGGCGTTGAAGACGTCGAGGAAGCGCTGCTCCTGGTTCATGACGGCGGGGGCGCAGGCGCGCTTGGTCACGCCGGCGTTGCCGATGGTCAGGGTCGACCGGTCGGCGGTGTAGTCAGCGAAATAGCTGTTGCAGCTGGTGTCGCCGGTCAGACGGCTGTCGCGGCCGAACATCAGGGTCGCCGATGAGCCGGCGAGGACGGGCTGGCCGGCGATGTCCTGGACGACCCATTCCCGGTCGACCAGTTGCGCGGTCGTCTCCGGACCGACGGTGGCGCAGGCGGACAGGGCCAGACCGGCGACGAGGGGGGCGGCGAGGAGAAAACGCTTCACAGTAAGTTCCTTTTGAAAACGGATATGCGGTTGAACGCACGCGGGCGGGATTGGATGCCCGGCCGGATCAGCTTCGGTGCAGCGGGCGGGGGATGCGGGGTCGGCCCAGCTCACACTCCAGGGCGGCGCGGTCCCAGTCGGCGGTTTCGGCGGCGGCGGCATAGGTCGACTGCAGGAAGGCCATCAGGGTGGCGGCCGGGTCAGCGGCGACCCTGACGGCGGCGTAGGGCAGCAGGAACTCGCCGAGCTTGTCATCGAAGCGGGCCTCGGCCGGTTCGACCGGCCGGGCGGCGAAACCGTCGGGCGCGGGATAGGCATAGGCATAGAACATCGGCTCATCGACGCCGCCGCCACCGGGCCAGAAGCCGGCCGACGAAACTTCGTGGCTGTAGGCTTCGCGGGCCACGTCATCGGGCAGGTTGGGGACGCCGCCGGGGTGCAGGGGCGCGGTCCGGCCCGAGAACCGGGTCACGGCCAGATCGAACGAGCCCCAGAACAGATGCACCGGCGAGACCTTGCCGATGAAGCCGGTGCGGAACCGTTCGAACACCGGCACGATGCGCAGCAGCGCGCCGTGGAAGCGCGCCACCGCGTCGGCGTCATAGGGACGGGCGGCGGTGTCCTCGACGAAGGGCACGGCGTCGGGCAGTTCGTTGGGCAGGCCGTCGATGTCGAAGGTGCCGCCGACGGCCTCGACCGCCGTTCTCGGTACGGTTGAAGAAGTCGGCCACGCGCATGGCTTCCAGAGGGAAGGTGTCCTGCGCGCCGCCGTCGGCTTCGGCGATCAGGCGGTGGTCGACGAAGTCGAAGCTGAGGCTGACGCAGCCACCGCCTTCGTGCACCGGGCCGGTGGTCAGGCCGCGCGGCGTGACATACAGGGTCGCGTGCCACGAATGGTTGACCCACGGCGTGTGCGCCAGCCGGTATTTGCCGACGATCTGAGACCACAGGTGCAGGGCGGCGCAGGTGTCGGCCCAGTCGGCATAGGGCAGGGCCGGCCAGGGCGTCCTGTCGTCAGCCTGGGTCACCCGAGCGGCTCCATGTCCTGACGCTTGAGCGCCAGCTGGACGCCGGCGTCGGCCTCCATGTGCGCGCGGTGCTGCTTCAGCGCCGGATACGCGTCGATCGACAGCGGGGTCTGATCGATCCAGCGGCACAACACATAGAGGAAGGTGTCGGCGAACGAACGCTTGCCCAGATACCATTCGCCGCCGTTGGCGCCGAGTTCGTCGTTCATCCGCTGATAGTGGCGGGCCAGTTTCTCATAGGTCTTGCGCTTGACCTCGTCCCGGGCGGCCGGGGTCTCGGCGAAATTCCGGGTGCCGAAATGGCCGCCGTAGGTCGCGTGGACCTCGGAGGTCATGAAGGACAGGGCCTCGGCCTCCTTGCGGCCGTTGACGGTGTCGCGGCCATAGTTGCCCTTGCCGTGCGCCGCGCCGAGCCAGGCGAGGATGGCCGCCGCCTCGGTCAGCACGTCGCCGTCGGCGAAGCGCACGGCCGGGACCTGGGCCTTGGGATTGATGGCCAGATAGGCGTCCTTCCTGTGATCGCCGTAGGCCATGTTGTGGATCTCGACCGGAGCGTCGAGCCAGGCCACAGCGATGTTGGGCGACAGCGAGCAGGTGCCGGGCATGGTGTAGAGGGTGGTCATCGGTCTGGGGTCCTCTGGGAGTCGGAGGATGGAGCCAAGGGGCGGATCGTCGGCGGTGGTCTATCCGGCCCGGCCCGTGACGACGTCCGAGAAGCCGGCCAGGAAGGTCTTCAGGCGGTCCCGGATCGCCTCGTCGGTCATGCGGCCCTGGTCGTCGAACACCTTGCCGGCCCGGGCCACCATCAGCCGGCCCTCGAACCACGGGCGGGTGCCGAGGGTGCGGAGCACTCCTAGCCAAGCGTCCTGCGACAGGATGGTTCCAAATCCGCCGGCCGAGGCCCCCAGCAGCGCCACCGGCTTGCCGCCGAAGACCCGGCCGATGTCACTGGCGGGGCGGCTGGTCCAGTCGATGGCGTTCTTGAACACGCCCGGGATCGAGTTGTTGTATTCCGGCGTGAACAGCAGCAGGCCGGCGGCGTCGGCGATCTGGTCCTTCAGGGTCTCGACGGCCGGCGGCAGGCCCGAGGCCGCCTCGTCGTCCGCGTTATAGAGCGGGATGCCCGCGATACTGCCTTCGACCAGTTCGACGCCGTCGGGCATCATATCCCGGGCCGTGCGCAACAGGGCGGTGTTGTAGGAGGCCTGACGCAGGCTGCCGGACAGGCCGAGAATACGGGTCAAATTGTTGGTCCTTGTGTTGTCTGCAACGCTTGTAGCAGGTCCGCAACGTGGCCCCGGTCTGTTTGTTGCCGGGCGCGGCGCGGTGAGGTGTGTCGCCTCAATGCCGAGGAACGGGGTCGGGAACATCCCGCCACCGTCGCGGGTTAGGCCTGCAGAGCTTGAGGGAGAGACCGATGCGATATCTGACGGGACTGACGGCGGCGACGGCCTGCACAATGGTGCTGGCCGGGTGCGCGACAACGGACGGCTATGCCTCGGCGTGCGAGCGCGACTATGCCCAGAACCGCGAGCGGGCGACGGCGGCGGGCGCGCTGCTGGGCGCGGCGGTCGGAGCGGCGGTGGCCGGCAGTGACGACCGCGAGATCGGGGCCGCGATCGGCGCGGCGGCGGGGGCCCTGCTGGGCCGGGAACTGTCGGCCGAGGAGGATCCGTGCGGCTATGGCTTCGGCGGCTACAACCGCGACGGCCGTTACGGGCATGAGCGGATCTACTGGCGCGACGGCGGCCGGCGCTGGTGATCGACAGGCGGGGCGCTGCGCAGGCGCAGCAGCTCGCCCCAGTGGTCGGCCATGACCAGAAGCGCCTGACGGCGCTCGGCGTCAGGCTCGGGGATGGCCTGCTGGATGAGGTCAGAGAGTTTCCGGCGGCAGTCCTGGGTTGAGATTGAATGGTCCATGTCAGGGATAACGCCCGGAAAACGATATCGCTTCAGCTTGACGGCAAAGAAGAAGGGGGGAGGGGAGCTGCGGGTCCCTTCCTTCTCCCCTTGAGGGAGAAGGTGGCCCGGAGGGCCGGATGAGGGGTGAAACACCGCAACTCATTGGCGGCGCACCGCATGCTGCCGCACCGCGTTGAACAACAGGGCCGGATTGTTCAGGATCGCCTCATTGGCAAAGCGCAAGACGGTGAACCCCGCCACCGCCGTCAGCCACTGGTCCCGTCGCGCATCGCGCCCGGTTCTCGGGGCATGGACCCCGCCGTCCAGTTCGATGATCAGTTCAGCGACGGACAGCAGAAGTCGGCCACATAGGGCCCGATCGGCATCTGGCGGCGAAATTTGAACGTCTCCAGCCGTCGGTGCCGCAGCATCGCCCACACCGCAGCCTCGGCCATCGTCGGCTCCCGGCGAGAGCGGCGGGCGGCGGTTCGTGTACGCTCTGATGGCTTGAGCATGGCTGGAGTTTAGACTGGAAACGGCCGTGTTTCACCCCTCATCCGCCCCCTGCGGGGGCACCTTCTCCCTCAAGGGGAGAAGGAAGACGGGGACCGGTTTTCGTTTCTACCCGAAGCGGCGGCGTTGTTCGGCGCTGCGCAGGGTGGAGCGGAGGAAGTCGGCGGGGGGGTCGGTTTCGGCCAGCACGGCTTCCTTGATGGCGCGCGGTTCGCCGAACAGATGACCCTGGCCCATGGCCACGTCCAGTTCGAGGATGTCGACGATCTGGCGTTCGCTTTCGACCTTTTCGGCGATCAGCTCGACGCCGTAGCGGCGCGTCAGGGCGGCGAAGTCGGCGGCGCGGATGTCGCGCATCGCCGGGGTGGGGGCGGCCCCGTCCAGATCCAGCAACTGTTCGATCAGCAGGTCGGCGGCGACCTTGATGAATTTCACGTCGGAACGCTGCAGGTCGGCGAAGTCGAGATCCAGCGTCTGGACCTTGTCGAGCGAGAAGCGGAAGCCGAGGTCGGCCAGTCGGGCCATGTTGCGGGCCTCGATCGCGCCGCGGGCGTCGAAGGTGGCCTGGCCCAGTTCGAAGATCAGGGCCTGGTTGAGGTCGCGGTTCTCGCTGAGGAAGTCGAGGAACTGGGGGAAGAAGGTCTCGTCGCCCAGCGAGGTCAGGGCGACGTTGCAGAACACCCCGACCTTGCGGTCCTGCTTGGCCAGACGGCGCACGATCTGGGCGCAGCGGAACAGCAGCAGGTTGTCGATGGCCGGGACCAGACCCTCGCCCTCGGCGGCGGACAGGTATTCGGCCGGCATCATCACCCGGTCGGTCGAATCGCGCAGGCGGGTGAAGCTTTCGTAGAAGATGGTGCGGCGCTGCGGCAGGGACACGACCGGCTGCAGATACAGGTCGACACGGTTTTCGCTGAGGGCGTCGTGGATGGTGGACAGCAGGGCGTTGGACTGCTGATGGCGACGACCCTCGTGGCTGTCGACCGCGGCCGGGGCCGGGGCGGACAGGCGGGCGTCGATGCTGTGGCTCATCTGCTGGATCAGGGTTTCCAGCATGCGGACTTCGTCAGACAGGGCCTCATTGCTGCTGAGGGCACCCGTCTCGATGGCCCTGGCCAGTTCGGTCAGGGCCCCCTGGGTCGACTCCAGCGCGTCGGCCAGCAGGCGGTGGGCCTCGCGCACCTGTTCGACCTCACGGGTCAGGGCGACCCGGGCCAGACGGCCGGACACCAGGCCGTGGCCGGCGAAGAACAGACCCAGGCTGCCGAAGGTGGCCGCGACCCCCGCGCCGGCGCCGAGACCGGCGCGCCACAGGAAGGCACCGACGGTCATCGCCGCGAAGACGTAGAAGCAGAACAGGATGATGGTCGTCAGTGTGCGCATCGGTTCACCAGACCGGGGAACGGCGAATCCCGTCTTCCCGGATGGAATCGCCCGAGTATCGGGGTATCAGGGCGTATCGCCTAGAGTGCTGTTGGAAGAATTGCAGGGATTCGCATGGAACTGTTCGATCTGACCGGCAAGGTCGCCGTCATCACCGGCTCATCCAGGGGCATCGGCAAGGCCATCGCCGAGCGCATGGCCGAACATGGCGCGCGGGTCGTCATCTCGTCACGCAAGGCCGGGCCGTGCGATGAGGTCGCCGAGGCGATCAATGCCAGGCACGGCGCGGGCCGGGCCATCGCCATCCCCGCCAACATCGCCTCGAAGGCGGACCTGCAGCGGCTGGTCGACGAGACCAACGCCGCCTTCGGCAAGATCGACATCCTGGTCTGCAACGCCGCCAGCAATCCCTATGCCGGGCCGATGGCGGGCATCAATGACGAGCAGTTCAACAAGATCCTGCAGAACAATGTGATCTCCAACCACTGGCTGACCCAGATGGTCGCGCCGCAGATGCTGGCGCGGAAGGAGGGGTCGGTGATCATCGTCTCGTCGATCGGCGGCCTGCGCGGCAATGCCCTGATCGGGGCCTACAATGTGTCCAAGGCGGCCGACATGCAGCTGGCGCGCAATCTGGCGGTCGAGTGGGGGCCGTCGAACGTGCGCTGCAACTGTATCGCGCCCGGCCTGATCAAGACCGATTTCGCCAAATACCTGTGGGAGAACCCCGAAATCCTGAAGCTGGCCACGGATCCGGCCCCGCTGAAGCGGATCGGCCAGCCGGACGAGATCGCCGGGGCGGCGGTCTATCTGGCGGCACCGGCCTCGACCTATATGACCGGCCAGACCCTGGTGGTGGACGGCGGGATCACCATTGCCTGGTGAGGATGACAGGGTCAGCGTCGGTCAGGATATCGCCTGGCGACTGCAGGGGCTGGCGTTCGCCGGTCTGATCGCCTTTCTGCGCGGACTGGGGCTGGAGCGGGCCTCGGCCCTGGGCGGGCGGCTGCTGCGGACCCTGGGGCCGATGACCCGCGTGCACCGGACGGTGCTGCGCAATCTGAACCTGGCCTTTCCCGACATGGACCCGGCCGAGCGCGGGCGGCTGGCCATGGACCAGTGGGACCAGACCGGGCGCACCTTTGCCGAACTGATGATGATGGACCGGCTGACCCCGGCCTCGGGGCGGATCGAGATCGTCGGGGCCGAGCGGCTTGAGGCGATCCGCGCCGGCAAGACGCCGGTGGTGTTCGTGTCGGGACATTTCGCCAATTTCGAACTGATGCCGGCGGTGATCCTGGCGGCCGGGATTCCGTGCATGATTTCGTACCGGGCGGCCAACAACCCCTATGTCGACCGCCAGATCCGCGCCAACCGGGCCCGCTACGGGGTCAAGCTGTTCGCGCCCAAGGGGGGCGACGGGGCCCGCGAACTGCTGGCCGGGCTGGCCCGCGGTGAGTCGGTGGCGCTGTTGAACGACCAGAAATTCTCGGAAGGGCCCGAGGTGAGCTTCTTCGGCCATCCGGTCAACGCGGCCCCCGGCCCGAGCCGGCTGGCGCTGCGCTTCGGCACCGTGCTGCAGCCGATGTCGGTGACCCGGTTGCCGGGCGTGCGCTTCCGGCTGACGGTGCATGAGCCGATAGAACTGGCGGCCACCGGCGACCGCAGCGGCGACATCGCCCGCGGCGTGCAGGCGGTCACCAGCTTTGTCGAGGACCGGGTCCGCGAGCATCCCGTCGACTGGTTCTGGGTCCACAAGCGGTGGCCCAAGAGCGTCTATTCCGAGATGTAGAGGACGTCTTCCTGATCGGACTTGCGTCGCATCGGACCGGTATAGCCGGGGAGCTGCTTGCGTCGCCGGTCGGGGCCGAAATAGCCCTCGGTGCGGATGAACGGGCGCGGATTGTGGATCACCGCATGAATGCGGTCGAGCAGGGCCTTGGCCGTGAACGGCTTGGTGACGAACTCGGTCACGCCGGCGTCGCGGGCCGCCATCACCTTCAGGCGGGCCGAATGCCCGGTCATCATGATGATCGGCAGGAAGGTGTCGAGGTCGCCGGTGCTGTTGCGGACCAGGCGGGTGAATTCGACCCCGTCGATCGGTGACATCTTGTAGTCGACGATCGCCAGATCGCACGGCCGTTCCTGCAGGGACTTCAGGGCCGCGGCCCCGTCCGCGCTTTCACGGATGTTGCGGCAGCCGGCAGCCTTGAGGATTGCCGACGTCATTGATCGAAACTGCTTGTTGTCGTCGACGAGCAGGATCTCGAGAGATTTAAGGTCTGCCATCGGATTCAGATCGGCCTTCAATTACACAGGCAATTACACAGATCGTGCGGCCGGTGTTTAGCCACATTCCGGTGACCGGTCCATGTGGCACAGGCGCTTCGGCCCTGACGTGCATGGTCTTCGCCCTAGCCGCGAATAAACAGCGACGGGTCGAGGTTGCGGTCGCGCCATTTGGCGCGCCAGCACAGGTGCGGGCCGGTGGCGCGGCCGGTGCTGCCGACCCGACCGATGACGTCGCCGCGCCGCACGTCCTGACCGGCCTCAACCAGAATGCGCGACTGGTGCAGATAGGCGGTGATCAGGCCCTGGCCGTGGTCGATCAGCACCAGACCGCCCTCGAAATGCAGGTCCGACCGGCTCAGGGTCACGCGCCCGGCGGCCGGGGCGAGGATGGGCGTGCCGGCGGGCGCGGCGAGGTCAATGCCGTAGTGGGGCCGGGCCGGGGTGCCGTTGAGGATGCGCTGGCTGCCCCAGCGGCTGCTGATGCGGAACTGGTCCAGCGGCCAGGTGAAGCCGTCGCGGAAATGATCGGCATCGATCCGGCTGGCGAATCCCTCGGTCTTCAGGGCGACCTCGCGCCGGATGCGGGCCAGCAGGGCCGGGTCGGCCGGGGTGACGGTGGCCGGCGGCAGGCCGTTGATGCGGGTGCTGGGGAAATCGACGCGGGCGATGTCGAGGGCGCGTCGAACCGACCGGTCACCGGACCGGGCCTCGATGACGACGCTGCCCGTCTGGTCGCGGTCGAAGCCGACGATGAAGGTGCCGTCGGCCGAGGCGGTGGCCAGGGCCTCGCCGTCGACGAAGACCAGGGCCCCGGGCCAGGTGGTGCCGATGGCGTGGCCGCCCTGGACGAAACTGCCGGTCAGCCGCAGCGTGTCCGGTCGACGGGCGAGGGCCGGTCCGGCCACGAGCGTGGCGGCGGCCCCGGCCAGCAGGCCGCGGCGGCTGGCGTTCACGGGTTGGCCACCATGCGGGTACGGGCTTCCTCGGGACTGAAGTAGGCCTCCTGATGCTCGGCCGACCAGTAGCGCAGGGCTTCCAGCGGGATGATGCGGGCGGTGACGGCGCAACGCACGAATTGACCGGGGCGCAGGACGGCAAATTCGCCGTCGCCATAGTGGAGGGTGGCTTCGTCGGAGGCTTTGGGTGTGGTCATCCGGGAATGATACCGCCGTGGCCGGCTTTGTGCCACCGGGTTTGGCGGCACCGGCTCAGAACAGGTCGCCCTGGCCGGGCGGCGTCGCCTTCGGACGCGCCGGAGACCGGGGCGCGGGGCGGGGCGGCGCGGGCGGGGTGCTGCCGTCATCGTCGCCGTCGACATGGGCGGCAGCCGCGCCGTCGGCGAAGACCAGACGCACGGCCTGGCCGGGCGACAGGGCGGCGGCCGAGGTCAGCCAGTTCTGCGCCTCATCCTCGACGCGGGCGAAGCCGGGCTTGGGTCGACCGGGGTCGAGGCTGGCCAGGGCCCGGGTCAGGGCCGACAGGGCGACGCTCGCCTGGTCCAGCCGGCGCGGCAGGGTCGGGATCAGCCGGGTCCCGATGGCGGACAGCCGGTCGGTGCGGCGTTCGATGACCCGGTCCAGCAGGGCGCGGCTGAAGCGGCCCGAGACCCCGGCGAAGCGGGCGGTCTGGCGGTCGACGCCGCGCTGCAGGCCCGAGCCGAGTTGGCTGGCGGCATGGTCCAGACGCTGGCGCGGCAGGGCCAGCAGGTCCTCGGGCCGGGCGGGCAGGCCGCGGGCCACGGCGCGCAGGCGGATGCGGCGCTCCTCGATCAGTCGCCCACCCGCGCCGGTCAGGCGGCGGTCCAGATCGGCCAGGGTGTAGCGTAGGTCGGCCAGAACCGGGGTGGCGATCTCGGCCGCGCCGGTCGGGGTCGGGGCGCGACGGTCGGAGACGAAGTCGATCAATGTGGTGTCGGTCTCATGCCCGACGGCCGAGATGATCGGGATGCGGGCGGCGGCCACGGCGCGGGCCAGGGCCTCGTCGTTGAAGGCCCACAGATCCTCGACCGAGCCTCCACCACGGGCGACGATGACCACGTCGGGGCGGGGGATCGGGCCGCCGCGTGTCATCGCATCGAAGCCGCGGATGGCCTTGGCGACCTGGGCCGCGGCGGCGTCGCCCTGGACCACGCAGGGCCAGACGATGACATGGCAGGGCCAGCGCTCGGCGATGCGGTGCAGGATGTCGCGGATCACCGCCCCGGTCGGGCTGGTGATGACGCCGACCACGGCGGGGAAGGTCGGGATCGGCTGTTTGCGTTCGGGGGCGAACAGACCCTCGTCGCGGAGTTTGCCCTTCAGCCGCTCCAGCTGGGCCAGCAGGGCCCCGGCCCCGGCCGCCTCCATGGTCTCGATGACGATCTGGTAGGAAGACCGTGCCGGATAGGAGGTGATCTTGCCGGTGACAATGACCTCCAGCCCCGGCTCGGGCTGGATGCCGAGGCCGCGGGCCGAACCCTTCCAGACCACGCCGTCGATGGCGGACTTGTCGTCCTTGAGCGTCAGATAGATGTGGCCCGAGGCGTGGCGATTGACCTTGGATATCTCGCCGCGCAGCCGGACATGTCCGAACCGTTCCTCGAGCGTGCGCTTGAGCGCGAAGCTGAGCTCCGAAATCGACAGCGGCGGATTGTTGTCTCGCGGAGGCTCGGGCTCGTCCGCCGGGCCCTCGAACACATAGGAGTTGTCACTCATCGGGCCAGAAGAGCGGGCGGGCCGGGCGGGCGCCGCCTTCCCCCTCCCCCCGGGCGGGGGGGCCCCCGTTTCCCCCCCCTCGCCGGGCTCCCGCCCAGGGCGCGACCGGGAACGGGGAAGCGACGGACTGGGTCGCCCTGTCCCCCCTCTCCACACTTTCCCCCCACCCCCCAACACACCCCCCATCAATCCCCCCATCCCCCCCATAATCACATCCCTTATTTATATATCCCCCCCCCCCCTTATCTTACCTTTATATTAATCCCCCATATTTCCCTAACTTTCTTTTACCCTTCCTTTCCTTTATATTTTCCCCCCCCCCAATTCCCCCCCATCTTCCACTCACCAATTTAAACCCCCTCCTTCCCCCCCTATCGCCCCGGGAGCGCGCCGCCGGAGCCGCCGGATCATTTTCCGGCCATGAGTTGTTAGCCGCGCTTTCCGTGTCGTGATAAGGCCCCCACCCCAAGGCGGAGGCAATGCCGCCAGAGACGAACAAGTTCAGGAGATCTGCAGATGAGCAGGGTGTTGGTTATCGGTGCCGGTGGCGTCGGATCGGTCGCGATTTACAAGATGGCGATGAATGTGGACGTGTTTTCGCACATCACCCTGGCCAGCCGGACCCTGTCCAAATGCGACGCCATCGCCGAGTCCGTCAAACAGCGGACCGGCGTGACCATCGAGACGGCGCAGATCGACGCCGATGACGTGGCGGCGACCACGGCCCTGATCCAGAAGGTCAGGCCGGCGCTGGTCGTCAATCTGGCGCTGCCGTACCAGGACCTGAACATCATGGACGCCTGTCTGGCGGCCGGGGTCCACTATATGGACACCGCCAACTATGAGCCGCGCGACGAGGCCCGGTTCGAATATAGCTGGCAGTGGGCCTATCAGGAGCGGTTCAGGGAAGCCGGGCTGATGGCCCTGCTGGGCAGCGGCTTTGACCCGGGCGTGACCTCGGTGTTCGCGACCTGGACGAAGAAGCACCTGCTGGACCGGATCGACACGCTGGACATTCTGGACTGCAACGGGGGTGACACGGGCCTGCCGTTCGCGACCAATTTCAATCCCGAAATCAACATCCGCGAAGTGACCGCCCCGTCGCGGCACTGGGAGGACGGCCAGTGGATCGAGGGCCCGGCGCTGGCCCACAAACAGGTGTTCGACTTCGATCAGGTCGGCGAGAAGAACATGTACCTCATGTACCATGAGGAGCTGGAGTCGCTGGCCAAATTTTATCCGGAAATCAAACGCATCCGCTTCTGGATGACGTTCGGTGACTCTTATCTGAAGCATCTCGAGGTGCTGGAGAACGTCGGCATGACGCGGATCGATCCGGTCATGTTCCAGGGCCGGGAGATCATCCCGATCGAATTCCTCAAGGCGCTGTTGCCGGAGCCGGCCTCGCTGGGGCCGATCACCAGGGGCAAGACCAATATCGGCACCATCGCCACGGGCGTGAAGGACGGCGCGCCGAAGACGGTCTACGTCAACAACATCTGCGATCACCAGGAGGCCTATGCCGAGACCGGCAACCAGGCGGTCAGCTACACCACCGGCGTGCCGGCCATGATCGGCGCGGCCCTGATCCTGACCGGTCAATGGAAAGGCGCGGGCGTGTTCAACATGGAGCAGATGGACCCCGATCCGTTCATGGACATGCTGAACCAGCACGGCCTGCCGTGGCAGGTGCGCGAGCTGGACGCGCCGCTGCCGTTCTGATCGAGGCCGAGTATGGAAACCCAGGCCGCCGGTCCCGGCGCATTCGCAGAGTTTGACCTGAGCCGTGTGCCGTCGCCCTGTTTCGTGGTCGACGCGGCGGCGGTGCGGCGCAACCTGACCATCCTGCAGGACGTGGGCGCGCGGTCGGGGGCCAGGGTGCTGCTGGCGCTGAAGGCGTTTTCGATGTGGTCGCTGGGCGATCTGGTCGGGGATTATCTGGACGGCACCTGTGCGTCGGGCCTGTTCGAGGCGCGGCTGGCGCGCGAGCATTTTTACGGCCACCTGACCACCTATTCGCCCGCCTACAAGCGTGAGGATCTGCCGGAAATCCTGCGGCTGTCGGACACGGTGATCTTCAACTCACCGGACCAGCGGGTGCGGTTCGCCGACCTGATCGACGCGGCGCGGGCGGCGGGTGAGGTGTTCGACATCGGCTTGCGGCTGAACCCCGAACACAGCGAGGCCGAGGTGGCCAAATACGACCCCTGTCAGGCCGGGTCACGGCTGGGTTTTCCGGTGTCGCAGCTGAAGCCCGAACATCTGGACGGGGTCGACGGCCTGCATTTCCATGCCCTGTGTGAACAGGGGTTCGAGCCGCTGGAACGGATATGGGCGGCGGTCGAGCCGCAGCTGGCGGGGATGCTGGGCGATGTGAAATGGCTGAACCTCGGCGGGGGGCACCACATCACCCGCGCCGACTATCGCCGCGACGACCTGATCACCTTCGTCCGCGGCATCAGCGAACGGCATGGCCTGCAGGTGTATCTGGAACCCGGCGAGGCCATCGCGCTGGATGCGGGGATTCTGGTCGGCGAAATCCTGGATACCTTCGACAACGGCATGGCGGTGGCCATCACCGACATCTCGGCCACCTGTCACATGCCCGATGTGATCGAGGCCCCGTACCGCCCGGCGCTGATGGGGGAGGGGGAGACCGGCGGGACCGTGCGGATCGGCGGGCCGTCGTGTCTGGCCGGGGACATCATCGGCGACTATCGCTTCGCCGCCGCGCCGCAGCCGGGCGACCGCATCGCCTTTCTGGACCAGGCCCATTATTCGATGGTCAAGACCAACACCTTCAACGGCGTGCCGCTGCCGGCCATCGCGCTGTGGGACAGTGAGACCGATGCGCTGCGGCTGGTGCGTGAGTTCGACTACAGCGACTTCCGCGACCGGCTGTCGTGAGGACACGGTAGCGGCGGATTTCGGCCCGAGAGCGCCTTTGCAGCCCGCGACCGCTTGACCCGTTCGCCCGGGGCGGTCATGCCGCCTGCATGATTATCTTGCTCGTCGGATCGGGGGGGCGCGAACACGCCCTGGCCTGGAAGATCGCCCAGTCACCGCTGGTCAGGAAGCTGGTCATCGCGCCGGGCAATCCGGGCATGGTCGAACTGGGCGAGTTGCGCCCGGGGGTGAAGGCCGACGACGCCGACGGGCTGGCGGCGCTGGCGCGGGAGATCAAGGCGGATCTGGTGGTGGTCGGGCCAGAGAGCGCGCTGGAGAAGGGGTTGGCCGACCGGCTGGCCGCCGGCGGGGATTCCCTGTTTCGGCCCGACCAGGAAGGCGGCGCAGCTGGAAACCTCCAAGGCCTTTTCCAAGGGCTTCATGGAACGGCACCAGATTCCGACGGCCGGTTACGGCGTCTATGAGCGGCTGCACGAGGCGCGGCAGGCGCTGGACGTGTTCAAGCCGCCCTATGTGATCAAGGCCGACGGTCTGGCGGCGGGCAAGGGGGGTGGCGATCAGCCCCGACAGGCGCGACGCCGAGGCCGAGATCGAGCGCATGCTGGGCGGTCGCTTCGGCAGCGCCGGGTCGCGGGTGGTGATCGAGGAATTCATGGACGGCGAGGAAGGCTCGCTGTTCGCCCTGTGCGACGGCGAGCGGGCGGTGCTGCTGGGCGGGGCCCAGGACCACAAGCGCGCCTTCGACGGGGACATGGGCCCCAATACCGGCGGCATGGGGGCCTATTCGCCGGCGCCGGTGTTCACGCCCGAGCTGGTCGAGGCGGCCGACCGTCTGGTGGTGCAGCCGACGCTGAAGGGGATGGTGGCCGAGGGCGCGCCCTATCGCGGGGTCCTGTATGTCGGGCTGATGGCCACAGCCGACGGGCCCAGGGTGGTCGAGTACAACGCCCGCTTCGGCGATCCGGAATGCCAGGTGCTGATGATGCGGCTGGACGGGGACGTCGTCCCCTATCTGCTGGCCTGCGCCCAGGGCGACGTTTCGGGCCTGCCCGGCCTGCCGTTCAGGGACCAGACGGTGATCTGCGTGGTTCTGGCGGCCAAGGGCTATCCCGACAGTCCGCTGGAAGGCTCGATCATCCGCGGGGCCGATCAGGATTTCGGTCCGCATGTCCAGGTGTTTCACGCCGGAACGCGGCGGCGCGACGACGGCCAGCTGGTCGCGGCCGGGGGGCGGGTGCTGAACATCTGCGCCGCTGGGGATGACATCGTCCAGGCGCGCGAGCGGGCCTATGCGGCGATCCGCAAGATCGACTGGCCCGGCGGCTTCTGGCGCACCGACATCGGCTGGCGCGCGGTTGAGCGGGAGCAGGCTACCAGCTAGGGTTGACGTCGCCATCGGGGCGTCGCCGATCATGGGGCTGGAATGTCGTTTCTGTCTGCAAGCCTGCTGTCCGCTCTTGTCGTCGCCGCGTTCGGGACCCCGGCCGCGCCGGGTCAGGCGACGGATGACTGGGACCTTTCCGCTGACCCCGCCCGCAACCTGACGGTTGCCTCGGTCGACTATTCGACAGGGATATCGTTGTCGGTCCGCTGTATGAGCGGCGCGCTGACGACCGGCATCCGGGGGCTGTCCGCCATCGACCCGTCGGCCCTTCTGTTCGACCGGCAGAGAAACGGCGGAGAGGTCGAGGTTTCCCTGTGGCGGGCGACCCCGGCAGGCGACGGGTTGATCAACACCTCGGCGCGTGACGCGCGGTCGTTCCGCGAAGGGGGCAGTCTGGCGCTGGCGGCGAAACCGCAGACCGATCCGCCGACCCGTATTCAGCTCGACCTGCCGTCGGAGTTGGCGAATCTGGACCGGGTGCTGTCCGCCTGTGGCCTCGCCCTCGTGAACCCGATCGACGACGCGCCGGATGCCGCCGACCTGCTGGTGCAGGTCCCGCTTATCGAGGTCCCCGGAGGCGGTGACCCGCCGTCACGACCGGATTTAGATCGAGATCGACTGCCTGATCGCCAACGGGCGTCTGACGGCGTGTCAGTCCGAGCGTCAGGTGCCCGCAGACCCCGCGGCCGGCGCGATCACGGCCAGGGCCGCGAACGGGACGCGCGTGCGGGTGACCGACGCCGCTGCCGCCGAGGGCCGTCGTGTGACCGTTGTCGTCACCGGTGCCCGTCGCCGGTAATAATTCGGCCAATAAACCGGTCCGATGCGCCGCGCTCAGGCCGGGGTGAAGACGAAATTGTTGCAGTAGGTCGGGGCGGTCCAGAAGCGGTCGCCGACCGGGGCCTGATGGATGGCGGGCTCGAACCGGGCGACGGGCACGGACCGGCCGCGGTCGAGGAAGCTGCCCTCATAGCCGAGGTCGGCGAGGTAATTCAGGCAGTCGGCGACGGTACCATGGGTCAGATGGCGCTGTTCGCACTCCATCAGCAGGACGGGGTGATACTGACGCAGGATCCGCTCGGCCCCCTTGAGCACGTCCAGCTCGCCGCCCTCGACGTCGATCTTGAGCAGGGCCACGCGCTGTTCCGGTCTGAAATAGTCGTCCAGCGCCACCACGGAAATCGGAATCGCGCCGGCGTCCGCGTGCTGGATCAGGCTGGCCTCCGGCGAGTTTTCGGAGGGCACATACAGGTCGCGGCTGCCCGACACGTCGGACACGCCGGAACGTTCGACGGTGACATTGGTCATTCTCAGCTGACGGCAGGCGTCCGACAGATAGTCGGCCAGACCCGGTTGCGGCTCGAAGGCCACGACCCGTCCGGCCCAGCGCGACATCCAGTACAGATAGCTGCCCTTGTTCGCGCCGATGTCGCAGGCGACGTCGTCAGGGCCCAGGTTCCTGCGGATGGCCGCCAGTTCCGCCGACTGGTCACGAAAGCGCGCGCGCCAGGCCCGCCAGAGAAATCTTGCCTTCATGGATTCGCCCCCGCGACCGGATCCGATCCCTGTGACAGGGGTCGGCGTCCGCCGGTATAACGCCAAATCCGGCATCGGAAACAGCAAACACAGCCATTTCCGCCGACGATGGCGGCCCGGTGTCGCAAAGCCCTGACCCGTGGCATGTACTATGAGACGGTCAGGCCGCGACCCGCGCGGCTGTTGACGATGGAGACGACCACCCGTGCCCGACACCCTGCCGCCGGAACCGCCGAGTCACTATCGCGACGGCAAGGAGCGGCTGGCGGACCTGATCGTGCACCTGACCGGACTGGCGCTGGCCCTGGTCGGCGGCGGCATGCTGCTGGGGCTGGCGATCGGGTTCGGCGATGCGGGCAGTCTGACGGCGGCGGCGATCTATGCGGTCGGGTTGCTGACCATGCTGGGCCTGTCGACGGCCTATAATTTCGCCGCGCCGCGGTTCCAGCCCCTGCTGCGGCGGTTCGACCATGCCGGCATCTTCATCATGATCGCCGGGTCCTACACGCCGTTCACGACCCAGCATCTGACCGGGGCCTGGGCCTGGGGGATGACGGCGGCGGTGTGGAGCACGGCGATCATCGCGGCCCTGGCCAAGCTGTTGCTGCCGGGACTGGGCAAGGGGTTCTGGATCGTCATCTATCTGGCGCTGGGCTGGGTGATGGTGATCGCCATCCAGCCGTTCATGCAGAGCCTGGGGCTGGCCCCGGTGGTCCTGCTGGCGGTCGGGGGGCTGCTGTATTCGGTCGGGGTGATCTTCTACGCCAACAAGCAGATGCGCTACCGGCGCGCGATCTGGCACGGCCATGTCGTGGTGGCGGCGGCGGTGCACTGGGTGGCCGTGTTGCTGGCCGTGCTGCGTTAGGCCCAGGCGAACAGCAGTCGACCCTCGCCCATGCGCTGACGCAGGGTGGGCAGGTCGAGGTGGGAGACCGAGAAACAGCCGTAGCTGCGGCCCAGCTTGCCCTCGCGGGCGAGGAAGGCCGGGTCGGCATAGTCGGCCCCGTGCACGATGATGGCGCGTTCGCGGGCCTTGTCGTTGGTGTATTCCAGCCCGTCGAGCAGGACGTTGGGTCCCTGCTGCGGGCCGTAGCCGGCCCCGGCGGTGGCATAGGCCCCGACCGAGGACATGAAGCTCTCGGGCGTGTTGGAGAAGTTGCGGGCATAGCCCGAATGGGCGGGGTCGGAGCCCTTGCCGTGGGTGGTCCGGAAGGCCTTGACCTCGCCGCCGATCAGATCGACCTCGAACAGCCGCTCCTCGCCCGAGAAGCGCTTGAAATCGACCAGATACATACGGTCGCGCAGCGGCACGCGGCGATGGTGGATGTCGAGGGCGGCCATGGCGCGGGCCATCAGGGCTGCAGGGACCAGACCGTTGGGGTCGAGCGGCGGGGCGATGACCTGGGCGGTGGAGACCGGTGTGGCCGGTGCCACCGGCGTGGCCAGCGGGGCGGCGACCGCCGCGTACTGCGTTCCCGCCGACGCCGTGGCGCAGCCCGAAAGCAGGGCCGAACCGCCCAGAATGATGCCTCGTCTCGATATCCGCATGCGACGCCCCTTCGCGCGGCTTCAACAACAGTGAACAGTTGTTTCATGAACCGAGACCCGGATTCAACCGGAGCCTTGGCGGAAACTGTCATACGAGTATGGTGCCGAACTGTTCAGGGAGGGTTCATTGAAATCATTAATGCTGGCCGTTGCGGCCGTTCTGCTTGTTGTCGCGCCCGCCAACGCCCGGCAAACCTCCGAAACCCCTACGGCTTCGCCTGATGGGGGAACCGTGTTCGTGCAGGCGGGGCGGCTGCTGGCCGATCCGGCGACCGGCGTTGTGCTGCGAGATAAAACTCTCGTGATCAGAGGGAACCAGGTCGTCGAAATCCGCGACGGCTTCGTTTCGGGCGCTGAAAGCGGCGACCGGACCGTGGATCTGCGCGACGGTTTCGTGCTGCCCGGACTGATCGACAGCCATGTCCACCTGACCGGCGAATCGAACCCGAACCAGCGGCTGGAGGGGATGACCCAGTCCAGCGCCGACCAGGCCATACGCGGGGCGCTGTTCGCCCGACGCACCCTGATGGCCGGTTTCACCACGGTGGCCGACCTGGGCGCGAACAATGACGCCATCTTCGCCCTGCGCGACGGGATCGCGGCCGGGGAAGTGGCCGGTCCGCGCGTGATCGCCTCCGGGTCGTCGGTGTCGATCCACGGGGGTCACGGCGACATCAACGGCTTCCGCGAGGACATCATGCATCTGCTGTCGTCCGGAGAGCATCTGTTCGGGAGCCGACGACTGCATGCGCGCGGTCCGCACCCAGGTGCGGTCCGGGGCCGACATCATCAAGATCACGGCCACGGGCGGGGTACTGTCGAACACGGCGGCCGGTCTGGGCCAGCAGTTCACCGACGCCGAGCTGGCCGCAATCATCGAGGTGGCGCACCGCATGGGGCGTCAGGTGACGGCCCACGCCCACGGCGTCGACGGCATCAACGCCTTCCTGCGCGCCGGCGGCGACTCGATCGAGCACGGCACCTATCTGGACGCGGAATCGATCCGGCTGTTCCGGCGCGAGGGCACCTACTCTGGTGCCGACCCTGCTGGCCGGGGATTTCGTGGCCCGCATCGCGGCCAGCCCGGGCAATTTCTTCACCCCGGCCCAGACGGCCAAGGCGCTGGAGGCCGGACCCAAGATGCTGGACATGGCGCGCCGCGCCCATGCCGGCGGGGTGCGCATCGCCTTCGGCACCGACACCGGGGTTTCCGCCCACGGCGACAATGCCCGGGAGTTCGCCCTGCTGGTCCAGGCCGGGATGACGCCGCTGGAAGCCGTGCAGGCGGCCACGGTGGTGGCGGCCGAGCACCTGCGCATCGCCGGTGAGGCCGGCCGGATCACCGTCGGCATGCCGGCCGACCTGATCGCGGTGTCGGGTGACCCGCTGAGCGACGTGACCACGCTGGAGCACGTCCGCTTCGTGATGAAGGGCGGGGTGGTTTACCGCAGCGAATAGCCCTTCTCCCGTTGGGAGAAGGTGGCGCGTAGCGCCGGATGAGGGTCGGATGGTTCGGGCGGCGCAGCCGCCTCCCAGCATTCGCCCCTCACCCTTTCCGCCTTGCCGCTCGCTGCGCTCCCGGGAGGCTCAAGCCCTCTCCCGCCGGGAGAGGGAAGCCGAGAGCATCGCCCCGAACCCCGCCGCATCGTCGAAGGTCGCCGTCACCGGCCATGAGATGATGCGGTCGCGCCAGGCGGGCGGCAGGCGGGACCAGTCCTTTTCGGTGGTGATCAGGCCGGGCGTCGAACACGGCGGCCCGGTCGGCCAGGGCGCGCAGCTCGCGGTCGCGGAAGGCGGCGTGATCGGGGAAGGCGACGAATTCGACGAGATCGGCCCCGGCGGCCTTGAGCGCGCGCTCGACCTTCCACGGCTTGGCGATGCCGGCGAAGCCCATCAGCGGCCCGGACGGGGGGGCGGCGGCGGGCAGCAGGCGGGCGATGAAGACCGGCAGGTCGCCGAAGATGGACACCAGCTCCGGATCCGCCGTCTCCATGTCGGCGGGCAGCAGGATGACCACGGCGTCGGTCCGGGCCAGCCCGGCCTTGAGTGGCTCGCGCATCGGGCCGGACGGGAACACGGCCCCGTCGCCGAACGGCCATTCATGATCGCGGGTCTCACCGTCGACGATGATCAGGCTGAGCGTCTTGTGCAGGGCCGGGTTCTGGTGGCCGTCGTCCAGCACCACGGCAGCGGCCCCGGCGGGGGCGGCGGCGCGGGCCCCGGCGACGCGGTCGCGGGCGATCCAGGCGGGGCTGTCCAGTGCCAGCATCAGCGGCTCGTCGCCGACGTCGGCGGCGCTGTGGACCGCGGGATCGACGCGGACCGGGCCTTCAAGTTTGCCGCCATAGCCGCGCGACAGGGCCTGGGCCTCGATCCCGGCGGCGCGCAACAGGCGCAGCACCTCGCGCGCGACCGGGGTCTTGCCCGAGCCGCCGACGGTCAGATTGCCGATCGAGATGACGGGGATGCCCACGGTCTCGGGCGTTATTCGGGCGATGCGGCGGGCGGTGACGGCGGCCCAGAGCCAGCCGGCCGGGCGCAGCAGCATCCGTGTCACCGGCGCGTGGCGGCGTTCGCGGTCGTACCACCAGCGGGGTGTCGACAGGGTCATCGGCGTCTCCGGGACGGGGCGGGCGGCAACAGGGGCTGCAGCGCGGTCCACAGCCGGTCGAGCCCGGCCCCGGCCTCGGCGGCGGCGCGGCGGCCGCGGTCGCCCATGGCCCGGGCCGCGTCGGGGTCGGCCAGCAGCGGGGCGAGGATGGCCGACAGGGCGGCGGGCGCGCGGGCCACGGCCAGACCCCCGGCCTCGACCAGACTGCGGGTGATGGCGGCCCAGTTGGAGACGTCGGGGCCGGTCACGGCGGGCTTGCCCAGCCGGGCGGGCTCGAGCGGATTGTGACCCCCGACCGGCGGCTTGCCCAGGGCGGCCGAGAACGACCCGCCCATCACCACCACATCGGCCAGACGCAGGAACAGGCCCATCTCGCCGAGGGTGTCGGCCAGATAGATGTCGGTGCGGGAATCCAGCGGCTGGCCGGAGGACCGGGCGACGAATTTGAAGCCCCCGGCGGTCAGGCCGGCGGCGATGGCGGGGCTGCGCTCGGGATGGCGCGGCACCAGGATCAGGCACAGCCGGTCGGCCAGGGCGTCGAGCGCCTGAACCAGCGCCAGTTCCTCGCCGTCATGGGTGCTGGCGGCGACGACCACCGGGCGCTCGCCGATGGCGGCGCTGAGGGCGGTGAAGGCGGCCGCGTCATGGGGCAGGGGACCACCGGACAGTTTCAGGTTCACCTGACCGTCGATGCGGGCCCCGAGACCCTCGAGCCGGGCGGCCGAGGGCTGGTCCTGCGGCAGGACCAGGTCGAAGGCCGCCAGCAGGTGCCGCGCGGCCCCGGGTACGCGGGTCCAGCCGGCGGCGGTCTTCTCGGTGATGCGGGCGCTGACCAGGGCCATTTTCACGCCGCGGGCGCGGGCGGCGAGGATCAGGTTGGGCCACAGTTCGCTCTCGACGAACACGCCCAGCGACGGCCGCCAGTGGTCGAGGAAGGCGGTCACCGCCCCGGGGGTGTCGACCGGCGCGAACTGGTGGATGACCCCGGCGGGCAGGCGCTGCGCCAGCAGGGTGGCCGAGGTCAGGGTGCCGGAGGTGACGAGGACGGTCAGGTCCGGGCGCTCGCGCACGAACCGCTCGGCCACCGGCAGCAGGGACAGGGTCTCGCCGACGCTGACGCCATGCAGCCAGACCAGATCGCCGTCGGGGCGCGGACGCCCGGCCAGACCCAGCCGTTCGTCGACCCGGACACTGTCCTCCTTGCCGCGTTTGACGCGGGCGTCCAGCAGCCGCGGGACCAGCGGCTCCAGCAGCCGGATGGCCAGACGATAGAGGGAAAGGGCGGGGCTCACGTCACACCCGCTCCAGACCGACGATGGCGTCGGCCTCGGCTTCCACGGCGTTGAGACGGTCGGTCCAGTCGCGGGCGACCTGGGCCGGATCGGCCCCTTCGGGATAGTCGATGCGGTCCCAGACGATGGCCCCGCGCCCGAACGGCAGGGGCAGCAGCGCCCGGTCCCAGCTGTTCAGCCGGATCGCCGGCTTGCACGACAGGCCGACCAGCAGGACAGGCACCTTCGACAGCCTGGCCAGCAGGGGCGTGCCCTCGGCCATCTGGCGGGCGGGTCCGCGCGGGCCGTCGGGGGTGATCGCCAGACCGCCGTTCCGGAGCTGACGCAGGCCGTCGCGCAGGGCCTGCGAGCCGCCCTTGGCGCGGTCGGCCTTGTCCTTGTTGGCCGAGGAGCCGCGCACGGCGGGAAAGCCCAGCCGGGCCACGGCCCGGGCGATGAACTGGCCGTCGGGACTGAGCGAGATCAGGGCCTTGGGCGACTGGGCCCGATCCATCGGCCAGCAGGCGGGGGCCAGGGCGATGCGCGAATGCCAGAAGGCGCACAGCACGCCGCCGCCGCCGTCCCAGACAGCTTCGGCTGCGGTCCGGTTGACGTGGGTCCAGCGGATGGTGGCGAAGCAGAACTGCATCCACCGGGCCAGAAGCCAGGCCAGCAGGCCCTGGATGACCGGGTTACGCAGCGGTCTCATGGGGCCACACTCGAAAGCCCTCCCCTCGAGGGGGCGGGTCGCGTGGGGTGGACGCACGACGGGTGTGATGGGGTCGTCGGCCCCGGTCGGAGTCCTGAAGCCTCACGGGCGTCGGGGTGTCTCCACCCCACCCCCCGGCCCCTTTCCCCTCGAGGGGAAGGGGAGATGTTGCGGACCACTATCAAATCACTGCCGCCCCGCTGACGGGATCACCATCCAGGGACTGCTGTCTGGCGAGCCGGGAATACAGACCACCGAGGCTGACCAGCTGGTCGTGGGTGCCGGTCTCGACAACGCGGCCCCCGGCGATGACATGGATGCGGTCGGCGTTGCGCACGGTCGACAGGCGGTGGGCGATCATCAGGGTGGCGCGGCCCTGCATCAGCCGCTCCAGCGCCGCCTGGACCAGGGCCTCGCTTTCGGTGTCGAGGGCCGAGGTGGCCTCGTCGAGCAGCAGGATGGGCGCGTCCTTGAGGAAGGCGCGGGCGATGGCGATGCGCTGGCGCTGGCCGCCCGACAGGCGCAGCCCGGCCTCGCCGGCACGGGTGGCATAGCCCTCGGGCAGGGCCGTGATGAACTCATGGGCGGCAGCGGCCCGGGCCGCCTCGACAATGGCCTCGGCCGTGGCCCCGGGGCGGCCGTAGGCGATGTTGGCGGCGATGGTGTCGTCGAACAGGAAGGGTTCCTGGGTCACCAGGGCGATGCGGGCGCGCAGGTCGTAAATCTTCAGATGGCGGATGTCCTCGCCGTTGAGGGTCACCGCGCCCCGAGGTCACGTCATAGAAGCGCGGCAGCAGCGACAGCAGGGTGCTCTTCCCACCGCCGGACGGGCCGACCAGGGCCACGGTCTCGCCGGGGGCGACGCTCAGCGATACGTCGGACAGGGTCGGGGCCCCGCCCTCGGCGGCCGGGGCATAGGCGAAGGAGACCCGGTCGAAGGCCACCGTCGTCGGCCCCTCGGCCAGGGTGTGGGCATCGACGGCCTCGCGAATCTGGGCTGGATGTCGAGGGCCGCGAACAGGCGCCGCGCCGCGGTCAGGCCCTCGGCCATCACCGTCTGCAGATTGGTCACCTGGCGCAGCGACTGACCGGCCGCCATCAGCAGACCGATGTAGGCGGCGAAGGCCCCGACGCTCATGGCCCCGTCGCGGGCGCGCCAGCCGGCATAGGCCATCACGGCCGCAACGACGATCATCGCCACCAGATTGCTGAGCGGCCCGGCGAAGGCCCGCGAATGGGCGCTCTTGATCACATGACGCTGGCGGCGGGCGACGACCTCGCCGACGCGGGCTTCCTCGGCCGCCTCCCGGTTCTCGATCTTGATCAGGCGAACGCCGTCGAGATTTTCCATCAGGGCGGTGGAGAGGTTCGAGGTCTCGACCATGGCCCCGGTGGTGGCCTTGCGCATCCGCTTGCCGAAGCGGCTGATGACGAGGGCGATCAGGGGCGCGCCGAGCAGGACGATCAGCGTCAGTCGCCAGTCGATCCACGCCATATAGGCGATCACCGCGACCAGGGTCAGGGCGTGCTGGGTGTAGTTGACCACCCCGTTGGTGAAGGCCTCGCGCACCAGATTGGCGTCGAACAGCACCGAGGAGACGAAGCCGCCCGAATGCTGGCTGCGCAGGCGGGCCAGGTCGGCGCGGATCATGGCCCCGAACAGCCGGACCTGGATGTCGCCGACGATGCCGTGGCCCAGCCGGTTGACCAGCGCCGCCTGGCCGAGGGCGGCGACAGTCCAGATCAGGCCGGCCCCGATGATGATGACGGGAATCCAGAGCAGGGCCTGGCCGGCCGGAACGGTTATAATCTTCCAGATTGTCACGGCCTTGCCCAGGAACAGGCCGTCGATGGCCGGTTCCAGCAGTTGCAGCACCGTGGCGGCCATGATCCCGACCACGGCGGCGCAGGCGACCGAGGCGAACCGCGGGGGTCCCGGGTGCGAAAGATAGTCGCGCCAGATCCGCGCCAGCAGCGCGCGCAGCGAAGCCCGCGCCTCTCCTCACGCACATCAGGGGCAGGGGGGGTCATGGGTCTTCGGTCCGACGGGACGGGCGTCAAGTCAAGCCGCGGTGGATGACGGACGCGGTCCGCAACCGCTATCTCCGGCCCATGGCGCGTTACGACCTCACCACCCCGACAGGCCGATTTCAAGGCGTACTGGGACTATGTCTGGCAGGATCACGCGTTTCTGCGGATCTGGTTCATGAACGCCCACTGGCTGGGGCCGGATCTGGTGCGCACCAACCAGCCGTCGCCGCGGCAGCTGGCCTACTGGAAGTCCCAGGGCGTCCGGACCGTCATCAACCTGCGCGGCAGCGAGCGGGACGAGGCGTGGTTCGCGCTGGAGAAGGACGCCTGCGCCCGGCTGGGCCTGACCCTGATCAGCGCGCCGCTGAATTCGCGCGACCCCCCGCAGAGAGACAGGGTGCATCGGGCCGCGTGAGCTGTTCCGGACCATCGACTATCCGGCCCTGATCCACTGCAAGTCAGGCGCGGACCGGGCCGGGGATGATGGCGGTCTTCTATCGCCATTTCCATCTGGGCGAGCCGATGTCGGTGGCCATCGGCCAGCTGTCGAAGACATACCTGCACCACCGCGAGGGGCTGACCGGGGTGCTGGACTATACGCTGGAGAAATACCTGAACACGGTCGAGCCGACCGGCGTCAGCTTCATCGACTGGATCGACAGCGACGCCTATGACCCGAAGGCGATCCGGGCCGAGTTCAAGGCCGGCTGGTGGGGCACATTGCTGACCGAAAAGCTGCTGCGCCGGGAATAGGGCTCAGCCCCAGGGGCCGCGCGGATGGCGGCGGGGTTCGGTCGTGTCACCGTCCCGGCCCAGACGCTGGGCGCGACGGGCGGCTTCCCACTGCTTGAACCAGCGGGCGTAGTTGCGCTCGCGCGGCAGGACGAACAGCCAGAACGCCAGCAACGTCAGCAGCGACGCGAGGGCGAACAACTCCTGTCCATCAAGGGTTCGGCCGAAAACGGTCATCGGGGCAGCTCCAGGCATCGGGCGGTCATGTAACGGTAGCGCTTGAGTCGCGCGTCCGTTCCCGCAGGCGCGGATCCGCGTCAGTGGGCGTCGCCGCGCGGGTCGATCATGCGGTGAGCGTGCAGGATGAAATAGCGCATATGGGCGTTGTCGACCGTGGCCTGGGCCCGGGCCTTCCACGCCTTCTTGGCTTCGTCATAGCTGCCGTAGGCCCCGACGAATTCGACCTTGGACAGGTCGCGGAACACCGGGGCGTCGAGGTGGCGCAGTTCGCCGCCGATGACGAGGTGCAGCAGCTGGGGGGAGTCGGTGTCGACGGGCGTGGTCATGCGAAGGGTCCGGAACGGGGGATCAGTTGGCGAGCGGGATAGGCGCACAACGCCGCACGATCAACGGGTGAAGCGCCGGGGCGGCGCAGATCAGGCTGCTCTGGCGCGGATCGGGGCGGTTGAACAGCCACGGGCGGCCGTGATGATCGCTGACCTTCGCGCCCGCCTCTTCGGCGATCAGGGCGCCGGCGGCGATGTCCCAGTCCCATTTCGGGGTCAGGGCGATGGCGGCGTCGAACGCCCCGGCGGCGACCAGGGCCATGCGATAGGCGATGGCGTTGCGCTTCTCGAACCGCATCACCGGCCAGGGCTCGGGCCAGATCGGCCCTTCCAGCAGCCGGGCGTCGGCCAGCACCGAGGCGTCGTCCAGCGTCGTCACGTCCGAGGCCGTGATCGGCCGGTCGTTGAGAAAGGCCCCGCCGCCGCGCGTGGCGACGAAGGTCTCATCCAGGGCCGGGGCGTGGATCACGGCGGCGACCGGCACGCCATTCTCGACCACGGCGATGGGGATGCACCACCACGGGGTGTTCTTCATATAGGCGACGGTGCCGTCGATCGGGTCGACGATGAAGAGGCGTTCGCGCGACAGCCGGTCGGGTCCGTCCGGGGTCTCTTCCGACAGCCAGCCGTAGTCGGGGCGGGCGGCCAGCAGGATGTCCCTGAGCAGGGCATCGACGGCCTCGTCGGCATGGGTCACCGGCGAGCGATCGGGCTTGGACCAGATCTTCAGCCCGCGCTCGCGCTCGGCCAGGGCCAGGTCGCCGGCGGCGCGGGCGGCGTCGCGGATCAGGTTAAGGTCCTGAGTGAAGTTGTCGTTGTAAGTGGTCATTTTCCCGCGATGGCGAGGGCGTCGAACATCAGGGACGGCACATTGAAGGCCCCGCGGAATTCGAGGTCCGAGCCGTGCACCAGACGCAGGTAGATGTCGGGCAATTTGCCGGCCACGGTGACCTCGCTGACCGGATAGGCCAGTTCGCCGGCCTCGAACCAGAAGCCCGAGACCCCGGCCGACCAGTCGCCGGTGTTGGCGTTCAGCGACGGGCCGAACATCGAGGTCACCAGCAGGCCGGTGCCGGCGTCGGCCATCAGTCCGGCCAGGTCGCGGTTGCCCGGCTCCATGTGCAGGTTGTGGGTCGAGACTCCCGGCGGTCCGGCCAGGCCGCGGGCGGCGTGACCGGTCGAGGCCAGACCCAGCTGGCTGGCGGCGGCGTGGTTCATCAGCCAGGTGGTCAGCACGCCGTCGTCAATGATTGATCGCCGAGCGACCGCCACGCCCTCGTCGTCAAACGGGGTCGATCCGAGGCCGCGCGGACGGAACGGATCGTCGATCAGGTTCACGCCGGACGGCAGCACGGCCTGACCCATCCGGTCCTTGAGGAAGGACGATCCCCGCGCGATCGACGGGCCGGAAATGGCCCCGAGCAGGGGCGAGATCACCTGGCCGGCGATGCGGTTTTCGAAGATGACCGGGGCGGTCATCGACGCGATCTTGCGCGGGCCGGTGCGGGCCACGGCGCGGCGACCGGCCTCGGCCCCGATGGTCTCGGCTCCCGGCAGGTCGGACAGGTGGCGGGTGTGGCGGTGTTCGCCGCCGCGCTCCATGGCCCCGTCCTTTTCGGCGATGACCCCGACGCCGAGCCCGAAGCCCGAGCCGTGATAGGCCCCGTCGAAGCCGTCGGACGTAACCAGACGCCAGCGGCTGGTCGAGCTGGAGGCGTGGCCGCCTTCAGACCGGACCACGCCCTCGACGGTCATGGCCGCGGACTCGGTGGCGACGGCGGCGGCTTCCAGCTCGGCGGCCGTAAGGTGGGTGCCGTCGAACAGGTCCAGATCGGGGAAGGGGCCGTGGGCCAGCCGGTCCTGCGGGGCCAGGCCGCAATATGGATCCTCGGGGGCCAGACGGGCCATGGCCACGGCGCGGTCGACCAGCCGGCCGCGGGTGGCGTCGGACAGGTCCGAGGCCGAGACGGTGGCCTGACGCTTGCCGATGAAGACCCGCAGGCCCAGGTCGCGCGACTCCTCGCGTTCGACCTCTTCCAGCGTACCGTTGCGGACCCCGACCGACAGGGCGGCGCTCTCGGCCGAGACGGCCTCGGCGGCGTCGGCCCCCGCCCTCAGGGCGGCGGCGACCAGATCGGGCAGCAGGTCGGCGGGAATGGTGGCGGTCGACGGGGAGGCATTGGACATACCCCGATATGGCCGACCCCCTGCTGCACCGCAACCATGGGGGCCGTGGCCGGCTCAGATCACCGCGAAGGCGATCAGGGAGACAGCGCCGACCAGCAGGGCGATCCAGGTCATCAACATGCCCAGAACCCGGCCCAGCGACGGCCCGGTCTGGAACACCAGCCCCAGGGCGTGGATCAGCCGTCCGACCACCAGGGTGACGCCGATGGCGTGGATCAGGGAGGCCGGGGCTCCGATCAGGGCCAGCAGGACCAGGGCGATCAGACCTGCCGGGATGTATTCGCTGGCGTTGCCGAAGGCGCGGGTTGCGGCGGTCATCTCGATATTGCCGGCGTCACCGAAGGAGATCTGATGGCGCTGTCGGCGACGCACCACCAGACCGGACAGGCCGAGCAGGATCAGGATCAGCACCCCGGACCAAAGCCCGGCGGCCTGGATGGCGGACATCATGTCCATGGGGTGGCTGGCGGACATGGTCAGGTCTCCCGACCGACCGGATAGAGCCGGTAGTGGTCGTCGTGGAAGGGCGTGCGCGCATAGAACCACTGCAGCCGCGCATTGCCGTCGGCGGCGAAGGCCGGATCGGCGGCCAGTTTCGCCTCGAACTCGGCCTTCAGGGCCGGATCGGCGGCCAGCATGGCCTCGGCCAGCGGGGCGATGGCATAGGGCTCGATATATTCGACCCGGCTCAGCACCTCGGCGAACATGCCCCAGGCGAAGAAGCTCTCGCTGGACTGCGGCTCCAGCAGCAGGACGACAATGTCACCCAGCGGCTGGTCGGTCGGCACCCGCACCGAACCGGCCGGCCAGGTCCGTTCGCGGCGTTCGACGCTGACGTCGGTGACGCTGGCCTGGACGTGGCCCTCATTGGCGCGGGTGGCCAGTTTGGGATCGTTGAGGCGCAGCATGTCCAGCGACACCGTGCGCGGCGCGTCCAGGGTCTCCATCCCGACGCCCTGCATCCTCAGCCGTTCGATCAGGTCGGACCGGTAGGCCGGGATCCAGTAGGCCACCGGTCGCTGCAGGATCAGCGACGGCTTCGAGCCATAGAAGGGCAGGGACCACAGCTCGGGGTCGGGCTGGCCCAGCCAGCGCACGACCGGCTGGCCCAGAGCCGGGCTATCGTACATCTCATAGGTGATGCCCTTGAAGGCGCGGGTCGCCGAGGGCTCGTCCTCGGGCACGAAATTGGTCGGGATTTCGGCCGGGCGCAGGGCGCGGTCGGCGGTGATGGCGGCGCGCAGGGCCGGGCCGTTGGCGGCCAGCAGCTTCATCGAACTCCTCGAGGAAGACATAGGTGCCCAGCACCCGCTGCTCATAGGGCTTGAGGCTGTGGTTCTCGATCAGGATGGCGGGGACGTGGGCGGCCGAGCCCCAGCCGTTGGAGAAACGCTCGCCCAGTCCGCCGTCGGACAGGCCGGCACGGGGATTGGCCTCATCGATGCCGAACACCAGCTCGCCGGGGATATGGCCCTCGGCCTCCAGCGCCGCGTTGATGCCCGGCTTGAAGGTGGCATTGAGCCAGCCGGCGATGGCCGGACTGCGCGACCAGACGCCGTTCTCGCCGTTGAAGCCGAAGGTGATGTCGTACTGGTAGTCCATGCCGTCGGTGACGTGGATGTCGACATAGAGGTCGGGCCGGTATTTCAGCACCAGCCCGCGCACGGCCTGCATCTCGACCTGATCCAGCTTGATGTAGTCGCGGTTCAGGTTCTGGTTGGTGGCGGTGTTGCGCCAGCCCTGGGTGCGGGGCCCGCGCTGGTTGGGGCGGCTGTAGGGGCTGGTCCGCTCATGGCCGTCGACCGACAGGATCGGGATCAGGATCAGGTTGACGTTATCCAGCAGGCCGCCCTTGTCGCCGAAGGCCATGTCGCGCAGCAGCATCATGCCCGCGTCCTTGCCGTCGATCTCACCCGGGTGGATGCCGGCCTGGGCCATCAGCACCGGCTTGGCCGGGTCGAAGGTCGCGCCGTCCCTGGAGGCGATCACCGCATAGATCGGCCGCCCCTCGGGCGAGACGCCGAACTGTTCGATGCGGATCAGGTCGGACGCCGCGTCGAGCCGGTCGAACCAGGCGCGGGTGTCGGCATAGTTGGGGCTGAAGTCGTGTTCCGGATCCAGCTCGAAATCGGTGACCCAGGGATGGCTGTCGTCCACCAGCAGCGCCCGGCTGGCCCCGTCCCAGGCCGGCGCGGGGGGCAGGAAGGCCTGGTCCCACGGCGCGGTGTTGGAAACAGACGGCGTGGCGGGACTCTGGGACATGGCGGGACTCGACAACAGGGCCGCAAGGGCGGCGAACATCAGGGCAGGGCGCATGGGGGAGAGTCCTCGACCGTTCGGGCGGCGATGGCAAGCCGCCGACCGGTCCTGGGGCCAGGTTGGGGCGGAAAGGTCGGGGATCAACGGCAGGCGAGTGCCGCCGGGTCGCGGGTCAATTCCACGCGGTGGATTCGGGCCGGCCCCTGCGGAGACGTCCGGAAAGACAGGGTCATCCGGTAGTCAATGGGCCCCTGGTCGGTCTGGGCCCGCGCGCCAGCTCGCCAGAGTCCGTCGTCGCCGGGGGCTGAATAACAGCCGAAATTGGTGAAGAACGGTCGACCGGACGCATTGTCGAAGGCCAGCCAGCTGTCCGGATGCTCCAGCCGGGTCTGACCGGCCCGGACCAGGACGGAATCCGGGTCGACGATTTCGAGCGGATAGCCGAACAGGGTCGCGGCCAGATCCCGCCGGTCACTGTTCAGTTTGAAAAAGCGGATCAGATTGTCCTGGCTGCCGTTCCAGTCGATGGCCCGACGCATCTGATCGCCGGTCGCCGGACCGGCGACGGGGGCGATGACCGGCGGCTCGGTCAGGATCACTCCGGCGCGTTTGAGCGCGGGCGTGGCGTTGCGCAGACAGGTTGCCTGATCCCGGACGGCCGGCTCCATCGGGCTATGACGGGTCAGCAGGGCCCAGCGCGCGATCGCCTGGTCGGTCAGCGTCATGCCCGAGCTTCGCAGTGGACCATCCAGGTTGGCGCAGGCAGCCTGCAGGGCTTCCAGGGTCGTGGCGGCGGCAATCTGCTGGACGGCGGTCGACTGGGCGCTGCGAAGATAGGCTTCGATGTCCTGGGCGGACTGGCCCGTGGACGGCGGGCGGATCGGTGTCTGGAGCACCCGGTCGGCACTGGGAGGGACCGGGATCGTCGGAAAGTCGGTGCCGCTCACGAACAGGCTGGCCCGATTGACCAGCGTGATCGTGATGACGACCGGGATGGTGCGGCCGCCGAAATGGACATCGTAGGTGAAGGTCTCAATGGCCGCTGTGCGGTCCAGGAACGCGTCCACCCCGGCCGTCGAGGTCAGGTCATCACCGCTCGAGCGAAGGTTGCTGGAGGCCTGATCCGCCACAGCCTTGGCCATCGGGGCCGTCGTCGCCTGCGTCAGGAGCAACAACCGGGTCGTGTCACCGATCAGCTTGATGACCTCGTCCGTGGCCTTGACGGTATGGTGAGCCGTGGTCTTGACCACGAAATAGCGACCCTCGACCGGTTGCAGCGCATAGAGCGGTGACCGGTACTCAGCCTGATGGAACTCGGTCGTACACTCCCGTCCGCCAAAGAGCTTCGACCGACTGGTCACGGTCATCGGTTCAATGGAAAAGGTCTGGTTCTCGGGCGTCACGACGGTGAAGCCCGCCGTGACCCGGCGATTGCCGGACAGAATCTCTTTCCAGTTGGGCACGCTGAGCCCCGCCTCCGGGCAGCGGTTCAGGGATTGTGACGCGGCACCGGCCCCGTAGCTGACCCGGACGATCAATTGTCCATAACGTTCCGGGTCATGGGCATAGGGGAGCGTGGCCGGGGGCGGCAGGGGCGGCGCGGCCGCGAGGGGCTCCAGCGTCTGGTCCAGGGGAGCGAAATTTGCCGTGGCAGTTGCACAGGCACCGACACTGAATGCCGCAGCCAAGATCCATAGCCGCCGAAAATTCGTCATCACAGCCTCCGATCCGGCCTATGAAAAACGAAGGTCTCTCAAACATCAACCCTTTGCGGGGTGCTTCCAGATCGGCGTGCCGTCACCGGGCAATCCCAGCCGGTCCCACATGTCGGAGACCTTTTCGACCACCGCCTCATCCATGCGGATTTCCTCGCCCCATTCGCGCCTGGTTTCGGGCGGCCATTTGTCGGTGGCGTCGAGGCCGATCTTGGAGCCGAGGCCGCTTTCGGGGCTGGCGAAGTCCAGATAGTCGATCGGGGTGTTCTCGATCAGGGTGATGTCGCGGGCCGGGTCCATCTTGGTGGCCATGGCCCACATGACCTGTTTCCAGTCGCGGGCGTCGATGTCGTCGTCCACGACGATGACCCATTTGGTGTACATGAACTGGCGCAGATAGCTCCAGACGCCCAGCATCACCCGCTTGGCATGGCCGGGGTAGGCCTTCTTCATCGACACCACGGCGATTCGGTAGCTGCAGCCCTCGGGCGGCAGCCAGAAGTCGGTGATTTCGGGGAACTGGGCCCGCAGCAGCGGGATGAAGACCTCGTTCAGGGCCTCGCCCAGCACGCTGGGCTCGTCCGGCGGGCGGCCGGTGAAGGTAGTCAGATAGATCGGGTCCTTGCGCATGGTGATGGCGCTGATCTGGAATACCGGGAACTTCTCGACCGAATTGTAGTAGCCGGTGTGGTCGCCGTAGGGGCCCTCGTCCGCATGCTCGTCCAGCAGGACGTGGCCCTCCAGCACGATCTCGGCCTGGGCGGGGACCATCAGCGGCACGGTCTTGCAGGCCACCAGCTCGGCCCTGGCCCCGCGCAGCAGGCCGGCGAACTGGTATTCCGACAATGTGTCCGGCACCGGGGTCACGGCGGCCAGGATGGTGCCGGGGTCGGCCCCCAGCACCACGGCGCAGGGCAGGGGCTCACGCTTGCCCGCCTTCCTGTGCCGGGCGTAGTGCTGGGCCCCGCCGCGGTGGGCCAGCCAGCGCATGATCGCCTTGTCCTTGCCCAGCACCTGCATGCGGTAGATGCCGAGGTTGAAATCGTCCTCGGCGCTGTCGGACGGTCCCCTGGTCACCACCAGCCCCCAGGTGATCAGCGGCGCGGGCTCGCCGGGCCAGCAGGTCTGGACCGGCAGGGCCCCGAGGTCGATCCGGTCGCCCTTCAGCACCACCTGTTGCACCGGGGCGGACTTCACCACCTTCGGCCGCATGGCCATGACCTTCTGCGCCAGCGGCAGCATCTCCATGGCATCGCCCAGGCCGCGCGGCGGCGTCGGGTTCTTGAGGAAGGCCAGTAGCTCGCCGACCTCGCGCAATTCAGCGGCGGTGGTGCGTTCCTTGTTGTCGAGGGTCACGCCCATGGCCACGCGCTTGACCGTGCCGAACAGATTGGCGAGCGCCGGGATCGGGCTGATCGAGCCGTCGGCCATGACCGGCTGTTCGAACAGCACGGCCGGACCGCCGTTGCGCAGCAGCCGGGTCTGGATCTCGGTCATCTCCAGCACGGTGGAGACCGGCTCGGTGACCCGCACCAGCTCGCCCTCGGCCTCGAGCATGGCAATGAAGTCGCGCAGGGATTTGTAGGCCATTCGACACTCCGTCCGGAGCGTAGGGATTAGGCGGCGCGGCCGCCCGTGTCACGGGGGCGTGTGTCAGTACGCCCGCGTATCCGACATCAACGCCCAGAGCGGCAGGCTGAGACAGGCGGTGGCGGCGGCGATCTGCAGGGTGGTCAGCGGCGCGCGACCGGCCTCGACCAGACGAATCTGTTGCGGTGACAGGGACAGGGCCGCAGCCAGGGCATCGGTGCCGAGTCCGCGGGCCCGTCGCCATTGTTTCAGGCGCGCCCCGACGGCGACGTCGGCCGGATTGTGTCCGGGCAGGCAGTGGATCGCACCCATCGGTCTGGCTCCCTCATCGGGGTCAATTCCGACGGTGGCCGCCCCGGGGTCAATCCTGGTCCCAGACGAAGGCCGGATCAATCCAGTCGCCGATCCGGCCGTCCGGGCGGGCCAGGGCGTGGAGGCGCAGCATCTCCTCGTCGGAGAGGACGAAGTCGAAGATGTCGAAATTCTCGGCCGCCCGGCTGGCCTTTGAGGTGCGCGGGATGGCGACGACGTCCTGCTGGATCAGCCAGCGCAGGGTCACCTGACCCGGAGTTTTGCCGTGGGCGCGGGCGATGTCGGCGATGACCGGGTCCTGGGCGACCTTGCCCTGGGCCAGCGGCGACCAGGCGGTGAGGGACGATCCCAGGTCGGCGGCCGTGGCCAGCAGCGTCTTCTGGGACAGATAGGGGTGATATTCGACCTGGTTGGTCACCAGCCAGGCGTCCGACACCGACTGGGCCTCGCGGAACCGGGCCGAGGGGAAGTTGGACAGGCCGATCGACCGGGTCAGGCCGCGGGCCCTGGCGTCGATTCAGCGCCCCCAGGGTCTCGATGAAGTCCGGTTTGGGCTTGGGCCAGTGCAGCAGCAGCAGGTCGGGCGTCAGGCCCAGTCGCTCGACCGAGGCGGCGGCGGCGCGCTGCAGGTCGCCGGCGGCGAAATCCTCGACCCAGATCTTGGTGGTGACGAAGATGTCGTCGCGGTCGACGCCCAAATCGCGGATGCCCTGACCGACGCCTTCCTCATTGTCATAGATGCGCGCCGTGTCGATGTGGCGATAGCCGATGCGCAGCGCCTCGGCGACCATGCGCCGGGCGTCGGCCGGTTTCAGCTGCCAGGTCCCGAAGCCGAGCAGGGGGATGGCGACGTCATCGACGGTCACGGCGGGCTGGGTCTGCGACATGGAAAACTCCGGACGGCGGGAGCCTTCATCTGGGGTCGCGGGGGAGGCGATCAACCGTCAACCCTGCGGTCGACCATGAAAAAGGCCGCCTCCCGGAGGAGACGGCCCTGTTTTGGTCGCCCGGGCGAAATCGCCTCAGGTGATGTCTTCGTTCAGCAGGCCGACTTTGAAGAAGCCCTTTTCCTGAAGCTTGTTCATGACTTCCATGAAGGAATTGTATTTCACTTCCGGCTGGGCGCGCACGAAGACGCGCTCCTCGCGGCAGTCGCCGGTCGGGCCAGGGCCGAGGGCCGCGCAAACGTCAGCGTCGAGGGTTTCGATCGTCGTCTGCTGCTCGGCGATGAAGATCGAGCCGGAGTCCTGGATGGTGATGTAGACCGGGTCCTTCTGTTCGCCGTCGACCGGCGGTGTCGCCGGCGGCAGGTCGAGTCGGATGGACACGGTGGCCATGGGTGCCGCGACCATGAAGATGATCAGAAGCACCAGCATAATGTCCACGAACGGCGTGACGTTGATGTCCGCGTTCTGGGCAATGGTTTTGCCGCCTTGTCCGGCGGGTTACCTGCAAGTTTGGAGCCCATGCGCTGAAAATCTCCCTCAGGTTCGCCGCGATAGCAACGAACTGCGCCTAGTGTTCATGGTGTCTTGGCGTCATGCGACGCCGTTGTAAAGCGGTCTCGGGTCTCAGTTGGTTCCTGAAAGGCAGAATACCCCCAGAAGGCGAGGAATTCAGCCCTTCGCCAGCTTCAGAAAGCGATCCATCAGGGCAGGATCGGTTTTAAAGACGCCGGTGAAGCGGGTGGTCAGGGTTGGAAACGTGCCGGTGATGGACCCCGCGGGTGGTCATGCACTGGTGTTCGGCGTCGATCAGCACCGCCACGCCGGCCGGGGCCAGATGCAAATCAAGGGCCGGCGGCGATCTCCTGGGTCAGGGTCTCCTGGGTCTGGAGCCGCCGGGAGAAAATTTCGACGACGCGGGCGATCTTGGAGATGCCGACGACCTTCTCGGTCGGGATGTAGGCGACATAGGCCTTGCCCAGGAACGGGGCCATGTGGTGCTCGCAATGGCTTTCGACCTCGATGTCGCGCAGCAGCACCATGTCGTCATAGCCCTGCACATCCTCGAAGGTGCGCGGACAATTCCCGGGCCACATCGGCGTCATAGCCCTGGAACCAGTCGCCATAGGCGTCGACCACGCGGCGCGGCGTGTCGATCAGACCGTCGCGCTCGGGATTGTCACCGGCCCAGGCGATCAGGGTGCGGACAGCTTCCAGCGCCGCCTCGCGCGACGGGCGGACAGGGGTCGCGTCACTGACCAGGACGGGTTTGACGGGCGTCAGGCTCATGCTCAATTCTCAAGGCGGCGAAGTCGCGCCGGAACGAAGGTCCCGGATGGACGCGCGCCACTCTCCCTATAATACGCCGCACGGCTGTTCGCGGGTGCGGTAGACCGGCTATATGGGAGACACCCTCCGTCCTGCAAGAAAACTGAAGGCCAACGCCGCAATATGACGCTGACGCTCCACGACACCCTGCACCGTGAAAAGCGCGTGTTTGTGCCTCGCGATCCGGAACGGGTGACCCTCTATGTCTGCGGCCCGACGGTCTATGACTTCGCCCATATCGGCAATGCCCGCGCCGCCATCGTCTTCGACGTGCTGTTCCGGCTGCTGCGCCAGGTCTATGGCGAGGACAACGTCACCTATGTCCGCAACATCACCGACGTGGACGACAAGATCAATGCCCGCGCCCCGCGCGACTATCCCGACCTGCCGCTGAACGACGCCATCGCGCAAGGTCACCGAGACGCAATGCCGCCACTATCAGGAGGACGTCGCGGCGCTGGGCTGCCTGTCGAGCCGACCGACCAGCCGCGCGCCACCGACCATATCGACGACATGAAGGCGATGATCGAGCGAGATCCTGATCGCGCACGGCGACGCCTATGTGGCGGAGGGCCAAGTGCTGTTCCGCACGTCGCGTCCATGCCCGATTACGGCCAGCTGTCGGCGGCCGCAATCTCGACGACATGCTGGCCGGGGCCCGCGTCGACGTCGCGCCCTACAAGCGGAGAGATCCCGCCGATTTCGTGCTGTGGAAGCCGTCGAAGCAGGGCGAGCCCGGCTGGCCGTCCCGGCCGTGGGGCGGGCGGGCGCCCCGGCTGGCATATCGAATGCTCGGCCATGTCGAGGAGAGCTATCTGGGGGGCGGCGGCCCCGCCTGCGCGACCCCGGAAAACCTTCGACATCCATGGCGGCGGGCATCGACCTGGTCTTCCCGCACCACGAGAACGAGATCGCCCAGTCGTCTGCGCCCACGGCACCCACGCCGCCGACGCCCACGAATGCGCGCGCTACTGGATGCACAACGGCTTCCTTCAGGTCGAGGCGAAGGAAGATGTCCAAGTCGGTGGGCAATTTCGTCACCATCAACCAGCTCCTGCACGAACGGTTCGGCGGCCGCGACTGGCCGGGCGAGGTGCTGCGCCTGGCCATGCTGATGACCCATTACCGCGAGCCGATGGACTTTACCCTGGGCAAGCTGGAGGAGGCGGCCTCCATCCTCGCCCGGCTGTACGGCGCGCTGCGCCGCGCCGCCGACGTCGCGCCGCTGGGCGACATGCCGTCGCCGGAGTTCGTCGAGGCGATCTCGGACGATCTGAACACCCCGGGGGCCATGGCCACGCTGTTCGCCCTGTCCAGCGAGATCGAGCGGGCGATGACCGCGGGCGATCTGCAGGCCGTCGGCATCGCCAAGGCCGAGCTGATCGCCTCGGGGGCCATTCTCGGTGTGCTGCTGTCGACGCCGGACCAGTGGTTCGAGAGCGGCGTCGATGACGCGCTGCGGGTCGAGGTCGAGGCGCTGCTGGCCGAACGGGTCACCGCCCGCCGCCAAGGACTGGACCGAGGCCGACCGCATCCGCGACCGGCTCAACGCCCTGAACGTGGTGGTGATGGACAGCCCGACCGGGGCGACCTGGCGGCTGAAGGGCTGAGCGACCGACGGCATCGGTCCTGCGGCACGCCGCCGCAGGTTCGGTCCGGGGTGCTGTGCCGGGGGAAACCGCTCGAACGCGCGTAGAGCCTACAGGAAGCTGACCGGTCGAGACTGTGCCTGACGGCGCGGCCATCCGGCGGCGCTCACCGGAGACTATCGATGACCAGAACCCAAGTTTCGTCGCTCGCCATCGCCGGGCTGCTGGCCGCGCTCGCCGCCGGCCCCGTGGCCGCCCCAGACCGCGCCGGACGCCCATGCCGGCCATGCCGGACACGCGGCCATGACCCGGACGGCCCCGGCCGCGCCGGCCGCTGACACCCATGCCGGCCACGCCGGTGGTGCCGCCATGTCCCAGACCGCTCCGGCCGCCGACGCGCCTGCGTGTGAAGGCATGGCGGGCATGGATCAATCGGCCATGACCCCGAGCAACGCGCCGCGATGATGGAACGCCACCAGACCATGATGGCGGGCATGGACCATTCGACCATGACGGCCGAGCAGCATGCGGAAATGAAGGCCAGACACGAGGCCATGATGGCGTCCGGCGATCATGCTTGCCCCGGCATGGCGGGCATGGACCACGGCGCGCATCACCCGGCGGCCCCCGAGGCCGCGGCTGAAACCAGCCACCGGCACTGAAACCCGCCCCCGCCGCGCGCCGTCAGGCGTGCGGCGGGTGGTCGGTTATCAGCGCGCGCTCATCAGTTCGTTGGCGATTTCGGCGGTCAGATAGCCGTCGGCGACCCGGCCGTTGGCGATCTGCCAGCGGCGCAGGGCGGCGCGGGTGTTCGAGCCGATGACGCCGTCGATGCCCTGGGTGTCATAGCCGCGCCGGGTCAGGGCCACCTGGGTGCCGATGCGCTGCTCGCGCGACAGGGGGGCGTCGTCGGGCCAGGTCCCGACCAGGCCCGGCTTGCCGGCGATGCCGTCAGCGGTCAGGCCGATGGCCAGGGCATAGCTGACCGAAATTGTTGTAGCGGCGGATCACATAGTGGTTGGGCAGGGCCAGGAAGGCCGGACCCCGCGCGCCCTGCGGCAACAGCAGGGTGGCGTCTTCCAGCGCCTCGGCCGCGGTCGGGGTACCGCCCCGGGCCAGCGATACGCCCCGGGCCGCCCAGAAGCGCCAAGGATGTTTCGGCCCCTCGGCCTCGGCATAGTCGAAGCCGGACGGCAGGGTGACTTCATAGCCCCAGGACTGGCCCCGCTTCCAGCCGGCCTGGGCCAGCAGGTTGGCGGCCGAGGCCAGGGCGTCCGCCTCGGAACCCCAGATGTCGACCTTGCCGTCGCCGTCCTGATCAACACCGAGGCGCGGATAGTTGTCGGGCATGAACTGGGTCTGGCCCATGGCTCCGGCCCAGCTGCCCTTGAGTCCGGCGCGCGACCGCCGCCCGTCGATGACGATGTCCAGCGCGTCCTTCAGCTGGGCCTCGGCCCAGTCGCGACGGCGGCCATCATAGGCGAGGGTGGCCAGCGAGCGGATCACGTCCATGTCGCCCTGGACCTGGCCGAAGCTGCTCTCATTGGCCCAGATAGACACCAGGATCTCGGCCGGGACGCCGAAGCGCTGGGTCACCTCCCACGGTACCCGGTCATAGCGTTGACGGGCCTGGGCAATTCGCGCCGCGCTGGCGGCGTTCTGGATATAGGCCCCGGCGGGGCGGCTGAACTCGGGCTGGTTGCGGTCGAGGCGCAGCACGGTCGGGTCGGGGGTCAGTCCGGTGAGCTCACGCTCATAAGCGGCGCGGCGATTGCCGCCGTGACGGCTGAGGAAGCCCTGTTTCCAGCCCTCGAACCCGGCCTGGTCGGTGGCGTCGGCCTGGGGCGGGACCGGCGTCGGCACCGGCGCGGGCGCCGGGGTGGGCGTGGGCGCAGGCGTCGCGACCTGCCCGGGCAGGGGTGGCAGCCTCTCGGGCAGCATTGGCGCGCCGGCGGCGACGCTGCCGATCAGAAGGAGACGAGTGCTGAACCGCATAATTCTAGACACCTATGTCCCCGACGTCGACCTGAGTAGCGCTAGCGCGTGAATGGTGGAAATTGTTGCCCTGACTGGGCGCAGGCAAAGATGGAAATTGCCGCTAACCAGTTTTTTATACGGGGTGGAAGGCCGCCGCGGTCACTATGGCCGCGACCTCTCAATGGCCCGGTGGCGGAGTGGCGACGCGGCGGGGATGCAACCCCGCAGACCCCTCCGTTCGATCCGGGGGCCGGGCCTCCATTTTTCAGGGCGCTAACACGAGGGGCGCGGTCCCTCGCTTCTTGAGCGCGGTCGATTTTTCGTTCAGCAGCGCTCGCGTTCGGGGTCACCCGCGCGGGTGCCGAGCCGGACAGGCATCGAACGCCGCCATGTGAGCCCGGCCCTTGGCGTTCTCCGCTTCCGCGTAGGCCCGGCCTTCCCCGAGGCTCCAGGCCTCGGCCTGCGCGACGGTTTCCATCACGGGCAAAATGATCGCGCCGCCGCCTCTGCGGCGGGCGACGGCCACATATCCGGCGTCGCGCGGCACCGGGATGATCGCCCAATCCGGGCCGCCTTCCGACCAGAGGGCTTTGAGTGGATCGTCGACAAGGGGAGTTTCGATATAACCCGCGGGCGTCGGCGGGCTGGTCCAGGAAGCAGTGCCGAAGGGCGAGCTCCTTTGTGAAGACGGCGTGGGCCCAAGCCTCCGTGCTGTCATTGCTCGGGACAGGCAGAACAACGTAAGGCGGGGAGATATTCAGCACGGCAAAGGGTACAATCCCTAAGCCGGCACCGAGATGGATCCAGGCGCATGCCTTGGTTTTGGAATCTCAGCTTTGGAATTTGAAACAACTCGGGCGATTTGCGGGTCAGGTGCCCTGGCAACGACGGCGGCTCCGGCCTCCGCGGCCCATTCCAGGCCAGCCTGTCTTTCCGAGCGCGCCGTGAGCCAGTTGCCGCCGACGAACCAACCGATGACCGCGAGCACAACGGCCAGTGCGGCGACCTTGTATCTGACGGCACCAATCTCTCGACCAGCCATGGACGTCCCCCCGGGTTATGCCGGTATAGCGTATCGCGTCACCGGCACACGGCCACACGCTATCCGCCCGTTGACGTTTTCGCCAAGCCTCTCTATACGCACCGCTCCGCCGCGAGGTCCGACTTCGCGGCTCGTTTATTTTGCTTTGCCCCAGGACAAGACCATGAAGGTCCGTAGCTCGCTCAAGTCGCTCAAGGGTCGCCATCGCGACTGCAAGTCCGTGCGCCGCAAGGGCGTGGTCTATGTCATCAACAAGACCGACCCGCGCTTCAAGGCGAAGCAGGGCTAGGGACCGCGACTGCCAGTCCGTCGCCGCGCGACGGACGTCAGTGCATCCCGGTTCTGAACTACCCACAGGTCGCGGGCTTTGTCCGCGGCCTTTTTCGTGCCTGCCGTTGAGGCTTTCGCTCCGGCATGGTTAGCGTCCGCGCCTGAGTTTTTTACTGACCGAGGAGATCCCCATGGCCGATGACGCCACCTTTGACGCCAGCCCGGACATCCTCAACGCCACGGCCCAGGGCCGTCTGCGCACCATCATCGAGCGCCTCGAACGCCTCGAAGAGGACAAGGCCGCCATCATGGCGGACATGAAGGAGGTCTTCCTCGAGGCCAAGGGCGAGGGCTACGACGTCAAGATCCTGCGCAAGGTCATCCGCATCCGCAAACAGGACAAGGCCAAGCGCCAGGAAGAGGACGCGATCCTCGACCTGTACATGTCGGCGCTCGGCGAGATCTGAGGCCGAGGAATTAGGGCTTAGGTCTTAGGGCTTAGGTCTTGGGGAACAGGCCGGCGGGCGACAATTCGGGCAGGGCAGGTGTATCCTTCTCCTAAGCCCTAATTCCTAAGCCCTAAGCCCTACACTCCATGAACCCCAAGCGGCCGCTCAGCCCGTTCGAAGCCCAGCGTCAGGCCGCGCAACGCGCCGCCCTCAACGCCCTGAAACGCGCCCGCCGCGCCGCCGAGAAGGCGGGCGTTTCGCTGTCGGAATGGGAGGGCGACTTCCTCAACTCGGTCGGCGACCGCGTCAAGACCTACGGCCGCGCCTTCGGCGACCCCGAAAAGGGCGCGCCCCGGGCAGGCCCTGTCGTCGATGCAGGGCCGCAAGCTCAAGGAAATCACCGCCAAGGCCAGGGGCGAGGAGCCTAAACGGCGCTGGGGCCGGAAGACGCCGAAGGCGGGAGAGTAGGTCCCGCCTGTGCCCTCTCCCGGGGGGCGAGGGAGCGCGCGCACGGCGGCGTCAGCCGTCGTTCTGGCGCGGTCGGGTGAGGGATGATCGGTGAGTGGGAGCCCCTCACCCTTTCGCGCAACCGTTCGCTCCGCTCACGGGCGCTCAAGCCCTCTCCCGCCGGGAGACGGAAGAGATGCCTACCCCGCCTCTTTCAGCACGCCCTCCAGCCCCTGTTCGCGGACCTTGCGGTACAGGGTGGAGCGGCCGATGCCGAGGCGGCGGGCGATTTCGGACATGTGGCCGGCATAGACCTCGATCGCGTGCTGGATCAGGTCGCGTTCGATGTCTTCCAGCGTGCGCAGATGGCCGCGGTCGTCGAGGATGCGGATCGGCGTGTCCGGCAGCGGCGGCAGGTTGGCATAGGGCTCGGCCGGGCTGGTGCCGGTCCCCGCCACCGCTGCGCGGTCGTCCTGCCCGTCTTCCGAGGGAAGAAGACTGGCGGAGACCCCCGAGATGGCCGGGAAGTCGTGCGGCTGCAGGAAGGGGGCGTCGGCCAGGACGATGGCGCGATAGACGCTGTTCTCCAGCTGGCGGACATTGCCGGGCCAGTCGAAGGCGCTGAGCAGGGCCAGGGTCTCGGGGGCGCAGCCGGCGATGCGGCGGCCTTCCTCGACATTGAAGCGGGCGATGAAATGATCGATCAGGGCCGGGATGTCCTCGCGCCGTTCGCGCAGGGACGGGGCCTCGATCGGGAAGACGTTGAGGCGGTAGAACAGGTCCTCGCGGAAGGCCCCTTCCTTGACCTGCTGGGCCGGGTCGCGATTGGTGGCCGAGACGATGCGGACATCGACCTTGACGGCGCGCTTGGCCCCGACGGGCTCGACCTCGCCCTCCTGCAGCACGCGCAGCAGCTTGACCTGCATGTCCAGCGGCAGTTCGCCGATCTCGTCGAGGAACAGGGTGCCGCCGTTGGCCTCCATGAATTTGCCGAGGCGTTTGTCGCTGGCCCCGGTGAAGCTGCCCTTCTCGTGGCCGAACAGGATCGACCTCGACCAGATTGGCAGGCAGGGCCCCGCAGTTGACGGCCACGAACGGCTTGCCGGCGCGGTCGCTGACCCCGTGCAGGGCGCGGGCGATGACTTCCTTGCCGACCCCGCTCTCGCCGGTGATCAGCACCGGAATGGTCGATTTGGCGGCGCGGTTGCCGAGAGATTTGACCATGCGCATGGCCGGGCTGGTGCCGACCAGATCGTCGAAGGTGGTGCGGCCGGCGACGTGCTTCTTCAGCCGTCCGACCTCGGCCGTCAGCTGGGTCAGCTGCAGGGCGTTGCGCACGCCGATCAGCAGGCGCTCGGCCGAGACCGGCTTGACGAAGAAGTCCTGGGCCCCGGCCTGCATGGCCTTGACCACGGTCTCGATGCCGCCGTTGGCGGTCAGCACGATGACCGGGGTGGTGACCCCGGCGGTGCGGATCTCGGCCAGGCATTCCAGACCGGACATGCGCGGCATGACCATGTCCAGCAGGATCACATCGGCGCCGCCGCCCTTGGTCAGCCGGTCGATGGCCTCGCCGCCGCTCTCGGCCTGGGCCACGGCATAGCCCTCGCGCTCCAGCACCGCCTGGACGAGGCGGCGTTGCGTCGGATCGTCGTCGACCACCAGAACAGTCTTGGCCATGGCGGAAACACCCCTTGTCATCACCGGTTACGGCCAGTCCTCATGCAAGCGGGACTGGCTCGTTTTGGGACGGTTTTACCCCCGGCAAGGTGAAGATCGGGTTGGAAGGGGTGGTGAGTCGGGGGTTAACGGTGGGGGCCTCCGGCTGCGGTGGGCGAGCGTTTGCCGCCCCGGCCAGCCGGAGATATCGTTCGACGTTCCAGGGAGGTGACCGTGCCCTTTCATGTCGATGACGACCAAACCGCCGCCGAACGTCTGGCGGCCCAGGCCGCGCTGGAGGAAAAGCTGCGGCAGATGCAGGCGGTTACCGACGCGGTCGCCGGCTGGCCCGTAACCGGGCGGAAGGCGGACAAGACCTTCTGCGACGCCGAGTCGGGCGACGACTTCGGCCGGACCGATATCGACGGGCTCGCCGCCAAACCGTGACGGTCGCGCACTCAGTCCTCGCAGGGCTCGCCCGGCGCAATCCGCATCCGGATCGAGGTCCCCAGTGACAGGTCGGCCCAGAGCGGGGCCACCGGCTTCAGGGTTCCGGCCTTGAGGGCGACGCGCGGATCGATCCGCGTCTCGCCGTGGCAGAACGGCTGGTTCGCCCGTCCGGTCCCGGTCCAGCCGCCACCTTCGGCCGGAGCATAGATCATCACCCCGTTCTCGCGGACCAGCAGGATTTCCGGGCTGCCGTCCCCGTTCATGTCCATCAGGGTGGCGAGGCATTCACCGGGCTCGGTGCAGTTGGCGCGGTCGTCGTCGGCCGGAACCGCGGCCATGAAGGTCACCGGCAGGGTCGTTCCGGCCGGCCAGATCTCGATCAGCGGCGTCACGTCCGGCGCGCCGGTCGCCCGGTCACTATGGCGGTCTGTCGCCGCCTGCGCCGTCTTGGCCCGGGTGGCGATTTCGGCATTGGCCGAGGCGGCCAGTCGGGCGAGGGCGGCCTCACCGGCCCGGCCGCTTTCGAAACGCAGGAAGCGATAGTCGAACTGGTCCGGCGTCACCGCACCGCGCGCCAGCCGGGCGGACTGGTCCGCGACCGACAGGCGGGCCGGATCGGCCACCGGGCTGAACAGGGCCAGGATGACGCCGACGCTGAGGATGGCGGTGGCGACATTGGTCGGCTCCAGCGGGCGCATCCAGTCGGCGCGCCGCCAGAAGGGCTGCAGGGCGGCGAAACCGTAGCCGACGGCATAGGCGATGCCGATCACGGTACAGGCCACGGCGATGATGCGGTCCGGCGTCAGGCCGTGCTGGCCGATGCGCAGGGCCAGACCCCAGACGGCGATGGCGATCAGCGGGGTCAGCAGCACAGCGGCCACGCGCACGGCGGCGCGCAGCACGACCGGCGGCAGGTTGTCGGTCAGGCCGTCCTGATAGGCGGTGTTGATCAGAATGATCAGGATCGCCGCCGCCGACAGCACCAGGGCGGTGGCGCTGCCGGTGTCCCACAGGCCGTCGAGGCCGGTGAAGGGCAGGGCGGCCAGGAAGCCCGCGACCAGCACGGTGATCACCAGCAGCAGCCACGACAGCAGCATCAGCACCACCGAGCGCACGCCGCGGATCAGGGCGTCGCGCACGTCGGTCAGCTGCACCGCGATGGCGAAGGCCAGGGTGGTGATCGGGATGGCGAACCAGTCCTTCTGCAGCAGCTCCTCGAGGAATTTCAGGCCGATGATGTCGAACAGGGCCGAGCCGAGAAACAGCAGGATCCAGAAGGCCCCGGTGAAGCCCAGCGACAGCGCCAGCTGGACCCCGGCCTTCCAGGCGGTGTCGAAATAGCTCGGATAGGCGGCGAAACGACGCCGGGCCTGATCGGCCGGCACCACCAGGTGGTGGGCGATGAACAGGGCAGCGGCGGCAAAGGCCAGCATCGGCGGACCGAGGAAGGGCGGGCTGTCGAGCTGTTCCAGCGTCTGGCGGGCCACGTCGTGCCAGGCCAGCAGGGCCAGGACGATTCGGGCCACGACGGTCCACAGCGCCAGTGTAGTCAGACGCAGTCGCCCGACCCCGGCCAGCAGCACAACGGGCAGGAAGGCCGCGACCAGCAGCAGGGGGCCGAACAGGGTCGGGATCGTGGCCGGCCAGGCCCGGACCGCGTCCTCGCCATAGCCGGTGCCGACCGAGCGCCACAGCAGGTACAGAATCACACCCTGAACGAGGCCGATACCGATGCGGGCCAGGGCCAGGCCACGGCGGTCGCCGGTCGTCAGGCTGGCGCGGCCGGTGCCGGTCTCATGGTCGCCGAAGTTGGTCATGTCCGCGTCCCCCAGACCGAAGCGTGACCGGAGGTTGCCTGTCGACCGTCGCAATTGAAAGGGGGCTCAGTCGGTCCGCACCGCCCGGGCCAGATAGCAGCCGCGCCGGGCCGTGTGCAGCTGGACCTGGGCGGTGACCGGGTCGGCCAGCCACCGGCGCAAGCGGGCGTCCAGCGCCGCCCCCTCGACCACATCGGCGTCGGTCATCATCCCGTCGGCGTCATAGACCCGCGCCGACAGCAGGCGACGTCCCAGCAGGTCGGGGATGGCCCCGGTCACCGGCGCGGCCTGAACCGCCGTTTCGCGCACAAACACCGGACCGCCGGCGCGATAGGGCGAGGCGGGGACGTCCAGATGAATGTGGTGGGCCAGAAATCAGCCGGTCGCCGGGGTCGGCATCGACCAGGCTGACGCGGCAGGGGGCGCTGTGCGGGCTGTCGGCGACAATCCGTCGGGCCCCGACGGCGATCAGTTCCTCATCGGACAGGGCGAACAGCGGCGCGAACGGGGCCAGCGGCAGGGCTTCAATGGCATGGGTCATGCCCGGAAGATGGCCGCTTCCGGCGGACCTGTCTGGCGGTTTCCGGAAGCGGAGTCTTGCCGGAAAACACCGCCCGCAAAGCGACCGGCGCGGTTGCGCCGGGGGGCGGCCCTGCCCACACTAGAGGGCATGAACGCACCCTTCAAAGCCCCGACCGCCCCGACCGCCGACGCCCCGCTGTGGGACCTGTCAGACCTCTATGCCTCGCGCACCGATCCGCGCATCGCGGCCGATCTGGAGCGGGGGCGGGTTCTGGTCGCCGAGCTGACCGGCCTGCAGGGGCAGATGCTGGCCCAACGCGCCGACGCCGCGGCCCTTGGGCAGACCCTGGACCGGGTCATCAGCCTGTATGAACAGGCGACGGAGGCCCTGGGCGGGTTGGGGGCCTATGCCTTTCTGGCCGCCTCGACCGACCGCAATGACGCGGCGGCCCAGGGGTTCGAGGCCAGTCTGCGCGAGAAGACCACCGCCATCGTCACCCCGACCGTCTGGGTCACGCTGGAGATCAACCAGCTGGACGAGGCCGAGCTGGCCGCCGCGCTGAAGGCGGTGCCGGCGGCGGCGCGCTGGACCCCGTGGCTGCGGCGGGTACGGGCGATGAAGCCTCACGAGCTGTCGGAGGAGCTTGAGACCTTCATCGCCGAGAGCATGCCGATCATGGCCCAGTGGCCGCGCCTGTTCGATGAGACCCTGGCGGCGATGACCGTGTCGGTCGGCAAGGAGTCGCTGACCCTGGCGGAGACCCTGAACCGCCTCAGCGACCGGAAGGCGGCGCGGCGCAAGGCGGCGGCCGAAGGGCTGAATGACGCGCTGGCCGCCCGCACCGCGACCCTGGGGCTGGTGCTGAACACCGTGGCCGCCGATCAGGCGCTGGAAAGCAAGTGGCGCGGCTTCAAACGCCCGGCGGACAGCCGCCATCTGGGCAATGAGGTCGATGGCGAGTCGGTCGACGCCATGGCCGAGGCCGTCGCCGCCGCCTATCCCAAGCTGTCGCACCGCTACTATGCGCTGAAGGCGAAGGCGCTGGGCAAGGATCGGCTGGATCAGTGGGACCGCAACGCCCCGATCGAGACCACCGCCCCGCGGGGCTTCGACTGGGCCCAGGGCAGGGCGCTGGTGCTGGAGAGTTTCGCCGACCTGGGGCCCGAGTTCGCCGAGCGGGCCGGGCGCTTCTTCGACAAGCCGTGGATCGACGGCCGCGCGCGGGCGGGCAAGCAGTCGGGGGCCTATTGCCATCCGGTCAGCGCCAACCGCCATCCCTATGTGTTCCTGAACTGGATGGGCGAGCGGCGCGACGTGCTGACCCTGGCGCATGAGCTGGGCCATGCCGTGCACAACACCCTAGCCGCCGATCAGGGCACCCTGCTGGCCGACACACCGCTGACCCTGGCCGAGACCGCCTCGATCTTCGCCGAGGGGCTGACCTTCGACCGGTTGCTGGCCACGGCCCCGAAGGCCGAGCAACGCGGCCTGCTGGCCGGGCGGATCGAGGACGGGTTGAACACCGTCGTGCGCCAGATCTCGTTCCACCGCTTCGAGACCCGCTTCCACGACGAACGGCTGGCGGGTGAGGTTTCGGTCGCGCGGATCGGCGAGATCTGGATGGAGGAGATGGGGGCGGCCCTGGGCCCGGCGGTGACGCTGAACCCCGGCTATGAGCACTGGTGGGCCTATGTCAGCCATTTCGTGCACGCGCCCTTCTATGTCTATGCCTATGCCTTCGGCGACCTGCTGGTGGCGGCGCTGATGGAGACCCGGGCGAAGGACCCCGAGGCCTTCACGCCGCTGTATCGCGAGCTGCTGGCCGGGGGTGGCACCCGAACCTATGTCGAGGCGCTGGCTCCGTTCGGGCTGAACCCGCGCGATCCGGCCTTCTGGACCATCGGCTGCCGCCGTCTGGAACGGCTGATCGACCAGTTCGAGACGCTGGTCTGACCCGAACAGATTGACGTCAGCGGACCGGCGCGCCGAGCGTCGGTCCATGCGCATCCTGATCCTTGCCGCGACCCTGGCCGTCGCCCCGCTGGCCCCTTCCGCCCTGGCCCAGACCGCGCCACCGGCCAGTGCCGAGGCGCGGGCCTCGGCGGCCGGTTACAAGGCCCTGACCCTGTGCAGCGCAATTCACAATGCCCGCGCGGCGGGCGGGGAGCGCAGCCCCGAAAGTGTCGCGGCCCATGAGTTCGTCGGCATCTATCCGACGCTCGACCCCCTGATCGGGAATCTGACGGCGAGCTTCGACGACAACCGGGTCAGCGTCGCCTGGGATACGACCGTGCCACCCCGCGTGGCCGTCTATCGCGACGGCGGCGGCTGTTGGATCATGCCGGTCGGCTGGACCGGCCCGGCCGGGACACCGGCGGCCGCGGCGTCATCGACGGTGCCGCCGGTGGTCGACATCCCCGCCGCCGCCCCGCGGGGCGACGTTCCGGCCTTGGCCTTCGCCGTCGTCGGGGCCATGGGCGAGGCGTATGGTGGCGGCACCAACACGACGGCGGTGGTCGTGGTGCAGGACGGCCATCTGATCAGCAAATCCTATGCCCCCGGCTTCGGTCCGGACGTACCGCAACGCACCTGGTCGGTGGCCAAGAGCCTGGCCGGCACGTTGATCGGCGCGGCGGTGCAGCGCGGCGAGGTCGATGTCGACGCCCCGGCCGCCATCGCCAACTGGCAGGTCGACGGCGATCCGCGGCGGGCCGTCACCACCGACAATCTGCTGCGCATGGCTTCGGGCCTGACCAGCGACACGGCGGGCAACCGCACCGACGCCCTGTATTTCGGCGGCACCACCGTCGATGAACAGGTGCCCGGCTGGCCGCTGCTGGCCGTGCCCGGCACCCGCTACCGCTATGCCAACAACGACATCCTGCTGGCGGTCATGGGAATTGCTCCGACCTTCGCCGAGCATCCGCCGGCCGCGCTGTTCGCCCGCCTGGGCATGGTCGACACGGTGGCCGAGACCGACTGGCGCGGCAACTACATGCTGTCCAGCCAGGTGTGGTCGACGGCCCGCGACCTGGCCCGCTTCGGCCTGCTGTACCTGAACGACGGGGTTCAGGACGGGCAGCGGATCCTGCCCGAGGGCTGGCTGGCCTATGTCTCGCGCCCGTCAGGGCCGCAGCCCGACGGCGAGTTCGGCTATGGCGCGACCTTCTGGCTGATGAACCGCTCCGACGGGGTGCCCGCCGACACCATCGCCGCCTTCGGCAATCGCGGGCAGTATGTCGTCATCGTGCCTGACCGGCGGATCGTCATCGTCCGCCGCGGCGAGGATCCGACCGGCAACCGCTTCGACATCGCCGCCTTCACCCGCGATGTTCTGGCCGCCCTCGACCAGGACAACTCCGGCAGGCCTTGAGCCCGGCGCGGGCATCGCTATAAGACGGCGCATCAACTCCCTCTGTCTGGACGCTTCCCATGGCCGATCCCCGCAAGCCCTCCACCATGCCTGCCCACGTGCACGGCTCCCAGGCGATCGATGAGCAGAAGTCGACCTTCAGCCTGTTCATCGGGCTGGCAAAATGGGGATCGCTGATCTCCGTCGTCATACTGACGCTGCTGACCCTGTGGTTCCGGCCGGACGGCAGCGCGCTCACCGCCTTCATCACGGCCGGGGTCGTGGCCATTGTCGGCTGGTTCGTTCTGCGCTCCAAACCCTCCGCGCACTCAACAATTCTTTTCCGCGGAGCTCCCGTCCGGTCCCGACCGGACGGCGGACCCCGTGCGGGTCGATTTGAATCTCCCACCGATTGCAGACATTTCTGCCGATTGACGGAACCTGCGCCGTAACTCGCGCCTTTAGCAGCGCAACGGGAGTGGTTCTTGCTAAACGGTATTACGTCAGTCCAACGCGCCCTGCTGGTTTTCGCTGCCGCGTTGACCTTGCCGACGGTGATCCTGTTTGCCGTATCGTTGACGACGGCGCTGACGCGTCAGAGCGAACGCGTCGAGGCACGCGCCGCGAAGTCGGTGCAGCGCACCCTGGCCGAGATCGACACCCGCCTTTCCTCGGACCGCAACGCGCTGCGCGTGCTGGTGACCGCCAATTCGCTGCGCGAGGGCGACATGTCCAGCTTCCGTGGCCGGGCGCTGCAGGCGCTGGACCTGCTGCCCGGCTGGAAGGGGGTACTGGTGATCGCGGCCGACGGCGATGTGCTGATGGATACGACCGGTGCGTTGTCGGCCCGACAGCCCCGGCCGCGGGCGACAGCCGCGGTCTGGCGCGAGGGGGCCCCCTGTCCTTGTGTCGCCATCGCCGAACCGATCCCCGGCCGTCGCGGGCAGTTTCTGGTCGCCCTGACCGATCCCGCCCAGTTCCAGACCGTGCTGATGAAGGGGATGGAGCCCGGACAGGTGGGGGCCATCGTCGATCGCCAGGGGCGGTTCGCCGCCCGGTCGATGGACTATGCGAACCGGGTCGGAACGCCGGCCACCGTCTTTGTTCGTCGTGCGGTCGATCGCGGCGGGGCCGGCACCTATGAAGGCACGACCTATGAGGGGCTGGTCAACTACACCTCCTATCGTGTGTCGCCCGATACCGGCTGGTCGGTGCATCTGGCCATCAAGCGCAATGTGCTGCATTCGCCGCGGCTGTGGCGCTTTGTCGCCATCGTCGGCGGGGCCTTCCTGTCGCTGCTGGCGGCCGGGGTCCTGATCCTGTGGGCGTTCCGCGACATCACCCTGCGGCGACGCGAGGCCCAGATGATGTTCGACCGCCAGCGGACCGAGGCCATCGGCCAGTTCGCCAGCACCGTGGCCCACGACTTTAACAATCTGCTGAAGGTGGTGCTGGTCAATCTGGAGCGTATCCAGACCCGGGCCGATCAAACAGGCGGCGGCCCAGGGGCTGGAGGCGGCGCGGCGCGGGTCGCGGCTGGTCAACCAGCTGCTGGCCTTCGCCCGCGACGGCGGGGCCGAGCTGACGGTGGTGGACGTTGCCGCCGCCACCCGCGGGATGAGCGACCTGTTGCGCCAGTCGGCCGGCGGCGGCGTCCGGCTTGAGGTGTCCACGGACGATGAACCGATGCCGGTGACGCTGAACCTGGATCAGTTCGAGGTGGCGCTGGTCAATCTGGTCATCAATGCGCGGGACGCGATGGACGGCGCCGGCACGATCAGCGTGCGGGCCGGCGCGGCGGCGGATGAAGCGGTGATCACGGTGACCGACACGGGGCCGGGCATTGACGAGGCGATCCGCGACCGGCTGTTCGAGGCCTTCTTCACCACCAAGGCCGAGCAGCAGGGCACGGGGCTGGGCCTGGCCCAGGTCGCCGGCATGGCGCATCAGGCACGCGGTTCCGTCACCGTTCACAACCGGCCGGCCGGCGGGGCAGAGTTCGAGATCCGCCTGCCGCTGGAGCGGCGGGCTGAAGCCCGCGACGCCGACGCCCCCACCTGATCCGGACCGGGACGACAGCGCGTCTTTGACGCATGCTTGCCGTTGGGCCTAACGTCGTCAGGGTTCAGTCGGAACAGGGAGGAGATTCGCTTGGCCATCGCCATTGCTGTGACGCGCGAACGCCGGGAAGGCGAGACCCACTGCGCCCTGACACCGGAGACGGCGAAAAAGCTGATCGCCATGGGCGCGACCGTGACGGTCGAGGCCGGCACCGGGGCCGGCTCGTCCATTCCCGACGCCGACTATGTCGAGGCCGGGGTCACCGTGGCCAAGGACACCAAGGCGGTGCTGGACCGGGCCGACATCCTGCTGAAGGTGCGCGGGCCCACCGCCCAGGAAACCAGTGCGATGAAGCCGGGCACTATCGTCGTGGCCATGCTGGACGCCTTTCGCGACAAGGAGACGGTGGCGGCCATGGCCGGGGCCAATCTGACGTCGTTCGCGATGGAATTCGTGCCGCGCATCAGCCGCGCCCAGGTGATGGACGCCCTGTCCTCCCAGGCCAATCTGGCCGGCTATCGCGCGGTGATCGAGGCGGCCTACGCCTATGGCAAGGGCTTTCCGATGATGATGACGGCGGCGGGCACGGTCGCCCCGGCCAAATGCTTCATCATGGGCGTCGGCGTCGCCGGGCTGCAGGCCATCGCCACCGCGCGGCGGCTGGGCGCGGTGGTCACGGCCACCGACGTGCGCCCCGCGACCAAGGAGCAGGTCGAAAGCCTGGCCGAAATTCCTCGCCGTCGAGGACGAGGAGTTCAGGAACGCCCAGACCGCCGGCGGCTATGCCAAGCCGATGTCGGCCGAATACCAGGCCAAACAGGCGATCCTGACGGGCGAACACATCAGGAAGCAGGACGTGGTCATCACCACGGCCCTGATCCCCGGCCGCGCCGCCCCGGTGCTGGTCACCGCCGAACAGGTGGCGACGATGAAGCCCGGCTCGGTGCTGATCGACCTGGCCGTCGAGGCCGGCGGCAACGTCGAGGGCGCGAAGGCCGGTGAGGTGGTCACCACCTCGAATGGCGTGCGCATCGTCGGCTACACCAACCTGCCGGGCCGCATCGCCGCTGACGCCAGCGCCCTATACGCCAAGAACCTGCTGGCCTTCACCGGCCTGCTGATCAAGGACGAGGCCCTGAACCTCGACCTTGAGGACGAGATCCTCAAGGCCGCCGTCGTCACCCACGGCGGGGCCGTGGTGCATGAGGGGGTGCGGGGATGAAGCGTCAATCACTCTCCAGGTCGCTCGTGCCCGGCCTTGTCCTTGTCGGCCTCGTGGTCGTTTCACTCTGGCTCGTATGGTCGGCGCTGAGTGTGCCTGATCTGGCCGTGACGTCGCTTCGTCTCGCCGGAGCTGTCGGCATTGGATTGTGCTTCCTGTTCCTTGGGATTGCGGCAGTGAAGGGGAGCGAACTGGGTCTTTTGCTCAGCCTGGCGACCGGTACCGGCGGCGCTGCGCTGTACACCTTGGAGGCCGGGTGGTTCATCTCCGCTATCTGGTTCGGCTTGTCCGGCCTTCTGGTTTTCCGGGCGCTGTATGGACTAAAGCGACACACGAAACGGGACCGCGTCTCCGCCGCACATCAGAACCCTCGTGCCTCCACCCCATCCCAACCCTTCCCCCTCGAGGGGAAGGGCTCCGGAGTCTGAACCATGGAACACGTCGATCCCACCGTCTTTCGTCTGGCCATCTTCGTGTTGGCGATCTTCGTCGGCTATTATGTCGTCTGGTCGGTCACGCCGGCCCTGCATACGCCGCTGATGGCGGTGACCAATGCCATCTCCAGCGTCATCATCGTCGGCGGCCTGATTGCGGCGGCCTCGGTGTCGGGTGATGTGTCCGGGCCCAACGCCATTATCGCCAAGGGGGCGGGGGTCGTGGCCGTGACCCTGGCCAGCGTCAACATCTTCGGTGGCTTCATGGTGACCCGGCGCATGCTGGCCATGTACCGCAAGAAGGAAAAGCCCAAGGCATGACCGCGGCGACGATCTTCACCGTGATGATGCCGGTCGCCCTGGTGCTGGTGCTCGGGGCCGTGCTGTTCGGCGCGCGACTGCCGGAGATGACGCGGCCGCGGGTCGAGCGCGCGGTGATCGTGATCGCCTTTCCGCTGTTCGTGGCGTTCTGGATCTGGCGGGCGCTGACCTATCTGGGTGAAGACAATCTGCTGATGGCCTGTCTGATGGCCGTGGTCGCCGGGATCTTCGCGGTCGAGGGCGTCAAGGCTTTCCGGCGCGGACGGGTGATCGCTCCGCGCCCGCCGGTGCCGTCGTGATCTTCGACCTGCTCCTGTTCGCGACGATCGTCTCGTGGGTCGCCACGGGGGCGGGATTTGCCCTGTTCATCTGGAGCTTCGTGCGCGAGAGCGACGCCATCCGCCGCCTGCGCTTCCAGGATTTCGCCGTCGTGCTGATGTTCGGCTCGGTGCTGCTTCGGGTCGTGGCCCAGACGCGACCGATGACCGTGTTCGACTGGGCCTGGGTGGTGCTGTCGCCGATCTTCATCGCCGCGGCCCTGTGGCGGCTGGATCGCACCAGCAATCATCCGGGATCCGGCAAGTGATGAGCGCCCGGGACGCCGCGACCGCGGTCGGTTGCCACGGGTTGGACCGTGCCTCTCCCCTCTCCTTCTCCCCCTTCCCCCCCCCCCCCCCCCCCCCCCCCCCCCCCCCCCCCCCCCCCCCCCCCCTCGTAATGATGAGGGGGACGCCATGAATGCATCCATCGCGGCTCTGGCCTATCTGGCCGCCGGCGTACTGTTCATTATCAGCCTGCGCGGGCTGTCCAGTCCCGAGACCAGCCGGCGCGGCAATATGTTCGGCATGGTCGGCATGGCCCTGGCCGTGGGGGTGACCCTGCTGACCCTGGGCACGACCGGGGCGCTCGATCCGATGACCCTGGCCCTGCTGGCCGGCGGCGTCATTGTCGGCGGCGGCGTCGGGGCCCTGATCGCGCAGAAGGTCGCCATGACCCAGATGCCGCAGCTGGTCGCGGCCTTCCATTCGCTGGTCGGCATGGCCGCCTGTCTCGTGGCGATCGGGGCCGTCTATGCGCCCGAGGCCTTCGGCATCTCCAATGGTCTGGGCGGCATCAAGACGCTGTCGATCATCGAACTGTCGCTGGGCGTGGCCATCGGGGCCATCACCTTCACCGGCTCGGTCATCGCCTTTGCCAAGCTGAACGGCAATATGAGCGGCGCGCCGATCATCCTGCCGGCGCGGCATCTGATCAACATCGGCCTGGCGCTGGCGCTGGTGCTGCTGATCGGCATCCTGATCGGCACCGGCGGTGGCGCGGTCTGGGCCTTCTGGGGGGTGTTCGCGCTTGCCCTGATCCTCGGCGCGACCCTGATCATCCCCATCGGCGGGGCCGACATGCCGGTGGTGGTGTCGATGCTCAACTCCTACTCCGGCTGGGCCGCGGCGGCGCTGGGCTTCACGCTGGAGAACATCGCCCTGATCATCACCGGGGCGCTGGTCGGCAGCTCGGGCGCGATCCTCAGCTACATCATGTGCAAGGCGATGAACCGCAGCTTCATCAGCGTCATCCTGGGCGGGTTCGGCGGGGCCGACGCGGCCGCCGGCGCGGACGGTCATGTCGAGACCCGGCCGGTCAAACAGGGCAGTGCCGACGACGCCGCCTTCATCATGAAGAACGCCTCCAAGGTCATCATCGTGCCCGGCTACGGCATGGCCGTGGCCCAGGCCCAGCACGCGCTGCGCGAGATGGCCGACAAGCTGAAGGAGGAGGGGGTCGAGGTGAAATACGCCATCCACCCAGTCGCCGGTCGCATGCCCGGCCACATGAACGTCCTGCTGGCCGAGGCCAATGTCCCCTATGATGAGGTGTTCGAGCTGGACGACATCAACAGCGAGTTCAGTTCCTGCGACGTGGCCTTCGTCATCGGGGCCAATGACGTCACCAACCCCGCCGCCAAGACCGACCCGCAGAGCCCGATCTACGGCATGCCGGTGCTGGACGTCGACAAGGCCGGCACGGTGCTGTTCATCAAGCGCGGCATGAGTTCGGGCTATGCCGGGGTCGAGAACGAACTGTTCTTCCGCGACAACACCATGATGCTGTTCTCGGACGCCAAGAAGATGGTCGAGGGGATCGTGAAGGCGCTGTGAGCGTGACGGCGGACGCGTCGATCTACGTTCGCTTCGTCTGTTTCCACACGGTTGAAAGGCAGCGAAACCGCCTCGGCGTCTTTCAAGCTCTCCGACTGGCCAGGGACAGCGACGTCGCTCCGGATTGGGCGCTGGCCGAACTGAAGGTTCTGAACGACTGGTTCACCGACAATCTTGCCCGGCCAGCCAGCTTCGCCACTGGCCGTAGACGTTCCTCGAAGGGCGGCAGGATTCGGAGCGGACAGACGGGCCTGTCGTGGTTCAAGGGCACGGCCGGCGAACATATCCGCCAGATGCACCGGCTGAAGATCGCGCTCCAGGAATGTGGAATCCATGTCGAGGTCGTGACCACGCGCGACCCCGGAAAGATCGTCTGGCAGGACGCCCATCAACTGGTGGCCGAGCCGGGCGCGCGGCGATTCTGATCAGGCCGCCGCCGCCATTTCGGCGCTCTATGACAACCCTCGCCCGATCGCGCGAAGCTTTGACAGGCTGATCGTGCGTTGGCCGTTCGCCGCCTGCAGGCCGCCGCAGGCGTCCCACACCGGGCCGCCTTCGCCATAGTAGACGATTTCGGCGAACCCGGGATCGAACACCTTCATGACCAGCAGGCGTTCGCAGGTGGCGCGCAGGGCGACGGAGTTCCCGCCCGTCAGCTTGATCTGTACCTCCCGGCCCTTGTCATCATGGGCGTCATGGCCGGGCCGTGAAGCCGGATAGAGGGTCAGACCCAGCGCCTCGCGCGCAACCACCTCGCCAATCGACCCCACCAGATGGCCGTCCGGGGTGAATTTCCGGCCCGGGTAGGCGCGTTCCAGCGTGTCGACCGCTTGATAAAGTGCTTCCACACAGCTCGGCAAAGGGATGAGTTCGACCGACGATGTCCGGTGTGATCTGTGAAGGTGACCGCGTCAACGCACCCGCGTCGCGCATGTCAGCGTGTAGCGCGTCGACGCACCAATCATAGCCGTTCGGCCAGGCCAGAAATCGGGGCGCGAACATCACCCGCTCGAAAATAGTCCGCGTTCCGGAAGGGGCGCAGCAGATCGCCGGGCGCAGTCTTCAGCTTCGAGAAATCCCACTCGCCCGTGGTGCCGTCGCTGAACCACAGCCGGAGCCGAAACGGCGCTACGCGAGACAGACCCTCGATGTGAACCATCTCTTCCATAGATTAAATCATATGCCGTGACCTTTCGCGGCGAAAGTCCGACGACCGGAAGTAGAGGGCAGAGACGCCACGACCATCCGGACGTTAGGATGGCACTTCGTCTCAGGACTGTTTCGACCATGATGACCGCCGACGACATCATCCGCCTTCTGGACCTGACGCCCCATCCCAAGGGTGGCCGCTCTGCGCGAGACCTTTCGCGATCCCCGGGTCGTTGACGGGCGGGCGGCGTCGACGGCGATCCTGTTCCTGCTGAAGGCCGGCGAGCGGTCGCGCTCGGCACCGGGTCGATGCGGTCGAGATCTGGGGCATTTCCACGCCGGGGCCCCGCTGGCCCTGAGTGTCGAGGGGCAGGGCGTCATCGTCCTCGGCCCCGACCTGGCGGCCGGCCAGACGCCGCAGGGGGTCGTGCCGACCGGCGCATGGCAGGCGGCGCAGAGCCGGGGTGAGTGGACCCTGGTCGGCTGCACCGTGGCCCCGGGCTTCGACTTCGCCGGTTTTGAACTGGCCGCGCCCGGCTGGGTCCCGGAGGGGTGGGGCGACGGTCGCTGACCAACGCTGGTTCTGTGCCGACGAGGACCGGCTGTGTCCGGATGACGCCCGCGCTAGGGTGCCGCAACGCCGCCCGGACCCGATTCGCCCCATGATGACCGCCGCCGAAATCATCGCCCTGCTCGAGCTCCAGCCGCTGGAGGGGGGCGGGCATCATCGCGAGATCTTCCGGGACCCGCGCGAGGTCAACGGACCGTCGATGGGGGTGACCGCCTATCTGCTGCTGGCGGCGGGCGAGGTCTCGGCCTGGCACCGGGTCGCAGGCGACCGAGCTCTGGCAATACTATGACGGCGCGCCGCTGGCGCTGCAGATCGCCGGGGCGTGCGCGTCACCGCCACCGTCGGGCCGGGCCTGACCGGGGACCAGCAGCCGCAGCTGGCGGTGCCGGCCGGGGCCTGGCGCACCGCGCGCAGCCTGGGGCCGTGGACCCTGATCGGCACGACCGTGGCCCCGGGGCTGGATCTGGGCGGGGCGTTCGAGCTGGCCCCGGAGGACTGGTCGCCGGTCTGAGCGGTTTCCCCGCGCCGCGATCGGCGGCACACTGCGGTCCAGTGAACCCGGAGCCCGCATGGCCGACGCCCCCAAGCCCGTCCCGACCGACGCCAGCGTGGCCGACTTCATCGCCGCCGTGCCGGATGCGCGCCGCCGGGCCGAGGCGGAAACGCTCTGTCGTCTGCTGGAGCAGGTCAGCGGCCAGCCGCCGGTGATGTGGGGCCCGTCGATGGTCGGTTTCGGATCATATCGCTACGTCTACGCCAGCGGGCGCGAAGGGGACTGGCCGATCATCGGCTTCTCGCCGCGCAAAACGGCGCTGACCCTCTACATCATGCCCGGTTTCAACGCGCGGCCCGACCTGATGGCGCGGCTGGGCAAGCTGAAATCCAGCGTGTCCTGCCTCTACATCCCGCGCCTGGAGGCGGTGGATGCGCAGGCCCTGCGGGAGCTGTGTGTCTGGTCGGTCGAGACGATGCGCGCGCCCTATCCGGCCTGATGGGGCCGACCCCGGATCGCCGGGGCCGGGCCGACGTCATCAGCTGCGCGGAGCCTTGCTCTTGTAGGGCTTGGCCGGCGGCTTGCCGCGGGCGTCCCTGGGGGCCCAGGGACGGTCGCCGCCCTTGGGCTTGCCCTTCCAGGCCTGATCGCCGGCGGCGGCCGGCGCGGCGGCGTCGGACTTCGGGGCCCAGGGCTTCTTCAGCCGGTTGGCGCGGGCTTGCCGCCGTCC
>JAUCCG010000004.1:0-80328 GCA_034676465.1 Brevundimonas sp. | reverse complement strand
ATCACCGTGGCCTTGCGGGCCGAAGTCCTCGATGATCGCGGCGGCCGAGTTGCGCACCTGGACAAAGCCGGCCGCATCGGCGCTGTCCTGCCCCTTCGGATAGACCGCCGATCGCCAGGCCTTGGGCAGGCGGTTGCCCTTGAACGCCGCCGCCGTCTCGCGGCGCAGATCATCCTTCAGCAGGCCGGTGCCCTCGCGAACCCCGGCCGTCACCGCCCGGGCCATGTCGCGCGCACCGGCCTGGGCCAGACCGTCGGGACCGTCCAGGGCGTCATAGGCCACGCGAAACGCCACGCCGCCCCCCTTCAGTCGTCGCCGGCGGGATCCGGCACCCCGTCGTCGCCGTCGCCCCGCGCCGCCAGCACCAGCACCTGCTCAACATCCGGCAACACATCGGCCAGCAGGCCCGGATCGATCCCGCGCGCCCCCGCCATGGCCAGCACCGCGCCGAAACCCAGCCCGGTCGGGCCTGCCATCCCGGCCCTGAGCTGCCAGCGACAACCCTGGATCACATCCCAGGTCAGCACCCCGTCGTCGGTTAGCGGTCGGCCCTTTTCCGCGGGGGCAGCCTTCGCAGGGGCCGCCGCCTTCGCCGGCTTCCGCCCGGTCCGCGCGGTCAGTTCTTCACAGTAGGCTTCGCCGTCCTTGCCGAAGATCCAGTCGGCAAGGACGATGAACCTGTCCCTTTTCTCGACCCCCCTCCGCTCCAGCACCGGCTGGGCATACAGGCGGTCGATCGACTCGAACGCCGACGGGTCGTTCAGCAACCGGCCGATGGTCTCGGGCGATACCGCCACCGGCGCGCCGTCGGCGTCGCCGATCCCTTCCCCAGGCGACGATGCCGCGCAGCGCCAGGGTACGGGTGAAGGCGACCTGCATGTCCACCCCGGCATCCGGGCCGCCGTCACCACGCGCGTCACGCGCGGCATTGCGGGCCAGCAACAGCGCGGCGGCCCCGACCGGAACCACCTGGATCCGGGCCCCGGGCAGGATATCCAGCCAGCTCGGATCGGGCGAATCCAGCTTCAACATGGGCAAACCTTGAAAAGCCCCCGGGGCGAACGGCGTTCGCACCCCGGGGGGCCGGTGATCAGGGGGCGGAACCGGGTGGCGGGGTGGCGTCAGTACGACGCCACGTCATTGACCAGGATCGCGCGCAGGGTGCGGCCCGTGGTCGGATCCTCGGTCGCCTGGCAGGGGAAGGTGGCACGGATACCGTTGGGGCCGTCGACCGGCACCTTGACGCGCGGCAACCGCACCTGGTCCATCACGAAGTCCAGCCGCTTCAGGGCCTTTTACTTGGCCACCCCATGCGCAGGCGCACCGGCGTCTTGTTCGTGGCCAGGTCGAACAGGGTGCGATCGGCAAACCGCACCACCAGATCCAGCCCGACGGTCAGGCGGCTGGATCCGCCCCGGCGATGCGGCCGTCGGGGCGAATTGATTTGCCCTTGTCCAGGCCGTTGTCCATCCGCAGGGTCGCCGACTGGACCTTGCCGACCGGCACGCCCCCCACCTCGATCACGCCGGTGAACTGCGAAAACCGTTCCAGCACATAGTCGGTGGCCAGGGTGCCCGACATGGCCGAGACGGCGGTCGCCTCGCCCTGGGCGATCAGGTCGATGTTGGCGTTCAGCAGGCCCGACCGCTGCGCCTGGATCGACAGCGTATTGGCCATCACGCCATAGTTCATGCCGTAGTGCGGCACGTCCGGCATCCCGACCTCGATCGCGGCGTCCGGATGCACCAGCTGGCCGGCCGTGAACACGTGGTTATAGGCCCCGGTCGCCGCGCCACCGGTCAGGGTCGCGCCCGACAGGGTCGCGTCCGGCGCCGGGGTCGCGCCCTTGGCCAGGGTGAAGCTGTTGCCGGCCGTGCCCAGGGTGTCGTGCACGATCTCGACCGCCGTGCCGGCCAGGTTGGCCGAATAGGCGGCATCGTCGATGCTGGTGTCCACGCTGGCGTTCAGGAAGGCCACCAGGGCCGCGACCGTATCAGCCAGGGTCGCGCCGATCTGCACCTGCCCGGCCGAGGGCGCGGCGCTGACAAAGGTCACATCGGTGCCGTTGAAGGTCACGACCGCATTGTTCGCCGGCTGGGCGCTGAAGGTCACCGCCCCGGTCGCCGGCGATCCCGGCCGTGGTCACCGGATCGCCCATCAGCAGACGCAGCCAGAAACCGAAATTGCGCAGGTCGACCGGCGTGACCAGCGGGCCCTCATCGTCGACCACGTCGTCGCCCGCCTCCTGCGGATCGCGGCCGTTGCCCAGGGTGTCGGACGCCATCAGCCCCTGTTCCTCGCCCAGACCGATCGACACGACCGGATAGCGGCGGGAACCGGCGGCCGGAACCGCGCCATAACTGGCGGCCATCGCGGCGGCCACGACGATATTTGCACCACGCGCGCGCGCCATGGGACTTTCCTGTCAATTTCGGGATGGGGGCGACCGCTTCGGGTCGGAATCTTACAGCGGCGAGGCCGTCACATAGTCGGCCACCACCACCACTTCGGCCCAGCGACCCGGCACCGCGCCGGGCGCGTCCAGGTTGCCGGTCTCGCCGGGCTGCAGGTCCAGGAACTGGCACCGGCCGCCCAGCGTCCGGTCGGCCATCACGGCGGTGGCCAGGGCCAGGCGCAGGGCATCCAGCCGTGTCTCGGCCGTATCGGCGGCCGTGCCGTAGATCGCCAGATCCAGCGGGATCCTGTGCGAAACTTTATAGGCGAAGGGTGACAGGTCGATCTCGGGTCCGCCCGGATCGCCGTCCCGCACGATCACCGTGCCGTTGCCATCGACCGACTGGGGCTTGGCCCGGTTGCGGTCGGCATCGGCCAGGGGCAACGCCGCCTCGACCAGCGCGACCAGCGCCACGATCACCTGTTCCGATACACTGGCCACGGTCACCTCCGTCTGACGACCGGGATCAGGCCGCGACCGGCGCGACCTGGCAGATCCAGACCGCATTGCGGGTCAGGATCGGTTCAGCCATCACGGTGAAGACCCGCCCGTCATCGGCCAGCGTCACCGCCTGGCCAATCGCCGCCGCCGGCACCTCGCTGCGCCGCACGCGGATCAAATTGATCAGCACGACATCGCGCGACTGGCCGAAATCGGCCGCTTCCTCGCGTTCGGTCGGGCGCACCTGGACCGGACCGTCAACCCCGGTCCAGGTGGCCGCCTCGCCCAGACGCGCGAACACGGCATCAACCAGCCGGGTCCGGATCGGGGCAAAGGACATCGGTCAGACCGATCAGGCGACGTTGATGCCGGCGGCCTCAAGGGACGCCAGGATCGTGTTGATCGCCGCGGCGTTCAGGGCCGCCGTCGCCGACCCGGCGGTCGGCACATCGGCGATGGTCGTGCCGGCCACGCTGCGGCGCTGGACCAGCAGCACCTTGGCGGTGGCGGCCGTCGATTTCGGCCTCGACCGCGAAACCGATGATCTGATTACCGGTGGCGGTGGCCGTGACCTTTTTGGTGGTGTCGTTCCAGAAACCGGATCACCTGCGGCGAAGGCCTGGGTGCTGGCATGGGTCGTGGCGTCCAGGTCGAACACACCGGTGCGGGCACCGGCAAAGGTCTCGCCCTCGGCCGCCGTCACGGCCGCGACGACGAACAGGGCCCCGATCAGATAGCCGAGGCCCGACAGGCGACGCCGCCCAGGGGGATCAGGTCCAGGGTTTCGCCGGGCTGGATAAAATTCTCTTCATGGTCTCGATTCCTTGCGCTGGGGTTGGCCGGAGGGTCAGCCGCCGGCGAAGACACCGGACCCCAGGCGAACGCCGTTCGCACGGCCCTGGGGTCGGGAGTGATCGTCTGGCTGAAGAGGCCCCGGGGCCGACACAGGTCGGCCCCGGAAGGTTCAGGAGGAAGGGATGGCGGGGCGATCAGGCCCCGGCGTTGCGATAGCCGAAGCGGAAGTCCTGGGCAGCGACGCCGAAATCGCGTTCCAGCGGCACCGTTACGCCCTGCCGGCCGAACTGGACCTCCACGCGCAGGCGCGGGGCGGAAAATCCGTCCAGCAGGCCCCAGGTCCAGTTCGTGCCGTAGCGCGGATCCGCATACAGTCCCCAGGCATTGCCGGTCAGCTGGCCGCCGACGACCAGTTCCAGCTTGCCCGAGAACGGGTTGGCCTTGGCCACATCGTTGGCGATGATGGCCGTCAGGGCCATTTCCGCCTCGGTTCCCTTGTCCGGCGACACCAGCAGGATGGCGGCGCTGTGGCCCATCTGCTGGCCCGACAGGTTCTTCTGCTTGCGCAGGGCGGCCCGACCGACGCCCAGGTTGGCCGTATTGATGACCGTGCCGGACGACGTGTAGTTGGCGTGGGTGGCGTGGAACACCGCCAGGCCGTCCTCGTTCAGCACCGGACCAACGCCCGAGGACACGCCCTTCATGGCAAAGAAGGTCAGTTCCTCGAACAGGGCGACCTGGTCGCCCTGGCTGCCCAGGATCTGGTCGATGGCCCCCAGGTTGTCGTTCACCAGCAGCTGGCGCGACAGGCCGAAGCCGATACCGTAGGGGCGGACATAGGCCGTTTCCTTCTTCTCGCCGAAGGTGCCCTGTTTGATCTCGCCGGTCTCGCTGACGCCCTGCAGCTGGGAAAAGTCCCCGGGCCGCAGCACGTCATGGGCACGGAAGTCCATAAAGGTCACCTGGCGCGCGATCCGGCGATAGACCGGGGTCGCGACCTGATAGTTTTCCTGCAGGCGGGAATTCAGCGCACCCACAGCAGGATCGGGAAATCACTGGTGGTGTGGAAGGCGCGGGCATACAGGTCGATCCGCTCGGCCGCGGTGCGCGGCATGGTGCGCTCGCCCAGCGAAAGGGCGGCCAGTTCAGACAGGCTGTGACGCTGGTACGGCTCGGCCGCCGTGCGGGCCGCGCGGCCCGCATCGGTATCGGCGAACTCGGGCGCACCGGACGAACGGCGCAGGCCGGCCAGGATCGCCGCCGGAACACCGGAGCGAACCCGGTCGCGATCCTCGACCACGACCCGTCCGGCCGATCCGGCAGCCACCGGGGGCGGTGTCGCTGCGCTGGCGTTCGGCGGCGGCGGTCAGGACGGCGGAACGCGCCGTCTCGACGCCGATTTCGCCGCGTTCATTCTGGGCCATCAGTTCGCGGGCGCGATCCTCGACGCCCAGGCTGCGCGCCTGGTCGATAAAGGCCACCCCGTCGGTGGCGCTGAAGCGGGCGACCGTCGGCGAGGCAGCGGCCGGAGCGGCGGGCGAAGCGGCAGGCGTTTCAGCGGCGCGGGTCGCAGGGTCAGCCGATGCGGCGGCCGGGGCCGCCGGGGCCGCCAGGGCACCGCCACCGGCATCCGTGTTGGGCTCGAACACCGCACGAGCGGCACCAAAGGCAGCGGCGGCCAGGCCGCCCAGAGTCAGGGAACGTCTCATGTCTTCATCCTCATCAGGGGTGGCGGGAACGCCGGGGGTTTCGTGAGATTGGCCGGAAACAGGGGCCGCCGACCGGACACCGGCCTTCGCATCGGCGGGAACGGGCACCAGGCTCGCCTCCAGGAGTTCCCAGGAGGTCGCGCGCCAGGTTTCATGGTCGTTTGCGTCGACCGTGATCATCGTCCAGGCCGTGACCCGATAGCCGATCGAGATCCCGCGCAGTTCGCCACGGGCGACCATGCCCTCGGCCTTGCGGCCAGGGTCGGTATCGGCAAAGGCGACCAGGCCGATCAGGTCCTGGCCCTCGATGCGAACGGAAACCACGCGGCCGAGGACGGCATCGATCTGGTGTTGATTGTGCGTGTCCAGCAGCGGGCACTGGCCAGACACAACGCGGGCCAGGTCGATCGCCGTGGCCGAAATCTCGAGTTCCTCGGTAAACGACCAGCGCCGGACCGGTGCCCCGGTCGACAGCACCACCTCGACCGTGCGGACCGTCGCGTCATAGGTCGTCGGCACAAAGGCCGCGAACCGGGCGGCGGCATGGTTGGCCGGGGGCGCGCGACGCTCGGCCACACCGGCGGCGGTGCGGGTGGCGGCATCAGCGGGCGGTGCGCCAGCCGGGTCATCGCGGGTCAGGACGGGGCGAGGGTGGCCAGGCAGGGTGCGGGACATGGGCGAATTCCTCGGGTCTAGCCGGCGGCGGCCGGCTTGGGGGCCAGATAGCCGGTGGCGGCCTGCAGCACGCCGGAATCGGTCAGGCGGCGCGGGTCGGTTTCCAGGGCCAGACCCAGCTGATCGATCTGGACGTTCAGGGCCGCGATTTCGTTCAGATGGTCGGTGGCATTGATGCCGCGCTCGGCCAGGGCCTTGGCCAGCAGTTTCAGCCCGCTGCGGATCTCGATCACCTCGGCCAGCAGATCCTTGACCGGGTCGGCGTGACGCCGCACCGGCAAGGCCCATTTGGCGCGGACCTCGAGGAAGCGACGGTCGCCGGTCTCAAGCGCCAGACGGCGCATCCGCCGATCCAGCGCCGGCTGGCACATCAGCGGGATGATCACATTCTGCTGGTCGTCGTCCAGCAGACCCCACTGGGTCAACAGGGCCGCGCGCAGGCCGGAATAATTGGCCTGGGACACATCCCCGGTCAGCACATGATAGGGCACCATACTGGCCGAGACGGCGGCCAGCTGCTGGCGGATGAAATCGGTGCCGTCGGCACTGGCGGCGGGAATCAGGCTGGTGGCCGTCTCGCCCCGCTTCAGCCGGGTGATCATGCCCGGGCGCAGGGTTTCGACGTCGGGGCGGTCGTCGCCCTGGGTCGCGACCTCATTGGTCAGGGGTGAACCGGCCTCTCCCTCGCCGGGCTGGATGATCAGGGCGACACAGGCCGCCACCTTTTCCTTCAGACGGCGCGCGTCCTCAATATCGGCGATGTCGCGCAGCGTCATCATCAGCGGGGCCAGTCGCGAGATCCCGCGGGTCTGGCCGTGGCGCAGCGCCTCGAACAGGTGATCGACGTGCTGGGCCGGCACCCGTTCCGACTGGCGCGACCCGGTGAAGGTCAGGTCGCCCGGGTGCTGGCGGAACAGCCAATAGGCCGACCGTTCACCATCGGCGTCGAATTCCACCCCCTGGACGATCCGCGTCCCGGCGGCGACCATGATCCGGCCTTCGTCCAGATAGTCACCCTCCAGCCCCATCACGCGGCCGTCGGGGCCGGATCCGTCCGGCCGCCACAGCGTCAGGGACTCGCCGGCCCCGTAAAGACCCCGAACACACAGCCGGCCGTGGCCATACCAGTCATTCTGCCCCGCGACCCGGCCCTCGGCCCAGCGGTCCCAGGCCGACTGGGCGGCACTGGCGATCGCCGGTTCGGCATGGGTGATCATCGGGGCGATGCCGTCCCCCCAGGCCGCCGCCGTCATCTGACGCAGGCCCGCGGCCGCATATTTGTTGTTGCGCACCAGGTCGTGAGAACTGGCGGACAGAACGGCGCGCGCCCCTTCATTCTCACGGTCCGCGCTGGTCTGGGGCCGCTTCCAGCCCTGGGTGCGCCGCCCGCGCGAGGCCGCGTCAAAGCCGCGGATCTGATCGGCGGCGATCCGGGCCGTCATGCGCCGCACCGCCAGCCGCGGGGCGATCGGCAACAGGGCGCTATCGATCAGATCTCCGAATTTCATCTGGATCACTCCGGCGCAAAGGCGGCGACCGTCGAGGCCGATCGACGGTTCGGGCTGGCGGCGGCAATCGCCTTGCTCCGGAAATAGTCCAGCGCCCGCAACACCTCGGCCATCGACCGATAGGTGACCCGCTCGCCGTCCGACTCGACCGTCAATTCACCGCTGGACGCGGCGGCCTCAAGGGCGGCGATCTCGGTGGCGTAATCGGGTGCGGCCATCAGAAATAATCCTCCCCGGGATCGACGAAGCGGCCCGGGGCCGGGGCGGGCGGTTCACGTCTGGCCGCGACCGGCGAGGCCGGGGCGGTCAGGCCGGTGCCGGCCAGCAGGTCGCCCTGATCGGGGGTGGCCGAGGCATAGCGTTCGCTGCGCAGCCGGGCCCAGTCGGCCTCGGTCAAGGTGTCCAGCATCAGCTTTTCGGCGGCGGCGATATTATAGACCCGGCAGTCCAGATAGTGGTTTTCGCGACCGGGCAGCGGCTTCCATTTCTTCTTCGGATAGCCGTGCTCGACCACCGTGACGACAGTCTCGGCCGTGGCCATTTCAAACCATTCGTCGGCGGTGTCTCGGCTGAAATGACACAGGCCGCGCGGGCGGTGATCGACCGGCAGGCCGGTCTTTTCTTCCTCGGCAGCGACCTCCAGGGTCTGGCGCAGGAAGCCGTAGAACATCGATTTCACGCTATCGACGCCGACCAGATAGGCCTTGTCCTCGGCCTTTTTCGACTTGAACCCGGCGCGACTGCCCTGGCGTTCGTATCGCTGGGCCTCGCCCCGGCCCAGGATCGGCCGCATCCAGCCGGACCGGCCGAACACCATCAGCCGGTTCGGGCGGCGGCGGCAATAATCCTCGACCGCCAGGGTATGGTAGCCGCCGTCGACACATTCCTGGTCGACGGTCAGGGCCTTGCCACCCGGGAAGGCGATCGGCGTTCGCGACAGCCGGTCCAGATCGACCCAGGCACCCTCGCCGGCCACATCGGTCTTGCCGGGGATGAAGGTCTGGAACAGCGACCAGGATTTGGCGTTCTCGGCCCAGCCGACGATTTCGGTATAGAGGCCGTCGCCCTGGACGTCGGTGGCCATGGTCAGCACGACCGGACCCGCCGGCATCTGGCCGGTGCCCCAGTCCTGGGACCGCAACAGCTTCAGCCGTTCATGGTCCGGGTCGACCCGCGCAGCTCGAACGCCGCGCCCCGGGTCAGCATCGTCCAGCCCATCAGCTTGAACTGGTCGCCGCGGCAGGCCACGAACTCGACCGCCATGTCGCCCCAGGTCTGGAAGCTGGTCAGCATCCCGTCGATGTCGAACCCGCGTTTGACGCTGGCCGGCATCCGCACGCGCAGGGCCTGGAATGTCGTTTCGTCCAGCACCAGCGGCACCGCCTCGCCGTCGATCGTTTCCGACAGCCAGCAATCGGCGCGGATCATCGACAGCTTTTGCCAGTGGTGAATCTCGGCCCCGCAACAGCGCGGGGTCAGGGTCGCGTCCTCCGGATGGCCGTCGGGCCATTGAATATCGCGTTCGCCGTCGGGCTGGGGATCCCAGATGATGACGAACCGGTCCGCACAGTGCGGGCAGACGTAATAGGGACGGCGACGATCGACGTCGGCGGCCATGATGGCCGCATCGATCTTGCTGGCCCCCTTGATTGTCGGGGTCGAGATCTTGGCCCGTTTCGACAGGCCGCGGCGGCGGTACACCTTCAGCCGCTGGTCAACCATCGATTCCGGCGAGCCCTGGCCGTCCAGGTTGTCCGGAAACTGGTCCAGATCATCCTCGACGGCGTAGCGCATGGTGCGCGACCGCAGCCCGGCCGCCGAATTCGCGCCGGCCAGGGCGACATAGGACGATGAATTCTTGAACCGCAGCTTGTTCTTCGTCGATCCGTCGCCGGTCGCCTCGCCCAGGGCGCGGATGGTGCCGCCGCGATCCGGGTCCAGCCGCGGCGTCGCCTCGATCATCGGCCACAGCTTTTCCGCCGACCATTCCAGCCCCGCCTTCAGCGTGGCCTGAACGAATAGCATCGGCCCGGGGGCCAGGTCGCTGATGTAGCCGATCCAGTTCTCGACCGCCGCGGTGCCGCCCGACTGGGCGCATTTGCGCAGGATCACTTCCTCGCACGGATCCTGTGGCGACAGGGCGTCCATGATCTCGACCAGATAGGGCGCGGTTTCGTGCCGCCACCGGCCCGGGATGGGCGCATCGTCGCTGAAGCGCCGGTACCGCACCGCCCATTCCGACACCAGCATCCGCTCGGCCGGGCGAAAGCCGGCGGCGAAGGCCAGATCCAGCTGGGCCGCATTGGCCTGAAGGATCGTGCCGGCATCGCCCAGGGCTTCAAGGTCGAACGCCATCAGCCCGCCGCCTCCTGATCGTCGCCATCCTCCCCGTCCAGCAGGGCCGCCTGGACCGCCGCATCGGCCAGGGCTTCATCGGCCCCGTCCAGATCCTCGGCCGTGTCCGGCATCGCCCCGGTCTCGATCTGGGCGGCCAGGTCAGCAAAGGCCCGTTCGATTTCGTCCTGCAGCTGGGCCACGATCGCCCGGGCATCCCTGGCCGAGGCCAGCCATTCCGCCTGGGACCGCACGACCGACAGCGTCCGCTCGCGCGCCACCCGGCCATATTCCGACGACCGTCGGATGAACTCTTCCAGCGGCACCAGGTCACCGGCCCGCTTGGCGTTGTCCAGCTGGGCCTTGATCGTCTGCGCCCGGATCAGGTCCGTGCGCACATCCGCCAGGCTCTCGCCGCCGCCACCGCCGCGAACGGCGTTCGCGACCGGCTCGGCCAGCGGCAGGTCCGACTGGGGCAGCGCCGACGCCGCCGTCGGCCGGCCCCGCGCCGGATCGATCTTCGCATTGACCCGCGCGTCCGTCCTCTCGACGTCCACAGCCGGCTTGCCATTGGTGCCTTCAGCGAACACCAGCAGGCCCTGCGTCTTCCAGTTGGAAACAGCGGACCGCCCCACACCACGGTGCACGGCGTATTCCGCCTGCGACATGTTCCGGCGCGTGTTCACAATGTTCAAAATCCTGTTCAGGCCCCAACCGCTTTCATTTCGCGCTCTGCCCCACCGTATAGGGGGGCGGGGGGCGGAAAGGACCCGCTCGATGGGCTAGGGCGTTGATCGGGCACGAAAAACCCGCCGGGCGGGGGCGGCCTGGCGGGTTTCACGGTGCGGTTCGGGGTGTGTGCCGTTTGTGAACTTAATCGGCCCTGATTCGCAAGCCCCCCTGGTCACGCCACACCAGACCGTCGCGCTGCAGGCCGATCGGGAGGACGCGGGCGACCGCCACCAGGGCCGTGCGCAGGGCTTTCAGGTTGGCGGCCTTGACGTTCCCGCCTGCCCCCAGCGAGGTCAGGGTGTGGCCCTCGCCCGCGATCAGGCGCAGCACCTGGACCTCGCGCCCATCCACGGTGACAGCGGCGACAGCCCGATCCATCTGGGCCAGCCGGGCCATGACATAGGCCCGATGCAAGGCCGCCTTGCCCGGCAGCTGGAAGCCGGCGCTGATCGCCCGGCCACCGCCCTCGGGATTGGCCAGGCCGGACCGCAGGCTCGAGGCCGTGGCCTCATAGCACTGGCGATAGGCCAGCCCCGCCTGCAGCATGGCGTCGGTGATCCCGTTCGTACCGCCGCTGTTGTTCAGCGACACCAGACCGTCGCGGCCCTTCATCCGGATCTGGCCACGGTTGCGGGCATCGGTGGCGATGTCGACGCCATGTTCGGCCCGGATGGTGCGGCGCTCGGCCGGGGTCAGGGCGCGGCCCTCGCGCTCGGCCATGTCCTCGGCCTGCTGGATGGCCGCCCTGACGGCATGGCGTTCGGCGGCCGTGGCCAGGGCCAGCGCCCCGACCGGTTCTTCCGTCTCGGCCACGGCGGTCAGGATCTGACGCGGGGCCGAGGGCGAGGCCGGACGCCCCTGCCCCTGACTGGCCTTGCGGGCCAGCTTCTTCTGGCGGTTCGACAGGACGGTCATGCGCAAATCCCCGTGGGCTGGACCGTTCCGCTGGCGTTCCGGCCAGCGTTCCAATCTAATCTATTGAAATAGCTATTTATTAAAGGAAGGCGGAACGGTCGGAACGCATGGAACGCACCTGTGGCGTCGTGCGCACCCACACGCCTGCGCCTGCAGGAGGGGCGAAACACCGTTCCGACCGTTCCCACCGTTCCGGGGCATGGATTGGCCCTAGAATTCATTGGCTTGCCCCGGAACGGTGGGCGGAACGCTACCCGGAACGCCCGGGGGGGCCTTCTCAAGCCAGGGGGTCAGGGGGATGGCCAGGCCGCGCTGCTTCAGCCCGGTGCCGAACGACAGCGGATTGGCCGCCCAGGTCGCATGGTCCGGCCCCATGGCATCCAGATAGGCCAGGGTGTTGCGCCAGTCGCGCCACTGGGTGCGGGCATAGATACGGGTCAGGGCCGGGTGATTATTGGCGATGATCAGCCAGGGCCCAGGGCGGCCATCCTTGCCCAGGCCGTCATGGATCCGCGCGCCATGCGCCTTCAGCACGTCATCCTCGCGCTCGCCCCGGAACCAGCGGGCCACGATCTCGCCCAGGGTCTCCTGCCGGTCCCGGTGATGTTTGCCCGAGGGCCACGACATCCAGTGCGCCAGGGCATCCGCCCCCGGGTTCGACACCGTGTCCGCCACCGCCCGGTGATCCAGCAGCGGCCGCCAGAACGCGACCTCGCCCCGCGCTTCCTCGGGGGTCAGGGGGGTGTCGAACATCAACAGCCGTCGCCCCGCCGCCAGCGTGGCCACCAGGTCGGCCGTGCGCGGCGATTCCTCGGCCTCGATCAGGGCCGCCTTCACCGCCGCCGCATCGGCCCGGTATCGATGCGCCCCCATCAGGGCCCGTTCCAGCAGGGCGGGGGCCAGTTCCCGCGCCCGGGCGATGGCCCCGGTGATCACCGGATCGGTGGCCAGTTTGGGCCGCTCTTCATCGGCGGCCAGGTCCGACCCGTTCAGGGGCATCAACCGGATCTCGGCCACCCGGGTGGCCAGGGCGGAATCCATCTTCGGCGGCGACACGGCCGCCATCAGCACCGACCCCACGGCCGTCTGGGCCACGACCCCGCCGCCCTGTTCGCCCATCTTGCGGTTCGCCCCGGATCCGGTGGCCATCAGCCGCAACAGGTTCAGCACCTGTTCCACCGGGCCCGGCCCCTGGTCGCCGGCGCTGGACTCGGCTTCGTCGACGATGGCCGGCCGGGCCATGCCCGAAATGTCGGCGCGGAAACCCGCCTCGGAAAAGCTGTTGATGATGTCCCCGCCCAGCGCCGACAGCGCCGCCTCGATCAGCATCAGGAACGTGGTCTTGCCCGACCCCGCCAGGGCATGGATCAGCAGATGCACCCGGAACGTCGGCACCGCCCCCAGCAGGGCCGGCATCACGAACCCGGCCACCACATCGGCCCCGGTCATGCCCTCGGGCCCGATGGCCTCGAAACGCCACATATCCAGCCGCGCGCGCAGCCAGCGCCCATCCTCGACCGTGGCCGGTTCATCTGCCGGCGCGGGGGCCGGGGGGGCGCAGCCGGTACAGCGGCCCGCGCCGTTCGCGCAGGGCCTCCGCGATCGACAGCTGGTCGACCGTCCCGTCCAGCTGATAGCGCCAGATCTCGGTGCCCCGGTGCAGCACCACCTCGCCGCCCTCGCCGGGCCAGACGCCCAGCGACCGCTGGGCCCGGCCGCTGTCCCACTTTCCGGCCTGGCGGCACTGGCGGTTGAACCAGACGGCGGCCATCGGGGCCTGGAATTTGTCATCCCCGTCGCGCCAGTACCCCAGGAAGGCCTGGCCCGCCTGGCAACAGAACAGGTCGGTGCGCAACATCCCCGGGATCTTCGCCGCCTGTTCGACGCGGATCTCGCCCTCGGGCATGGCGAAAATCACCTTGCCGCCGTCGAACCCCAGGGGAACGATCGGGCACACGTCCAGGTCGGGGTTGGGAAACGCCCCCAGCCGTCGCTCGGTATCCGGCTCGGCCTCGCCCAGGGTGTCGACGGGAATGGTCTCTGTCACGCGGTACGCTCCTGACCCCGGGCCATGGCCCGGCGCAGTTCATCATTGAAATCAGCGCCGGGGGCGGGCCAGGCGACCCGCACCTCGGCCACGCCGGCGGCCAGCCAGGCCGCCCTGGCCAACCGGGCGCACAGACGCGCCCGCGCCTCGCCCGACAGTTCGAATTCACAGACCTTGTCCCGGCCGGTGCGACCCCGGACCCGGATCGGCGACATATCGCAGTCGACCCCGATCACCAGCGGCCCCGCCTCGCCGGCCCAGACGAAGGGCGGCCGTTCCGGATCCGGCTGCGGATCGAACACGTCGATGCACCGGTCGGCATCCTTCAGCACCCCGCCCTGCAGCCGGTTCAGCGACAGGGCCGCCACCGCGCGCGGGATCACGCCCGTGCGCCGGAATTCCAGCGTGGCCATCGACAGGGCCGTCTCGATCCCCTCGGCCACCACCAGCGGCCCCGCCCCGGCCGGGCCGATCAACCACGCCCCGCCGGCCAGGCCCGCCCGACCCTGTCGCCCCCACATGATTTTGGCGCGGCCGTCATCGCTGGCCTTGGCCCGCCCATCGGCGCGCAGATAGGTGGCATGGATCCCGCCGGTCGCCCGGGGCCGCCCGTCGATCTTGACGACCGACAGGGCCAGCATCGCCGGGGCATGGGTCCAGGCCTTGCGCTCGCCGTCCCATTGCCAGTTGGCGCGCGGATGGAATCTCAGGTTCGACGCCGTCGCCGCCACCACCTCGGGCGCGATCCCGCGCGCCAGCAGATAGGTCGCACCGGCCGACCCGGCCAATGCCTGACCCGACTGCCACAACCGCACCGCCATCCGGTCGGTCGCCCCCGGGCCGTCATCCCGCGACGTCGAGGCCTTCACCGGGGTCTGGTCGCGGGTATCGGGCACATAATCGCCCCCGGCCAGCCGCCGCGCCGCCTCGACCGCCGTGCCGCCGCGCAGGGCCTGTTCCAGGTCGACGACGTCGCCGCCTTCCTCACAGACATAGCAATGCCAGGACTGGCTGGACGCATAGACGGCAAAGCCGCCGGTTCGGGATCCGCCGCGCTTCTTCTTGCGCGGGGCCGCCCCCGACATCGACGTCGCGGCCCTGCCCTTGCACAGCGGACAGGTGCCGCGCAGTTCCGACCCCGCCCGCACCAGGGTCGTCGCCCGCCCGGCCAGAGCCTCGACCGACACGCGCGCCCGGGCCGCCAGGAACAGCCCGCGATCAAACATGGGGCACCGCCATGTCGCGAACGCCGTTCGCCCCCACCGCATACGCCGCATCCGACGGGCGGGTCAGGCGGGCCGCCGTGCCGGGGGCGATGTCGCGCACCCCGGGCCGCCACTGGCCGTCCGGCCACTGGACCATGAACCGCCGCGGGTTCAGCGCCGGCTTCAGAAAGATGAACCACGCATAGAACGCCGCCGACGACGCCGCCGGATCATACCGCCCCCGCACCAGCGGCAGCCGTTCGCTGAACGGCGCGAACACCGTCAACGGGCAGTCGCCATACAGCAGGGCGTGCCGCCCCTGGCCTTCCATACAGGCGGCCCGCATCAACATGGCCACACCCCGCCGCGCCAGCGGCCAGGCCCGGCGGACAAAGGCCTCGCCATGCGCGAACGGCGGGTTGCTGATGATCCAGTCGACACCGAACGGAAACGGCGCGGCCCCCAGAAAGTCGTGCACGCGATTGCCGTCATACAGGCACAGGTCCGACCCCTCGACCCGCTCGAAATAGTCAGCCAGCCCGTGCACCAGGTGGAACGCCCCACAGGCCGGATCGGCGGCCGTCCGCGCCCCGGGATCCATGGCGCGAATGATCTCGGCCCCCGCGCGACCACCCCACGGCTGGGTCGGGAAAAAATCGATATCGTCATCGCTCGGCTGGCGCGTCGCCATCACCGACCGGGCATTGCGCGGCACCGTCATCGCGGCCCCTCGATCGCGGCCGCGTCACCGGCCGGCGCATCGTCGTACAGCGCCTTCAGATACGGCACCGTCCGACCCGTCATGTTCGCGATATTGAACCAGCTGACATTGCGCCCCCGCTGGGCCCGGACGAATTCGCGCTCAAAGCGGTCGGCCGCCACATCGGCCGGATCCGGCGGGATCACCGCCGGCCGTTCATACCCGTCGCCCAACCGACCCGATGACGGCACCGCCTCCCCGGCCATCAGGGCCGCGTGCTGGACCGCCAGGCTGTGAATCCGGGTCACCTGCCCGTTGATGGCGCGAAACGCGGCGGCCTGGTCACCGGCATCGGCGGTGATCACCTGGCACGGCACCTGGACCATCCCGCACAGCAGGGCCGCCGTCGCCCGGTGCTGGCCGTCGATGATGGCGAACCGCCCGCCCTCGACCGGCGCGACGATCAGCGGCGCGAACCGCGACCACTGAAAGGCCGCCGCGATCGCCCGCACATTCTTGTGCCCCGCGCCATAGATCGGCCGCTGATAACGATCGTCGACCACCAGCGTGGCGATATCCAGCCACTGCAGCATCGGGGCTGGCCCGGGGGCGGCGCACCCCTCCGGCCGGGCATAGCCGTCGACGGTGATGGCGCGATACGACATCCCTCAATCCTCGCAATAGGGCAGACGCCCCTGGCCACAGATCGGGCCGCCGTCACCGGCCACACCCGCCGTCGGGTCCGCGTCCAGCGCCTCGCTGCAGGCCGCCACCAGGCGCTGGATCTCCGGCCCATGCCCGATCCGGTCGACCGCATTGATCAGCAGGAACCGCTTGCCCAGCCGGATCAGGGCCACAAAACAGCTGTCGCCACCCCGGTGCGCCGGCGGCAGGATGGCCTTGCCCGCCTTTTCCGCCGCGATCACGAACGGCCGCGCATTGATCAGGGGATCGGCCCCCACCCGCGCCGCGCGCCGCACCAGCCGACGCAGGGCGCGCAGATCGCGCTCGCCGGGGCGGGGCACCGTTCCGCGACGCTGGGCATGGCGGTGTGTCATTGAACGCACCCGCGCCGACCGGCTACCATACGGTCATGTTTCGCTACGTCTTCACCGCAGCCGCTTTGCTGACGCTCGCTGGGCCAGCCCTCGCGGACCCGTGCACACGCATTCCCGACAGCGGGGCTATGCCGCCCGAACTGGCCAGAGGTCGCACCTTTTCCGGACCCGTCGTCTATGTCGGTGACGGCGACAGCCTGTGCGTGGAAACTTTCAGCGGGATCGGGGGCGATGGGTGGGTCGAGGTCAGGCTTGCGGACTTCAGAGCTCGCGAACTCAGCGAACCCGGCGGCCACGCCGCCCGTGACGCTTTGGCTCGCATCGCCATGCGCAGGTCGATTTTTTGCATCGCCGACCGCCGAACCTACGACCGCATCGCCGCACGATGCACTCTCGACGGCATAGGCCTGGGTGACTGGATGCTGGCCGCGGGAATTACCGAGGGCGGCCGCTGAGCTCGCCGTCTTCGAGGGCGCGCCGCCGACGGCAGAGAACATTGCAGCCGTCCAACCAGCCATCGACGGCGAAATCAGGCCGAGATCAAAATCGAGGCCGGCCGCGCTTGCGCCCCGCGCGATCGCCGGCACTCGCAGGAACGGAACGGGCGCATCCGACGTGCCACGATGCAGCCACTGATATACAGCGGCCTCGCCCACGCCGCACCACGCGGCGACCCGCGCCACGCCCAGCACGCGTAGCAACAGGTCCCGAGCATCCGCCGGAATTGCAGGAGCGTGACAATCTTCTAAGGGCATGACATACCGTCCTGACGTTTTGTCAGGACAGACCGTGTTAGCGATTTGCCTACAACGTCAACGACAATGGCCTGACATTCCGTCAGATACTCGTTGTATGGAATCTGACGTTCTAACCATCCGCGCCACCATGCGTGAACAGGGCAAGTCTCAGGCCGACCTGGGCCGGCTGCTCGGGCTCGACAGCTCGCAAGTCAATCGGATATTCAAGGGCGCGCGGCGAATCCAGCTTCACGAAATGCGCAAAATCCAGGAATGGTTGGGTCAGCAAATGCACCCGGATGGCGGTGTCGTCGTCGCAGGGCCAAACATGGTCCCTCTGTATGGGTTCGTCGGGGCGGCCTCAAACGGGCGGCTCACCTTGGCTGAGCAAAACTTGCGGGGCTACGTGCCGATGCACCCCGCCCAGATGAACGTTCGCGAAGCCTTTGCCCTTGAGGTCAACGACATCAGCATGTCACCGCGTTACGAGCCCGGTGAGATCGTCTATCTTGCACCGAACAGATGGCCGGGCCGCAATCAGGACTGCGTTGTCGTTACCGTTGAAGGACAGGGGCTGCTGAAGCGGTTCACCCGACGCGACGTCGCCACCATCCGGCTGCACCAACTGAACCCGGACCACGACATCGACATCCCGCTGGCGGACGTTGCGGAGATCCATTCCGTGGTCGGCCGCAACTAGCGGGGAGCTGGCCCATAGTTGTGGGATCGCGCCCACTGGGCCGCCGCGTTGCGCTTGTATTGCTCGTCATCCGACCCGCGATACGTTTGCTCCAACCCCTCCATGCAGTCTCGTATCGCCGCCTCGGGCACCGCAGCGTGACAGGCCGACTCGAATCGTTGGCCGGGCGGCAACATCGACCCGATTGCAGCCATGCAGCCGAATACGCCGAACGTCAGCAACACCAAGGTCGCCACGACCTTTAACGTCGCGATCGAAACGCTGCCTTTTGTGCTGCTGGCGGTCGCCAACTGCGCCTTAAGCTGCGCGATCTCCTGATCTTTCTGGTTCAATTCGCTCCCTCCACGACGTTCCGCTCCCATCCTAGTTGCCGCTCGAGACATCGTCGTTTGACGAAATGTATTGACGTATCGTCATGACATCGTGTCCTGTTGTGTCAGATCGACGTCAACCGGAGCGCGCATCATGTACCCCGTTTCCCTGATCCAGACCCGTCACACCGTCCGCCGCACCGCCCTGGGCCGGGCCATCCGCACCCTGCTGGATGATGCGGCCCGCGCCTGTCGCGACCCGGACCTGGCGATCCCGACCCCGCCGCCCGGCGTCGGTAAATGCGAACGCCGTTCGCACCCCGACACCCGGTGCGAACGCATGACCACCCCGCCACCGCTGGCCATCGTCCGCTGGTCGCGGCGCGGCGGGTTCCCGCTGAACCTGACCGCCCTGGCGATGGCCATCAGCGAACACGGCCTGCGCGCGGTTCAGTTGGCGGGCTGGTCGCTGGTCACCGCCATGGTGGTGATCGCCATGATCACCGGCCTGGCCAATGCCCTCTATGGGGCCTGACGCCATGACCGCCCCTAGCCAGGACGGGGCCACCCGCCCGCGTCACACGCCCCCGACCTTCCTGCCCGCCGGTGCGACCGACGCCCCGGTCGCCTTCCATTCCGTCGACGCCCTGGCGGTGCACCTGCTGCAACTGCGCCCCGGCTGTCCGCTGGAACTCCTGCCCCAGCAATGCAGCCGCGACGGCCAGCCCGAATTCCCCGTCGTGGCCGTCTTCGCCCTGCGCCCGGTCAAGGCGCGGGCCTTCAAGGCCCGGCTGGCCGCCATCCGCGCCGGCGAGCCCGATGATGACGACGGCCAGGGCGGGCCGCCCATGTTCACCGACGACTGGCTGGGCTGGACCGCCGGCGAACGGGGCGAGGATCCGGCCGACCTCGCCGCCGCCATCGCCCGCATGGCCTCGGCCGGGGGGCTGGCGGCATGAGTGGCCCGAACTCCGCCGACCGAGCGATCGACGTGACCGAGGCCGCCATGCTCGCAGCGATCAAGGCCGTGCAATCCGGTCCGGAAATCAAACCCTGGCAACTCGAGGCGATCTGGCTGGGCCTGACCCGCGCCGCTGCCCGCTGGGCCACGATGACCACGCCGATCGAAATGGACGAAGGGTTGCGCCTAGCCTTCGCCAAATGCCTCGAACAGGAGCGTACCGCGCACGCCCGGGGCGAAACGGCAGGGTCGGCATGACCCGCTATACCCCCGCCACCACGCCCATGGCCCCGTCGAACCCGGACCGCCAGATCGCCTGGGCCACGCGCCAGGCGGCCCAGCACAAACGCCTGGCCGCCCGGGCCGCTGGCAACCCCCGGGCCCAGGCCATGCACCTGCGCCACCACGACACGGCGCTGGCGGTCATCAACGCCCTGACCGCCCTGCGCGATGCGGCCCCATCACGGCGGCACGAACGCCGCACCCTTTCCCGCCCCCCGATCGAGACCCAGCCATGTCACTGACCCCCGCCACCACCCTGTCCCAGGCCGTGATCCAGAACGCCGCCCTGCTGCGCCGCCTGGCCGACACCGCCCGGCCCATCGCGACAAAGGCCGCCTTGGCCGCCGAACTGGGCCGCGACCCGGGCAACAGTCACCGCGCCCTCAAGGCCCTGCAGGCCGAGGGTATCGTCGACGGCCTGGCCCTGACCGATCTGGGCCGTCGCGTGCTGCGCGGCCTCGACGTGGCCGAGGGAAACATCGCGCCGCCGACCCTCGCCGACACCGGCCCCGGCTGGCCGCCGCTCACCCCGCGCTGGCCCATCGGCCAGTGCCGGCCCAACCCGGCCAACCGCTCGATCGACGACAATGATCCCGGCCTGCACGACCTGGCGGAATCGATCATCGGCGCGGGCGACATCCTGCAGCCCCTGATCCTGACCCCGGTCGATGACGACGGGATCCGCATGATCCTGGCCGGCGAACGCCGCTGGCGGGCCGCCCGCATCCTGGCCGCGGGCGGTGACACCCCGCCCGCCCTGACCGACGGCCTGCCCTTCACCGAACGCGCGGCCACGGCGGCCGAGGCCCTGCTGATCACCATCGTCGAAAACAGCCAGCGCCAGGACCTGACCCCGTGGGAAGACGCCCGCCTGTTGCTGCAGCTGGCCGATGAAACCGGCTGGACCGGGGCCGAACTGGCTCGCCGCATCGGTCGCTCGGGCCCCGACAATCGCGGCGGGGCCAAGGATGTCCAGGACAAGCTGAAAATCGCACGCGAGGCCACGCCCCAGGCCATCGCCACCTATGAACTGACCGGGTCCTGGGACGCCCTGCGCAACAGCGTCCGCACCCCCAAACCCGCCGACCCGGACCAGACGGATCTCGAGACGCATCTGGCCGACACCCCGGCACCGCGCGGCGAACGCATCAACGGCACCACCACGGCCGACGGCACGACCTGGCCCATAATTCCCGACGAAACCCTTTCGCCCGACTGGATCGGGGGGCCTCGGGCCGAAATTCGCCTGACCCGGTCATCGGATGATCGCTGGCACGTCCACCTATCGACCGAAGCCGGCCCGCCGACCCGACACTATCAGGGCGACGCGCGGGGCGTTTACGAAACCGACCCGACCTTTACCACGCGCCACGATGCCCTGCGCCACGCCGCGCACCGCATCCGCCGCCAGTTGGGCGACGCAATCAACAACCGGCTGCGCGACTGGCTGGAATCGATCCTCAACCCCGACGGCGACCCCCTGGTGGTCAACGGCGTGCGCCAGCCCAACGCCACCCGCGCCAATGAGGCCCGCGTCGCCCTCGGCCTGATCGCCCGCCCGTCGAACAGCGGATCCGGCCGCAATCGGGATGCGGAATATGCCGCCGCCGGTGATCCGTCCGACCCGCCGCCGCACCTCACAGCAGACGCCGCACCGGCCTTCAGCCGCCTGATCGCGGCCGAGGAACTGATCCTGCTGGAACTGGCCATCAAGACGAACACGGCTCCCGTCGCCATCGAACACGACGCTGTCTGGACCGACGACCCCGCCGGCGACCTGCCCGCCTTCGGCTGCGCCGTCGGCTCCTACTGGCTGGACCCGCTCTGGGCCGGCCTGGTGACCCTCGGCTTGGCGCGGGTCGTGCATCGCGCCGGCGGCACCCCGCCGCTGGCCGGGCTGACTGATCGGGGCGCGAACTGGCTGCTGGATCAGTTGGATGCCGGCATCCCCAGCGCCACCCCGGAAACCTTGCGGGTTGATGCCTTCCAGCGCGCCGAACTGCCTCCGGTTCAGACGGCCCACTACGTCACACCCTGGATCGAAACCGAAGCCGCCGCCGCCGACATCACCACCCCGCACCCCGACACGGCCCCTGACAGCCCGGCCACCGATGCCGACGCCTGGGATCGCGACCATAACGCCATCGCGGCCGACCGGGCCCTGTTGACTCGCGTCACCGACATGGTCGCCGGCGTCACCACCCCCTCGGTCACGCACCGCCGCGACCTGCTGGCCGCCCTGGGGTTTGAGGGGCCGTTCGGTACCGCCGACGGGCGCATCATCAGCGCCATGCCGGTCGATGCCCTGCAGCCGACCCCGCTGGCCGTGGTTGACCGCGCGCATGACCTGCCCGACGACCGGGCCCAGGCCCTGGCCCTGATCGTCGCCTGGGCCCTGAACCGGGCGTTCAACCCGGGGGCGGATCAATGACCCGCTGTATGTCCTACCGGCCATGGCCGGCGCGCCATATGCACCGGCCTGGGTTCCCGGCCAAACGGGGCCCGTGGTTCCTGCGCGACCGCCGCCACCATCTGCCCCGCGCCACCACGACAGCCGAGGCCCTGATCCGCCGCGTCCGCGACGGCCGCCTGTTCATGCCGCACCATCGCGGGCTGGACGCCATGATCGCGGGGGTGCTGTCGCCCTCGCCCGACTTCTGGTTCGTGCCGGTGCGCCTGACCCGTCTGGGCTGGGTCGCGGCCATCGATTACGGCTGGGCCCCGACCGAGATCCGCGAATTCCACCTGGTGCCGCTGGTCGATCCGATCCGCGTCATCTGCGTCGGTCGCAAGGCCGCCCTGCGGATCGAGGACGGGGGCGTCGCATGACCGACCAGCCCAACCCCCCGCGCGGATCCTCCGGACCCGACACGCCCCCCGACACCAGCCCCAACACCGGCCCCGACCAGCCGCGATCCGGCCCGCGCCGCCCCTGGTCGCCCTGGACGATCCGCCCGGACGGCCGGATCCGCCCGCGCACCCCGGAAGACAGCCTGACCATCACCACACCGGAAGACGGCACCGCCGTCACCACGCGAAAGGACCGCCCATGACCGTCGTCCCCATCCGCCCCGCGGCCGAACCGGCCGCGCCCCTGAACCGCCGCCAGACCGCCAAGGCCGCGACCCGGGTCAAGGCCCTGGCCGACGCCCGGCACCTGTTCCTCAACAGCGGGTTTTTCGACACCAGCCTGCGCAACATCGCCGCCCGCATGGGGATGTCGACCGGGGCCGTGTTCGCCAATTTCCAGGACAAGGAACAGCTGTGGCGTGAAGCTGTCGGCGGCCCCGCCCCCGACGCGCAACTGGCCGAGGAACTGGCCATCCTGGCCGCCCTGCGCCCTGACTGGGACTGGATGATCCGACGCCGGGGGCCGACCGTTCTGGCCGCCATTTCCTCGCCCGACTACAGCCCGACCCTCGGCCAGGGCCTCAGCTACGGCGGCAAGGGCGACACCCCGGCCGAGGCCATCCGCTGGGCCCGCATCGCCGCCGAACGGGCCGACGGCACCTTTGCCGGCGACCCCATGCCCGGCACGTCGGGCGGCGGCCATGCGAACGGCGTTCGCACCCGGGGATCGACGTCATGACTGCCACCCGGGACCCCCCATGGCTGGGCCGGGCGCGGCTGGCGGCGCGGCGGCCGCTGGGATCGCATCCTCGCCGCCCTCTATCACCGCGACCTGACCGAACCGGCCATCCGCTTCGCCACCCAGACCGGCGAACACCCCCGACAGGTCGAGTGCAAAAAGGTCAAGCGCGCCCTGGCCGCCATGGTCCGCGCCGGCCTGATCCAGCGTCAGGGGTCGATTTACGAGATCACCGCCCGCGGCTCCCAGACCCTGCGCACCGCCGCGCTGCCGGCGGGCGGTACCGATCGTCGCGCCCCCGACGTCACCGCGATCGAACAGGGGGCCGGTGCATGACGGCCGCCCCCGCGCCCCGCCCGGCCACCACCCCCGGCCAGTTCGCCCGCTTCATCGCCGACTGGCGCACGCGCCGCGACGCTGAACTGGCCGCCATCCAGAACCTGCGCCGGGCCGCCGACGCCCGCACCCGCCAAGGAGTCTCCGCATGACCACCCGAGCCGCCACCTCGGTCGACGCCTACGTCGGCTGGGCCATCAAGGAAGAGCGCACCCGCCTGGCCCTCAGCCAGACCGCCCTGGCCCAGGCCATCGGCATCACCTTCCAGCAGATCCAGAAATATGAAGCCGGCGAGAACCGCGTTTCCTGCTCACGCCTGCACACGATCGCCGGGCTTCTCGGCAAACCGCCGGGCGATTTCTTTCCGCCCGTCGCCACCAGGGTCGCGCCCCCGCCCGCCGCAGCGTCGCGACACCCCGACACCGCCGTCGCCCATCGCTTCCGCCATGCCGCCGACATTCTGGAAGGCATGACCGATGGCATCGACGGCGAACGCCTCGGCGCGCTGGTCCGCTGGGCCCTGCACGGCCAGCCGGGGGCTGACGAAGGCGATGCCCTGATCCAGGCGTTCGCGGCCCCCTGGATCGCGGCGGCCGAGGAAGGCGAATTCAACGGCGACGCCAATGCCGAAGCGGAAAATGACATCCTGCGGATCTCGGGCGAGGCGACGAGGGATCGGAATTTCGACATGACCCGCGCCATCGACGTGCGCCTGCACGACACCACCATCGGCGTCTGGCAGGACGACGCCGATGACCCGACGTTCCGCGCCCAGATCTACACCGGCCTGGTGCGGCTGATGCGGCGGCGCGGCTGGACGGTCGGGTCGGATCCGCGCATCGCCAAACACTACCCCATCCTCAACGACGATCACCGGCTGGCCATCCGCGGGGCCATGCGGGCCGAGGTCGAGGTGTGCGGCCGCCATGTCGGGGTCCAGTTCTGGGCCGAGACCTGGCCGATCGACAACCCGAACGGTCGTCGACACGACTTCAACAAGCGGCAACGGCTGGACTATCTCGATCGCGGCCGGGTCGATCTGGAAACACAGAAGATCGTCGCCTGGCTGCAGCGGCGCGCCACGGTCACGATCAGCCGGGGCGACGTCGCCGTCGGCACCGGCGCGGGCCAGGTCACCGCCGAAGCGTTCATCGCGCACCGCTATGCCGGGTGCTGGCACACCGACAAGGCGCTGGGCCGCCCCGTCTGCCGTTATGACTACAACAGCAGGTCCGGTGACGGCGGGGTGGTGGTGCATGGCGCGACCGTCTGGTTCCCCGACCGCAAGGGCCGCATCTGTCGCGGCACCGCCTTCTACAACATCAACAATATGTGGTGGGTGGCGACGGGTCAGTACCGACTGGAAAACAAGGGTTCACACGACATCCTCACGCGGTGCCCGTCGGACCTGCGCATCAAACGCAACGCCCGTGAGCGGCGCGGGCGGCTCGAGGGCGAACTGGCCCGGGCCATCCGCGCCTGTGATTTCCAGCGCGCCGAACGGCTGAAGCGCATCCTGTTCGGCGACAGCACCCCCTATGGCATCTGGTCGCGCCAGGCCTCGGCATACTCCCGCCCCAACTGCAGCGGCTACACGACCGACACCCGGGATGAGGCCGAGGCCGAGGTCCGGCGCTGTCCGGACATCCTGTCGCTGGTGATGCCGGACGGCCGCCATGTCGAGGCCGCCGCCCTGGAACAGCGGGTGGCGGCATGACCGGCCCCACCAAATCCACCCGCCAGATCCGCATCGACTTCCCCACGCCGGTGCACGTCTCGCCCGAGGCCCACCGTCAGATCGTCTCGGCCGTCGGCCTGGTCTGTATCGACTGGGAACGGCGGCACCCCGGCCGGGTGATGTGGCTGTTCGGCGGCGGCGCGTTGATGACCTGCAACCCCTTGATGCTCAGCGATGATGAGCCCATCCCCTTCGACGACACCGTCGAACACATCGAGGTGGCGGAGCGCGAGGCGCACGACAACGAACTGAAACGCCTGGGGCGGCCCCGCAACGGCCGACGGCCACACACCCTCACCGATCTGGTCACCCAGGCCGAATGGGAACTGAAGGGTGCCGATCGCTCTACCGCGGGCCTTCGCGCGGCCCTGATGTTCGACCTGATCGATGCGACGCGACACCTGCTGCGTCGGCGGGATGAACTGCTGGAAACCACGAACCGCTATCTGGCCCGCGCCCGCGCGGCGGAGCAGGCCCTGACCGAGGCCCGGGGCACCCCACGAACGGCGTTCGCGGGGTGCCCTGACCTGATCGATGCGGCCGCCGATGATGGCGACGCCCCCGATGTCGAGATCTGCACCGCCGTCGACCACTGCATCCGCGTCGACCACCTGACCCGCGATCTGATGGCGGCCGAGATCGAAACCGGCATGGCCGCCGGCCTCGACGTCGACCAGGCCTTCACCGGCGTCAGCGGCGGCGTCATGGGTGCCCTGCTGGCCCTGACCTGGCGCAACCGCACCCCCGGCGCGACCATCGACCAGCTGGCCGACCACCTGCGCGACGGCATGCACGGCGTCCTGACCGTGATCGCGGCGGAAGAGGGCGAGCCATGATCGAGGATCGCGCCATCGCCAAGGCCCGCGAAGATGCGGCCGCCGCACCGGCCGATCGCTGGGGCTGCATCCGCATCCGCCGGATCGACGTCATGAATATGCTGGACGTGATCGCCGCCCAGGACGCCGCCCTCGATCGCGCGGCCATCAAGCCGACGCCACCCCGGTTTTTCGACCGCATCGCGATCCATTGCCCGCCAGCCACGCCCCGCAAGGTCAGGGGCTGACCATGGCCCGCACCCCCGCTGTCAGTCGCGCCGACCTCGATCGCGTCATCGCCGCGCTGCAGGCCGCCGGGGTGCCGATCACCGGGGCCGAGGTCACGCCCCGGCGCGTCCTGATCTTGACGGGCGACCCGGCGACGGTTCAGGACTCCGCGCCGGTGTCGGAACTCGACGCATGGCGGGAAAAACAGCGTGGCCAGGGTGCAGCTTAAGGGGCTCAATCGCATATCGAAACGCCTGGCCGACGGCTCGCGCGTGACCTACCACTATGCGTGGAAGGGCGGCCCCCGCCTGCCGGGCCAGCCCGGATCCCCGGGAATCCATGGGCGCCTGGAACGCGGCGATCCAGACCCGCCGAACCCCGACCGGCACCAGCCTGCGCGACCTGGTCGCCCGCTATCGCGCCGCACAGGAATTCACCCGCCTGGCCCCCAGCACCCGCCGGGAATGGGATCGCTGGCTGGACCGCATCATCACCACCACGGCCGCACCGCCGGCCATCGCCATCGGGTCGCTGCCGATCGCCGCGCTCGATGACCGGCGCGTCAAGGTCGAGATCCTGGCCTGGCGCGACCAATGGGCCGACCGGCCGCGCGCCGCCGACTATGGAATCCAGGTGCTGTCGCGGGTGCTGGGCTGGGGCGTCAGTCGCGGCCTGCTGGCCATCAACGCCGCCGCCGGCATCGAACAGATCTATGCCTCCGATCGCGCCGATCAGGTCTGGACCCCGGCCGAGGTCGACCGCTTCGTCGCCGCCGCCGGGTCGGCCGAGGTCGGGTTCATAGTGCGCCTGGCCTGCCTGACCGGCCTGCGCCGCGACGACCTGGTCACCCTGTCCTGGGCGCACGTCGGCCGGCTGGCTATCGTCAAGCCGACGGGCAAGAGCCGCGGCCGCCGCACGGCCGTGATCCCGCTGCTGGACGAAACCCGCGACCTGCTGGCCGAGATCCTGATCCGCCAGACGGCCCGCCACGCCGAACTGACCGCCACCGCCATCCGCAAGGGCCGGGCCGCGCCCGTGGCCCCCATCACCGTCCTGTCGAACACCCGGGGCCGCCCCTGGACGGCGAACGGCCTGGAACATCAGGTGATCGACGCCAAACAGGCCGCCACCCCGCCGATCGACAAACACCTGCACGACGCCCGCGGCACCTTCGCCACCCGGCTGCGCGCCGGCGGCCTGACCGCGCCCGAGATCGCCGACATCGTCGCCTGGGATGAACGCCGCGTCGAACGTCTGCTGGCCACCTATGTCGACCAGGACGCGATCGTCATGGGCATCGCCGACCGCCTGAAACGGAACGAAAACGGGCCGGGGACTCCCAACTGACGCCCAACTGCGTCCACAGGACGGCGCGGCGTTCGCGTAAGCTGTTGAAATATTGGAGCGGCCGGCGGGAATCGAACCCGCGACATTCAGCTTGGGAAGCTGACGTTCTACCTCTGAACTACGGCCGCACGGGCCCGGAACCGGATCGGTACACGAGCGCACGCCGGTCTAGCCTGCACGGTGCCGGATGTGAAGCGCTTCCGGCGCGAGGGGACCGGGGTGCCGGGTCCGGGCTGGACTTCAGAACCAGGCCTTCAGCCCCACGACGGCCCGGACCGCGTCCACGTCCTCGCCGCGGGCCCGGGCGTAGTCGCCGGTGGCCCCGAGGCGGCGCGTCCATTCGACCCCGATATAGGGGGCGAATTCCTTGCGGATCTCGTAGCGCAGGCGAAGCCCGGCCTCGATCGTCCCAAGACCCGCGCCGATGCCCAGTTCGGGAATGTCCTGGGCCGCCAGATCCAATTCGACACGCGGCTGCAGGATCAGCCGCTGGGTCAGTCTCTGGTCATATTCCGTCTCGACCCGAGCGGTCAGATTGCCGTCGGTTGACAGGAAGGCGGCGGCGTCGACCTCCCACCAGTACGGGGCCAGGCCCTGCAGGCCGAGCACCAGATGGGTGGTGTCCTCGCCATCGGGACGAAAATCCTGACGCACCCCCGTCTGCACGTCCCAGAAGGGGGCGACGGCGCGGCTGTAGAGGGCCTGGATTTCGGCGTCCTCGAGCCCGTCGGAAAAGCTGCCCTCGGCTTCCGACTTCCACCAGAAGCGATGGATATCGCCGCCGCTCCAGCCCTGAACGTCCCAGAGGTATGTCTCGTCGCCGTCGGCGAGGTGCGCTTCCAGCCGGTCGATTATGACGGCGGTGGCGCGGATGTCGCCGTTCTCGACCCGCAACTGCGCGCGGGCGGCGGCCATGACCGCCGGGTCGAACACCAGGTCGGCGGCGTGAGCCGGGCCGCCCAGGGCAGCGGCCGGGACCGGATCCTCGGGCGGGCGGCCGGGAGTATCGGCGCTGGTCGGCACGTCCGGCGGTCTCACGGTCATTGCCGACATGTCGTGGCCGGCGTGCGGGTCGGCCGGACCCGTCGCCATGCCGGACATATCGTGGCCCGCGTGCGGATCGGCCGCCGGCGGGGTCATGGTCGACATGTCGTGACCCGCATGCGGATCCGCGGGCTGCGGTTCGGCCGGCATCGTATGACCGGCATGGGGGTCCGCGGTCGCCGGAGCCGCGGCCGACGGCATGACGTGGCCGGCATGCGGGTCCTGGACCGGAGTGGTCGGGGGCGTTACCGGCCGGGGGCGCGGCGCGGGGCGCGGGGCCGGTCGCGGCGCTGGAGCCGGAGCCGGAGCCGGGCGCGCGGCGGGCGGTCGAGCGTGACCGGCGTGCTGTGCCGCCGCGGGCGTGGCGGCGAGGATCAGCGGGGCCAGGGCGATGAGGACGCGCTTCATGACGCGGCTCCGTCCATCGGGCGAACCGTGACGACGTTGAACATCCCGGCGTGCATATGCATCAGCAGGTGGCAGTGGAAGGCCCAGTCGCCGGGCGCGTCAGCGGTCAGGTCGAAGGTGACCTTGCCGCCCGGCGCGACATTGACGGTGTGCTTCAGCGGCTGGTGACCCGCCGGACCGCCGGTGACCAGCTCGAAGAAGTGGCCGTGCAGGTGGATCGGGTGAGCCATCATCGTGTCATTGACCAGGGTGACCCGCACCCGCTCGTCGCGCTCGAAGCGGATCGGCTCGACCAGTTCGCTGAATTGCGTCCGTCGAAGCCCCACATGAACCGTTCCATATTGCCGGTCAGGTGGATTTCCATGGTGCGGGACGGCGCGCGCCGGTCCCGGTTGGGCCGCAGCGACACCAGATCGGTATAGACCAGCACCCGGTGATTGACGTCCTTCAGGCCGGTCGGCCGCTCACCGAGACGATTGGTCGGCGACATATTGACCATGTCGACGCCGACGCCGACGGCCATGTCGGGCGGGGCGTTGTCCGGATCGCGCATGTTCATGCCGGCCATCGAACCGTGATCCATCCCGGCCATGGCGTCGCCGCCGCCGTGATCCATGCCCGCCATCGCGCCATGGTCCATCCCCCCCATCCCCATGTCGGCCATGGTCAGATTGGGCACCTCCCGCAGTGGCGGCACCTCGGCGGCCATGCCCAGTCGCGGAGCCAGGGTGGCGCGACCCATGCCCGAGCGGTCGATCGCTTCCGAGACGATGGTATAGGCGCGGTCTTCGGTCGGGCGGACGATGACGTCATAGGTCTCGGCCACCGAGATCTGGAACTCGTCGGTCTCGACCGGGCGCACATTCTCGCCGTCGGCCTGGACCACGGTCATGGCCAGGCCGGGAATGTGGACATTGAAGATCGACATGGCCGAGGCGTTGATCACGCGCAGCCGCACCCGCTCGCCGGGCCGGAACAGGCCGGTCCAGTTCTCCTGCGGGCCGTGGCCGTTGATCAGATAGGTGTAGGTCGAGCCGTTGACGTCGAGGATGTCGCGCGGGTCCATCCGCATCCCGCCCCACATGCGGCGTTCCTCCAGACTCATCCGGTCGCTGCCGTCCAGCAGCCCGGCCAGGGTGGTGCGCTGGCGGTTGAAATAGCCGGGGCTCTTCTTCAGCTTGTCGAGGATCTCGTGCGGATGCAGGAAGCTCCAGTCCGACAGGACCAGCACATGCTCGCGGTCATAGCCGACCGGATCGGCCCCGGCGGGGTCGATGACGAGGGGGCCATAGTGGCCGATGGCTTCCTGTAAGCCTGAATGGCTGTGGTACCAGAAGGTACCCGACTGCTTGACCGGGAACTCGTAGACGAAGGTCTCGCGCGGCTTGATGCCCGGGAAGCTGATGCCCGGGACGCCGTCCATCTGGAAGGGCAGCAGCACGCCGTGCCAGTGGATCGAGGTGTCCTCCTCCAGCTGGTTGTGCACCGCCAGGCGGACATTCTGGCCTTCGCGCAGACGCAGCAGGGGGGCCGGCAGCACGCCGTTGACGGTCACAGCCTGGCCGGTCCGTCCGCCCACGGTGAAGGGCGAATGGCCGATCGTCAGGTCGATGTTCGGGCCGGTCAGGGTCGGCAGGTCAGCCCGCAGGCCCGGTGAGCCGCTCTGCGCCCAGGCCGGCATCAGGCCCTGGAGACCCAGCAGGCCACCGCCGAGGGCGGCACCGCGTAACACGGACCGGCGATCAAGTGGGGTCATGGTCATGGGGTCCTGTTTAGTCGGGTCGTCTCGCCCGTGTCGATGGCGCGAAATCAACGGCTCCCTCAGGATACGCGGCGGGTCCGGTCAGCCCTCATGACGTCTGTGGCGGATCCAGCTGCGTCGCCAGAAAACGTCGCGCCCGGGCGATCCGCGTTCCGACCGCCTTGGGGGTAATGCCGAGGATGGTGGCGATCTCGGCATGAGGCCGGGCTTCGAGCGTGGCCAGCAGCAACGGGGCCTTCAGGGTGGCAGGGAGCCTGGACAGCGCCCGGTTCAGCGCCTCGACCCGGCGGCGGTCGTCCAGTTGCGCGTCCTGACCGGGCGTATCGTCTCCCACGGCCATGGCCTCGGGGGCGTCCAGGCTGATGATGCCCCGGACCATGCGACGCACGCTGCGACGCCGACCCCATGCGCGGCACTTGTTCACCGCGATAGTCCGCAGCCAGGTGTCGAAGGGACGGGACGGATCATAGCGACCCATGGCGAACCAGGCCGCGGCATAGGCCTCCTGGACGACGTCAAGCGCTTCATCCGCATCGCCAATGTAACGCCGGACGAAACGATAGACGACCGGCCTTGGTGGCCCCGACCAGCTGGGCGAAGGCCGCGCGGTCGCCTCGCGCTGCGCGACTTTCGACGCTCTCAGCCGACCCGGTGGTTCTCACTAGCCGGGATCTTGGCGCAGGGCATCCACGATCCGGGTATCGAAGATCCGCGCCTGGGTCGGGAGTTGAGGGGTCGAGCGCATTTCAAAAACGTGGGCGATGGTGGCCTTCTGCAGGTCTCCCATGGCGACATGAAAGTGATCGACCGCCGCCCGGACCGCGGGGCTGTCGCCGTTACTGGCCTCGATGGCGCGCGCCAGCTCGTCATTGGCGGCGCGAACTTCAGCCTCCAGGGGCGCGCGCTGTGCAGCGAACCGGGCTTCTATGACATCGAGGCGCGCCTTCTGGTCGGCACTCAGGTCGAGGTCGTGGTGGACCAGGGCGTGCAGCGAGGGTGTTGCGTGTTGACGCATCATCCAGTTGGCGCTGGCCCAGGTGCCCGCTCCGCTGGCCAGGGCGGCGAGTACGGCGGTGATCGCGATGGACTTCCAGCCCGCGCTCATCCGACGATCCCCATGCCGGACAGGGGCGAAAGGCCGGCGGCCAGGGTCAGGACGCCGATTTCGGAGGGTGGAGACGCGGGAACCAGCAGCCCGAAGCCGCCGTTGATCACGCCGAACAACAGGGCACCTGTAATGGCTACGGTCCGGATGCGACCGAGGTGTCGCCGTTCTTCGGCGACGCCGATCTTCTGCCATACCCGCTGTTCGAGTGCGTCCAGTCGCGCGTCCTCGGAAAAGGTCGCCGGGTGCGCCAACAGGCTGTCGATATCCGTCATTGGCTGTCTCCGTACGCTTGCAGTTCAGATACGCACGGTTCGGCCGCGCCCCTCAAACCGGACGACTACAGCGCCGACGGTGGCATCAGCGTCCCCATGACGGCCACGATCAATAGCACGCCGATCCCGAGAGCGAATTCCGCGTCAGGCTGAGGCGCAGCACTGTCAGGTGCGTCGGGTGGTCGACCTGCCCGATCGAGGCCGTCAAGGCCGGGGTCAGGCGACACCGGTTGACGGTTGCGAGGCCCAGCATGGCCAGGAACAGCACGAGTTTGAGCAACAGCAACTGACCCCAGGGCGTCGTCGCCAGCTGGCCCAGACGCCCCGGCCCGACCAGGAAGAAGCTATTTACCAGGCCGGTGACCAGCAGGGTGCCGACAGCGACGGTTCCCACGCCGGAAAACTCCGTCAGGGCCCGGGCCAGGCCCTGGTCCCGGATGTCACGGCCCGGGGCTCGCAGGACCAAAATCAGGAAGGCCGTCAGGGCCCCGACCCAGAGCGCCGCGGCGACAGCGTGCAGGGCATCGGCACTGGCATGCCACCACTGGCCCACGCCTTCGGTGGCTGCGCCATGGCCTGTCCAGGCGAAGCTGGCACAGGCGACCAGTCCGGCCAGGACGGCCAGCCCCCACCGTCGGCTCGACGGCTTGCCCGTCGAGCAGGATGCCGACCGCTATAGCGGCGGCGGCGGCACGGATGGCAAAGGCCGGAGCCCAAGGCTGGTCCCGGTCATTATCACCCTCAGGGTTGACGGCTTCATCGCCTCGGCGACCGACCCGGTCATCACCGCCGTCTGCGCTACCAGCGCTCCGAGCGCGGTGATGGCCAGGATGGCGGCAGCGACCGCCGTCAGCCCGCGCGGCCAACCGGGCAGGGCCGGTGCCAGAGACCGGTGGCTGTAGAGCATGAAGGCCGGCAGGCCGAGCAGGACGGACGCGGACAGATACTGCGCGGCCCGGAGGCCGATGACGGTGACGTCGAGCAGATCAGCGGACGGTGAAGGCATGGGTCCCCGTTCATCCGGGTGACCGTCGCCGGACGCGATGGCCCAGTGAACGGTATAGCGTCCCGTGGTCAGTGGCGCGGACAGGGTGCCGACGAGGGACTTGCCGTCCTCACTCACGGTCGTGACCACGGTCGAACGTGTGCCTGCGGCATTGACAATCTCGAGGCGGGAAAAGGCGGGAATCAATCGCTCGCTGAACGTCAGGGTGACGCTGCGGGGGGCGGTCGCCGTGGAATTCGCGGCGGGGGTTGCGGCCGTAAGGTGCGCATGGGCGCTCGCGGCGGTCGCGGTCAGGCTGACGGCAATCACCACGACGGCGGGCGGACTCGATCGAAATACATCAGCGTCTCCGTACGCCCCAGCGGCGCCTGTCAGGATCTACGCAGCGGACCTCGACGGCCCTCGTAGCGGCAGGATTGGCCCGGCCATGGACCCTCGTTCGATCTGGGGCATTTTCCGTAGATGATATCGAAGGAGGATACCTTGAACGCCAAGCCGTATATCCGTTTCGCCCTGATGATCGCGACCTCGACCGTGGTCATGTTCGGCCTGATGTATCTGAACACCTACGCCCTCGATCACGCGCGTTTCAGCGAGACCCGCCTGTATATGGCCCTGCTGATGGGGGCCACCATGGCGGTGATCATGCTGCTGTTCATGCTGGGCATGTACCCCGACAAGCGCCTGAATGCCGCAATTCTGGGGGTGGCCATGATCGTCTTCGGCGGGTCCCTGTGGCTGGTGCGCAGCCAGAGTACCATCGGCGACGTGGCCTGGATGAAGGCGATGATCCCGCATCATTCGATCGCCATCCTGACCAGCGAACGCGCCCACATCCGTGACCCGCGCGTCCGCCGCCTCGCCGACAATATCATCGAGGCGCAGCGCCGCGAGATCGACGAGATGGAGCAGCTCATCCTCGACCTCGAGCGCAATCCGCTTCCGGCCGGGACCCCGGACCTGCCGGCCGGTTCGACCACCGCTGTGCCCGGCGACCAATGAGCCGCCGGTCTGGGCTGCGGCGTTAGAGTTTGACCGACCGCAGCCGCAGGGCGTTGCCGATCACGCTGACCGAGGACAGCGACATCGCCAGGGCCGCAATGGCCGGTGTCAGCAGCAGGCCGAAGGTCGGATCAGCAGGCCGGCCGCGACCGGGATGCCCAGCGTATTGTAGCCGAAGGCAAACACCAGGTTCTGGCGGATATTGGCCATGACCGCCTTCGACAGGTGCCGGGCCCGCACGATACCCTGCAGGTCACCACTCAACAGGGTAACGGCGGCGCTCTCGATGGCCACGTCCGAACCCGGGCCCATGGCGACGCCGACGTCGGCGGCGGCCAGGGCCGGGGCGTCATTGACCCCGTCACCGGCCATGGCCACGATCCGGCCCTCGGCGCGAAGCTTCTCGACCACGTCGGCCTTGTCCTGCGGCAGGACTTCGGCCCGGACGTCGTCGATGCCCAGTTGTCGGGCCACCGCCTCGGCTGTGGTGCGGTTGTCGCCGGTCATCATCACCAGCCGCAGGCCTGCCTCTTTCAACGCCTGGATGGCACCGGCTGTGCTGGCCTTGATCGGGTCGGCGATTCCCAGAACACCGGCGGCCCGGCCGTCGACGGTGACGAAGATGGCCGTGGCTCCGTCATGGCGCAGGGCGTCGGCCCCGGCCTCCAGTGCGGTGACGTCGAGACCCAGTTCGCCGAGGTAGCGGCTGTTGCCAAGCACCACCCGGCGGCCGTCGACCAGGCCGGTGACACCGCGTCCGACCGGGCTGTCGAACTCGCTGGCTTCGGACAGTGTCAGCGACCTGTCCGTTGCCGCCTCGACAATGGCATCGGCCAGCGGATGCTCGCTGCTCCGCTCCAGACTGGCGGACAGGCGCAACAGCTCGTCTTCGTCGAACCCGGCCACCGGCTGGATCGTCGTGACGGACGGGCGGCCCTCGGTCAGGGTACCGGTCTTGTCGATCACCAGGGTGTCGACCTTCTCGAGCCGCTCCAGCGCCTCGGCGTTGCGGATCAGTACGCCGGCCTGGGCCCCGCGTCCGACCCCGACCATGATCGAGATCGGCGTGGCCAGACCCAGGGCACAGGGACAGGCGATGATCAGGACCGAGACGGCGGCGATCAGGGCATAGGTCAGCCGCGGCTCGGGTCCGACCAGACCCCAGATGACGGCGGCCAGGACGGCGGTCGCGATCACCGTCGGCACAAACCAGCCCGAGACCGTGTCGGCCAGGCGCTGGATCGGGGCCCGGCTACGCTGCGCCTGGGCCACCATCTGAACGATCCGCGACAGCAGGGTGTCCGCCCCCACCTTGTCGGCGCGCATCACGAACGACCCGGTCCGGTTGAGCGACCCGCCGACGACGCCGTCTCCGGGCTCCTTGGTCACCGGCATCAATTCACCGGTCACCATCAACTCGTCGATGGACACGCGGCCATCGAGTATTTCACCGTCGACCGGCACCTGTTCGCCGGGCCGGACACGCAAACGGTCGCCGACCACGATCAGGTCCAGGGTGACGTCTTCGTCGGTTCCGTCGTCGCGAACCCGCCGCGCGGTCTTCGGCGCAAGGTCCAGCAGCGCCCGGATCGCGCCCGAGGTCTTTTCCCTGGCCCCCAGTTCCAGAATCTGGCCGACCAGCACCAGCACGGTAATGACGGCGGCGGCCTCGAAATAGACCGGCACGCTGCCGTCCACGCCGCGTACCGCCGCGGGGAACAGGCCCGGGGCCAGCACCGCGACCACGCTGTAGATCCAGGCCGCGCCAACCCCGATCGAGATCAGGGTGAACATGTTGAGGTTGCGACTGCGCAACGAGGCCCAGCCGCGCTCGAAGAACGGCCAGCCCGCCCACAACACCACCGGCGTCGCCAGCACGAACTGGATCCAGTTCGACGTCCGGCCGTCGATCAGCAGGTGCAGGTCGAACAGATGGCTGCCCATTTCCAGCACAAACACCGGCAGGGTCAGGACCAGGCCGATCCAGAACCGCCGGGTGAAATCGATTAGCTCATGATTGACGGGAGCCTCGGCCGTGACCGTCTCGGGTTCCAGCGCCATGCCACAGATCGGGCACGATCCCGGCCCCTCCTGACGGATCTGCGGATGCATCGGACAGGTATAGATCGCGCCCGGGATCGCCGCTTCGGGCACCGGCCGTTCGCCCAGATAGCGGTCCGGGTCGGCGATGAATTTGGTCCGGCAACCGGCCGAGCAGAAAAAATAGTCCTCGTTATCATGGGCCGCGCGATGCGCTGTGGTCGCCGGATCAACCGACATGCCGCACACGGGATCGACGGCCATGGCGGAGGCGTTACCAGTCTTGCCGGAGCAGCAGTTGTGGTCGGCCGAGGCTGGATGGGAGGGCGTGGACATGGAAGTCGCTCCTTGTTCTCGGTCGAAGTCGTATATACCCCTGGGGGGTATGGTGCAATATGCCGACCTGGGGTATTGACGACCGATCAAGCCGGGGAATTGGATGCAAACCGAAACGAAGCCCAAGCTGACCAACCGCCTGAACCGGATCGAGGGGCAGGTGCGTGGGATCGCGCGCATGGTTGACGAGGATCGCTATTGCGTGGACGTCCTGACCCAGCTCCAGGCCGTACGGGCGGCTCTGGTGCGTGTCGAGAGCGAGATCCTGAAGGATCATCTCGACCACTGCGTCATGGGCGCGATGACCGGCGATGATCCGGCTGACCGCAAGGCCAAGGCGGAAGAGTTGATCGTGCTGCTCGCTCGGGCCACGCGCTAGACCGGCCGGGACTGTTGGGCCGGTCGATGGTGCACCGGTCTGGAAATGCAAACCGTCCGGCGGCGTAATCCGCGTGACTGGATCCAGCCGCGCCATGCCTTCGCCGTCCGGCCAACCGATCATCATCCCCATGGACCGACCGATAGTGGCCTGACCCGGATTTACCGGTCGGAGCCTGTGGTCTTGGCGACATCGCGAAGCGCGAAGCTCGACGTCAGGCGGGCCACACCCGGCAGCCGCGACAGAATCGTCGAATGGATCGCCTCATACGCCTTGGTGTCCGCACTCGAGACCTTCAGCACATAGTCCGAGCCCCCGGTCATCAGGTAGCATTCCTCGATTTGGGGTGGTGACGTACCGCGGCCTCAAAGCGACGCATGAACTCCTCGGTCTGCTTCTCCAGGGTAACGCTCACCAGGGCGACCAACGGAGTCTCGGGCGCACCCGCGCCGAGCACAGCCTGATAGCCGCGGATCACGCCGCGCGACTCCAGCAGCCGGATCCGGCGCGAGCAGGCCGAGGGCGAAACGCCGAGGTCACGCGCCAGATCGACGTTGGACCGTCGTCCGTGACGCTGCAGCATTCGGAGAAGCCGTTGATCGACTTCATCCAGCTTATGGGGACGCATCTGCCATTTACCGGTTGAATCGGTTGATTTCAGCCCACAATCAGCACTTTTGGTGACGCAAAGCCACCATTCCCCAGCCTGACAGCGCTACATTCTGCGGATCGTTTATCCGATAGACCGGGGATGTTGCGTGCCGGATCGCCTTTCGAGCGACAGCCATGGCCAGGCGCGGCGTGTCGTGGCGCGCATGATGGCTGACGAAACCCTGACCCGGCCCGGTCCCGGACATCCAGGCATCGACATCAAGGACGACGAGGCAAGCACATGAAGGTCGTGGTTCTGGGTGCGGGCGTGATCGGCGTCACGACGGCCTATTTTCTGGCCAAGGCCGGGCATGAGGTCACCGTCATCGAAAGCCGCGAGGCTCCGGGGCTGGAAACCAGCTACGCCAATGCGGGTGAAATTTCACCCGGCTACGCCTCGCCCTGGGCGGCACCTGGTGTGCCCTTGAAGGCGGCCCGATGGTTGTTGATGCGGCACGCGCCGTTGATCATTTCGCGGCCGTTTGAACGCGACACGCTGACCTGGCTCTTTTCGACGTTGATGAATTTGTACCTCGTCACGCTACGCGATCAACAAGGCGCGGATGGTGCGCCTCGCCAGCTACAGCCGTGACGTCCTGCAGCAACTGCGCCAGGATACGGGCATCCGCTACGATGAACGCGCTCTGGGAACCCTGCAGCTGTTTCGTACCCAGGCGCAGCTGGACGCCGCCGAAAGCGACATCGCTGTCCTTCGCGAATACGGCATCCCGTTTGAACTTCTGGATCGACAGGCCTGCGAGCTGGCTGAACCGGGACTGGCGCGGTCGCCCGTCGAGATCGCCGGCGGATTGCGCCTGCCCGATGACGAGACCGGAGACTGTTTTATTTTCACCCAGGCTCTGGCCGGTCTGGCCGAGGCTCTCGGGGTTCAGTTCAGGTTCAACACCCGGGTCGAAGGTCTGGAGCTCGAGGAGCAGGCGGTTCGCCGCGTCAGGACCACCCATGGCGCTGTTGTCGCAGACGCCTTTGTCGTCGCCGCGGGCAATGGCTCCCGTCAACTCGTCAGACAGGTTGGTTTGGACATGCCGGTTGTGCCCGTGAAGGGCTATTCCCTGACCATTCCAATCCGTGATCTTCAACATGCGCCGGTTTCCACCGTGCTTGACGAGACCTACAAGGTCGCCATCACCCGCCTGGGTGATCGTATCCGGATCGGCGGGCTGGCCGAGATCGCCGGATACGATCAAAGCCTGAAACCCGGCCGCGCGCGGACCCTGTTGCATTCCTTCTCCACCCTTTTCCCCGAGGTCGGTCATATGGGCGAGGGGGCGTTCTGGAGCGGCTTGAGACCGATGACGCCCGACAGCACGCCTGTCGTGGGCGAAACCGCGATCAGGAACCTCTACATCAACACCGGCCACGGCACTCTCGGCTGGACCATGGCCTGTGGCTCGGCCAGGCTGCTGTCCGACCTGATCAGTGACCGGCAACCCGACATCGCGTTCGCCGACCTGTCCCTGGCCCGATATTCATCGACGTGAACCAAACAGCCGGGCGCGGCGCGCCGGCATCACGCCGCGTCGGGACCGTCAGGGTCGGGCTCGCCAGTTGACGGCTCCACCCGCTGGCGCGGGCGGAACGGGATAACGGTTCCGGGGGGCGTCCCCGGTCGTCGGTTCGTCGGGTTTGTCCGCCCCGGGATCTCGGGGTTCGGTGGTATTCATGAAAAGACCCCGTCATCATCGGGATGGCTGACATTGATGATCTCGAGTTGCGAGACCCCGCCGTGGCGATCTTCCCACGATATGGTCTGGCCGATAGAGAGCCCCAGCAAGCCGGCCCCCAACGACGAGAGCACGGACAGCGCGCCCTTCGACTTGTCCGCCATCTGCGGCATGACCAGCGTCGTCCAGCGCGGCGGGCCGATCAGACCCTCGCGATACAGGACGCGTGAGCCGGGAACGACGACATCTGACCATTCGTGTCTCAGAGACACGACCGAAGCCCGTTCTACTTCCTGCAAGAGGGCTCCCGCGACCCGCGGCGATGTCATCAGGGCGTCAAAAGCGGCCGACAGCAGGCCGGGCAGGTCGTGTTCGCGCACAACGATCGGCGGTCGGCTGGGTGCCGGCGGCCGCGCTGCGAGTACCGAGTTCTGCAATATGTCTTGCTGCGATTGCTTTGGATCGCTCAGCTCCGGGGAATTCCACACATCATCTCTCCATGTGCCAAATCGGCTGTAAATTCGGTGGCCGGGATCGGACAGTGACGCACAAGGCTGCGGCGACATCCGAGCCCGGCCACCCGTCGGGCGAACTCGCGTTGACGGGCTCAGACGGCGATCTGGTCGACCGCTCGAAGTTGCCCGCCGGCGATACTCAGTTTGGCGAAGGTCCAACCGGACCCTGACGCCTCGATCTCGTCTACCGAGGCGCGCAGGCCCTCGACCGTCGCGAGCTTCGGGCCGATCCAGGTGTCGATCGCCTGCTCCGCAGCCTGTTCGCTGGCCCCGACGTCGACGCTCGACACCTTGGCCACGGCGCGCGTCAGCGCCGTCTGTTCTGTCATCAGATCCTCGATCAGACGACGCACCGCCAGACGATCGAAATGATCGGTCGACGGTACGGTAGCGGCCGCCGCGCGCAGCCGGTCAAAGTCGAAGGCCGCGCCGACCTGATGGTACAGCATGGCCATCGCCGTCTCGGGCCAGCCCGCTTCCCGGGCCAGATCGCCGATGTCGGCCGTCGCCACCAGCGGGCGCAGCATGGCGAAGTCGCGGGCCATCTCCGGTGATGCGCCAAGTGCCGTGAACGCCTGGATCCGGTCATCGAAGCGCGCCTGCTCAAACCGGGACAGCACCGAGGCACCGGCCGGACGCAGGGCGTCTGCGGCCGGTCGATAGGCATCGATCAGGCCATCGACGGTCGCACCGGGCTGCATCGCGCGGCGGGCAAGCCACGAGGTCTGGCGGCGCAGCACGGTCGAGATTTCCCGATAGAGCGCGATCTGGGCCTCGGCCGGTATCTTGCCGTCGAGGGCCGACACCGCGTTCCATGCCTCATCCAGTCGGAAGATCCGACGTGCGGCCTCGAAGGCGATGACCATCGCCCCGGTGTCGCATTCGGCTGACTGTCGCAGGCGCTCGGGGAAGGTCGCGCCGCACATGTTGACGATCTCGTTTGCCAGCACCGTCGAGATGATCTCCCGGCGCAGCCGGTGGCGCTGCATGTCGGCTTCGTATTTCGCCAGCGGTGCCGGGAAATAGCGGACCAGGGTCTCTTCGAAGAAGGGATCTTCCGGCGCGGCCGAAGCGACGATGTCGTCGAACAGTTCGATCTTGGAATAGGCCGTCAGCACCGCCAGTTCGGGCCGGGACAAGGCCTGATCCCCGGCCTTCATCTCGGTCAGCTTCAGGTCATCGGGCAGGCCCTCGACCTTGCGGTCCAGTTTGCCCTTGGCCTCCAGCCACTGCATGAACCGCTGCTGCGCATCCAGGGCACCCGAACCTTCGGCCTCCTGCAGCGACAGCGCCAGTGTCTGGTCGTAGTTGTGGGCCAGCACCTTGAGGGCGACCTCATCGGTCATCGAGGCCAGCAAGGCGTTGCGATCGCCGGCCTTCAACGATCCCGAAGCGATGGCGGCCCCGGTCAGGATCTTGATGTTGACCTCGTGGTCGGACGAGTCGACGCCGGCGGAGTTGTCGATGGCGTCGGTGTTGATGCGCCCGCCGCTGCGCGCAAAGGCGATGCGCCCGGCCTGGGTCATGCCCAGATTGGCCCCCTCGCCGATGACGCCGGCGCGCACCTCGCCGCCGTCGACGCGGATTGCGTCATTGGCCTTGTCGCCGACCTGGGCGTTCGTCTCGCCGGGCCCCTTCACATAGGTGCCGATGCCGCCGAAATAGAGCAGCTCGGCCGGGGCCTTCAGGATCGCCTTCATCAGCGACGCCGGATCCAGCACATCTTCCTCGATGTCCAGCGCCGCCTTGATCTCGGGCGTCAGGGTGATCGACTTGGCCGCGCGGGAGAAGACGCCGCCGCCCTTTGAAATCTTTGATTTTTCATAGTCCTGCCAGGACGAACGCGGCAGGTTGAACAGCCGGTCGCGCTCGATCCAGCTCGTCGCCGGATCCGGATTGGGATCGATGAAGATGTCGCGATGGTCGAAGGCGGCGACGATCCGTGTCGCTTTCGACAACAGCATGCCGTTACCGAACACATCGCCCGACATGTCGCCGACCCCGACCACGGTGAAAGGCTCGGTCTGGATGTCCTTGCCCTGTTCGCGGAAGTGGCGCTTGACCGCTTCCCAGGCACCGCGGGCGGTGATGCCCATTTCCTTGTGGTCGTAGCCGACCGAGCCGCCCGAGGCGAAGGCGTCGTCCAGCCAGTAGCCGTAGTCGGCCGAAATACCGTTGGCGATGTCCGAGAAACTCGCGGTGCCCTTGTCGGCGGCGACGACCAGATAGGGGTCGTCATCTTCCCAGCGCACCACATCGGCCGGATGGGCCACCGAGCCGTCGGCGACGATATTGTCGGTGATATCCAGCATGCCGGACAGGAAGGTCTTGTAGGCGCGGATGGCTTCCGCCTGCAGCGCATCGCGGTCGCCGCCCTTGGGCAGGCATTTCGGATAGAAGCCGCCCTTGGAGCCGACCGGCACGATGACCGCATTCTTGACCTGCTGGGCCTTGACCAGACCCAGAACCTCGGTGCGGAAGTCGTCGCGGCGGTCGGACCAGCGCAGCCCCCCGCGCGCCACCGGACCGAAGCGCAGGTGCGAGCCCTCGATGTGCGGGGCCCAGACGAAGATTTCCCGGTGCGGCTTGGGCAGGGGCAGGTTTTCCAGCTCGCGCGAAGCGATCTTGATCGAGATATGGGCTGCCGGCAGGCCGTCCGGGCCGGTCTGATAATAGTTGGTCCGCTTGATCGCCTGCACCAGCAGCGCGATGCGACGCAAAGCCTTGTCGTGATCCAGACTCTTCACATCCTGCAGCAGCTCGTTGAAGCGCGCCATCAGCTCGGCGGACGCCGTCTCACGCACGGCTGCATCAACGCCGGTCGCCGGATCAAATCGGGCAGCGAACAGGGCCAGAAGGGTCCGGGCCACGTCCGGATAGTCGCGCAGGGCCTCTTCCTGAACCGCCTGCGAAGGATCCAGTCCGGTCTGCTGGCGATAATGTGCCAGGGTGCGGACCAGCGCCGCCTCGCGCCAGCTCACGCCCAGTTCCAGCACCAGCCGGTTGAAGCCGTCGCTCTCGGTGCGGCCGGCCCACACAGCCGAAAACGTCTGTTCGAACGGCGCGCGCACATCGTCAAAATGCAAGGCGCTGCCGCGCGGGTCTTCCAGCAGGAAATCGTGGACATGGACCGGCGCATGGCCCGCCGGGGTCAGGGCGTGACCCCACTCCTCCATCGTTTTCAGCCCCATGTCCGCCAGGATCGGCAACACGTCCGACAACGGCACCGCCGAACCCCGACGGTACAGCTTGAAGCGGAAATTCAGCGGCCCGTCAAATTCGTTGCGGAACGCACGCACCGCGACCGGCTCATGCGCCCCGATCCCGTCCGCAGAGCTGAGGGCCTTGATCATCTGGTAGTCGGCGGCGGCCTCGGTGGCATCATAACGGTAGCGGTATCCGGCCCCGAAGGCGTCCGCCCAGCGGGCGCTGTCCGGTCCGACCGAGACCTCGTCCACGCCGCTGGCGCGCAGCGCGCTTTCGAACCGGTCGGTCCAGCTGCGACCCGCCTCGGCGATTTCGAGGTCCAGAGCGGCCTGATCCGGATACGGATGATCGCCCGGGGTCACACCGATGATGTAGTGGACGCGGACCAGGGGCTGGTCTGACAGTTCCGGATACCAGGCCGATACACGTCCGCCCCAGGCATCGGCCAGAATCCGGCCGATCCGTTCGCGGACCGAAACGGTGAACCGCTCACGCGGGATGAAGGTCAACACCGACACGAAGCGATCGAAAGGATCCCGGCGCGTGAACGACTTGATCCGCGGACGGTCCTGCAGGTGCAGGATGCCCAGGGCGATCTCCAGCAGTTCGTCCTCGCTGATCTGGAAGATTTCGTCGCGCGGGTAGTTCTCGAGAATGTTCTTCAGCCGCTTGTGGCTGTGGGAGCCGGAGTCCTTGCCGGCGCGGGCAAGGGCATTGGCCACCTTGCGGCGGACCAACGGCACATCCGATGCGACGCTGTCATAGGCTTCGGCCGTGAACAGGCCGACAAAGCGGGTTTCACCCGAGGGCCGGCCGTCGCTGCCGTATCGCTTGACCCCGACGTAATCCATGTAGACCCGCCGATGCACGCGCGAACGGATATTGGCCTTGGCCACCGTCACCGGCTCGGACAGGTCCAACTGGCGTTTCATCGATCTGGTCAGCACGGCGGGTTCGTTGGTGCGACGCAGGACGGTGCGTTCGGGGTCGGCCAGAATGCCCAGCCCGGCTCGGGGCTGGGACAGGGGGGCCTCGGCTTCGTAGCTGCCGTCACCGGAGCGCGGATAGTCGTAGTCACGCGCGCCCAGGAACACGAAATGATCCGCCTGCAACCAACGCAAGAAGGCCAGGTGTTCGGCCAGGAGTTCCAACTCGGCATCCGCCGGAGCCGACTCCAGATGGGTGATGGACTGGCCGATCAGGGCCTGCATGGCGGCGTGGTCGCGAACTGCCGCGCGCACGTCGGCCAGGGTCAGGGTCAGGCTTTCGCTCACCGCATCGCGTCGCTCCTGCGGCAGCCGGTCAAGCAGAACGATGATGACCGAGATCGGGCCGTCTGCCCCGGCGATCACCGGGTGGAACATCGACCGCACGGTCACGCCGGCTTCGGCCAGATCACCCATCACACTGTCGACCAGGAAGGGGCCGTCGTCCTGGATCAGGGTCAGGACGTCACAGGCCGGCGCACGCACGCCCGGATCGTCAAGACTGTTCAACCGGATATGCGTGTGCCCACGCTGGTGGCCGCGAGCGACGCTCCAGGCTTCTGCGAGGACCCTGGCGAGCAGATCCAGTGTCGGGTCGGACCGTTCGTCCGCCAGATAGTCCTCGAAGGCCTGTTGCAGGTAGGCGTGCTCAGCCGGGCCTGTCGTCCCGCCGGTCGCCGCCGCAAATGTCTCGAGCAGACGGTCCCATCCCGCCGGATCGTGGCCGGTTTCGACGGTATCTGAAACGTGCGAGGGTTCGCGAGAAAACCCAGACATCTGCTGGGGGGACGACGAAAGCATTTCCGGCTCCATGCCTACTCAGTGGGGCGGCGGTCCTCGACCGCCATCCGAATGTGTAGAACCCGGAACGCCCAACCATAGGGCGTTCCGGGCTAGGATCCTGCTTGCAGGCAGCCGCCATGGTGCTCGGAGCGGCGAAATGTCGACCGGACGTTCATGGGGTGTGACATACAGTAAGTAACCGCCTTGTCAAGCAAGCCCAAATATTGACACTATTCACCCAAGGTTTCGTATTCGTCTTCAAGGTGACCCTTGCCTGTGATGTCGCATTGTAACCAATGGTTACGGTATCGTGACCTTGAGGCTTGAACCGGGACGCGTCGGCTCGCCCGCGGACCGGCAGGCAGTTCTGCAATTTGACAGAACACCCGGCCACGGCGCATCATTCGTCTGTAATGTGGAAATGCGCCATCCTTTCGCGGAATACGCTTCACGCCGGACGCTTCGTCGGAGGCGTCTAGCCCCAAACTCGTAATGAGCGACCGCTCAGAGTTTGGGGACTGTTCTCGTACGCGCTGATCATTGACCAGGCCGACCTGAATATTCGGGTTCGGCCGGCGCGCGTGTCCGTAATCGCATTTCCTCTTTTCACCCACCCAACGCATTTGATCGCGATCAAATCGATGCGGTCACGCATGACCGCCATGAAAGTCGGATACTGACATGACAAAAACCAAGGCACGGGCCGTCCGGAAGCCCAGAATACTCATAACCAGCCGGGATCTTGAGCTCCTGGAGTTGATGGTCGGCCCCTCAACCGCCCGAACGGCGGCCATCGAGCTTCTGGAAGAAGAACTGGCCCGCGCGGCCGTGGTCAACGATGCGTTCAGCGCGCGCCCGTTTTGCCGCATCGGCAGCTGGGTGACCTATGAAGATCTCGGGTCCGGCCAGATCCGCAACATCCAGATCGTCCCGCCGGGTGATGCAGATATCGACAAACGCCAGGTGTCTGTCCTGAGCCTGGTGGGCGCGTCCCTGCTTGGACTCGCGCCGGACGCGGAGTTCGGCTGGACCGACGACAATGGTCGCCCGCACCGGCTCAAGGTTCTGAGCGTGGAGGCCGAGCGTCATGCGGAACTCGAGTAGTTCCGCCACGCGGCTTGTTGAGGCCGCGGCTGCCGAAGCGGTCTCTGCTGCCCGATGGGAGCGTATCGATCTCGAGACCCGGCGACCGGATTGCGTGCATCGTGAGTTGATCCTGGCCAAGGCCGCCGAACTGGCGATGTCGCCGGTCGCCCGGGATCAACTCATGTCTCTCGCGCTCGAGCGGAGCGCCGAAGACGGACTGCTGGACGGTCCGTTGATCGATGTTCTGTGCGCGTGTGGAGACCGCGCCCGGATCGTTGAACGGATCGTCAGCCTGGACGCGCCCCCGTCGTCCGATACCGACGCCCTGGTTCTGGCGGTCGAGGAGCGACACGCGCGACATCTGCGGCCAAGGATGCGCACCGATCTGCTGTCGCACCGTCTCGAACAGGACGCGGCCCTGCAGGAGAGCCTTTGGGATCATCCCGACCTGCCGGCCAGCGATACCGTGCGCCTGGCCATGCTGAGTTCGGTCGCGAGGCTGCGCGATCGTGCGCGCAACCTGTCAGCGTCGACCCCGGTCCTCGGCGGGTGGCCGCCTCTTGGGCGGTGGCTGGCCGCCGCCTCACGGCGGGTCGCGCGATGAGAGAGCGACACAATATTGTTGGTAGCGAGGTCGGGCATCCGCGCCCGCCGGCCTATCTGCGCGCACCACCAAAGATCAAGCGGGCGGGACTGGCGCTCTATTGGTTATTGGTTGTGCTGTCGCTAGGCGCGTTACTGCTTACGATATTGCTGATAACGTAGATGGTAGATGTGATGTTTGTCCGGGCCTCCAGATCTGCACCGATGGTTGTTGCTTTTCTGTGTGGCGGCCTGCTCCTGATGGCGCTTCCGGTCACGATTGCCAGCCTGAGAGACAGGGGAATTCAGGCCGCACTCGACGAAGTATTCGACGGCGAATTTGGATTTGCCCTGACCGCAGATCACGATCGATTGGTGCGATCGGGCGCGCGCCATGGCTGACCCTGGCCTGCTCGCCATCGACATGACCTTCCTGGTTCCTCTTGCGGCCTCGATCGCCGCCGGCGCGGTCATCGGGCTGGAGCGCGAACTGAACGGAAGCGCCGCGGGCATCCGGACGCATATTCTGGTGTCGGTGGCGTCGACCCTGCTGATGGTGGCGGCTGTGCAGCAGATTCACTGGATGGAGGCGACGCCGATCGAAGCGATCCGGATCGACCCCACGCGGATGGCACACGGGGTTCTCACCGGCATCGGGTTTCTGGGAGCGGGGGTCATCTTTCGTCACGGCTCGACGATTCGCGGTTTGACCACGGCAGCCTCGCTCTGGCTTACCGCGGTGATCGGGATGCTGATTGGTCTCAAATTCTATCCGCTGGCCATCAGCGCCGTGGTGGTCACCCTGCTCGTCCTGGCAGGTCTTCGCCTCGCCAGTCGCTTGCTGCCGAAACGCTCGCGCGTGGAAGTCGTGGTCGGCTTCGTCCAGGGCGTCTCCCATCCGGGAGAGCAGGTTATTGCGGCTCTTGCCGGGGTCGGGATCAAGACGGTGAGTCTCAGTCAGGAACTGGTCGCGGGCGAGACGACGGTGCGCGCGATTTGCGTCGCTGACGCCGTCAATGACTGCAAAATCCTGGAGTCGATGCTGACCGGTATGGCCGGTGTCTCGAACTATCGCTTTCGACCGGATGAGGCCGAGGTCTGACCGACACTGCACCGCAGGCCGAACCCGGGGGGGACCGGGCTATTTTCCGGGGGCCCGGGCGGCGTGTATTTCTGCCGGTTGTGCGTCACGGCCAGCATCGCCGGCCATGCTGTCCGTGAGCCCAGCGTCGACGTGCGCGGCAGGATAGACGACCTTCCCCGGCTTCCGTCGGCGCGCGCCGGGCGTCGGCGTCGCCGCGTCGGTCTTGCCGGGCCCCATCAGGTGGTCGACCGCCTCTCCGTTAAACAGCAGGTAGTCGGTGATGATCCGGCGGTGACAGCGCCACCACACAGCCTCGGAACACATCAGGGCCACCCGCCGGCGGCGACCGAGCGACAGCAGGTCATCGAAGGCGGTGCCGAACGCGTCGCCCAGCGCATAATCAGCGTAGTTGTGAAAGCTCTGGACACGCCACATCGCGTTGAGCGCCGGGTCGATGTCGGGCTGTTTTGGGCGTCGTCCGCCGAGACCGGGACAATGGCGATAACCGATCTGCATCCGCGCCAGATCGTCGGGCAGCCGGTCGATATTGAAAACGGGGTTGCTGCGCGATCGGGGAAATGACCGCACATCGACCAGCAAGCCCACGCGCGCCTGACGCAGCATATCAAGGAACTCGTCCAGGTCGCGGGTGGAATGGCCGATGGTCGCGAACCCCGTCGCCATCAGTCGATCTTCGTCAGGGCCGCGCCTTTGTGGGCCGCAATGTGATCGGTCCTGTCGCTCTTGATTTCGTACTGCGGCGTCTCGCTGGAGGCCCGGTGGCGGTATCCCTTGTAGTCGAAATCCTCCAGGTGGACGGCGACGATGCGGCCGCTCACCCGTCCGGCTTCGGAGTTCCAGCTGACATGGTCGCCGACGGCGTATCTGGCCATGATCATCTCCCTTCTCCATGACCAACGGCGGACCCGCGGCCCTGTTCCCGCCCGAACGTCGACCGGCGTATAACGCCCGGCGGCGCTGGCGTATTTAGTGGGACGCGGAACCTGATCGGAGGCCGAGACGGCGGAAGAGGATGGCGGCCGGACAGAACCCCGTTACGGACGCCACGGTCAGATTTACGCCCGCGAGCGCGGTCAGCCAGACCCAGGCGGGATGCACCCAATGGGTGAGCGCCAGGCTCGTCAGCACCACGAGACCGGCGAACAGCATGACGGCCCGCTCCACAGTCATGGCCGGGTCTCCGGAGTGGCGGAAGACTGGACGGTACGGCGCAACTTGTGCACGCCGATCAGTTCGAGAGCGAGCTTCTCGTAGAGCGGCTCGGCCTGACCCTTGCGGACCTTGCGCAGGAAATATCCCTCAAAGGCGATCTTGGCCGCATGCACCCATCCGCCGCTGGCCGACCAGTTGATATTGCGGGGCGGAATCTGGGGTTGGGCCATGAAGGCGACGCCGCCGTCGCCGAAGTCAGCCAGACAGATGGCGTTCCAGCTGGCCTCGTTGGTGGGGGACTGGCCGTCGATGATCTGCTTCAGATTGGCCGCAATGGCCGTGACCATGCTTTCGATCATGAAGCCGGTCTTGGGCACGCCGACAGGCACCGGTGTCGGACCTGTCGGTGGAATGGCGATACAAACTCCCAGGGCAAAGATGTCCGGCCAGGCCGGGTTCCGCTGGTGTTTGTCGACGACGACGAAGCCGCGCGGATTGGTCAGACCCTCGACCCCGCGGACCGCCTCGACCCCGCGGAAGCCGGGCAGCATCATGGAATAGGCAAAGGGCAGGGCGTGTTCGGTCTTCAGCTTGCCGTCCTCGCCGACTTCCTCGACGTGCATCATGCCCGCCTCGACGCGGGTCACGCGGGCATTGATGATCCATTTGATGTGGCGCTCGCGCATCTCGCTTTCCAGCAAACCCTTGGTGTCGCCGACACCGTCAAGGCCGAGATGACCGATGTAGGGTTCCGGGGTCACGAACGTCATCGGCACGCGGTCGCGCAGTTTGCGGCGGCGCAACTCGGTGTCGAGGATCATGGCGAACTCATAGGCCGGCCCGAAGCAGGAGGCCCCCTGCACCGCCCCGACCACGATCGGGCCGGGATTCTCGACAAAGCGATCAAAGGCCGAAGCCGCGTCCACCGCATGGTCGACATGGCAGATCAATTCCGTATGCCCGTTCGGGCCGAGGCCCGGGATCTCGTCGAAGGCCAGGTCAGGGCCGGTCGCGATCACGAGATAGTCGTAGGCCAGGGTCCGGCCATCGGCCAGGTCCACACTCTTTTCGTCAGGACGGATGCCGGTGGCCGCAACGTTGATGAACTCCACGCCCTTGCGCTTCATAACTCCGGGCAGGCTGACTTCGATCGCTTCGCGCTTGCGCCAGTTCACCGCCACCCAGGGATTGGACGGGGTGAAATGAAAGGTGTCGCCGTTCGACACCATCACGACATGCGCGCGGTCGCCGAGGGCGTGCCGGATTTCATAGGCGGCGATGGTGCCGCCCAGTCCTGCGCCGAGGATCACAACAGTGGGCCGGGTCATACGCGGTCTCCTTGTTCGGATGTGTCCGATGTTCAAACCTAGGCCGCTCCAAACTCGGCGACCTTGATCCGGATCAAGGTCAAATGACCCTGTCGGACGTTAGGAATGTCAGGCCTTGCTCTAAGATTAGAATGATCTAATATTAGAGACACCTTATGTAAGGATTCTCTAATGATCAAGCGCCCGGCCCTGTTCGCCGTTCTGGCCATCGCCATGCTTGCCGTCGGACTATCGTCCTGCGGCGAAAAGCCGGAGGTCGCGGCAACCGCGCCTGTGCGGGGTGAGCGTCTGGAAGTGGCCGAGGTGATGATCGATGCGGTCAAGCCGGCCTCGGCCGTCGTCGCCTCGCGCGATCTCGCCGAGGCGAGGGCCCGCATCCCCGGCACCTTGACCCAACTCAGCGTCCGCGAGGGCGACCTGGTCCGTCGAGGTCAGGTCATCGGTGTCGTTGTTGACAACCGCATCGGTCTCGAGACGTCGGCCTTCGACGCCCAGGTCGCGGCTGCCGAGGCGGAAGCGGTCCGCGCCCGCGGCGACCTGTCGCGGGTCCAGACCCTGTTCGATCGCGGCTTCTATGCCCAGGCCGGGCTGGATCGTGCGCGCGCGGCCGCCGCGGCCGCCGAAGCCCAGGTTCGTGCCGCCCGCGCCCAGCGTGGTGCCAGTGCCGAAACCGCTGCCCAGGGCCGCATCCTCGCCCCTGCGGCCGGCCGTGTGCTGACCGCCGACACCCCCGTCGGATCGGTGGTCAACGGTGGCCAGTCCATCGCAACCATTACCGCGGGTCCCCTGGTGCTTCGTCTTGAACTTCCGGAGGCACAGGGCCGGAACCTGCGGGTCGGGCAGGTCATCTCCCTGTCCGGCGATGACGTTCCGGGCGCAAGCAGCGGGACGATCGCCCAGGTTTATCCTGCCGCTACCGCAGGTCGGACGATGGCCGATATTGCCGTCGCCGGCCTGGCCAGCGATCGTGTCGGTCAGCGGGTTATCGTTCAGGTTCCGGTCGGTCAGCGCCGTGCACTCGTGCTTCCGCGCCGCTTCGTGACCACCCGCTACGGCATCGACTTCGTCCGCACCGTCGATGGTGCCGGTCGGGTCAGCGAGGCCCCCGTCCAGTTGGGCGGACCCGCCGGTGATGATCGGGTCGAGGTCCTGTCGGGTCTTGCCGCCGGTGATGTTGTCCTCGCTCCGGAGCGCGCCCGATGAACCTCGGCATTTCCGGGCGGCTGACGCGCGCCACGCTCAATTCACCGCTGACGCCCCTGATGCTTCTGGCGGCCATAGCCGTCGGTCTGATGGCTGTCTTCTCGATCCCCCGCGAGGAGGAGCCCCAGATCAGCGTGCCCACGGTCGACATCATGGTCGCCGCGCCGGGACTCAGCGCGTCCGATGCGACGGAACTGGCGGCCAAGCCGCTGGAAGCAATCGTGCGCAGCATCGACGGCGTCGAACACGTCTATACCCAGGTGCAGGACGACCAGGTGATGGTCACCGCCCGCTTCCTGGTCGGGTCCGATCCCGACGATGCGGCGGTTCGCGTCCATGAGAAGGTGCGCGCAAACTACGATGCCATTCCGGTCGGCGTGTCCGAACCGCAGATCGTCACCCGCGGCATCAATGACGTGCCTGCGGTGGTCCTGACGCTGACGCCGCGCCCTGACGTCGCCGCGCGCTGGAGCGACCAGGCCCTCTATGATGTCGCCACCCGTCTGCGCACCGAAATCGGCAAGGTCGATGACGTCGGCCTGACCTTCATCGTCGGTGGACGCCCGTCCGAGATCCGTGTCGAACCCGATCCGGCCCGCATGGCCGCGCGCGGCGTGGCCCTGTCAGCGGTGCTCGAGACGGTCGGTCAGGCCAACAGGAGTTTTCCCGCCGGTGCCCTTCGCGAGGGTGGCCAGGCCGTGGCCCTGCGCTCCGGCGAACGGCTCACGACACCCGATGACGCCGCCCTGCTGACGGTGCCTTCCCTGGCGGGTGAACCCGTCTATCTGCGCGATGTGGCGACCATCGTCCAGGCCCCCCGTGAGGACCAGGCCCGTGCGGCCCACTACGCCCGGGAGGGCGACGGCTGGAGTCGCACGCCCGCGGTCAGCCTGGCGATCGCCAAGCGTCAGGGGGCCAACGCCGTGGTCGTCTCGCACGGCGTGATGCAGCGGGTCGCGGCGCTGAAAGGCAACCTGATTCCCGACGGGCTCGAGGTTGTGGTCACACGTGACTACGGAGAGACGGCGAATGAAAAGGCCAACGAGTTGCTGATGCACCTTGGTCTGGCGACCATCTCCATTGTCATTCTGATCGGCTTCGCCATCGGCTGGCGCGAGGCGGCGGTTACGGCGGTGGTGATCCCGACGACCATCCTGCTGACCCTCTTCGCCTCCAATCTGATGGGCTACACCATCAACCGGGTCAGCCTGTTCGCCCTGATTTTCTCGATCGGCATCCTGGTCGACGACGCCATCGTCATGATCGAGAACATCGCCCGTCACTGGGCCATGAACGACGGACGCCCCAAGGCCCAGGCGACAGTCGAGGCGGTCGCCGAGGTCGGTAACCCGACCGTCGTCGCCACTCTGACCGTGGTCGCGGCCCTGCTGCCGATGTTGTTCGTCTCGGGTTTGATGGGCCCCTATATGGCACCGATTCCGGTCAACGCTTCGGCGGCCATGATCTTCTCCTTCTTCGTCGCCGTGGTCATTGCCCCCTGGTTGATGATCCGGCTGGCGCGCCAGACGCTGGCCGGCGGCCATGCCGATCACGGTGAGGGGGCGCTCGGACGCCTCTATCGCAAGGTCGCCACGCCGGTGATCCGTAGCCGTGGCAGCGCCTGGACCTTCCTGATCGTCGTCGGACTCGCGACCCTGCTGTCCATGTCGATGTTCGGCTTCCGGGCCGTGCCGGTGAAGCTGCTGCCGTTTGACAACAAGTCCGAGCTGCAGGTCGTGCTCGACATGCCCGAGGGCACCAGTCTGGAGACCACCGATCGCACCCTTTCCGGTGCCGCGGCCGTGGTCCAGACCCTGCCCGAGGTTGAGTCGCTTGAGAGTTACGCCGGCACCGCGGCACCGTTCAATTTCAACGGCCTGGTGCGACACTATTTCCTGCGTGCCGGGGCTGAACAGGGTGACCTCGCGGTGATGCTGGCCCCCAAGGGTGAACGCAGCCGCAGCAGCCATACGGTCGCGCTCGACCTGCGTCGCCGCCTGGCCGACCTGCCGCTTCCTGCAGGTGCCTCGCTCAAGGTGGTTGAAGCTCCGCCGGGACCGCCGGTGCTGGCGACCCTTCTGGCCGAGGTCTACGGACCCGATCCCGCCACCCGTCGCGCCGTGGCCGCGGAGCTGGAGACGCTGTTCCGGGCCCAGTCGTCGATCGTTGATGTCGACAACAGTTACGGCGTCCGGCGTCCGGTTCTTCGGCTCATTCCCGATCGGGAGAAGATCGAGCGCTTCGGCCTGTCCGAGCGCGACGTTTACGATTCCATCGCCGCGGTCATGGGTGGACAGGTGCTCGGCTATGCCGCGCGCGACGACGGACGGACCCCGGTGGAGATCGCGGTGCGTCTGCCCCAGTCGGCCCGGACCTGGAATGAACAGATGGCCGTCATGCCGGTTGCGATGACCTCGCTGGGCGGCGGTCGCCGGCTGGTCGAACTGGGCGAGATCGTCGAGGTCCGGAACGAACTGGCGAGCTATCCGGTCTATCGCCGCGACGGACGCGCCGCCGAGATGGTCACCGCCGAGCTGGCCGGCCAGTTCGAGGCCCCGATCTATGGCATCCTCGCCATCGACGCGGCCATCCAGTCGCACGACTGGAAGGACCTGCCGCGCCCCGAGATCCGGCTCAACGGTCAGCCCGATGACGAGACCACGCCCACCGTTCTGTGGGACGGCGAATGGGAGATTACCTGGGTCACCTTCCGCGACATGGGGGCCGCCTTCGGCGTGGCCCTGCTCGGGATCTATGTTCTGGTCGTCGCCCAGTTCAAGGACTTCCGCATCCCGCTGGTGATCCTGACGCCCATCCCCCTGACCCTGATCGGCATCGTCATCGGCCACATGCTGTTCGGCGCGCCCTTTACCGCCACCTCGATGATCGGCTTTATCGCCCTGGCGGGGATCATCGTGCGAAACTCGATCCTGCTCGTCGACTTCATTCGCCACGCCCGAACGCCGGGACGACCCTTGCGCGAGGTGTTGCTGGAGGCTGGGGCGATCCGCTTCAAACCCATCCTGCTCACCGCCCTGGCGGCCATGATCGGCGCGGCCGTGATCCTGTTCGATCCGATCTTCCAGGGCCTGGCCATCTCCCTGCTGTTCGGTCTGATTTCCTCGACGATTCTGACGGTACTGGTGATCCCGGCCATCTATATTGCGTTGAAGGATGACGGACAGCCGCTGACCGGCACCGACCCGGTGGAAGAGACGACATGATCGACGCCCTGCCCAGGCCCAACCCGGCCGCCCTTGCCGAGCTCGAGGCCAGCGCCGCCCCTGCGGCACGCCTGATGCGGCTGTTCGCCAATGAGCAACGGTTGATGCTGATGTGCCGGCTCAGCGAAGGCGAGTGCGCCGTCGGCGAACTGACCGCCTTCGTCGACCTGTCTCAGTCCGCCTGTTCCCAGCACCTGGCCCGCCTGCGCGACGCGGGTGTCATCGCCCCGCGCCGCGACGCACAGACGATCTATTACCGCATCGTCGATCCGGCCGCCGCCCGTATCATCACCCTGTTGTGCGACCTCTATCGCGACAAACCGAAAGCACCGTCGTCGTAACCTGTGACCGTGCCCTGGCCGCTGCGGATCGCGCTGTCAGCAGTGACACCCGGGTGGCCGCGGAGGCGACAGGGAAGCCTGCCGGCACCGTGTTGGGTCTGTCCGGCCACGCTCTGGCGACGTAACAGGGGGTGGCAACGATTCAAGGGACGTGCGGAATGAAAGACTGGGTCATCGGCGTTATTGGCGGGTCGGGGTTGTATGACCTCGACGGCCTGACCGATCGCAGGGCGCTGAAGCTGGACTCGCCCTGGGGCGCGCCGTCCGATGTGCTGGTAACGGGCGAGATGGAGGGCGTTCGTCTGGTCTTCCTGCCGCGCCATGGTCAGGGCCACCGCCTCCCGCCGACCGACATCAACGCCCGCGCCAATATCGATGTGTTGAAACGGGCCGGCTGTACCGACCTGATCTCGGTGTCGGCGGTCGGATCGCTGCGCGAGGAGCTGCCGCCCGGCACCTTTGTCGTGGTCGACCAGTTCATCGACCGGACCGTGGCGCGGCCCTCATCCTTCTTCGGGCCCGGTCTCGTCGCCCATGTGTCGCTGGCCGATCCGGTCTGTCCGGTCCTGTCGGGTGCCGCCGCGGCGGCGGCGCGGGCGGCCGGTGCCTCGACGGTCGAGGGCGGCACCTATGTCGCCATCGAGGGCCCGCAATTCTTCGACCCGGGCCGAAAGCGAGTTGTTCCGCAGCTGGGGCTGTTCGGTGATCGGCATGACGGCCATGCCCGAGGCCCGGCTGGCCCGCGAGGCGGAGCTGCCCTACGCCAGCGTCTGCATGGTCACCGACTATGACTGCTGGCGCGAGGAGACGGCGCATGTCGAGGTGGCCGAAATTCTGGCCACCATGCGGGGCAATGCCGAAACGGCGCGGCGCATGCTGGGCGAACTGGTGCGCGCCCTGCCGCAGACCCGCCCCGCCTCGCCGATCGACAGCGGGCTGGATCGGGCGGTGGTGACCGATCCCGCGGTCCGCGATCCGGTGCTGGCGGCCAAGCTGGCGGGCATCTGTCCGCGGCTGTTCAGCCCCGACGCGAACGGCTGAGATAACGCCTTAGAGACGGCCCGTCGTCGACGTCTTCCTGCGTCCGCAGCAGGGCGACCGGTCGGCCCTCCATCGCCGCCAGGGTGTCGGCCAGGGCGTGTTGGGTTGACCAACGCACCCCGGCGAACGGCAGATGCCGGCGCGGCCTTCGGCGCAGGCCGATCAACCAGTAGCCGCCGTCCCGGGCCGGTCCGAATACGGCGTCGTGCCCTCCGAGAGCGGTGAAGGCGCTCGCCACATCCTGTCGCGTCACGGTCGGGGTGTCGGCCCCGAGGATGACCACCGGTCCCGGCGGCAGGGCGCGAACGACGCGGCTCAACCGCTCGCCGAGGTCGCCGCTCCCCTGGGCGATGACCCGCGTCGGGGCGGCCCAGCCGGTCGGACGATCCGGCGAGACGGCGAGCCACAGGGTCCAGCGCGGGTCCGCGCCGAGGGTGCGGCGCAGGCGGTTGAGCGAGCCTCGCGCGAACCTCAGCGCCTCGATATTGCCGACATCGGCGGCGAGACGGCGCTTGCCCACGCCGTAGTGAGGCTGGCGCGCGAACAGCACCAGATGCGAGCGGGAGGGATCAGCGGCCATAGAGGGTCGCGATCCGGGTTGGGGCCACGCCGAGATAATAGAGGGCGAGACAGCGCAGGTTGCGGGCGGTCTGGCGGATCCAGCCGCGCCGCCGCCAGCGTTCGGCCGAGGTCTCGGCGGCACCCTCGAGCAGATGCAGACGTCGTCGACCCAGACGGCGCACCAGGTCGACGTCCTCCATCAACGGCAGGGCGGCGAACCCGCCGACCGCCGCATAGAGGTCGCGGTGGATCAGCAGCCCCTGATCGCCGTAGGGCAGGGACAGGACGGCGACGCGAAGTCGAACACCCAGTTCCACCACCCGCGCCTGCCAAGCGGGATCATCGAGCTTGAGGCGGAAGACGGCGGCGGAAGAGCCGGTGTCAGGTCGCGCGATGTAGGCGGCCAGGGCGGCCCATGCCACATCATCCAATTGGGTATCAGCGTGCAGAAACAGCAACCAGGGCGCAGTGGAAGCCTCGGCCCCGACGGCGAGTTGTTCGCCGCGCCCCGGTGCGGAAGGCAGGACCCTGGCACCGTGGGCGACGGCGCAGGCAGGGGAGTAGTCGGTCGAGCCGCCGTCAACGACGATAACCTGATGCACAGGCGGCAGCGCCTGCAGGGTTTCGGCCAGACGCGCGCCGCCGTTGAGCACGGGGATGATGATGTCGAGCGCGTCCAGCACGGGAAGGGACGTCGTCATGCGGCGCTGCAACTGGCACCGCCCAGCACGCAGAACTGGGCACAGAAGGGATGATTGAGCTGAACCGCGCCGGAGGCCTCTTCAAGGGTTCGCCCCATCTCGAACTGCGGGTCGTGGGGCGTCAGGGTGCAGGCGATGACGGCGGCCTCGGCCGCGCCTTTTCGGCGGACGACCATGCGGCTGGTGGCACACATCATCTGTTCCGGCGCGCGGTCCAGAATGCCCCAGCAGGCCTCGGTGATCTCCGGAACGGCGCGGTCCATCTCCATCTCGGGAAACAGCACCAGCACTCCTGGATCGGCCGCATCAACCTTGAGGCCGTGTAACCGGAACAGCGTGGCATAGGCGGCGCGGGCGTCCACCTCGGTCTCATCGGCCAGCCGGCGGCCGGCGATGGCGATACGCAGATCGCGCGCGGCCAGCCAGTCCAGCCCCTTCCACGCAATGTCCCATGACCCTACGCCGCGCTCGGCGTCGTGAACGATCTCTGTGTGGTGATCGAGGCTGACGCGGAAGGTCAGCCGGTCGCGATGAGGCGCGGCCAGATCGGCCAGCCGGTCACCCCAGCGCAGCATCGGTCGCATGGCATTGGTCAGGACCAGCGCCTCATGACCGGCCTCCAGCGCCAGTTCCAGCATGGTCAGGATGCCGGGATTCATGAACGGCTCGCCGCCGGTGAAGCCGATTTCCCGGGTCGGCAGGCCCGCATCGGCGATCTCGGCCAGATAGCGGGCGACGTCCTCGACCGTCAGATAGGCGAGGGCATCATTGGTCGGCGAGCTTTCGATATAGCAGTTGGCGCAGGCGATATTGCAGAGCGTACCGGTGTTGAACCATAGCGTTTCGAGCCGCGTCTGGGCCACCGAGGCGCGGCGCGACCCGTCGGCCGTGACGAACGGGTCGACGAAACGGCCGGGACCGACGATGTCGCGCCGGGTGGCGAAGGGCGATGCGGTCAGTGTCGTCATGATGTCCCTTGTGACAGTCGCGGTGCACGCCTCCCAGCGTCTCCTGTCTATTATTCGTCAGCGGGGACCGGAAGGTTTCAGGCCCGCGGCAAATGGCGGATGCTGGCGCGCCGGCGGATAACGTGGAACGCTGCAGGGACACAGGGGGAATTGACCATGTTCGGACGATCCAAATTCGCAAGTTTCGCCCTGACGGTGTCGCTGCTGGTGCCGGTCTGGTTCATGGTCGCGGCCCTGGGGGTGAAATTCGGGCTGTGGCCGTGGCGACTCGGCCTCGGCGTGCTGATCGTCCAGTGGGGACCGCGCCTGCTGATCGCCTCGGCCGTGATCGCGGTGATCGCCCTGATCGCCGTCCTGATCCGCAAGCCGCGCCGGGGATGGCAGGCGGCCGTGATCGCCCTGCTCATTCCGGCTGTAGGGTTTGGCTATATGGGCTGGGTCAAAACGCAGTCAGCCGATATCCCGCCGATCCACGACGTCGCCACCGATATCATCGATCCCCCGGCCCCGAGCGCCCGCCTGCTGGCCCTGCGGACGACAGCCGAAGCCAATCCCGTGTTGGACATGACCGCGCCCCTGACCGCCGCGGACGCCTATCAGGGGCCGCGCTTCGCCCGGTTCGGCGAGCGGAGCCTGGGACAGATCGGGCACGAGGCCTATCCGGCCGTGCGGACCGTCGAGGCCAAGGCCACGCCCGCCGTTGCCTTCGCTGCCGCCCGGAAGGTCGCGCAGGACATGGGCTGGACCCTGGTCACCGAGGATGAAGCCGGCGGTGTGATTGAAGCGACCGCCGAGACCTTCTGGTTCGGTTTCAAGGATGACGTGATCATCCGGGTGCGTCCGGTCGCTGACGGGACCGGCGCTCGCATCGATGCGCGCTCGATCTCGCGTGTCGGGCTGAGTGATCTGGGGGCCAACGGCAGCCGGATCGAGGCCTATCTCGCGCGGGTTTCGGCCGAACTGCAAGGTTGAGCGGGACGGCCCGGTTGAAGTCACGACGGCTCGCTCTGGTCGGAGCGGGGGTCACGCCCATCTGCATCTGGTGCGCGAGGCCGCCCGGCTGCGCACGGCGGGTCTGGACGTGAGGCTGATCGCCCCGCCCCGGTTTCAGTATTCCGGCCTCGCCACCGGCGTGCTGTCCGGCGCGCTGGGGGTCGAGGCGGCCGAGATCGATGTGGTGGCGCTGGCGTCGGCATTCGGCGTTCATCACCTGCCACAGTCGGTTACGGCGGTCGACCGCGCGGCCCGGACCCTGACCCTGGCCGGAGGGGCGACCGAGCCTTTTGATCTGTTGTCCCTGAACATCGGCAGCGTCGTGGCGGACCCCCACGATCTGGCCTCACAGGCCGGGGTCTGGCCGGTCAAGCCGCTGTCGAACCTGTTTGCCTTGCGCACCCGGATCGAGGCGGAGAGCGTGCGGGGCGGAGTCTCACCCCGGATCGTCGTCGCCGGCGGGGGTCAGAGCGCGCTCGAGATCGCCGCCAGCCTGTGTGGCCTGCTGGAGCGGCAGGGCGTTCGGCCCGACGTGACCCTGGTTGCATCCGCCCATGGTGCGGCCCTGCCGCCGCCTGCCCGCGCCCGGTTGCTGGACAGTCTGGCGGCGCGAGGTGTCGCCTTCCGGTCCGGCACCGTCGTCGGGCGGGAAGCTCAGGCCTGCCGTCTGGCAGACGGCGCGCTCTTGCCCTGTGATCATTTGGTGTTGGCGACCGGCCTCGTCGCTCCGCCGTTGATTGCGGATCTGGCGCTGCCGGTGGATGAGGACGGACGGTTGCTGGTGACCCCCACCCTTCAGTCCGTGGGGGATCCGGCACTATTCGCAGCCGGAGACTGCGCCGTGATCACGGGCCACCCCCGGCCGGCGGCGGGCGTGTTCGGGGTCCGCGCCGCGCCAGTACTGCTCGAAAACCTCGTCGCCCTGGCCCGTAACCAAGGTCTGCGATCGTATCGGCCGCAGAAACGCTGGCTGTCGATCATGGACCTCGGCGACGGCCGGGGGCTGGCGATCCGGGGGGAGTTCTGGATGTTCGGCCGGACGGTACTTTGGCTCAAACGATATCTAGACTTCAGCTTCGTGCGGCGCATGCGCGCCCAGCCGAAATCCTAGGCGAACCGTTTCAGTATCGACACCAGTTTGCGGGTGCGGTCCGAGAACAGGGCCGGGGTGTACCACTGGCCGGCGAGACGTTTGCTGATCTCACCCCGGGTCGGATAGGGCGCGATCATACTGGTCAGTTGGCTGAGCTTGAGGCCCGCGGACATCACCAGCGACCACAGGTGGATGTGGTCTCCGGCGTGGCGGCCGACGAGGGTCACGCCCAGGACCCCGCCCTTTTTCGTTGTGATCAGCTTGCCGAAGCCGCGGGTGTCGCCCTCGGCGATGGCCCGGTCGTTCTCGGCGAAATCGAAAGTCTCGACGCGGATGTCATCTCCGTGGGTCTTGCGCGCCTCGGCCTCGCCGAGACCGATCGAGGCCAGTTCCGGGTCGCAGTAGGTGACGCGCGGCACCTGCAAGGCGTCGGCCTTGACCGGCAGGGCGAAGACGGCGCGGCGTACCACCAGCGAAGCGTGCGCCCCGGCCAGATGGGTGAACTGGCCGCGCCCGGCGGCGTCGCCGACGGCATAGACGCGCCTGTTGCTGCTGCGCAGGGCATTGTCGGTGACGATGCCGTTGGGGTCGGTTTTGACCCCGGCCTTGTCGAGGTCGAGCCCGTCCAGCGACGGCTTGCGACCGACGGCGACCAGCAGGTGCGAACCGGTGACCGTGCGGGTCTGACCGTCGCATTCGACCGTCAGCGTCGGCCCGGCCTCGACCCGGGTCGCCTTGCAGCCGGGCATGACCTGGACGCCGTCGGCGCGCAGCTGGGCCAGCACCACGGCGGCGGCGTCGGGATCCTCGCGCCCGAGCAGGGCGTCGGCCTCAATGATCACCACCTCGGAGCCCAGGCGGCGGAAGGCCTGACCCAGTTCGACGCCGATCGGGCCGCCGCCGAGCACGATCAGCCGCTCGGGCAGTGCGGTCAGGTCGAACAGGGTCTCATTGGTCAGCCAGGGAACGGCGTCGAGTCCGGGGATCGGCGGCACGGCGGCGTGCGAGCCGGTGGCGACCACGATCTTGCGGGCCTCGACGCGAACGCTGTCGCTGGCCACCGTGCGGTCATCGACGAAGCGGGCGGCCTCGCGCACGACCTGGACCCCGAAGCCCTCGAAGCGGGCCTGGCTGTCATTGGGGGCGATGGCGGCGATGGCGGCGTGGACGTGGGCCATGACGCGCGGGAAGTCGACCGAGACGTCACCGACCGAAACGCCGAGCGCGGCGGCCTGGCGCGCCTCATGCGCGGCGCTGGCGGCGGCGATCAGGGCCTTGGACGGGACGCAGCCGTAGTTGAGGCAGTCGCCGCCCATCTCGCCTTTTTCGAACAGCACGACCTTGAGGCCCAGTTGGGCCGCGCCGGCGGCGACCGACAGACCACCTGAGCCAGCCCCGATAACGGCCATATCGAACTTGAGGATTTTCGGATTCACAGGGCGTCTCCGGTTTGGGCGCGGCGGCGCTGATACAGGGTGACGCCCAGCGACAACAGGCCGAGGCCGACCAGCGGCAGGAGGATTTTCGGCTCGAAGATGACCCCGGCGTCCGGCGTCTCGCCCCGCGCGATCAGCTCGCCGATCCCGGCCCCGAGGCCGCTGTAGATGAAGGTCGCCGGAATGATGCCGAGGAAGGTGGCGAGCGCATAGGCGCGCAGCGGCGCATGGGCCAGGGCAGCGGCGATATTGACCAGCCAGAACGGGGCCAGCGGCACCAGTCTCAGCGTCAGGATATAACCGAAGGCCCCGGCCTCGACCCCGTCAATGACCGCCTTCAGCTTGCCGCCTGAAGCCTCGGCCCGGCGACGCAGCACCTCACCCAAAGAGGTGCGGACGGCGTAGAAGACCGCCACGGCCCCGAGGGTGGCCCCGATCACGGTCGCCGAGCCGCCAACCCACGGTCCGAACAGAAAACCACCGGTCAGGGTCAGGATCAGACCCCCGGGCAGGCTGACGGCCGTGGCGACGGCATAGACAGCCATGAAGGTGATCAGGGCGAGGACCAGGTTGTCGCTGACAAAGGCGCGCAACGCCGCCTCATGCGTCTGCAGCGCCTCCAGATTGAGGTAGCGGGTCACGCCACTGGCGAACACCGCCACGACCACGAGGACGAGCACCAGCAGGGGCAGATAGGGTTTGATCCGGCGCATCAGCTTCCCGTCGTGGCGTTGATCGCCCAGTTGTAGTCGTCACCGGAAATGCGGCTGGTCTGGCCGAGCCGCGCCGCTAAAGGTGCGGCGGCATACTGCGTGAGATGGGCGATGACGCGGGCGTCTGTGCCGCCGAAGTCTGCCGCATACCATTTGTAGATCGAGGACACCGTCAGTGACGACCCGTTGAAGGTGACGCCGCGCGGATGGTTGACGTAGGCCCGCGCCGCGACGTCCAGCCTCGGCCCGAGGCCCGCGCCCCGCCAGGCGCGCAGCGGCAGGTTGGGACAGCTGAATGAGGCGCAGTTGACCGCATAGTGGACGCGCGCGTCGGACCAGCCCTTGCGCAGGATCTGATGCTCGATGTCGTCCAGCGACAGGTCGACGCCGCCGACCTGAACGACGGTCCTTTTCCACGGCCCGGCGACCAGCAGGGAGGAGCGTATGTCGCGGATCGACCTCACCGGCCAGGCGTCGAGCACGACGCGGATGGTCGCGGCATTGTAGAGGTTGGCCCAGTAGGCGAACTGCTCGGGCCGGGTCAGACTCAGCGGATCGAGTGTCGACAGGGTGTCGATGTAGCGGTTCAGCGCCGCCCGATCGGCGCTCGATCCGCGCCAGCCGGCGTAGTCGACCCGCACCACGCCGTCGCGGGCGTTGCGTGCCCGACGCGAGAGCATGGCGTCGAACGCAGCGTGGTCAGCCGTCGCGCGCCCCGCCTGTCGGCCAGTAAAGCGCGATGTAGTCTGGGCAAAGGCGGGGCCGGCGATCAGGCCGACACCGGCCGTGATCAGGCCGCGTCTGTTGAGATGGGTCATGTTCAGAACCTCGCCGTCAGTCGGGTGTACAGGTATCGGCCATTAATTCCGACCGGCGACAGGACGTCCCAGGGCAGATTGCCGAAGTAGTTGATCGCCGGGTCGGATCGGTCGGGATAATTGTCCAGCAGATTGGAGACGCCCGCCGTCCACGTCAGGGTCTCGGTGACATCGAACGCCCCCTCTATATCCACGCTGGTTTCGGCACCGTAGCGTTGGCGCGGTTCGAAGCCGCCGCCGAAATTGAACACCCGAACCGTCGAGCCATAACCGTTCAACCGCCCCAGCAGGCGGTAGTGATCGGCGGTCCATTCGGCCGAAACCAGAGCCTTCCAGCGCGGGGCGGCCTCTTCCAGCGTATTGATCTCCTCGACCCCGATCAGGGCGAACGCGGGGTCAAGCGCCAGCAGGGCGGCCGGGGTGGCGCGGCGGACGGTGATCTCGGTCTCGGCATAGCTGTACGCCGCACCCAGGGTCAGTTGTCCGGTGCGGAACGGGATGCGCCAGTTGGCCACGGCGTCGATACCGATGGTCTCGGTGTCCACGGCATTGGTGAAGAAGCGCACCGACTGGATACCGGCACCGCCCGGCTGTGCCTGGACGAAGGCCTCCAGCGCCGGGCCGAAGAAGCGGTCCGACAGGGTGATGCGATCGTCGACCTGGATCCGGAAGGCGTCCAGCGACAGGGTCAGACCGGCGATCGGCTCGGCCGTCACCCCGGCAGACAGGTTGAAGGCTCGCTCCTCGCGCAGGTCCTCGGCCCCCAGCGACCGGGCGATGGGGTCAGAAACTGGCAGGGTCCGGGTGCTGGCCAGGGTGCCGCCGACGCCGAAATTGACGGTCCGGTCGGTGAAGGCCGTCTGGCCGAGGAAGGGTGCGCGAACGCTGTTGGAGACCGCGCCGCGCAGATGAAGGGCCGGGGTTACGGCATAGGACCCGGCCAGCTTGCCGGTCAGGGTTTCGCCGAAATCACTGTAGGTCTCGGCGCGCACCGCGCCTTCGATCAACAGCCGTTCGGTGGGGGCGCAGGCCAAGTTCCAGATAGGCCCCGCCGACATCGCGCGACACCGAGCGTTCATCGGCCGGATCCAGCCCGGGCGCCCCCTGGGCGCCGATGGCCAGGGCCAGCGGCCCGGCCGCATAGGAAGCCGCTTCCCCCGCGCGGGTCTCATAGGTCTCGTGCCGGTATTCCAGACCCGTGGCGATATCCGTCTCGATCGATCCGAACCGGACGGCGCGCGTCAGGTCCAGGTTGGTGCTGGTCTGGTCAAAGACATAGGTGCCCGACCGGAATGCGCGTGGCGTGGCCGTGCCGAGTGACGCATTGAGGCTGTTGCGGACGCCGTAGGTGAATGCGTTGCGGCCCCAGGTCAGGCTGACATCGCTGCGCCAGGCCCCGAGTGGCGCGCGCCACCCCGCCGTCAGCGCGAGGTCATCGTCCTCGCCCGTGGTGATCGGCAGGAAGCCTTGCGGATAGATGGCGGTCAGGTTGTCGGCACCGTCCGGATAGCGGAAGAAGGTCGCACCCTCGGTATCGCTGTGGCCTGCCGTGCCGAAGCCGTAGAGCTCGCCGCCGGCGAGCGGGACGGCGGCACTGAACCAGAGGCCGAGGGCCTCAACGGCGGGATCGCCTTCCGCATAGTTGCGCTGTCCCGCCAGCGCCAGATTGGCCGGGGTGGCAGGGATGAAGAAGGGAATCTGGTCGAAGCCGGCGCGATTCGTGGCCTTGCGGTCGCGGTAGTCGACGCCGACCCTCAGGAACCCGCCATCCCCCAGCGCCATGCCGCCGGACGCCGACAGGGTGAAGGTCTCGCCGTCGGTCAGGGTCTGGTCGATCGGTTCGACATCCGTGCGGTGGAAGCCGTAGCTGGTCGAAATCTCGAAGCCTGACGGGCGATCGTCCAGGATGACATTGATGACCCCGGCGATCGCGTCCGAGCCATAGGCGGCCCCGGCCCCGTCGCGCAGTACCTCGACCCGACTGACCGCACCGAGGGGGATGGTGTTCAGATCGACCGCTGCCGTACCGCGTCCGACCTTGGTCTCCGTATTGACGATGGCCGAGGGATGCCGGCGACGGCCATTGACCAGCACCAGGGTCTGGTCCGGGCTGAGGCCCCGAAGCTGACCCGCACGGATATGGTCTGACGTCCCCGAGTTGGACTGGCGCGGAAAGTTGAACGACGGGGCCAGCACACCGACTGCCTGGCCCAGGTCGCCGCCCATCGCCCCGGCCGACAACAGATCCTGACGACTCAAGACATCGACGGGAACGGGCGACTCGGTCGCGGTCTGCGACGGCAGTCGCGTCCCCGTCACCACGACCTCGGGCAGGGCGATCCCCGGTTCTTGCGGCGGCGGGAGTGGGGCAAGGGCAACGAGCGCGAGTGACAACATGGGGTTTCCGGGTCTAGATCAAGGCCGCCGAGGTGCTGGGTCAGGTCTATTCGTCCGGTTGCCTCATTGGTTACAGCCAGGGCGATCCATGCGGAGTCGTGGGCTGTAACGATCTGGCCCGACGTCCGAACAGGGGGCTGTGTGAAGACGCTGGAAGCACGGCTGAAGCCGCTCATGATCGCCGGGCTCGACGGAGAGGTCCGGGCGTGGCGCGAGTTTCTGATGCTGTTGCGTCCGGCGCTGCATGCCTATTTCAACCGTCGTCAGTTCTATGGCGATGCGGATGTCGAGGATCTGGTGCAAGACGCGCTTCTGGCCATTCACACGAAGCGGGAAACCTGGCGGCGCGCCGATCCGGTGACGCCGTGGTGTTTCACGATCGCGCGCTACAAGCTGATCGATCACCTGCGCAAATCCGGGCGGGCCCGGCTGGTGCCGCTGGTCGACGACATCCCGGCCCTGAACGACGACGTTGAGGCGGGGGCGGTGCGCCATGATCTCAACCGGCTGCTCGACACGGCTCCGACGCGCCAGCGCGCCCTGATCGAGGATGTCCGGCTGGCCGGATTCAGTCTCGCCGAGGCCGGCAAGCGCGCCGGAATGACGGAGGGGGCCGCCAAGGTCAGTCTGCATCGTGCGATGAAGGCCTTGATGAAACGGGGGGCCGATCGTGAACACTGATGATCTCATCGAGGCCCTGGCCTGCGACGCCCGGCGCGTCCCGCCCGGGCGCGCCGGATGGCGCGTCGTCTGCTGCACCGGCATGGCGCTGGTCGCCGCCACCGCCGTCGTCTGGCTGACGCTTGGCCTGCGACCCGACCTTGGTGTTGTGGTGGGCGACGCCAGCTTCCTGATGCGCCAGGCCTATACGTTGTCGATCGCCGGCTTCGCGGCCCTGCTTCTGCTCAGGCTGGGTCAGCCGGGGGCTCCGGTCCGTTTGCCACTCGTCGGGCTGGCCGTCACCGTAACGGTGATCCTGATCGCGGTCGTCGTCGAGCAGTCCACACTCTCGGGCGCGGGCCGCGTCGACGCCTGGCTGGGGCAGTCCTGGCGGTCCTGCACCCTGCGGGTCGTGGCCATCAGTCTGGTGGCCACCCCCTTCATCTTCGTCGCCGCACAACGACTGGCTCCCCTGAGGCCGACGCTGGCGGGGTTTGTCGCCGGACTGGTCGCCAGTGCCGTGGCGGCCAGCGCCTACGGCCTGTTCTGTCCGGAAGCCACGGTGTCCTTCATGGCCGGCTGGTACAGCCTGGGCATGCTCGTGGCCGGAGCGATCGGTGCCGGCGTCGGGCGTTTCCTGCTGCGCTGGTGATCGCCGCCGCCGGAACCGCGGTAGCGGGAACGCCCAGTTCGACAGCGGGCGGAGCCGGCTGAAGGCGCAGCCATGCCGCCCCGGCTGCGGCCCCGGCAGTCCGGACCTGGCCTCGGACGACCGCGCTTCAGCCTGTCACGCGCTCAAGGGTCGACGCGGTTCAGGCGGCCGGACATGCAACGAAAACGCCGCTCGCTACCGCCGTGATGGTCCACGGTCACCGTCACAGCATCTGGCGACAGGATATCGAGAAGAAAATGGCGCACCCGGAGCGAATCCCGCTGGGACCTGTCTGAGAACGGTCTCCGACGGTCCCATTTCACCGTCCTGCACCGTCTTTCCGATGTCGCTCATGATCGCTCTCCAAGGCCATGGGAGACGATAGAATCCGATGGATGGTTGGGCCAGCCTTGGTCGTGATCGTGGCCCTGACGGTGGCCTGGACGGCTTCCTGACCGTCTTTGAACCGTGTGGGGACGATGGGGTCAGGCGGCTTCGGCCAACGCTCTGTAGATCGATGCTCGGCTGATCCCAGTCTCCCTGGCGATCTCGGCGACCGTTTTCCCTTCAGCCTTCAATTGCAGAACCTCAGGGGGTCTTGGCTCGGGCCGTGGGGGCCCGTCCTCGGTATTTCCCCTCGGCCTTCGCCTTGGCGATTCCGATTTTTTGTCTTTCCAACATCACCTCTCGTTCCCAAGACCCGACCCCGGCCAGGATAATGAGAATGAGGCTCGAAGTCGGATTCCCGGTATCCAGGTGCATAGCGAGAACTCGAACCGTCACGTCTTTGGCTTTCAAGAGATCAACCAGGGCCAACAGGTCGCGGACGTTCCTCGAAAGCCTCTCCGGTTTTGTGACGACGAACACGTCCCCGGCCCGGACCCAATCGAGGGCGGCTTGAAGCTGTGGCCGAGCCGTGTCCATGCCGCTGACTTGTTCCTGGAAGATGCGGGTGCAGCCCGCAGCCTGGAGTTCGACAATCTGGGCATCAAGCCCGGCCTGTTGGTCGGCAGTCGAGGTTCTCGCGTATCCGATGATGGCTCCAGTCGCAGTCATGCAGTTCCTCTCAGACGATTCCAGACCCTATGAATCCATCTGTCTCAAAACTGCAAACTAATTCGTGTGAGACAGGTTTGGACGTGATCCCCGATGTCCCACGAGACCGAGGTCCAATGAGAACGGCCCCGTTTCGCGCAGCATGTCGGCCACGCCTCTTCGCAGAGGTCTCAGCAGAAGAATTTCCCCCACGTAACGGGTGTTCCTAATAGGTCTTATTAGGAACCACCACTAAATGGGGAAAAATGATCAGTATACATTTCGCCTACATTCCGCGCGAACTCGTAGAAAGATATAACGGTCGGCGATTGCGTCCTGTTATATTTAATAGTGGCGGACAAACGCAGGGATGGCTTCCTGCGGGGATATTGAGATCGCGTCCCGTCCGCCACTCACAGCGATGATCTCAGCGATTCTCACCATGACGATATTTGAAGAACTTGAGCCGTATTACGCTCAACACCTGAACGGGCGCGAACTCAGACAATTCCGGAATGCGGGGATGGGGAAGCCGTGCAGGCTCCTCGACCCTCTGGGGGATGCAGTTCGCAGCAATGTTGGTGAGGCAAAATGAAACACCGTCTACAGTTCGAGATCGATCACACAGGCGACATTCACGGACTGCTTGATTCATCCCTCCAAGACGAGAAGTATTTTCGGGAGGTCAGCGTGCCAGCCATCTGCGATTTTCAGCGAAGCGTCATTCTCAGGCTGTGGAACCATCGCCGCCTTGGAACCGCGATCACACTTCGCCAAGCGCAAAGCTATGTCCGTCGCTGGGGCTGAACTTCGAGACCAACAGACGCTCAGCCGATCCGGGCCTCCGCGATCTTGAAGAATTTCTCATCACGCTCGATGCCGATGAACTTCCGGCCAAGCGCAACAGCCGCCACCCCAGTAGTCCCGCTGCCCATGGTGGGGTCGAGCACCGTGTCGCCAGGGTTGGAATAAGTCGCGATCAGATATTCCATCAGGGCGACAGGTTTCTGGGTCGGATGCAGGTTCTTTCCCTCTGAGGCGAAGGTCAGAATGGTCGAGGGATAGTTAGTCCGAGTTTGCGCGCGCTTCGCAGCCTTGGTCTTGCTGGACTTGAAAACGCCAGCAGAAACAGAAGCGTTCTCGAACACACGAGGCTCCGAAAGCTCGTCCACTCCCTGAGGATTGTAGGTCATCTTCTTCCGGGCACGGAGACAGGCACCAGCGGGCGAGAAGACCAGGATGTCCTCATGGGCGACGAGCGGCCGGTAGTTGGCATGCAGGAACTGCGACTTCCGGGTCTTCTGCCAGACGAGAGAATATTTGAACCAAGAGGGATTGCTGGCGATGAGGTCGGCGGTGAAGCGTCCCGCCGAGTTCAAGACAACGGTGCCGGTCGGCGTCAGAACGCGGCGAACTTCTTTCCAAAACGCATCGAGATCGACGCGGCGATCCCACTCGCAGGCCGTTGCCCCATACGGGAGGTCGGCGGCGACGAGATCGACTGAGGCGGCTGGCATGGTCGCCATTTCTACGAGGCAGTCGCCCAGGCGGAGGTCCACCTTCATCGAGTTCTGAGGCCGCGACATCTTCGGATCAGCGGCAGCGATATCGACAACGATACTATCGCCCTGGATCAGGGGGTAGGACGGCCGGTTGTCGTTCACGGACTTCGCTGATCCCAAAGCGGCCTTCACCTTCTCACCGATGGCCCGCACCGGCGGCAGCGCGAGGCTGTTGTGGATCGGCGTGGAAAAGGGACCTCGTTAGCGGGGTGATCGGCGTCGAATAAGGACCCCTCATCCCTGAGGTCTAACGGTAGCTGCTTGGCGGATGTCAGGCGGCGAGATCGGGATGTTGGTGTTGGAGACGGTGTTGAGGATCCGGCGCGAGTTCTCGTCCGGGAAAGCCATCAAGGCGATAGCGCGGGACCTTCGATTGTCGCGCAAGGTGGTGCGCAAGGCGATCCGGGAGCCGGATGCGGAGTTCACCTATCGACGGGCGGTGCAGCCGTTGCCGAGGCTGGGGCCGTTCCAGGCCCGGCTTGATGAACTGCTGGAAGAGGACGAGGCGCGACCGCGGCGCGAGAAGCTGCGGATGACGCGTGTCCATGACCTGCTGCTGCGCGAGGGGTTCGACGGTTCGTATGACGCGGTCCGGCGCTATGCGGCGGGGTGGCGGCTGAAGCGGCGTCGGGGCGTGGCGGATGCGCCGACGTTCATCCCGCTGATGTTCCAGCCGGGCGAGGCCTACCAGTTCGACTGGAGCCACGAGGACGTTGAGATCGCCGGCAAGCCGATGCGGGTGAAGGTGGCGCACATGCGACTGTGCGCGTCGCGCGCGATCTACGTTCGGGCCTATCCGCGCGAGACCCAGGAGATGTTGTTCGATGCGCATGCGCGGGCGTTCGCCTTCTTCGGCGGCGTGCCGACGCGCGGGATCTACGACAACATGAAGACGGCGGTGACGACGGTGTTCACTGGCAAGGAGCGGGTGTTCAACCGGCGCTTTCTGGTCATGGCGAGCCACTACATGGTCGAGCCGACGGCCTGCTCGCCGGCGGCCGGCTGGGAGAAGGGCCAGGTCGAACACCAGGTTCAGACGGTGCGGGGGCGGTTCTTCCAGCCCCGCCTGCGCTTCACCAGTCTGGAGGAGCTGAACGGCTGGCTGGAGGCAGAATGCCGTCGCTGGGGCGAGCTGCGCCAGCATCCCGAGCAGAAGGACCTGACGGTCACTCAGGCTCTGGCAGCCGAGCGCCCGGCGTTGCAGCCCATGCTGGGGCCGTTCGACGGCTTTTACGAGAGCGAGCACGCGGTGACCGGGACCTGCCTGATCAGCTTCGACCGCAACCGCTACTCGGTGATGGCCAAGGCCGGGCGGCGGACGGTGCAGGTTCGCGCCTATGCCGACCGCATCGTCGTGCGCTGCGAGGGTGAGGTCGTCGCCGACCATCGCCGGTTCTTCGGTCGCGACCGGACCCTCTACGATCCCTGGCACTACCTGCCGGTGCTGGCGACCAAGCCCGGTGCCCTGCGCAATGGGGCGCCGTTCCAGGGCTGGGCGTTGCCGCCAGCGCTGGCGCGTCTGCGGCGCAAGCTGGGCTCAGGCGACGAGGCCGACCGCCGGTTCGTGCGGGTTCTGGCGGCCGTGCTGGAGGATGGCGTGGAGTTGGTCGAGGCCGCTGTGCACGAGGCGCTCGCCGCCGAGACCGCCAGTGACGACGTCATCCTCAACATCCTGGCGCGCCGGCGCGAACCGCCCCGGCCGCTGAGCATCGTCACGCCCGAAGACCTGGCCCTGCGGCATCCGCCTCAGGCCGACTGCACACGCTACGACAGCTTGCGAGGCCTGCATGCAGCGACATGAGATGATGGTGGTGCTGACCGGCCTGGGTCTGCAGGGCATGGCCGGTGCCTTCGACGAGGCGGTCACCACGGGCCTGCAGCGCAAGCGCACGACCATGGAGATCCTCACCGACCTGCTGCGCGCCGAGACGAGCCACCGGCATGCGGCCTCCATCCGTTACAGGATGGCGGCGGCCAGGCTGCCTGCCGTGAAGGACCTCGACGCCTTCGTGTTCGACGACACGCCGATCAACGAGGGGCTGGTGCGCTCCCTGCACAGCGGCTCCTTCCTGGCGAGCCGGCGCAACATCGTGCTGGTCGGCGGGACGGGCACGGGCAAGACCCACCTTGCCACGGCCATCATCGCCAACGTCGTGCGCGGCGGCGCGCGGGGGCGCTACTTCAACACCGTCGACCTGGTGAACCGGCTCGAGGAGGAAACCCGCTTGGGCAAGGCCGGCGCGCTCGCCGCCCAGCTCTCCCGCCTCGACGTCGTCGTCCTCGACGAGCTCGGCTACCTGCCGTTCGCGCGCTCGGGCGGCCAGCTGCTGTTCCACCTGATCAGCAAGCTCTACGAGCGTACCTCGGTCATCGTCACGACCAACCTCGCCTTCGGTGAATGGCCCACCGTGTTCGGCGATCCGAAGATGACGACGGCGCTGCTCGACCGCATCACCCACCACTGCGACATCGTCGAGACCGGCAACGACAGCTGGCGCTTCAAACACCGCAGCTGACCCCGTCAACAAGAACGCCAAGCGGGGCTCGCGCCTCCGGTCGGGCTACGCCCTCCCTACGCCCCAAGCCCCGCAAACGGTGCGTCCATCACCGCCATCCTGAACCTCAAAAGGGGGTCCCTATTGCACGCCGATAGGGGGTCCCTTTTAGACGCCGATTGACAGTCTACGGCTACCTGAACAAGGTGCAGTCCAGCCGGCGGCTGGAGCGAGAGGCACAGCGCAATGTCGAGCTGATGTGGCTGACGGGAAGGCTGGTGCCGGATCACAAGACCATCGCGGACTTCCGGCGCGAGAACGGCCCGGCGATCCAGGCGGCGTGCGCCCGGTTCGTGGTGCTGTGCCGCCAGTTGGGCTTGTTCGGCTCGGCCTTGGTCGCCATCGACGGTTCGAAGTTCAAGGCAGTGAACACCCGCGACAGGAACTTCACCGTCACCAAGCTGAAGAAGCGCATGGAACAGGTGGCCGAACACATCGCCGGTTATCTCCAGGCCCTGGACACGGCGGACCGTCAGGAGGGCGAGGCCGCCGAGGCCCGATCCGGTCGGCTGGTGGAGAAGGTCGAGTTGCTCCGCGCCCAGATGGCCAAGCTGAAGACCATGGAAGCGCAGGTCGAGGCCGCATCCGACAATCAGGTCTCCCTGACCGACCCGGACGCCCGGTCCATGGCCACGTCCGGTCGGGGCAGCGGGATCGTCGGCTACAACGTCCAGTCCGCTGTCGAAGGCGAGCATCACCTGATCGTCGCCCACGAGGTGGTGATGACCGGCTCGGACAAGCAACAGCTGGCGAACATGGCCGGTCAGGCCCGTGACGCGATGGGGGTCGAGACGCTCGATGTGCTGGCGGATCGCGGCTACTTCTCCGGCGAGGAGATCCTGGCCTGCGAGGCCTTGGGCGTGACGCCGTTCGTACCCAAGCCGCTCACGTCAGGCGCAAAGGCGAACGGCCGCTTCGGCAAGCAGGACTTCGTCTATCTGCCCGACCAGGACGTCTACCGGTGCCCGGCTGGCTCCCTGCTTCCGTACCACATGACCGTCGTCGAGAAGGGTATGACGTTGCATCGATACTGGGACCGAGCCAGTTGCTCAGGCTGCAGCATCAAGGCTCAGTGCACGCCTGCTGTCGAACGAAAGGTGACGCGCTGGGAGCATGAAGCGGTGATCGATAAGCTCCAGACCCGAATGGACCTAAGGCCCCGAGCCATGCGCGAACGGCGAAGCCTGGTCGAACACCCGTTCGGGACCATCAAGGCCTGGATGGGCCACACCCACTTCCTCATGAAGCGCCTGCCCAACGTGAAGACCGAGATCAGCCTCCACATCCTGGCCTACAACATGAAACGGGTGATGGCGGTGCTCGGAACGAAACCACTGATCAAGGCGATCAGGGCCTGAGGAGAAGACGCTCTGCACCTCGTCACCCCCTTGCTCCAATCCAGTTCGCCGCGTTTTTACACAGCCTCGACCCATAGCGGACGTTCCCCTGCCTCGGTCGGTGCGCGGACCTCAGGTGACGAGCTGCTTCTTCATGAAGAACCGGGTGTTCGATCCACAAACTCAGGCAACTCCCCAAAGACCTCATAGCCAAGCCGCTCGTAGAGTTGCTTTGCATTTGGGTTGAACGTGTCGAGCCATGCCCAATTGCAGCCCCGGCTAACAGCCTCGCCTTCAGCCGCAGCTAACAGCTTTGCGGCAAGGCCTCTACCCCGAAGAGGTTCTCCCACCCAAAGCTTCTCAACAAAGAGCCACCCCCAAACGGTGTATCCCAGAAGGCCTGCAGCAAGTGGCTGCCCATCATCCCCAACCGGCTTTGCGATCAGAGCTGTTTTCCCTGCGTCCCCGACTTCAGCATGGTTGAACTGGGCGAGCCCTTCGACGACCAGCGTTGAAACGGGGTCATCAGCCTGGCTTGAAATAAAGATTTGGTCATACATTTGAGCACAGTTCCCCTCAGCCTAGGCTACAGAACCCGGTCGGCCCCTTCAACGTCCGCTTTCGACCCTAAGCGGACATCTCCACCATGCGGTGAGGATAAAGAGAATCCTCGCCAAGGTCATCCTATAGCCGACTCACAACACCCCTCCACAGAACCTGTCCACGAGTTAACTCGACATCACCCGGAGCTACTCCTTACATACTACTATGTATAACCACATAGCAGGTCACAGAGAGTCGATTATGAACGCCGTCCGCCAAGCCCTCCCACTCATTGGTACCGCCATCCTGATGGCCGCCGTCTCCGCTGGTCAGGCCGTCGCCAATCCCGTGGTCAATCTCGCCGACGATGCCCGGGTCGGCCGCTTCTCGGGCATTATAGCTACTTCCGAACGCGGGGCCTTTAGCATCGTGGAGGCGCGCGGCTCCGCCGTTGCCGATGGCAATATCGCCAACGGGCCCAGGGTCGCCTATCCGCTGGCCTCGGTGACTAAGGTCCTGACCGCCACAGCGATCATGCGGCTTGTCGAGGACGGCCGGATCGATCTGGCCGCCGCCGTCGAGACGTACCTGCCGGAATACGCAGACCGCCCCTTTGCCCGAGTTACCATTGCCCAGCTTCTCAGCCACACCAGCGGCGTGCCCAGCTTGCTCAAGGACGATCAGGGACTGGGCGACGGGCCGCCGGATTTCGAGACCCTGTCACGCCCGACCAACACCTCCGCCCTGATCGACCAGTTTTCGGCCGCACCCCTGCTATTCGAACCTGGCGAGCGCTACAGCTATTCGAACTCCGGCTATATCCTGCTCGGGCGGATTATCGAGGTCGTGACCGGTCAGCCCTACTTTGCCGCCCTCGACGGCCTGGTGCTGGCCCCGGCAGGGGTCTCGGACGCCTTCTGCCTGTGCCGGGACTTGCCGGACGTCCCCGATGCGACGGCGTTCGAACGGCACGGCGACGGCTTCACCCCCGCCCCGGTCATCGATCCGACCCAGATGTTCAGCGCCGGCGGAATCCGGGCGACGCCAGACGGCCTGTTGAAATGGAGCGAGGCCCTGATGGCCGGTCGCATCCTCCGGCCCGAGACCCTGGAGCAGATGTGGACCCCCGTGGCTGAGACCCGCAGGCCCGGCGATCTTCGGCCTCGGCTGGCTGGTCCGGGACGTCGACGGTGTGCGCCAGGTCGCCCATGACGGGGCCCTGCCGGGCGCGGTCAGCTATCTGGTCCTGACCCCCGCCGACCATCGCGCGACCTTCGGGGAGCTCAACCGCACTCTCGATCTGGACAACCTCTCGGACAGCGAGACCTATCTGCGGCGGGTGGTTTCATCGGTGGTCGCCGGTCGGGACCCGGCGACCGTACCGGCCCTCGCGTCGGCTTTGGCCGTCCGAACGCTGACCGGCACCTACCGCTTGCCGGAAGGCCGAACCTTCACGCTCCAGACCGATGCGCAGGACCAGCTCTGGCTGGAAACCGACGGACACTGGTCGGCCCTGCAACTGCCCAAACTGGCCCAGGCCGAGGGGCCTCGCGCCGAGCAGGCCCAGGCGGCCATCACCGGCTGGGCGACGGACGGTCAGCCGGGCCTCGCCCCCCTACTTCAGTCCCGACATGGTCGCCAACCTGCCGGCCGGCGCCCTGGATGGTGCCTGGAGCCAGTTCATCGAACAGTTCGGGGCCTACCAGCGCCACCACGTCTATGCCGTCACCCCTGACTTCGCCGAGGTTCGCATCGACTTTGCGCATGGCGCGATGGACATTGGCATTGTTTACGACACCGAGGGTCGTATCAACGGACTACAACCCGTGGGACAGGAGACCGAAATGCCGGCAACGCGCGTGCGCGCCTGGGCCACAGCCGACGGCGGCCTCTGGATTGATGGCTATGCCCACGTCGGCCCGGACGTGGCCGCCTCGTTCGACAGCGACAGGGGTCTGACCTTCGCTTCGGGCCAGCGCGCCGTGCGCCAGTCCGCCCACTAGTCCGCGCATGCCCTTCGATATTGGCAACTGGGAATCCCAGGTCCGCAAGGGCCTGCTGGAGCTGGTCCTGCTGACCTTGCTGCAGCGGGGGGAGCGGTACGGCTATGAGCTGGTGCGCGCCACCCGGGATGCCTTGGGGTCCGCGATTATCGAGGGCACGGTCTATCCGATCCTGACCCGCTTGGCCCGGGACGGCCTGATCACCCACCGGTGGTCGACCGACGATACGGCGCAACCGCGCAAATACTATCGCCTGACCGCGGACGGAATTGCGGTGCTGAAAGAGATGTCTGACCGATGGCTGAAACAGGACGAGTCCATTCGCCGGCTGTTGATGGAGAGCGCCCGATGAGCGACAGTACCCTGCCCGCCCTCGACGCCTACCTCGTGGAGCTGGAAGAGGTCCTTGCCCCGCTGGGCGACAGCGAGCGCCGGGAGATTCTTCAGGAGATCCGTGCTCATCTGATCGAAAGCGCCGCGGCGGAGACCGGCGCGGAGGGCCAACGCGCGGCCAGTGCCATCCGCAAACTGGGCAGTGCCCGGGTCGTGGGACAGGCCTACCTCAGTGAATCCCCGCTTGAACGCGCCAGCCACGGCCTGCGGCCGGACCTGACTGCCATGGGGCTGATGACCGCCCTGGGCGGCGGCCTGGGCATGACCGCGCTCGGTCTGGTGTTTGCCTTCGGCTATCTGGCGCTCACGATCATCGCCATCGCAACAGTGGGCAAGCTGATTGTCCCGGCGTCCGGGCTGTGGCTCCACGACACCGGAGCCTGGTCGCTGTCATTCGAGGCCATGCCGAATTCGCGCGAGGTTCTGGGCTGGTGGATTGTCCCGATCGGTACCAGTCTGGTGGTCGGCGGCTGGCTGGCCCTGAACCGCCTGCTTCGGCTGATGCTCAGGTTCGCCCTACCGCGGCCGAAGTTCTGAAACGCGCGTCGTCCAAAAGGGGCGTCGGGCTGACCGCGCCCAGTCCGGTTCCGGCCATAGCCACGCCAGCCACAGGTCAGCCGGGCGGCTGCAGTCCGGTATAGATCAGGGTCAGACCGATGCTGTTGATCAGGCCATGCGACAGGCTGAGCGGCCACAGATTGCGTTTGCACAGCAGATACAGGACCCCCGACACCAGGGCGACACCGCCGGTCGCGACGGCCCCGCCGATCCCCTGATAATAGAAATGCTGCTGCCCGAAGAGGACCGCCGGGAGAACGACCGCGACAATCAGGCCCAACGGAAGGCGCGAAAACAGTCGCTCGAACCGCGTGATCAAAAAGGCCCGGAATAGCATTTCCTCGGCCAGCCCCCCGATGATCCACGCCACAGCCAGCCAGTAGACGAAGGCGACCGTGTTTCCGGGCAGGTCGGCAAATCGACCGGCATTGCTGCGCACGGGTTGGGTCGCAGAGGCCTCCAGCACGGAACGGACGACACCTTCCAGAACGATGCCCGCTGCCGTGGTCAGGGCCAGGGCAAGCAGGGTCCACAAGACCGTCTTCCACCAGGAGTTCGGTCGCCTCAATCCGACGTCGGCCCAGGTTTCACCGCAGGCGCGTAGCCGCCAGCCGGCCACAGCCAGGGCCGACAAGAGGGATATGGGTCCCGCATAGGTCCACAGGGCCTCGACGTCCAGCAGGCCATATTTGACGACCAGCAATGTCCCCAGAACGAGACTGATATCGATCGCCACCCTGCTCTTCCCGCCCTTCGCGCCTTTGGTGACCTGTCTGTTCGGGGCGGCTGTCGGTGAAACGTCCATGGTCATTATCCTTCCGAAACAGGGGCAGGCTTCGCCGTCAGGGCGGGTTGGTCTGAGCATCATCCGCTCGAGGATGGGCGACCGGTTCAGGGCCGCGATGGCCCGGCTGGCCATGGCGGCGAGGTCGCAATCAATCTCCGCGAACAGGGCCGCGAACACGTCCGCCACTTCGGCCAGCCGCGCCGTCAGCCGGCTGAACTGGTCGGCCCCCTTGTCCGTCAGCACCAGAATTTTTCGTCGCCCATCCCCGGGATCACTGCGGCGCGCGATCAGGCCCAGATCGACCAGCAGGTCGGCCCGTTGGGTGACCAGCCACTGGGGCTGCTGCAACAAGCCGGCGATATCGGCCGCAGAAATCTCCTCGCGTTCTCCAATCATCAGCAGGATGGAAACGGCACGCGATGGAACATCCAGATCCGCGTCGCGGATCATATCCTCGCCTTGCGTAGAGATGAGGTCGGCCAACTGAATGAAGGTGTTGGCGACAAAGGCTCCCCGCAGAGGATGCGCATCGAGATAGGTCATAATCGGCAACGGCTCCAATTGTACATCATATTGCACAATGAATTGTACAATTGTCCGTATAACTAATCAAGGCTATTGGCTCGGACGGGTCATCAGGCGAAATTGATCGCCGCGCAGTGGCGGCGTCCTGACCTAATCCGCGCGAAGCGGGGGGGATCACAGAGCTTCAGTTAGAAGCAGATGTCCGGCTTCCGTTGCGCGGGTTTCGCGCTTTTGACTATCTGACGGCTATCTCCGCCGTCATCCGACCCGGTAGTGTTCGACCGGTTTCGACCAGATTGCGGACATTTCGACCATGGGGGCTGGATAACGAAAATCCTCGCCGAGGTCATTCCATGGCCGACTGACAGTACCTCTCCAGCCAACGCCATCTGATCAGCAGCCCCACACTTCGGCGTTTCCGCGCCCAGGCCGATATCACTTGGCTGGCGGCCGTTGCCTGAAGTAAGACGGGGACGGCGGTCCTTGACTGAGCGCGAACTGGGTACGGCTAATCTGAAAGAGCCGCCTACCGGACTGTCATTTGTTGGCGTGGTACACACAGAATACGCACCCGGGGTGATGGCGCATGCGATTTATTTGGGCTTTGCTCGCAATTGGCCTGGCAACAGCAGCGCACGCCCGCACTGCCACCGGACCGATAGACGCCGTTATCGCGACAGAACTGCCGATGTCGGGGGCGCCGGGCATCGCCTGGGCCGTGGTCGAGGGCGGCGAGATTGCGTCGGGCGCACGCGGCGAGGCCGTCTCCTGATCGGCAGCAACAGGCCTGTGACGCCCGATACGCCGTTCTTGCTCGGCTCCATCTCAAAGAGCATCACCGCCATGGCGTTGATGCAGCTGATCGAGGCCGGGACCGTCGAGCTGGACGCACCCGTCTCGCGCTATCTTGATGTCTTCAGGGGCCGCCCGCCCGGTGCCATCACCATCCGGCAGTTGCTCAGTCACACCAGCGGCTTCTCAACGTGGCAAGGCAACGACACCGACTTTAACAGGACCCCGGGCGGGAATGACCTCCAGCGTCAGGTCGCGCGCATCGCCCAGTGGGACTCCAGCGCACCCCCCAGGCGCTCGCTGGCAATATTCAAACGCGAACTACCAGATTTTGGGCGCCGTCATCGAAGCGGTGAGCGGCCAGGGTTATGCCAGCTATGTCGAAGCCCGGATTTGCAAACTGATCGGAATGGAAGACAGCTTCGTCTCCGATGGGGCGCGTCATGACTTGATCGCGGTCGGGCATCAGCCCTGGTTCAGTTCCAAACGCCCGATCAGGGATAGCCGCACGAACCGCGCAAACGCACCGGCCGGAGGCGTCATCTCCACAGCTTCGGACATGGCACTATATCTGGCGACCATGATGAACGGGCAGGACGACGTCATCAGCGCGCAGAGCAAAGCCGCCATGATGCGCCCGGCCAGTCCCGCGTCTCCGGACTATGGCTTCGGATGGTCCCTCGACAGCAATAACGGTGTGCCGACCCATTCAGGCCTCACGCCCGGTATCGAGACGCTCGCTGTGCTGTCGCCGGCGGAAGGGCGCGGCGTCATCATCCTCGTCAATGCGAACAGCGGCATGGGATTTGGAGAAAACGCGGGGCTGTTCAGCGGGGTCAGCGCGAGTGCCCTCGGTCGGATGGCAACAATAGCCGGGGCAGTTGGGGAAAATTCCTGTTCCTGACCTTTGCCCTCATGCCCGTGCTGTTCGTGACCGGTGCCGGTCTGGTGTGGTTTCGCCGAAGTGGCCTGCGCGCCAAGTCCGGCGTGTTCGGGGCCTTCAGCCTGTGGTTTCCCGTGCTGATGACCCTGGCGCTGGCCTGGGTCTCGGTATGGCTCATCCCGCAGTTGTTCGGGGTCTCCATCCGCGCGTTGTCACATACGTCCCCGACTTTGCCCTGCTGCTGGTTGCAACGGCCGTGACGGGCATACTGTGGGCGGTGTTCAGGCTCGTCGTGTTTTACAGCGGCCAAGCAATGCCCGGTCGCCTGACCACCGCCTGATGGCGCTGTCAGCTGATGCTGTCATCTGTGACGGCCCCTGCTCTGCATGGGGCGCGTCGGACGGAGGTGACGATCTGGGTGGTACGGTCATCTGTCCGGCCTGCGGCATAACGGATTGCCGAACGCAGGGCGGGACCATCCGGCGAATTTTTCGAGGAT
>JAUCCG010000003.1:0-29507 GCA_034676465.1 Brevundimonas sp. | reverse complement strand
TTTTTTTTGACGCCTGGTTCCAGTACCGTATTGTTCCATCGGTCTCGACATAGACGCCACAGGCGGTGGCCGGGCCTGACGCGGGGCTGTAGCGCCCGCCGGACAGCCGGGTGGTGAAGCGCCGCAGCGGCTCTTCCTTTTCGTTGCCGATGACGCTGTCATAGTCGCAGCAGCCGCCGGCGTCCGTCTGGTAGGCGGTGCCGCCGGGCAGGATCTGGCAGTCGGCGGTCGGAACGTGGGTATGGGTGCCGACGACCAGGCTGGCGCGGCCGTCGCAGAAATGGCCCATGGCCATCTTCTCGCTGGTGGCCTCGCAGTGCATGTCGACGATCACGGCGTCGGCGGCCAGTCCCATCGGACAGGCGGCCAGTTCGCGTTCCACCGCGCTGAACGGGCAGTCCATCGGGTCCATCTAAATCCGGCCCAGCACATTCATGACCAGCACGGTCTTGCCGCCGGGCGTCTCGAACAGATTGGCCCCGGCCCCCGGCGCATCCATCAGGCGCGGATAGTTGGCCGGGCGGATCATGCGCGGCTCGCGCACGATATAGGTCAGGGCCTCGCGCTGGTCCCAGCTGTGATTGCCCAGGGTCAGGCAGTCGGCCCCGGCCATGAACAGCTCCTTGGCCGTATTCTCGGTGATGCCGAAACCACCGGCGGCGTTCTCGGCATTGACCACGACGAAGTCGAGCTTCAGGTCCCGCTTCAGGCCGGGCAGGTGGTCAGAGAGGCCGTCACAGCCGGACTTGCCGACCACATCACCAAAGAACGCCAGACGCATATTTCAGTCTTCCCGGCCGGAGAGGCCACGGGCGGGGGTATAGCCGACCTCGGTCAGAACGCCATGCAGGCGGACATCGTGCGGTTCCAGCGTCAGCCGGTCGACCCTCTGGCCTGCATAGGCCAGGCCGATACGGGTGGCGTCGGGCAGCGCCGCGAAGGTGCGATCGTAGTGGCCGCCGCCCTGCCCCAGTCGCCCCGTGGCGTCGTACGCCAGCAAGGGGGTCAGGATCAGTTCCGGCACCACGGCTTCGGCCAGGGGAAGGGGCGCAGGCACCCCCGCCGCGTCCGGCTCCCGCATAGCCTCGTACCAGCGCCGGAAAATCATCGGTTCATCCAGCGTCACCACGACCGGCAGGCACAGATCATGGCCTTCGCCGGCCAGCCGCGTCGCCAGGGGGATGGGGTCGAGCGACTCCGAACCGATCGGCCAGTAGACGGCGTGGATCACCTCACCCGGAAGATCATCCGCGTGCCCGGCGACGCGGAAGGCCGCCCTGGGGTCCAGCGCCGCCAGCTGCTTTCGGGTGGCGCGCATCGCGGCGCGGAGTTCGCTCTTGTCTGTCATGAGGGCGCGCTCGAACCATGGACTGCGCGGCGAACGGAAGCGCGCTCGGAAGAATGGGTTGGCGGCGCCGCAAGAACCGTGAAAAGCGTTGAAATCCTCTCAGACCTGGGTAGCCAGGTGGGCTCCATATGCCCAGGCCCTCGAGCCCGGACAGGGACAGATCCCTTTGAGTGAATTAAGGTCGCGAGGAATGTTGCCTTCGACGAGGGCCGCAGCAAGACCCGCCGGGACGGAACATAGGCGTTCACCTGTGTCCGGACAATGGCCCGTCTTCACAGACCCTGGGTGATCTTCTCGATCCGGGCAGCCACGGCGTTCAGCGCCTCGGCCACGCCGTCGCCACCGGAAGTGGCCGCCGGCACCGGAGCCGCCGCCGCACCGTGCTGCAGGGCCAGCCGGGCCTCGTGCAGTTCGTCGGCCAGCATCAGGGCAGCCATCAGGAACAGGCGGACATCACCGACGTGACCGACATCGCCAGCCACCTGACGCACGCTGGTGTCGAACTGCTTGCCGAGGATGCGCACCCGGTCCTCCTGACCGTCGGCGCAGCCCACGGCATAGGGGCGTCCGTTGATTTCGACCGTGACCGTAGCCATCAGCCCTGCCCGTCCCGTGATTGTTGATCCAGAATATCGCGCACCGTGTCGGCGGCGAGGGCCAGGGCCCCGGCGGCGTCACGACCGGCAAACTCCAGCGCGGCAATGCGTTCAGCATCCTCGGGCAGGCCGGCGCGCGGGGCAAACAGGTCGTCGTCGCCGACGGCGGGGGCCGTCGCCGGGCGAGCCTTCAACTCCAGCACCTTGCGCTCCAGCGTCGCGAGCGCGCGGTCGATCCGGTCCTTGGCGGTGGTGGTCGCATCAGCCATCGGGTCGCATCCTCCCAGATTTCGTATAGAACCCGCCAGCGCGTCGCGGTAAAGCGTCCCGCCTCCATTTCCCTCGACTCGCCGAAAGGTCAGCGCCGTCAGCAATTCCTCCCCCCGCACCCGAAAAGGCGTCGCACAGGCAGATGGCCGATGCCATCCGCGTCCTGACAATGGACGGGGTCGAGAAGGCCAAGAGCGGTCACCCCGGCATGCCGATGGGCATGGCCGACGTGGCCACGGTGCTATTCTCGAAATTTCTGAAGTTCGATGCAAGCCGCCCCGACTGGGCCGACCGGGATCGCTTTATCCTGTCAGCGGGCCACGGCTCGATGCTGATCTACAGCCTGCTGCACCTGACCGGCTACACGGCCGCGACCCGCGCCGAGCTGGAGAATTTTCGGCAGTTCGGGTCGAAGACGGCCGGTCATCCCGAATACGGCCACATGCCCGGGGTCGAGACCACGACCGGTCCGCTGGGTCAGGGTCTGGCCAATTCGGTCGGTTTCGCCATGGCCGAGCGCCATATCGCCGCGCGCTTCGGCGATGAGCTGGTCGATCACCGTACCTGGGTGATCGCCGGAGACGGCTGTCTGATGGAGGGGGTGTCACAGGAAGCCATCGCCCTGGCGGGTCGCTACAGGCTGAACAAGCTGACTGTGCTGTGGGAGCTCGACAATTCGATCACCATCGACGGGGCCGTATCCCTGTCGGACACGACCGACCAGCAGGCCCGCTTCAAGGCCAGCGGCTGGGCCGTCAAGACCATCGACGGTCACGACATGGGCGCGATCAAGAAGGCGCTGGCCTGGGCGACGAAACAGTCGAAGCCGACCCTGATCGCCTGCAAGACGAAGATCGGCCGTGGCGCGGCGACGATGGAAGGCAGCCACAAGACCCACGGGGCCGCCCTGGGCGCGACCGAGATCGCGGCGACCCGCGAGGCGCTGCACTGGACCGCCGCCCCGTTCGAGGTGCCGGACACGATCAGCAAGGCCTGGCTCAAGGTCGGCAAGCAGGGCGGCAAACACCGCAAGGCCTGGGAGGCCCGCCTCGCCGCGTCTGCCCATGCCGCCGAATTCACCCGGGCGATGGCCGGTGACCTGCCCGCCGGGGCCTTTGATGCGCTTGAGGCCGCCATCGCCGGCCTGGTCGAGAGCCAGCCGGCCCAGGCCACGCGTCAGTCGTCCGGCGCGGCGCTGGACCAGCTGTTCGGGGCCATTCCCGAATTGATCGGCGGCTCGGCCGACCTGACCGGCTCAAACAACACCTTCGTCAAGGGCACGGCGATCCTCGACGCGCCGACCTATGACGGCCGCTACGTCAACTGGGGCATCCGCGAGCACGGCATGGCCTCGGCCATGAACGGCATGGCCCTGCACGGCGGGGTCATCCCCTATGGCGGCACCTTCATGGTGTTCTCGGACTACAGCCGCCCGGCTATCCGGCTGGCCGCCCTGATGGGCATCCGGGTCGTGCATGTGCTGACCCACAATTCCATCGGTCTCGGCGAGGACGGCCCGACGCATCAACCAGTCGAACATCTGGCCGCCCTGCGCGCCATTCCCAACCTGCTGGTGTTCCGCCCGGCCGATACGATCGAGGCGATGGAATGCTGGAAGCTGGCGCTGGAGCACAGGACCGCGCCGTCGGCCCTGGCCCTGTCGCGCCAGAAGACCCCGGCGGTGCGCACCGTCGCCGTCGCCGGCAATCCCTCGGCGCGCGGGGCCTATGAGATCAAGGCTGCGTCCAGCGAGGCCAAGGTGACGCTGTTCGGTACCGGCACCGAACTGGCCCTGGCCCTGGCCGCCGCCGACACCCTGGAGGCCGAAGGCACCCCGACCCGGGTCGTCTCGGTGCCGTGTTTCGAGCTGTTCGAGCAGCAGGACGCCAAATACCAGGCCTCGATCATCGGGCGGGGCACGGTGCGCGTGGCCGTCGAGGCCGGTATCAAACAGGGCTGGGAGCGGTTTATCGGCGAGGACGGGGCCTTCGTCGGCATGTCGTCCTTCGGGGCCAGCGCGCCCGCCGAAGTGCTGTACCGCGAGTTCGGCATCACCGCCGATGCCGTGGTCGCGGCGGTCAAGGCGCGCCTGTGATTTCCGTCCGCCGTCTGCTGCTGACGCTGGGCCTGGTGCTGGCGCTCGGACAACCGACGGCGGCGCTGGCCCAGTCTCACCCAGTCGGGACGCCGATCGTCATCGGCCAGTCCTATGCCCTGCCGTCGGCCGTCATGGGCACGGCGCGTGAGATCAACGTCTGGCTGCCGCCCGGCTATAGTGAAGGCGACCGGCGCTATCCGGTCCTGTATCTGCTCGACGGCGGGCAGGCGCAGGATTTCCACCACATCTCGGGTCTGGCGCAACTGGGCACGGTCAACGGCACGACCCGCGATGTGATCGTGGTCGGCATCGCCAGCGTCGACCGCCGCAACGAACTGACCCTGCCGACCGACGACGCCGAACTGATCGCGCGCTATCCGACCCAGGGCCATTCGGATCGTTTCCGCCGGTTCGTGGCGGACGAGGTCATGCCCTTCGTCGACGGTCATTTCCGCACCAGCGGTGAAGCCGCCCTGATGGGAGAGTCGCTGGCCGGCCTGTTCGTGGTCGAGACCTTCCTGAAGGAGCCGCAGATGTTCGACGCCTATGTCGCCGTCAGCCCCAGCCTGTGGTGGGACGGTGGCCAGCTGGCGCGGCAGTCGGGGGCGCATCTGCGCGACCATTCGAATGATCCGCGCACCCTGATCCTGACCGTCGGTGACGAGGGCGAGGAGGCGCAGGCGTTGATGGCGGTACTGACCGGTCATCTGCGGGCCCACGCCCTGCCCGGGGTGACCTGGGAATTCCAGCCGCGCCCGGCCGAAAGTCACGCCACCATCTATCACGGCGCGGCGCTGGATGCGTTTCGCCGCCTGTATGCGGCACCGGTCCGCAACGAGGACTGACGCCATGACCCGTATCGGCACGCCGCTGTCCAACTCCGCCACCCGCGTGATGCTGCTGGGGGCCGGGGAACTGGGCAAGGAACTGGCCATCGAGCTGCAGCGGCTGGGGGTCGAGGTCATCGCCGTCGATCGCTATGCCAATGCCCCGGCCATGCAGGTGGCGCATCGCAGCCATGTGATCCCAATGACCGATCCGCAGGTGCTGGCCGGGGTCATCGCCGCCGAGATGCCGCACATCATCGTGCCCGAGATCGAGGCCATCGCCACCGATGTGCTGGCCGAGATCGAGGCGGCGGGCCATGCGGTGGTCATCCCCACGGCGCGGGCGACCCAGCTGACCATGAACCGCGAGGGTATCCGCTGTCTGGCGGCGGAAGAGCTGGGCCTGCCGACCAGCCCTTATGCCTTCGTCAGTTCGGCGGCGGACCTGGCCGAGGCCGCGCACCGCATCGGCCTGCCGGTGTTCGTCAAGCCGGTGATGTCGTCGTCCGGCAAGGGCCAGTCCTTCATCGAGGCGCTGGAGGATGCGGGCAACGCCTGGGCCTGGGCCCAGTCCAGCGGCCGGGTCGAGACGACCCGGGTCATCGTCGAGGGCCGCATCGACTTCGACTATGAGATCACCCTGCTGACGGTGCGGTCGTTGCGGGATGGGGCCGTGCGCACCGACTTCTGCGCCCCGATCGGCCACCGCCAGGTCAAGGGCGACTATGTCGAGAGCTGGCAGCCGCAGGCGATGACGCCCGCCGCCCTGGCCAATGCCCAGGACATCGCCGGCAAGGTCACGGATGCGCTGGGCGGCCTCGGCGTGTTCGGGGTCGAACTGTTCGTCAAGGGCGATCAGGTCTGGTTCTCGGAGGTGTCACCCCGCCCGCACGACACCGGACTGGTGACGCTGGCGACCCAGACCATGAGCGAGTTCGCCCTGCACGCCCGCGCCATCCTCGGCCTGCCGGTCGACGTCAGCCAGCGCGACATCGGGGCCAGCGCCGTCATCTATGGCGGCCTGGAGTCCGCGGGCGTCGCCTTCGAGGGCGTGGCCGAGGCCCTGTCGGTACCGACCGCCGACCTGCGCCTGTTCGGCAAGCCGGAAAGCTATGCCACCCGCCGCATGGGCGTGGCCACCGCGCGTGGCGAGACCGTGGAACAGGCCCGCGACCGGGCCCGCGAGGCGGCGGCCAAGGTCAAGGTGGTCAGGGGCTGACGTCGGGGAGGATGGCCCGGACGGCGGTCTCCAGCGCCGGATCGCGGCCTGCGCGCAGATCGGCCACGGAGGCTGTTACCGGAATGTCCGGCACGACGCCTACCTTCTCGAGGACGCGCCCGGCACCGGTACGGAAGCCGACCACCCCCACACTGAGGCTGCCGCCATCCGGCAGGTCATAGATCAGGGAGCCGACCACCGCCCCGGCGCTCGTTCGTCCTACGATTTTTCCGCGTCCGGATTCCTGGATCGCCGCGGCAAAGATCTCGGCACCGCTGGCCGAATCCGGTGACGTCAGGACCGCGAGCGGCCCTTCAAACCGCAGCGCCTGACGCCGCGTCCAGAGGTGGATGTCCGGCAGCCAGCGGAAATCCTTTATGCCGATCAGCCGGCGCTCGGCGAAAAACGGCGACAGCATCAGACCCACTTCCCGGTCGAGGCCACCGATATTGCCACGCAGATCAATGACCACGGCGCGCGGCGGATTGAGCAATTCGCGCTTCAGGGTCTCGCCCAGCCAGTCGCGCGTGGCGCGATCGAACTCACGGAAGGCGATCACCAGCACGCCGTCGGGACGGCGATCGACACGCCCCACCTCCCGACTTAAAAGCGTCGGGGTCAGCGCGACCTCGTGGACGCCGTCGGCCGCGTCGGCGAAGCGCATCAGTGTTGTCTCCGACCCATACCCGACACCGGGGTCGAATGGCTGCCCATTCACGGCATCCACGCGCCAGCCCACCTGGACTCCGCCGAGCGCCGCCGGACCGGATTGACGAACCCGCGTCACGATCCAGCTGTCGTCCAAATGGGTCATGGTAAAACCAACGCCGGGAACCGCCTGAATCCGGGCGGTCGTCCTTCGCAGGTTCGTGGCGGGTCGAAATCGCAGAGGTGTGGGAATCATCGAGCAGCGCGAGCGTTTCGTTGAGCGCGCGATAGAATCCGATCTCGTCTGGCTGCGCGACGACGGCTGCCCGGCGGGCATCCGCCTCGCCGATCCAGTCGATGCCGCCGAAGTCTTTCCGGTAAAAACTGGCCGAGACCTTGTCGACGACCGCGTCATAAACTCGCGCGTTGAGCGCGGCGCGATCAGCCGAGCCATCGACCACCGACACCACCGTCGGCAACCGGTCCTCCTCGCTATAGGGCAAGGACTGGCACCCGGCTGACGCCACCAGGGCCAGGATGACGGCCACACAACGCAGGGATGATCTGACGGACATGGCGGCAACCCTAGGGCCGCCACCGGCGCACTGTCGAGCGCCAATTTGTCCGCCACCGTCTCCTGAGGATGCGACCGTCACCAAGGCTGACAAATGGCCGGGGAGACCCCCGCTGGCCTAGTTGTCGCCGGGACGCTCGCGGTGGCGGGTGATGACCCGGACCTGGCGCTCACCGCCGCGCTCGCCGGCCTCGATGGCACCGGAACCATCGGCGTCCATCCGGGCGAAGGCCGCCCGCATCGGGGCCAGGAATTCGGCCTCGGAAATCCTGCCGTCGCCGTCGGTGTCGAGATCATCGCCGCCGGTGCGTTCGATCTCGATCCGCGTGCCGTCCCCGGCGTCATGCCAGGTCATCGGCTCGCCGCCGGGACCGCTGCGGTGAACGAAGACATTGCGTTCCTCGTCGTCCCCGCCCGGCGCGCCGTCGGTGATCACCATGATGCGTTCCTCGTGTCGTTCGCCCGACGCGCGGTCGGGGCCGCGGCGGAAGATCATCTCGTGATCGCCGCCCGGACCGCCCGGACCGTGTCCGGCGCGAAGCTCTTCCGGCGACAGGCGCCCGTCCCCGTCGGTATCCATGCGGGCGAAGGCGTCATTCATCGGTCCGGCGAATTCCTCGCGGGTCAGCTGGCCGTCGCCGTCCTTGTCCAGTCCGCCCGGACCGTCATGGTCGCCCATGACGATGACCCGGGTCTCGGTGCGCATCTGCGGCGGCGGGGGTGGAACCGGCGGCGTCTGCAGGGTCAGGACGGCGGCGAGGTTCAGAAGGGTCAGCATGGCGCATTCTCTCTGCAGTGAAGCTATGACGACCTTGGACCACGCTGCCCTTGCCGTCATGTTTCAGGGCCGGGGAGATTTGTTTCAGTCCTGAAATGACGCCGGCACCGGACCCCGTCACTATGGTGAGGATGAACGCACCTTCCGCGCCCCGCATTCTGGTTGTCGACGATGATCCCGGTATTCGTGAGGTGCTGTGCGATTACCTGGTCCAGCACGGCTATGAGGCCAGTGGCGCGGCGTCCGCGGCCGAGATGGACCGGGCCGTGGCGGCGCGGGCCCCGGACCTGATTGTGCTGGATCTGATGATGCCCGGCGAGGACGGCCTGTCAGTCTGCCGCCGCCTGGCCGGCAAGGGGCCGCCGATCGTCATGCTCAGCGCCATGGGCGGCGACACTGATCGCATCATCGGCCTGGAGCTGGGGGCGGACGACTATCTGGCCAAGCCCTGCAATCCGCGCGAACTGCTGGCCCGTATCCGTGCCGTGCTGCGCCGCCCGCGCGAGGATAGCCCGGGCGAGGGAGCGGTGCTGGCCTTCGCCGGCTGGCGGCTGGACCTGATGCGGCGCGAGCTGACGCGGCCGGACGGCGAGGTCGTCCCCCTGTCGGCGGGCGAGTTCGCGCTGCTGCGCACCTTCGTCGACAGCCCGGGCCGGGTGCTGACTCGCGACCAGCTGCTGGAACGGGCGCGGGGCGCGGATACCGATGTGTTCGACCGGGCCATGGACGTGCAGATCAGCCGGCTGCGACGCAAGTTGAACGACGGCTCGGGCCTGGAGCTGATCCAGACCCTGCGCGGCGAGGGTTATATGTTCGACGCGAAGGTCGAGCGCCGATGAGGTCGCCCGGATCATTTTCGATGCTGATCCAGGTCGCCGCCCTGGCGACCCTGGCCGTGGTCATGTCCCAGGCCGTGGCGTTCGGCGTGGTGTTGCTGGCCCCCGAGCCGCGCCCGGCCGGCTTCAGCATCGAGGCGGCGGCCGAGGCTCTGCAAGGTCGACCGGCCGAAACCTCCGACGGGCGCACGCTGAAACGCCGCCTGTCGGACAAGGCTCCCGGACCTGGCGGGCAACCCGCGCGAGTTTCTGGCCCTGGCCATCAGCGCCGGACTGGCCCAGCGTCTCCAGGTCGCGCCCGAGGCCCTGCGGGTCACGGTCAGCCACGGCCCGGGGCCCGAGCGCCAGCCGCCGCCCGGATCGCAGGATCGGCGCACCGAGTTCGTCTTCGTCCGGCCCGGAGGACCGCGCCCTGCGCCCGGCGACGGGGAGTCGCTGCACTGGAACCAACGTGCCGGTCCCGGTGAGGCAGCTGACGCGTCCGGTCCCGCCGGCGAGGTCCGCGCCGAGGTGCATATGCGCCGCGTGGCCCCGGCGGGGGGCGAGGCCATCACCATCGACACCACGACCCGCCAGATCACCGTGCTCACCGACAAATTGACCTTCGCCCCGTTCAGCGCCGCGCTGCGGCTGCCGGACGGGCGCTGGGCCTCGGTCACGCCGCCGCGCGGCCTGCTGTCGCCGTGGCAGGTGCGGATCCTGATCGCGCTGGGTATCTCGCTATTGCTGCTGGCCCCGCTGGTCTGGTTCATGGCGCGGCGGCTGACCCGGCCGATCCGGGTTTTCGCCGAGGCGGCCGAACGGCTGGGGGCCGATCCCGACGCCGAACCGATGGTCGCATCAGGGCCGACCGAGGTGCGCACCGCCATCCATGCCTTCAACGACATGCAGGCGGCGCTGCGTGACCATATGCGCCGCCGCAGCCAGACCGTCGCCGCCATCGCCCACGACCTGCGCACGCCCCTGACCCGTCTGCGCTTCCGCGCCGAACAGGCCCCGGACAGCGTGCGCGACCGCATGGCCGCCGATATCGAGGAGATGGATGCCCTGATCGCCACCGCCATGGCCTATGTGCGCGGCGAGGTCGCGCCGGATCGCAGCGAGCCCTTCGATCTGGCCGAACTGGCGGCGGATTGTGCCGCGGGTTTCAGCGAGACCGGGGCGAGCGTGACCTTCCGCGGCATTTCGCCCCTGCCGGTCGTGGCCGACCCCGCCGCCCTGCGCCGTGCCCTGGCCAATCTGATCGCCAATGCCGTCACGTTCGGCGGTGGCGCGCGGGTCGATGCCACGTCCCTGGACGGCACCGCCGTGATCACCGTCGAGGACGACGGCCCCGGTCTGCCGGAATCCGAGCTGGAGGCCGTGTTTGAGCCCTTCTATCGTGGCGAGCGCTCGCGCAATCGCGAAACGGGCGGGGCCGGACTGGGCCTCAGCGTCGCCCGTCAGGCGGCACGCGCGCACGGCGGCGATGTGGTTCTGCAGACCCGGCCGGGGGGTGGGCTGACGGCCCGATTGACCCTGCCGCAGGTCTGAAGCGTTACACTCCATCACCCCTTGTTATGTGGCCCGGGGTTGATCCGCGCGCCCGTCGGTCGCATTGAAGCGGCCAACACTGACACACCGCCCAGGAGCCCCCCGTCATGACTGTTCGCGTCGCCATCAATGGTTTCGGCCGTATCGGCCGTCTTGTTCTGCGTTCGATCGTCGAGCACGGCCGTCGCGACATCGAGGTGGTGGCGATCAACGACCTGGGCCCGGTGGCGACCAATGCCCATCTGCTGAAATATGAACTCGGTGCACGGCCGCTTCCCCGGCACCATCGAGAGCGGCGAGGACTGGATCGACGTTGGCCTCGGCAAGATCAAGGTCACGGCCGAGCGCGACCCGGCCAACCTGCCGCACAAGGCACTGAACGTCGACATCGCCTTCGAATGCACGGGCATCTTTGCGTCGAAGGACAAGGCCTCGGCGCACCTCAAGGCCGGTGCCAAGCGCGTTCTGGTCTCGGCTCCGGCCGACGGTGCCGACAAGACCATCGTCTACAAGGTCAACCACGAGACCCTGACCGCCGACGACATCATCGTCTCCAACGGCTCGTGCACCACCAACGCCCTGGCCCCGGTGGCCAAGGTGCTGCACGACCTGTTCGGCATCGAGCGCGGCTATATGACCACCATCCACGCCTATACCGGCGACCAGCCGACGCTGGATACGATGCACAAGGACCTGTACCGCGGCCGCGCCGCCGCCCTGTCGATGATCCCGACCTCGACCGGGGCCGCCAAGGCCCTGGGTCTGGTGCTGCCGGAACTGAAGGGCAAGCTGGACGGCTCCTCGATCCGCGTCCCGACCCCGAACGTCTCGGTCGTCGACCTGAAGGTCGTGGCCGGTCGCGAAGTCACGGTGGAAGAGATCAACGCCGCCCTGCAGGCCGCCGCCGACGGGCCGATGAAGGGTGTGCTGTTCACCACCGATGAGGCCCTGGTCTCGACCGACCTGAACCACATCGCCGCCTCGTCGACCGCCGCCCTGCCCCAGACCCAGGTCGTCGACGGCAAACTGGCCCGCGTCCTGACCTGGTACGACAACGAATGGGGCTTCGCCTCGCGGATGGCGGATACGGCGCTGGTGATGAGCAAGTTGATGTGATGCCCAAACGATGGGGGCTCTCGTGGGCTATCTGGCTAGCGGGAGCGCTCGTCGGCGGGCTGCTATTTATGGGCGAAGGATTGCCCGCATTCTTGCTCTGGCTCGCAGGAGCTGCGTGGCTTGCTGGCATAATCTGGGTCGCGACGCTTCACCGGGGTCGAGGATACTGGATTCATATCTGCGGCAGTGTCGCTTCGCTTACCGTGTTCCCCATCCTTTGGCCGCTCGCCTACGTGGTCGCTCTATTGATATCGTCGCGCTGACCTCGCAGGGCTGACGTTCCGCACATTCGACGTTGCCCCTACCCCCGGCGAGGGTACCCTGTGTCGCGGAAACTTCAGCGTCCCGATGGAGGACGGCGACGTTGCCCGGTCGTCCCTTCTCCCACGAGGGGAGAAGGGATAACAACAGCCGACCCCCTTCTACCGGAGCCGCTCATGACCTTCCGCACCCTCGACGACGCCAAGGACCTCGCCGGCAAGACCGTGCTGGTCCGCGTGGACTTCAACGTGCCGATGGAGGGTGGCAAGGTCACTGACGACACCCGGCTGCGTGTGGCCCTGCCGACGATCCAGCGGCTGCGCGACGCCGGGGCCAGGGTCGCGTTGCTGGCCCATTTCGACCGGCCCAGGGGCAAGGTCGTGCCGGCGATGAGCCTGCAGCCGGTCGTCGACGATCTGGAGACCATCCTCGGCGGGCCGGTGCGGTTCGCACCGGACTGCGTGGGGGATGAGGCCAGGGCCATGATCGCCGACCTCGACATCGGCGGCGTCATCCTGCTGGAGAATGTCCGCTTCCATGCCGGCGAGGAGGCCAACGACCCCGCCTTTGCGGCCCAACTGGCCGAACTGGGCGACCTGTACGTCAACGACGCCTTCTCGGCCGCCCACCGCGCCCATGCCTCGACCGAGGGCGTGGCACGTCTGCTGCCGGCCTATGCCGGGGAATCGATGCGGCGTGAACTGGACGCCCTGGATGCGGCGCTCGGCCATCCGCAGAAGCCGGTGCTGGGCATCGTCGGCGGTTCCAAGGTCTCGTCCAAGCTGGACCTGCTGCAGAACCTGGTCGGCAAGCTGGACCGGCTGGCGATCGGCGGCGGCATGGCCAACACCTTCCTGCACGCCCAGGGCGTCGATGTGGGGGGATCGTTGTGCGAGAAGGACCTGGCCGACACCGCCCGCGCCATCCTCGCCGAAGCGGCGGACAAGGGCTGCGAAATCCTGCTGCCGATCGATGTCGTCGTCGCCACCGAGGTGAAGCCGGGGGCCGAGACCCGCACCGTCCTGGCGCGTGAGCCGATCGGCGACGACGAGAAGATCCTCGATGCCGGGCCGCTGACGGTCGAGAAGCTGATCAAGGCCATGGCCCTGTCGCGCACCCTGATCTGGAACGGCCCGCTGGGCGTGTTCGAGGTGCCGCCGTTCGACGCGGCCACGGTCAAGGCGGCCCAGGCGGCGGCGAAGCTGGCCAAGACAGGAGCGCTGGTCGCCGTCGCCGGTGGCGGGGACACCGTCGCGGCCCTGAACCATGCGGGCGTGGTCGACGACATGACCTTCGTCTCGACCGCAGGCGGGGCCTTCCTGGAATGGATGGAAGGCAAGCCCCTGCCCGGCGTCGAGGCCCTGAAGCCCTGAGCACAAACCGGACGTCGGCTGTCGCGCGGTTGGAGGCACGGGTAGCCTATCAACCCGTGCGGATACCGTGGCCCGGACATTAGGCCGCGGCTGATCTCGACCGATACCGCCGGTCGGCGCTGTAACACAGCGTGACTTCACGCACCCGTGAGGCTAGAACATTGGGCCAAACTCACGGGTTCAGGAGACATCCCATGGCGCGCATCACGCTGCGACAACTTCTCGATCATGCGGCAGAGAACGACTACGGCCTGCCCGCCTACAACATCAACAATATGGAGCAGGGTCTGGCGATCATGGAGGCGGCGGATGCCGTCAATGCGCCGGTCATCATCCAGGCCAGCCGCGGGGCTCGCAGCTATGCCAATGACATCGTTCTGGCCAAGCTGATCGATGCCCTTGCCGAGCTGTATCCGCACATTCCGGTCTGCATGCACCAGGACCACGGCAACGGCCCGGCGACCTGTGCCACCGCCATCCAGTACGGCTTCACCTCGGTGATGATGGACGGCTCGCTGGAAGAGGACGGCAAGACCCCGGCCAGCTACGAGTACAACGTCGACGTGACCCGCCGCGTCGTGGAAATGGCCCATGCCTGCGGCGTCTCGGTCGAGGGCGAGTTGGGCGTGCTGGGGTCGCTGGAGACCGGCATGGGCGAGGCCGAGGATGGCCATGGCTTCGAGGGCAAGCTGGATCATTCCGCCCTGCTGACCGATCCGGACCAGGCCGTCGACTTCGTGCGCGAAACCAGGGTCGACGCCCTGGCCATCGCCATGGGCACCAGCCACGGGGCCTACAAGTTCAGCCGCAAGCCGGACGGGGCCGTGCTGGCCATGAATGTGATCGAGGAAATTCACCGCCGCCTGCCGGACACCCATCTGGTCATGCACGGCTCGTCCTCGGTGCCGCAGGACCTGCAGGACATCATCAACGAATACGGCGGCAAGATGCCCCAGACCTGGGGGGTGCCGGTCGAGGAAATCCAGCGCGGCATCAAGAACGGCGTGCGCAAGATCAACATCGACACCGACAACCGCATGGCCATGACCGGCGCGATCCGGAAGGTGCTGGCCGAAAAGCCGGGCGAGTTCGACCCCCGCGCCTATCTGAAGCCCGCCAAGGAGGCGATGCGCAAACTCTGCCAGGAGCGGTATCTACAGTTCGGCTGCGAGGGCCAGGCGTCGAAGATCAAGCCGCTGTCCACCGCCCAGATGGCCAAACGCTACGCCTCGGGCGAACTGGATCCGCATTTCGGCGAGCAGATGCGCGCCGCGTCCTGAGGGACCGGGCGGCGGTCATGACCGCCGTCCCTTCGCCCTACCAGCGACCGTAATAGTCGGTGAAACGATAGTGGACGTCGCGCACGCGCCGTTCGGCGTCGTCGACCTCGTCCTGGGCCCGTCGCCAGTCCCGCAGCACGCCCTCGCGCTCGCGCCGGATTTCGTCGATGCGGTTGCGGATCTGCTCACGTTGCGCGTCGGTCAGGCCATCGGCGCGCATCTCGGCCCGCTTGGCGCGGATCTTTTCATCAAGGGCCTCGGCGCGAGATCCCAGGCTGGCAACACTGGAACGTGCCGAAGACAGCGCCTGCTCCGCCGCATGGACGATCTGACCGTCGCGATAGGCTGGCAGGAAATCCGCCTCCAGATGAGGCGGGCAGACGTCCGCGTAGCTGCTGCCCTCGCGACCGACCTGGAAGCCGCGCGCCGGGGTACAGTATTCGCGCAGCCCGTCCTCGCGCGCCGAATAGTAGCTGCGGGCATCGGGAACCACACCATATTTGGCGCAGGCCTCGGTGTGCGCCTCGAGGCGGCTGACCGGCTGCCCGGATCGTCCGTCGGCATAGCCCTGGCTGCCCCACGCCCCGGCGAGGCACTGGTCCTCGCTCATGGTGGCGCAACTGCCCAGCGTCAGGACGGATGCCGACGCCGCGGCGACAATGATCAGATGGCGCATGGTTCGATCTCCCCCGAGAGACCGGTATCCTATGGCATGAGCACTTCATGGCCAAGCTTGGCCCGTTGGCGCGGCCCCGCGGGCTCATGCTAGAAGACGGCGACCGCTCGCCCGCGGCGGAGCGCCCTGTGTCCGACGAACCCATTTTGTCAGAAGATGACGACCGGCCCGAGGCGCTGGAAGCCCGTGTCGACGCGCCCGGCGAACGCCTGGACAAGGCCCTGGCCGCCGCCCTGCCCGGCATGTCGCGCGCCCGCCTGCAGGCCCTGATGGCGCAGGGTGAGGTGTCGTTCGAAGGGGAGGTCGTGCGCGACGGCTCGGCCCGGGCCCGCACCGGCCTGTACCGCATCACTCCGCCCGCCGTGATCGCCGCCGAGCCCCGACCCGAGGCCATTCCCCTGACCGTCCTGTATGAGGACGCCGAGCTGATCGTCATCGACAAGCCCGCCGGCATGGCGGCCCACCCGGCCCCCGGCTGCGAGACCGGCACCCTGGTCAACGCCCTGCTGGCCCATTGCGGGGCCTCCCTGTCCGGCATCGGCGGCGTGGCCCGGCCCGGCATCGTCCACCGGCTGGACAAGGATACCTCCGGCGTCATGGTCGCCGCCAAGACCGACCGGGCCCACGCCGGCCTGTCGGCCCTGTTCGCCGCGCACGATATCGAACGGACCTATATCGCCCTGACCCGCGGCGCCCCCTCGCCCGAGTGGGGCCGGATCGAAACCCGCATCGGCCGCTCCTCGGCCGACCGCAAGAAGATGGCGGTGCTGAAAAGCGGCGGGCGCGAGGCCATCACCGACTACCGCGTCCAGGCCCGCTTCGGCGTCCCGGCCAGGGCGGGTGCCGCCCCCCTGGCCGCCCGCGTCGCCTGTACCCTGCACACCGGGCGTACCCACCAGATCCGGGTCCATCTGGCGTCCAAAGGCTCACCCCTGCTCGGCGACCCGGTCTATGGCTCCGGCAGTCCGGCCGCCGTCGTGCGCACCCTGATCGCCGAGGCCGGCCTGACGCGCCAGGCCCTGCACGCCGCGGTGCTGGGCTTCGTTCACCCGGTCACCGGCGAGGCGCTCCGCTTCGAGACCGGGCCGCCGGCTGACATGGCCCGGCTGGCAGACCTGCTTGCCGATCTCTGATAGTCGTCACAGTCCAATATTGCGGGAGACACCGATGACCGACGCCGGCGACATTCGCGACAACGCTGATGCCCACCGCTATGAACTGCCGATCGACGATCAGATGGCGATCGTCGTCTACAATCTGTCCCCGCCGAATTTGATGATTACCGAGACCCTGGTGCCCAGGGCGCTGGAGGGGCGGGGTATCGCCAGCCGCATGGCGCGCCATGTCGTCGCCGACGCGCGGGCCCGGCAACTGCTGATCCTGCCCGTCTGCCCCTTCTTCGCCGCCTTCTTCCAGAAACATCCCGAGAATGTTGACGTCCTGCATCCGCAGTACCGCACCAGTCTCGGCCTCACTGGTGGTAAGTCTTGAAAAAGGACTGACTACCGGATATACGTCTCTTCAGGCGAACCCGTGGCGCCACGGCCACGCTGGAGAGCGCCTGTGACGATCCGCCCCTAACAATGGCGGAAACCCGTCGCTACTTGTTTCGTTGAGGGGTGAGGAACCGGTGCACGCAACGTGGTCGGAACCGAAGGACCCGCTCGCATCTGGGTCGGAGGGACCACGAATATGACTGCTGTTAAATCTGTCGCGGTGATGTCGCCTGAGCAGGGACTGTCGCGATACCTGACTGAAATCCGCAAATTCCCCATGCTGACCAAGGATGAGGAATTCATGCTGGCCAAGCGCTGGAGCGAACACCAGGACTCCGAGAGCGCTCACCGCCTCGTCACCTCGCATCTCCGCCTCGTGGCCAAGATCGCCATGGGCTACCGTGGCTACGGCCTGCCGATCGGCGAAGTGATCTCCGAGGGCAACGTCGGCCTGATGCAGGCGGTCAAGAAATTCGACCCGGACAAGGGCTTCCGCCTGGCGACCTACGCCATGTGGTGGATCCGCGCCTCGATCCAGGAATACATCCTGCGCAGCTGGTCGCTCGTGAAGATGGGCACCACCGCCGCCCAGAAGAAGCTGTTCTTCAACCTGCGCAAGGCCAAGAGCCAGATCTCGGCCTTCGAGGAAGGCGACCTGCATCCCGAACACCTGTCGGCCATCGCCACCAAGCTGGGCGTGTCCGAGCAGGAGGTCACCAACATGAACCGTCGCCTCAGCGGCGACGCCTCGCTGAACGCACCCCTGCGGTCGGACGGGGAAAGTGAATGGCAGGACTGGCTCTCTGACGACACGGCGGTCTCCCAGGAAACCGCCCTGGCCGAAAGCGAGGAGAAATCCCTGCGCATGGGCCTGCTCCAGGAAGCCATGGAAGAGCTGACCGATCGCGAGAAGCACATCCTGACCGAACGCCGTCTCAAAGACGACCCGGTCACGCTTGAGCAACTGGCCGGCCAGTATGGCGTCAGCCGCGAGCGCGTGCGTCAGATCGAGGTCAGGGCCTTCGAAAAACTGCAGAAGGCGATGCGGGCGGCGGCGGAAGAGCGCAACCTCGTCGACGCCTGACGCGGGTCGAGCCTCAGCCGGCCTTCAGCGTCGTCGCGGGGGTCGGCGAGGGCCAGAACCCCGCCGATGGGGCCGGCCAGGCTGGCCTTGGATGCCGTCGTCCCTGACAGGGCCACCTCGAGGGCGGAAACGGCCACCGCCATCCGGGCGTCGGACGTTTTCATCGCCAGCTGCTTCAGCGTGACCGCCTGTTGTCGCGCGGCCCGCATGGCCTGGGCCGGGTCCGTGTCGAACTGGTCCAGCGCCGCCGCGAGGATGCGCATGGCCTGGTCCTTGACCGCCGCCGCCACGGCGACCGCCCCGGTCGGTCGATCATTCTTTCGCTTTTGCGGACCGGCATATTCGCCAGAGTTGAACCGTCGCCGGTCGGGGCCGACATAGGCGATGCCCTCGATCCAGTCCCGCGGCTTCAGGGCGACATTCTCCACCCGTTTCAGCAGGTCCGCGGCGGTGAAGGGCTTGCGCAGGAATTCGTGCACGCCAACATCTCGCGCGCCCTTGATCGTATTGGCGGTGGCGTCGGCGGTCACCATGATGACCGGTGCATTCCTGCAGCCCAGATGCGAACGACGTAGCTGACGAACGAAGGACTCACCGTCGAGAGCGGCACCGCCCCGCTCGGTAAAGATCAGTCCCGGCTCCAGCTCACGGGCCATGATCATGGCCTTGGCTTCCGTCTGCTCGACATGAATGTCGCGCGCGCCCAGCCCCTTGATGATATCCGCCAGCAGGCGCGCGGCATGCAGATTGGGTTCGACGATCAGGGTACGCCTGACGGTCGGCTCAAGACGGGCCAGCATGCGGGTATCGGCTGCGAACACGGAACGCTCTCCAGAACAAGGCTCCGGATAGCAGACGTCGGTTAAGACGCGTTGAACGCGCGTGTTAGCCTTGGAAGGGGTCGTGCATCAGAATCGTGTCGTCCCTCTCCGGGCTGGTCGACAGCAAGGCCACAGGTGCGGCGATCAACTCCTCGATCCGGCGTACATATTTGATCGCATTGGCCGGCAGATCCTTCCACGACCGCGCACCCTGGGTGCTCTCGGACCAGCCCTCGATCGTCTCATAGATCGGCTCCGCCGCCGCCTGGTCCTTCATGCCCGCCGGCAGATAGTCCAGCACCCGGTCGCCGATGCGATAGCCGGTGCAGATCTTCAGCTCGTCGAAGCCGTCCAGCACGTCCAGCTTGGTCAGGGCGATGCCGTGAATGCCGTTGATGGCGATCGACTGGCGCACCAGCACGGCGTCAAACCAGCCGCAGCGTCGCGCCCGACCCGTCACCGTACCGAATTCGCGCCCACGCTCGGCGATCCGCTCCCCGTTGGCGTCGAACAATTCGGTCGGAAACGGCCCCTCGCCGACCCGGGTCGTATAGGCCTTCACGATTCCCAGCACATAGCCGACCGAGCGCGGCCCGAGACCCGAACCGGCCGCTGCCTGCCCGGCCACGGTGTTGGACGAGGTCACATAGGGATAGGTGCCGTGGTCGACGTCCAGCAACGCGCCCTGGGCCCCCTCGAACAGGATGCGCTTTCCGTCGCGATAGGCCTGGTCCAGCATCCGCCAGACCGGCTGGCTGGCGAAGGGCAGGATCCTGGGGGCGATTGCCAGCAGCGCCGCCTTCAGTCCGGCCACATCGACCTCGGCCAGGTCCAGTCCCTTGCGCAGGGCATTGTGGTGGGCCAGCAGCCGCTCGATCTTGGCGTCCAGCGCCTCCGGGTCGGCCAGATCGCCGACGCGGATCGCCCGCCGTCCCGCCTTGTCCTCATAGGCTGGGCCGATGCCCCGTCCTGTGGTACCGATCTTGGTCTTGCCGGCCTGGGCCTCGCGCGCCTGATCCAGGTCGCGGTGCAGCGGCAGGATCAGACAGGCGTTGTCGGCCAGGGTCAGCAGTTGGGGCGTGATCCTTACCCCCTGGGCCTCCAGCCGGCCGATTTCGTCGACCAGGGCCCACGGATCGACGACGACGCCGTTGCCGATGACCGAGGGCTTGCCCTGCACCACGCCGGACGGCAGCAGGCTCAACTTGTAGGTGATGTCCCCCACGACCAGCGTGTGGCCGGCGTTGTGACCGCCCTGGAACCGCACCACCACATCGGCGCGATTGGACAACCAGTCGACAATCTTGCCCTTGCCCTCGTCGCCCCACTGGGCACCGACTACTGCGACATTTGCCAAGATCGTTCTCCGCTGCCCGGGGTTGGGGAATGCGGGCGCAGCCTATAGCCGGGGAATCACCCGATGTCGTCCCATTGGACGAATTCTCATCCGGTCAGGTCGGCGACGGCGCGCGCGAAGGCCCAGTCCAGCCACGGCGTCACCGCCACAACATCGGCGGTCTCGACCGTGCAGCCACACCACAGCCGCAGCCCCGCCGGGGCGTTGCGGTGGGACTCGACGTCGAACGCGGCCCCTTCCCCCTCCAGCAACTTCTTCATGCGTTTGACGAACGCCTGCCGCCCGGTCTCGTCCAGGGTGGTGATCCGGCTGTCGACGATCTTCAGGCAAATCGACGTGGTCGACCGGTTCGCCGGGTCCGTGGCCAGATAGTCGATCCAGTCCGTACGGTCGACCCAGGCCCCCAGCGCGGCGGCATTGGCGTCCGTGCGGGCGATCAGGGCCTCCAGCCCCCCGACCGCGTTCGCCCACTCCAGACCGTCGATCCAGTCCTCGATGGTCCAGACCGAAAACGTATTGATCATCGATCCGGACGCCAGCGACCGGTCGAAGCCCTTGGCGTCACGCAGCCGCAGCACCTTGGGCACCGGCCGCGGCGGCACGAACGCGTCCAGCCGCGCCACCGCCCGCGGCGACATGGCCAGGACGCCGATCCCGGCTTCCCCGCCCAACGCCTTCTGGAACGAGAAGGTCACCACATCCAGCCGGTCCCACGGCAGCGGCATGGCGAAGGCGGCCGAGGTGGCGTCACAGATCACCAGCCCCTCGCGGTCGGCGGCGATGAAATCCCCGTTCGGCATGCGCACGCCCGAGGTCGTCCCGTTCCACGGCAGCACCAGATCCTTGGCGGGATCGACGCGTGACAGGTCCGGTAACTCACCCCACGGGGCCTCCAGCACCTCCGGCTCCAGATTCAGATGATCGCGCGCGTCGATCGCCCACTGCTGGCCGAAATTCTCGAACGCCAGAACCTGGACGGGCCGCTGACCCAGCATCGACCACATCGCCGCCTCGACTGCGCCGGTGTCCGAGCCGGGCGTATAAACCAGCACCCAGTCCTCGGGCGGCCGCAGTACCTCGCGGGTCAATTTCAGACCATGGGCAAAGCGCGCCACCACCTCGGGCGCGCGAATGCCCCGCCCCAGCAGGGCGTGCGACAGGCCTTGCGACGACCAGCCCGGCCGCTTGGCGGTCGGACCGGACGAGAACCAGGGCCGCTCGGGCTTCACCGTCGGTCGGGCCGACATCCTATTTGCCCGGCCGGTAGGGACGCTTGCTGCGCCATTCAGTAGCGAATTTCACCAGCGGGTCGTCCGGCGTCTCCGGCAGGGTCACGATCAGCCGCGCCAGCAGGTCGCCGCGCTTTCCGGCGGCAAAGGCACCCCGACCCTTCAGTCGCAATACCTGTCCCGAGTTCGAGCCCTTGGGAATGGTCATGCTGACCGTCCCCTCCGGGGTCCGCACCGGGATCTTGCCGCCCAGCACCGCGTCAGGCACCGAGACCGGCAGATCCATGGTCAGATCACCTCCGTCGCGGCTGTAGAGAGGATGCGGTGCGATCTTCAGCTCGATCAGGGCATCACCCGCCGCCCCGCCCCGGCCCGGCGCGCCCTGTCCGCGCAGCCGGATCACCTGGCCGTCCGCCGCCCCCTTGGGAATGGTCACGTCCAGGGTGCGTCCATCGGAAAACTGGATGCGGCGGGTGGCCCCCGCGATCGAATCCTCGAGACTGATCTCCAGGGTCGCACGGACATCCTGACCGCGAACAGGGCCGGTCCGCCCGCCGGGACGGCCACCCGGCCGGCCGCCGAACATGCCGAACAGCTCGTCGAGGTCGATGTTCTCGAATCCGGCACCACCCCCACCGGGAGACCCGCCACCGAATCCGCCGGGACCGCTGCGCCCGCCGCCACCGCGAAACTGTTCACGCCCGTCGGCATCGATCTCGCCCCGGTCGAATTTCGCGCGCTTGTCGGCGTCGCCCAACAGGTCGAAAGCGGCGGTGATCCGCTTGAACCGCTCGTCGGCGGCGGTATTGCCGGGATTCTTGTCGGGATGCAGTTCCTTGGCGAGCTTGCGGAAAGCCTTCTTGATCTCGTCCGCGCTCGCGCCCCTGGATACGCCAAGTTCCTTATAGGGATCGCCAGCCACGTTCGCTCTTCGCTCCATCCAGTGTCAGAGCGTCAGTTAAGCCATGCACCGGGCCACGCAAAGGGGCGATGCAAATCCATCACGCCACGGCGATCGAAACCGCAGCCTCGGTGCCCCACCCGAAACTCGCATTCCATTGGCACACAGCCACCTCGGCTCCGGTGCCCGGACCGGTCGGAAAGTCCTCCAGCAGCGCTGCCGCCCGATAGATGACCTCCGCGACCTCCGCCTCGATCACCCGCCGCTCGCCCCCATCGTCCAGGACCCGCAGCCTGAACCGCGTCGCGTCCACCGGCACAGTGTCTCCGTCCCAGCGATCACCGTACAGGCGCACCCGAGGGGTCCAGCTGACTTTCAGCCCACCCGCGCCATCGGGCTCAATCCGAAGGTGCGCCGGGCTCCACGGGCGGTCGATCAGCCCCACAAAGGCAAGATCCGTTGCGCTGAACCCCGCGCCACCCGGCGGCATGCCGGCCGGTCCGGCCCGACAATGCAGCGCCAGCCCCCGCTCTGCCGAACCGATCTCCGCCCGCCCGGGTAAGTCATCGAGGAACACCACCAGCGACCCGATCCCGGCTCCGGCGGCCATTTCCCGTTCCGTGCCCTGCTGCCCGCGCAGCAAACCTTCCAGCCGCCACACCTCGCCACCGACAAGCGTGGCCGTTTGGAACTGGACCAGTTCCCACCCGTCCGCGCTCTCGACCCCCACCAGATTGCCACCGCCCAGCACCGCGGTCGTGGCCCGACTCTCCGGCGATCGACCCTCGACCCGAACCGTCAGGCTGTTGACCGTGTCCCAGCGATGACGAACACCGGGCCCAAGGTCCGCGACCAAACTCCCCACCGTCGCCGGGCGGTCGATGACGCCCCGTTGCGTCAGCGCTTCAAGCGACGGCCCGGCATGTACGGCCATCGGCCGCCACGGCTCGCCCGCCAGCACAGCGACCGGCCGCCCGTCAGCCTCCCGTCCCGGCAGGGCGGGCAGGTCCAGCATCCGGAACAGCGGCGCACCGACCACTACCGCCGGGTCCCCGGTCCGCACGGCCGCGTCCTCCGCGATATCGGCAGGACGCCGATAGCGCCGTACCTCCACTGTCGGGGTCTCGTCCACGGTCACCCCGACCACCCGCCACAGACCCGGCACGCCCGCCAGACTGACCCCGTCGCCGGGTTCCAGCCGCAAGGCCGCCAGCGGCCCCGGCCGCAGCGTCAGGGTCTCCGCTGCGTCCCCGTCGAGCAACCGTCCGGCCGCCGCCCGGGCCAGCCCCGTGCCGCAGACGGCGGGCAGGTTCAGATCCACACCGCCGCCGTCACCGGCTGACCGCACTGTCACCGAACCGGTCTGATAGTCATCGTCGGCATCGATGAACCGCACCCGCGCCACGCCCGGACGCGGCTCCAGCGCCCGGCTCCCGGTCCAGCCCGCCCCTTCATCGCCCAACGCCAGCTCGTCGGGATCCAGCGGCAGGATGGCCTCCGGCGCACCCAGGATCGCGATCCGCCCGTCCCGCTCGGCGATGATCAGGTCCAGCGCGGTCAGCAGCGGCTCCACCGCGTCCCGCGTGCGCATCGGCCGGTCGATGACATAGCCGGCCACACTTCCCGTCACCGGACCGACCGTGAATCCGTCCGCGCTTACCCCGGCCCGTTCCAGGATGGCGGCCAGCAGGTCGGTCGTGTCCCCGCCCATCCGCCCGTTGAGCCAGTGCCCGGCGCGCCAGGCGGCGGCATCGGCCCAGCGGTCCAGCCGGGCCGGAAACTCCGGCCACGGCCGCGCGTCCCAGCACCAGGCGTCGGCCGCGTCCAGCATCGCGCCGCCATAGACTGCCGACACTGGATTGTGCGCGGGATCAGCGAAATGCCCCAGCACCGCCTCCAGCGCCCGGCGCTGCATCCGGTCATCGCGCGCCCCGGTAGACGACGGCGGCAGGCCGCTCTCGGCGCTCTTGGGGTCCTGGAACAGGTTCGGCGCATTGCCGCCGCGGTCCACCGCCGCGCAGCCGAACTCGGTCAGGCGGATCGGCTTCATCCCCGGCACCCAGGCCGTCGGACTGGCCGCCCGCACGCCGCCTGGCCGGTCATGATGCGCGTTCGACCACCAGCCGCCCAGGTCCTTGGGCCGGAACATCCAGTCCTCGCCGTGGGCCGCATCAAGGATGGGCGTCCGCGTCTGGGCTGCCCGGTCCGCTGCATCGGCGTAGAACCAGTCGAACCCTTCGCCTCCCGCGACCTGGCTGGCAAGATACACCGGATCATCCGGCCCTGGATGGCTGGCCGCATCGATCCCGCCGTCGCCTTCACGCCAGTCGCCCAGCGGCGGATACCAGTCGATGCCGACATAATCGATGCTGGCGTCAGCCCACAGCGGGTCGAGGTGAAAGATCACGTCGTTGCCGTCATGGTGGCCGAAATACTCGGACCAGTCGGCCGCGTAGGACAGGGCCACGCCCGGCCCCGTCAGCGCCCGGCACTCGGCCGCCAGCGTCCGCAGCTGCGCCACCGCCGGATGCCCGCCGTCCGCGTCGCGGGTCCAGGTCAGGCCCCGCATCTCCGAGCCGATCAGCAGCCCGTCCGCCCCGGTCTGGGCCGCCAGCCCGGCATAGTGCAGCGCCAGCCGGCGCAGGCCCCAGCCGTCAGCCGTCCCGAACAGGCTCGCCACCTCGGCCGCTGCCCCGGCCCCGTCCTCACCACGAACCCGCCCGCGCCACGGATAGGCTGCCTGCCGCACCTCGCCATAGGGGTCGGGCAGGTCATTGTCCGCCGGGATGTCCATGAACACGAATGGATACAGGGTCACCGCCAGCCCGCGCGCCTGCAGCGCCACCACCGCCTGCCGCACGGTCGCGTCCGACGGCGTGCCGCCATAGGCCGGCCCCCCATCCGCCTGCGAGATCAGATGCGCCCCCGCCCGGTCCAGCCCGGCCACCGACCAGTCCAGCGGCGCGGTCGGCTTGTCGCGCCGTTCCACCCCCGGCCGGATGACGCAGGATCCCGCGCGCAGGTCGTCCCCGAACCAGCCGATCACCAGACTGACCCGCTTCAGGTTCGGGCACTGCACCAGCAGCTGATCCAGCGACACCAGAAGATCGGGCTGTCCCTGGCCGTTGCTGACGTTCTCGGCCGCCGTCCGGGTCAGGCCCTCGCGCCGCAGCACCGCCTCCGTGGCCAGCACGAACTCCCCGGCCCCGGGGATCAGACACACCCCTTCCAGCCGGTCCTCCAGCCGCGGCTCGCTTCCGCGCGCGCGCCGGAACACCTCGAACGCCAGCTGCGGCGGCCGGTCGCCATAGGGCGTCAGCGCCAGGTCCTCGAACACCACATAGGCGGTGCCGCGATAGGCCGGAGCCGCCCCCTCGACCGCCTCGATCAGCGGATCCGGCATCTGCTCCGCCGTGCCGCGATGCACGCGCATCGTCACCCCGGCCATGTCCATCGGCCGCCCGTCGGCCCAGACCCGGCCGATCCCGTCGATCGGCCCTTCGCCCAGGGCCACGCCAAAGCTCAGCGAATAGTCATAGTCGACTGTGCGCGGTCCGCCCTTGCCGCCAGAACGCGTGGTCCGCCGCTCCTGAAACCGCGCCGCCCAGATCACCTGACCGGTCACCCGCGCCCGCCCGAATAGACAGGCCATCGGCGCGCCGTCGGCTGAGGACTGGATCTTCAACGACTCCAGTCGCGGTCCCCGCTGCCGCGCCGGCGACAGTGACGCCATCAGACTGCGATCGACCATCCCGCCCAGCGCCGCCCCGATCGCCTGGCCGACGCCGCCGCCGATCGCGCCGCCGATCCCGCCCAGCACCACCTGCGCCATTCACTCGTCTCCGTCCGTCACGCCCGGCCAGGTGAAGGCCGCGACCAGCCGTCGCCGCCACCAGCTCCCCATCCAGCTCTCGACCACCGACCGGCCCCAGTAGGCGTGGATCATCCGCCACTCCGGCCCGGCGACATCGCTCAACACGGCACAGTGTTTGGCCGGGGCTCCGGTGCCCATCCGGAACAGCAACACGTCGCCCGGCTCCGCCCGCGCCACCGGAATCTCGATCAGCCGCCGCCGCGCCGCCGCCAGCAGGGTCTCCTCGCCCCCGACCTCGGCCCAGTCGGCGCTGTAGGGCGGGGCGGCCTCCGGCTCTGTCCCGTACAGCTCACGCCAGACCCCGCGCACCAGCCCGAGACAGTCGGCCCCTGCACCCTTCACACTCGCCTGATGCCGGTAGGGTGTGCCCAGCCAGCCGCGGGCCGCGGCCAGCGCAACCGCCCTCATCGCCGGCTCCCGCCGTCATGGCGTCCACCCTCGGCCGGATGGGCCGTCAGGAAGTCGTCGCCGGGAATGTCGGGGAATCCCTGAAAATTGACCCCGTTGCCGAACACCCCGGTACAGGTCGCCCAGCGTTTGTCGCAGGTCTGGCCGGGAAAGGCCGTCGTATCGACCCGGCACCGCCCGTCCCCCAGGATCGCGTCACAGTCGCGGCCATAGGTTCGCCCGACCACCCGCTCCAGCGCCGCCAGCGGCCCCTCCATCTCGGCGACGAAGGCCTGGCCCTCGCGCCGCAGTCGGGTCAGGGTCGCGGTCCACAACCGCACCGCCAGGGTCGGTTCGCTCCAGTCGACCCGCCACAGCGCGACCCGGGCCCCGTCATAGAGACCGGCGCGAATGTCATCTTCCGTCAGGGCGTCATCGTCCAGTCCGCCGCTGGCGACGAAGCTGCCCGCCGCCGGCCCGACGGCGCTCTCGGCCGCGCCTGCCGTCCAGCCGCTCGCCGCCCGGCACACCACCCCGTCGACGGTCAGGTCGCGGTCGTGATCGGTGAAGCCCAGTTCGACCCCATCCCTCCGGCTCAGTCGCCAGACATGGCACAGGGTTGCCGCCCCGCTTTCGATGCGGGTGGCCATCTCGTCCGGTATCTCGCGCATGGGTTCAGACCCTGATCTCGATCAGCGGCATGGCCACCATCCGGCCCGCCCCGAAACTCTCCAGCGTCACCTCGATCCGGTCGGCGTCGAATCGCACCGGCGTATCGAACACGAAGCCCGCCGTCACCGCCGCCCCGGGGTCCGGCGGCACCGTCAGGGTCACCCGCCCCGTCGACACCTCGACCGTGAAGCCCGCCCCGTCCCGCTCGACCCCGTCCACCGCCACCCGCACCGACCCCGCCACCGGCTTGGTGATGGCCCGCACCTGATCGCCATAGGCCTTGCTCAGCGGAAATACCGTCGTCGTCCCGTCGCCGGTCCCCAGCACCTGATCCATCGCCGTCACCGCCGCCCCCGGCGCACACGATTTGAAGTCGGCGAAATCGCGAAACCGGAACCCGTACAGCCGCCCACGCCGCGCCTCGAAAAAGGCGGTCAGGGTCGCCATGTCGTCCAGCGACCGCAGGTTGGCCCCGATCAGATAACGCCGCCGTCCGCTGGCCCAGGGCGTCGAGCGCCGCTCGAATCCCGAGCCCAGCGTCACCACCTCCGTGCGCCGCTCCACGCCGCCGGTCGACCCGAAGGCCAGCCGCGCCGGCAGGCTCACCTCATGAAAGGCCATGCGCCCCTCCTTCCGGCTTGTTCAGAAAGCGATGTTCGTCCAGACTCGCCTCTCACGCGATTGCGCTGGAGGGCTCACAATGACCAACGACATGTCTACCCAGGTTCCCGGATTCGACTGGAAAACCCTGCTGTTCTCGTTCGAGGGGCGCATCCGGCGACAGCATTTCTGGATCGGCTGGCTGATTCTGCTTGGGGCCGGCGTCGTCGCCGGCTGGATCCCGGTTCTCGGCGGCCTGATCGGGCTGCTCCTGATCTGGCCCAACCTCGCCATTGCCGTAAAGCGTCTGCACGACATGGGTCAGAGCGGCTGGCTGGTGGCGATTCCCTGGGTCGTGACCATCGTCGCCCTGTTCGTCGGCATCGGTACGGTGGGCTTCTCGGCCCTCGCCAACGCGGCGGCGCTCGAACAGGAAGACCCGGCCGCCATCTTCGCCCTGATCGCGCCGGCGATGGGGATGCTGGCCGTGATCTTCCTGATCAATCTCGGGTTCCTGCTGTGGATCGGCCTGACCCCCGGCACCAACGGCGAAAACCGCTATGGATCAGACCCCAAGGCGGCAGGCTGAGCCCGCGCTAAAGCAGCGCGAAGCGCGGTAGCGCAACGAGCAATGCGCTCAAACAGCACGAAGCGCGGTAGCGCCGGAAGCAATGCGCTCAAGCAGCGCGAAGCGCGGTAGCGCCACAAGAATGCTCGTCAAAGCCGGCGCGCGCCCAGGGACACGGCGCGCGCCAGCATCCGGGCGATCTGGGCCTCGGACCGCAGCAGGGCCGGGGCCCCACCGTCGACACTGACATTGATCGTCACCCCGGGTCCGGTCGCGGGTTCGATCGACCCACCGCTGGCCGGTCGAAACACCTCGGGTCCCCGCTCCCCGACCAGATAGGCCGTACCCGCCGACACCGGACCGCCGTCGGCCCGCGTGCCGCCAAACAGCCCGCCCAGCGCCGCCGCCAGCGCCGCGCCCAACCCGCCGCCCTTGGTACCGGCCGCACCGGCATTGACCGCCGCCAGCACCGCCCGCGCCAGTTCAGCCAGGCTAACCTCCCCGTCCGCCGCCGCCCGCGCCAGCGACCGCGCCGAGACTCTCGCCCGCCCGGTCAAAGGCCTCGCCGATCGCGTTCGCCGCCCGCTCCGCCGGCCCGCGCAACCCCTCCAGTGCCGCCGCCGCCTCAGCCGCCCGCTCCGGCACGGCGCCGAGTCCGTCGGTTTCAAATGGATCGCTCATGTGATCATCCTCCCTCTCCCGGCGGGAGAGGGAGGCCGTGCACGACGGCACCGCCGTCGTTCTGGCGCGGCCGGGTGAGGGGCTCGATATCTCCCGCCTCGCACCGTAATCCCTCACCCTTTCGCGCAAGAACGGATGCGTCGCATCCGTGCGCTCAAGCCCTCTCCCACCGGGAGAGGGAAGCCTTCAGTCCGGCCAAGCCGCCATCATCCGCTCGAACCCGTCCCGCCCCATCGGCTCCGGCCCCGCAGCCGTTCCTCATCCGCCACTCCTTCAGCGACAGCCGCCAGAAGGCCGCCGGCGTCACCCCGGCCCGCGCCGCCAGCCGCAGCATCTCGGCCCACGGGGTCATGCGGCCACTGCGAACGCCCGGGCCACGGCCTCGGCCGCCGCACGCGGATCCA
>JAUCCG010000002.1:0-13023 GCA_034676465.1 Brevundimonas sp. | reverse complement strand
ACGGCGGAGGCCGGCGGCGAGATGTTCGCCGGGACACGGTCGGGCCATTTCTACACGCGCATATCCAACCCGACCAACGACCTGCTGGAGCGCCGACTGGCGGCGCTCGAAGGTGCCGAGGCGGGTCTGGCCGCGGCCTCGGGCATGGGCGGTATCACGGCCGTATTGTGGACCTTCCTGTCACCCGGCGACGAGATCATCACTGACAAAACCCTGTACGGCTGCACCTTTTCCTTCATGCGCGACGGCCTCGCCCGGTTCGGCGTCACCGTCACCCACGTCGACCTGAGCGACCCCCAGGCGCTGATCGACGCCATCAGCCCGAAAACCCGGATCGTCTATTTCGAAACCCCGGCCAATCCCAACATGCGGCTGGTCGACATCGCCGCCATCTCGAAGATCGCCAAGGCCGCCGGCGCGCGTACCGTGGTCGACAACACCTATGCCACGCCCCTGCTGACCCGTCCGATCACGCTGGGGGCCGACATCGTCGTGCATTCGGCGACCAAATATCTGGGCGGTCACGGCGACCTGATCGGCGGAACTCGTCGCCGGCAGAGCCGAAGACATGGCCCAGGTCCGGGTCATCGGAATCAAGGACATGACCGGCGCGGCCATGTCGCCGTTCAACGCCTTCCTGATCCTGCGGGGGCTCAAGACCCTGCAGATCCGGGTCGAACGCCACTGTCGCAGTGCGATGGAGGTTGCGCGCTATCTCGAAGCTCATCCGGCCGTATCCGCGGTCCACTATCCGGGCCTCAACAGCTTCCCCCAACGGGCCCTGGCTCAACAGCAGATGGCCGATTTCGGCGGAATGATCGCGTTCGAGCTGAAGGGCGGCATGACGGCCGGGGTGACAATGATGAACCGGCTCAACCTGATCCGGCGCGCCGTCTCGCTGGGCGATGCCGAGAGCCTGATCGAACATCCCGCCAGCATGACCCACGCGACCTATACGCCCGAGGAACGCCTGGCCCATGGCATCTCGGACGGTCTGGTCCGCCTGTCTGTGGGGCTGGAGGACGTCGCCGACATCCTGACAGACCTGACCAACGCCCTGCCGGAATAATCGGAAATCACCGCCTGGCCCGCCCGCCGGCCCCATCGGGCCGGCTGCGCTTCAACGGTTGGTGCGAGCGGCGGGGGTCGAACCCGCATGACCGAAGTCGAGGGATTTTAAGTCCCTTGCGTCTACCAGTTTCGCCACGCTCGCAGGGTCGAACTCAGTGCGCGCCGTCGGCCACAGGACGCATGGCCCGGAAGTCCACGTCTGAGTCGGCGATCAACCAGACCAGACCGGCCCAGGCGGCGACATTCTGGCTCATCTGCGCCGGGTCGATCTTGTCCAGGGTGTCATCAGCCGTGTGGTGCAGGTCGAAATAGCGGGTCCCGTCCTGGGCCAGTCGGAACACCGGCACACCGGCCATGGCCAGCGGACCGATGTCGGCCCCGCCGTACATTTCCGGGTCCTGTGAGGCCAGAACCCCGATCGGATACAGAACCTGACTGGCCGCCCTGGCGAATTCACTGCCCTGGACACCCGCCGGCAGACCCAGCTCATAGACGCGGTCGGCCCCGAAATCGCTCTCGCCGGCGATGACGTGATTTTCGACCGCGTCCCCGATGCCACGCAGATAGGCACCGCCGCCGTTGCCGACATTGTTCGGCTGGTCGACTTCCTCTGCCCCGTACAGCACGACCCGGATCGTCCGTGCCGGACGCCGTCCACTGTCGGCGATAGCCTTGGCCGCGCCGAGTGTAATGGCCCCACCTGCCGCGTCGTCGATGGCTCCCGTGCCGAGATCCCAGCTGTCCATGTGCGACCCCAGCACGATGATCTCGTTCGGACGGGTGCGGCCCACGATGTCGCCGATCACGTTCTGGGAGTGGGTTTGATAGGTGTGCGCGGTCGAGGACAGACGAATCCGCACCGTCTCGCCCATGGCGACCAGCCGCGAAACCGTATCGGCATCTGGTGCGGCCAGGGCGAAGCCCGGCAGCGGCACGACGCCGTCGACATAACGGGTCGTCCCCGTATGCGGCATCCGGTGCTCGTCCGACCCCGCCGAACGCATGAGGAAGGCCAGCGCGCCCTTGGCGGCGGCGGCGGCGGGGCCCGCTCCACGGATGCGCGACAAGGGGCCATAGCCCGCCCCATTCTGCATGCGAACCATCTGGCCCGCGTCGACGTAGGCGATCTTTCCGGCAAGGGATCCGGCCGGCGCGGCGATCAGGGCTTCCAGGCTGGCGAAGTGCACGATTTCGGCCTCGATCACGCCGTCCGTCCCGGGCGAATGGCCGAGCGCCGCGACCACCAGCCGCTGCGGGCGGTCGCCGACGATCGAGGCGCTCTCTTCACCACGCTCCCAGCCGACCAGCGCAAAATCCTCGATGCGGACGTTCTGGAAGCCCTGGGCCCGCATGTATTCAGCGGCCCAGACGGCGGCCTGCTGCTCGGACGGCGATCCGGCCGGACGGGCCCCGAAGCGGGTCGTGATCTGGGTGACGTAGTCAAGGGCGATATTGCTGGCCATGGCCTGGTCACGGACCTGCCCGGCCCTCTGGATCGTACCGGCATCCTGGGCCAGGACCGGGGTGGCGACGAGGCCGAGCGCGAGCGCGCTGGCGGCCAGACTACGGGCAGAAAGGAACACGGGCGCGTCTCCAAACTCAGGACTGAGGCGCGGACCCTAGACCATTTCTGTTTAAGGTCGAATTGACCTGGATCCAGAAATGGATCCGGATTCGATCAGGCGCAAAAACTGGGCCGCCATGGACTTCGTGCCAGGACAACGGCTGGCGTTGACCTACTCGGTCTTGATGAAGGCCTCGACCGGACCCTGCAGCTTGATCGTCAGGGCCTTGCCCTTGCGATCAACGCGGTTGCCCAGAGCCAGCCGGACCCACCCCTCGGAGATGCAGTACTCCTCGACATTGGTCTTTTCCTCGCCCTTGAAGCGGATGCCGATCCCGCGCGCCAGCAGCGCCTCGTCATGGAACGGGCTGGAAGGATCCACCGAAAGGCGGTCGGGAAGCGTATCGGACATGGCGGCCAGCGGGTCTGCGTCAGAGGAAGGCGGGTGATAGCGGTCGCCGTCCGTCCTGCCAATGGGGGCCCTACTGGACGGTCTGGCGCGGCGGGGTCGGAACCGTCTCTGCGGCGGCACCCGCGGCCGGGGTCGTAGCGGCCGGGGTCCCACTATACGGCCGGGGACCGGCCGCCGCCGGGGTCGGCGTCGGCGGGGTAGCGGCGCGGCGCGGCGTCGCGCGTGTCGGCGTCCGGGCGGGCGCACGATTGGCGACCGGTCGCGGCGTCGGGGCTGGCGTGGCAGCCGGGGTCGGCTCGCTGGCTTCGGGCGCAGCCACCGCAGCGGTACGAACCGGCGCAGCAACAGGGGCGGCCGTCGGCGTAGCGGCCGTCGAGCTCAGCCCGGCGGCAGCGGCACGAACCGCCAGTTGCTGGGCCTGGAAGCGGTGGGCCAGCTTCTCGGTCAGCTCGCGTGCTGCGGCGGGCGGCATCTGTGCCATCACGGCGGCCAGCGAGCGCGGACGCATGGCAGCAGCTACGGGCAGTCTCACACCGTCGTCGAGACCGACGAACACTGCCGCCGCCTCGCGCGGACGCATGGCGGAATAGACGGCCACCAGCCGGTCGACCTCTTCCTTCTCTCGTTCGTCGACCTGCCCCAGCAAGCCCTGGACCTCGGTGCGGATCGCGGCCAGGGCCTGGACCTTGGCATCGAGCTTCTGTTCCGCAGCCACCATCAGCGGCAGGGTCGTGGCAAAATCGGCGTCTCGCGCATCCAGCTCGGTGCGTCGGGCCGACAGGCTTTGAATGATGCGCAACTCGGCCGGGGAAATGCCCGCCTGCTGGGCCAGTTGGTCAGGCGTCAGCGCACAGACGGCCGGGGCCGGCGTTGTCGGCGTGTTGCCGGGCGCTGCCGCAGGCACGGCCTCCTCGGCCCAGGCCTTGGCTCCGTCGAACAACCCGGGGGCGACGCCGAGGGCACGCACCGCCACGACACCGCCGATGGCGATGGCGATCAGGGGCAGAAGGCGGGGGATCTTGCTCATCGGAATTCTACTCGGACAGGGGTCAGGCGGCGAACAGGTCGTCGTCGAGACTACGACGCGCGCGGTTTAGGCTTTGTTGAGCAGCCTGGTTAGCAGCTAGGGTCTGGAACACGGGCGCGAACTGTTTGACTGCCTCGGGGCGCGGCTTCACCTCGGCCGCAATGCCGCCGATCCGCTCAACCAGCGAGGCCATGCGACGGGATTTCTCGTCGGTCTCGCCCTCCCGAACAGGATGCGACGGCGGCGCAGTTTCCGCCGCTACCGGCTCGGAGGCGGCCGTACGGGCCGGGCCGCGGGCGATCAGGGCTTCAAGCTCCTGTTTGACGGCGCGAGCCTTGATGATGCGATCATGCAGCAGGTCGGTTTCCTGTCCGGATGCCCGCAGTGAGGCCAGGGCCGCCTCGGCCCGCCCGGCGGCGGTGTTCAGCTCGGTCACCGCGCCGGCGAACGCCAGCTGACCGACGCGCAGGGCCACCAGCTTGCGCTCCAGACGAACGCCGTAGCCGATCGCCACGACCAGCATCAGCATGAGTATGGAGTCGAGGACAATTCCGGTCATCTCAGCGCTTTCCCCTGGTGAGGCTTGAGGCGGCCTCGACGTTGATCGGGTTCTCGACCCGTACCGCTATATTCTGGCCGCGCCGTCCCATCTTCCCTGTCGTCACCGGGATGGAACCGCACCGGATCGAGATGTCGGAATCCGGCGTGGCATTCAGCATCAGCGTGTCGCCGACCTTGAAATTCAGCACGCTGGAGAGCGGCACCTGCTGCTCGTCCAGCACCGCGCGAACTTCTGTATCGGTGGTCCAGAGCTCGGTGGCCAGGTGGCCTTCCCAGATGTTGTCGCGACCGAATTTCTCGCCCATGAATTGTTGGAGCAGCATCTTGCGGATCGGCTCCAGCGTGGCATAGGGCAGCAGCAGCTCAATACGGCCGCCCCGGTCCTCCATGTCGATGCGCAGCTTGACCAGGATGGCGGCATTGGCCGGTCGGGCGATGGCTGCGAAACGTGGATTGGTCTCCAGCCGGTCGAGATTGAAATGCACCGGCGTCAGCGGCTCAAACGCCGCCTGGGCATCAGCCAGAACCACCTCGACCATCCGCTGGACCAGAACCCGCTCGATCGTGGTGTAAGGTCTTCCCTCAATCCGCAGCGCTGCCGTGCCACGGCGCCCGCCCAGCAGCACGTCGACGATCGAATAGATCAGGTCGGAATCGACCGTCAGCAGGCCGTAGTTGTCGAGTTCCTCGGCCCGGAACACCGCCAGAATGGCTGGCAGCGGGATCGAATTCAGATAGTCGCCGAACCGGATCGACGAGATATTGTCGAGGCTGACCTCGACGTTGTCCGAGGTGAAATTACGCAGCGAGGTGGTCATCAACCGCACCAGGCGGTCAAAGACGATCTCCAGCATCGGCAGCCGCTCGTAGCTGACCAGGGCCGAGTTGATGATCGCGCGGATACCCGAGCGTTCCGAACCGTCATCGTCTCCGAGATCGAAGCCGAGCAGATTGTCGATCTCGTCCTGGTTCAGGACCCGTTCGGCCATGCCCGACCCGATGCCATCGTCGCCGTCACCGATATCGGTGGCGAACGGATCGGCCGGGGTTTCATCAAGCGCGGTATCGGTCATCTACTGGACCAGCATTTCTTCGATCAGAACCGCGTCGACCTTGCCCGGTGCCGCAATCAGATTGACCCGCCTCAACAATTCGGCGCGCAGCTGGAAGGTCCCCGCCGAGCCAGCCAGATCTTCCGGCCGAAGTTCACGCAGGAAACTCTGGAACATGTCCTGCATCCGGGGCGACTTAGTCTGCAGGTGATGCGCCAGATTGGGGTCCGCCATCTCGAGGGTCAGCTTCAACTTCAGGAAGGTGGGACGACCGTCGGCGGACTGGATGTTCACGACCATGTCAGGCAGCGTGAAGAAGGTTACGCCGTCCGGACCCGCCGTGATCGTGCCCAGCGCCGGATTGGCGTCGCCCCCGGCCGGTGCCCCGTGACCGCCGCTCTCCTCCTTCTTCTCATGCCCGCCCTTGGCTGGAGCCCCATGGGCGTCACCGGCGGCCTCGGCGTCGGCGGGCTTCGGCTTCATCAGGAAGATGCTGCACTTCCGCCGCCGCCCAGGACCAGCAGGGCCGCCGGAATGATGATGAACAGCAGCGGGAGCTTCTTCTTGGCGGGCGCGCCCTCGGCGGCGGCATCGTCACCCTCGGCGGCGGGCGGAGCTTCGCTCTCAGCGGTCTCGGCGGCCTTGTCGCCCTTTTTCTTGCCGAATTTGAACATGCGCGACGCCCCGGAGAATCCCTAGGTCCAGTAGCGGGCCTTTTGGTTAACGGGACGTTGATAACCGGCAAATCCTGCCGGGTGCTCCAGGGGTCGAATTCCCGCATCATCCCCGCCACCACTGCATTAACCACTCTGGCACGACCATTGCGAGGGACGGGACCGAAGGAGCTCGCCCCACGTGGAAAACGCCACCTACATCGGACTGTCTCGGCAAATGGCCCTGCGACGTGAGCTCGACGTCGTGGCGAACAATATCGCCAATGCCAACACCACCGGCTTCAAGGTCGAGCAACTGCTGGTCGGCACGGAATGCCAGATCGGCGCCCGGGCACGCAACGACGATGTCCGCCCCAGCGTCAGCTTCGTGCTCGACAACGGCGTCGGCCGCGACTTCGGTCAGGGGGGCCCTGACCCAGACGAGCCGCCCCCTGGACTTCGCCATCGAAGGCGAAGGGGCCTTTTTCAGGCTCCAGGACGGTGCCGGCGAGGCCTACACGCGCGACGGAGCCTTCACCCTCGACCCGGAGGGCCGCCTGACTACCCAGGGCGGCGTACCGGTTCTGGGCGACGGTGGAGAAATCATCCTCAACCCCGCCCTCGGGGAAGTGGCGGTCGGTTCCGACGGCACCATCACCCAGAACGGCCAACTGGCCGGTCGTCTCAGCGTCGTCCGCTTCGACAGTCTGGCGGCGATCGAGAAGAGCGGTGACGGCCTGTACCGCAATCGTTCCAACGCCGTCGCCATCGATGCCACCGACGCCCGGATTTAGCAGGGCATGCTGGAAGCCTCGAATGTCAACTCGATCCTCGAGATCACCAATCTGATCGAGGTCAGCCGCGCCTACGAGACCATCACGCGACTGATCGAACAGACCACAGACCTGTCCAAGCGCGCCGTCGAGCGCCTCGGACGGGTGAACTAAGGGAACGCAGAACCATGCAAGCTCTCAGAACCGCGGCCTCCGGCATGGCCGCCCAGGCGCTGAACGTGGAGGTGATCTCCAACAACATCGCCAACATGAACACGATCGGGTTCAAGCGGCAGCGCGCCGAGTTCCAGGACCTGCTCTATCACAACGTCGAACGCATGGGGGCCCAGTCCTCTTCCCAGGGAACGGTGGTCCCGACCGGCATTCAGATCGGTGCCGGCGTCAAGGCCGGCAGCGTCTATCGCATCACCGACCAGGGCAGTCCCAGTCAGACCGGTGGTCGCTTCGACATGGCGATCAACGGTCGCGGATATTTCCAGATCAACCTGCCCTCCGGCGAGAATGCCTTTACCCGGGCCGGCAATTTCTCGCTCAACGGTGAGGGTCAACTGGTCACCGATGACGGCTATGCCGTCCAGCCGGCCATCTCAATCCCACAGGATGCCGTCGACGTCGTCGTCTCGAAGACCGGCCTGGTCCAGGTCATCACCCAGGGGTCGCCCGAGCCCCAGACAGTCGGCCAACTGGAAATCGCAACCTTCTTCAATGAGGCAGGCCTCGAGGCCATAGGCGACAATCTGTTGCTGGAAACCGCGGCCTCTGGCCCGGCCACCACCGGGGCACCCGGCGAAGCCGGTTTCGGCCAGATTTTGCACGGCTTCACCGAATCCTCGAATGTGGACGCCGTCTCCGAGATCAGCGCCCTGATCATCGCCCAGCGCGCCTATGAAATGAACTCCAAGGTCATCTCCACTGCCGACCAGATGCTGTCGGTGACGGCCCAGGTGAAGGGCTAAGAATCATGCAAATCGTATCCCGTACCCTGATCGCCGCGGCCGCTCTTCTGGTCGCCACCCCGTCGCTGGCCGGACCGGTCAGCCTGAAAGCCAATCCGGTCGACACAGACGGCCAGGTGACCTTTGGCGACATCTTCGACGGCGCAGGCCCGGCCTCGTCGGTTGTCGTCGCCCGTCGCAGTGGTCCCTCGGTGGTGATGGAGGCCGGTCAGCTGCAGAGCCTGGCGCGCCAGTCCGGACTGGAGTGGGACAACCCCCGTGGTCTGAGACGCGTGGTCATTCGCAGTGCGGCCCTGTCCCCGTCTTCCACGGCCCCCGCAGCGGCGGTGGCCGATGCGACCCCGGCCCCGGCCCCGGCGCAGGCCCCGTTCGCTGCAACCTCGCGGTCCGTTCGGGCCGAACGGGTCATTTCCCGCAACGATATCGTCCAGGTCGTCTACACCGTCGGCGCCGTGCGTCTGACGATCAGCGGCCGGGCGATGGCCAATGCCGCGGCGGGCGAGCCCGTCTCCGTCCGAAACCTTGAATCGGGCCGCACCATCGACGCCCTCGCCGTCAGCCCGGGTCAGGCGATCGCCGGTCCCGCAGCCCGCGCAGCCCGCGCCGCCCTTTAAGTGTTTGTTGCCCCCTCCGGGCCAGCCGAAAGATTGTCTGTCATGCGTACGATCCTGACCATCACCGCCGTCGCCCTCACCCTGGGAGCCTGCTCCTCGGCCATGGAGGCTGTGCGCGGTCCTGAACTGGCCCCCATCGGATATCCGGCTGCCCTGGTTCCGACCCAGCAAACCTATCTCCCCGCTCCCGAGGCCCGGCGCGCCGCCAGTGCCAACAGCCTGTGGCGCACCGGGGCCCGGACCTTCTTCGGTGACCAACGTGCCCGCCGCATCGGCGATATCCTGACGGTGACGATCAACATCGACGACCAGGCCCAGACCCAGAACACCACCGCCCGGACGCGCACGAACGACATCGCCGGCGGCGTCTCCAATCTGTTCGGTCTCGAGAACAGCATCGGGCGCGCCTTTCCGGGGGGCTTTGACCCCGGCAACATGGTCGGCATGTCCGGATCGTCGAACGCCAACGGCTCCGGCTCGGTCAGTCGCTCCGAGAAGGTCTCCCTGACCATCGCCGCGGTCGTCACTGACGTCCTCGGCAACGGCAACCTGGTGATCCAGGGTCGGCAGGAAGTGCGCACCAACCGCGAGGTCCGCGAGCTGACGGTCGCCGGCATCGTCCGTCCCGAGGACATCTCCTCGGCCAACACCATCGATCATACCCAGATTGCCGAGGCTCGCATCAGCTACGGCGGCCGCGGCGACATCAGCCGCGTCCAGGCCACCCCGGCCGCCCAGTCGCTGATCGAGCGCTTCAGCCCCTTCTAGGGTCCGCGCCTCCCCCGCAGCCACGGCTGCGGGGGGCCATCCCGGCCAGAAAACCATCCTGACAGCCGGGTCGAACAGGATTTAGCAAGCTGAGCCGTGAACCGTTAACGGCGACCCGCGTTTGAGCATCAGACGCGAGTATCCAATGTTCAAAATTCTTGTCCCTGCTGTCGCCGCCATGGGTCTGGTCGCTTTCGCCGCCCAGACCAGAACGCCGACCTATGATGTCAACGCCGCACCCGTGGCCATGGGCTGGCACCTCAGCCATGAGGGCACGATGGCCAAGCTGGCCTATGGGGTGGCGAACTCCGACCAGCTGGCCCTGATGATTACCTGCGAGCCGGGGCGGTCCAGCGTGACCGTATACGGTGCAGTCCAGCCGATCTCTCCCCGGATAATCCAGGCTGTAGATCGCGCCGAAGAGCTGGATCCGCTGAGCGGCGGCGACGCCTCCGAGGTGCGTATCGCCCTGCGTGACCCTGCCCTGCAGTCGCTGGCCGGCCGTGGCGTTCTCCCGGTCCGGGGCGATGCCGGAGACTTCGAGTTGAAGGCAGCCCCGGCCGAACAACGCGTCGCTGCGAATTTTCTCTGCCTATTGCGGTTCGGCCCGCGTCTGACCAAGTCTGTGGTTTCAAGTCTCGGGGGAGCTGATGCATGATAGGCCTTACAGGCGTCGCCATGACGCTTCTGATCCAGCTGACCACTCCGTCCACACCGGCCTGGACCTGGACCCTCTACGATGACGACCCGCTGGTTCTGGCCAACGAGGTCCCGGATACCGCCCGCTTGCGGTCGACCTTCGAGTGCGAGCCCGGCTCCAGCGTCGTGCGCCTGTCCCTTTATCCGGCGACCCCGGCCCATGGCTTCGCCCGGGTAACGGCGGGCGCGGCCGCGACCACGGCTGCGTTCGAGCCCGTCCGTGGCGACGGCCTGCGTCTGATCCTGCGCAGCGATCATCCGGTCTTCGCCGCCTTCGCCGCTGACGGTCATCTGGACGTCATGATCGGCGACGAACGCCGCAATATCGAGGTTCAACGAACACACCTTGCCAAATTGCGCCGTTTCACCGAGCTTTGCGCCAGCTGAAACGGACCTTCACCATGCGCCTTGCCATGCCCCTGCTACTCGGCGGCCTCGCCCTGACCGCGGTGGCCTGCGCGCCTGTGGCCGGTCCCGCGCCGACCGCATTGGTCCCCGTTTATGCGACCGCTCCGATCGCCAACTACGACTGGTACCTGCATACGGACGGCGACGAGGCCAGCCTGGCCTATGGTCTGCGCGACAGTGACGACCTGCGTCTCGGACTGAACTGCCGGCGGGGCAGCAGCCGGTTGGCGCTTAGCGCACTCGGCGAGACCGGAACCGCGCCGGAGATCAGCCTCGAGTTCCGGCGGCGAAGCGGCGCTCTATCCGGCAACCGTCGAGGCGTCGGAACTGGCGGACGGTGTGGTGCTGTCAGCCATGGCACCGGCCACAGCCCCGGTTTTCCAGCGTTTTCAGGCCGTGGGCTGGCTCGCCCACCGCCAGGCCGACGATATCCACCCGTACGTCGCCCATCCCGGGTCAAGGGCACGGATCGCGCGTTTCTTTGCCTTCTGCGGCTGACATCCGGGCCTGTCGCGCCCGCTAATCGCGGCCCCGGTGGTTGACGCGGTGTGCGCCCTCCGGTGCAGTCCCCCTGAATGATGGGGAATGACACGATGAAGCGCGCAATGATCGGGGCCACGGCCCTTCTGACCGGCCTCGCCGGCGGCCTGCCGGCCCAGGCCCGGACGCCCCCGGTCGCAGCCCGGACCGCGCCTGCACCTGCCGTAGCTGACGCTTCCCTCGCCCGTGTCCTCGCCGACTATGAAGCCTTTCTCCGGGCCAGTGATCCGGTATCCGCCGGGATGGACGGCGACCGTGAGGCCCTGTCCCGCCTGCCAGACCGCTCACGCGCGGCCGAATTGGCCCGTCGCGCGCCGGTTCAGGCCCTGCTGGACCGCGCTGAAGCGATCGCACCGACGCGACTGAACGCCGCCGACGCCCGCAACCGCGCCTTCATTCTGTTCCTGTTGCGCCGCCAGCTGGAGGGGATCGCCCTCGACACCGGCCGGCTGGCCTTCAACTCCGAAGGGGGTTTCGGCCAGAGTGCCGCCTATATGGCTTCCGCCACCCGCATCGCCAGCAAGGCGGACGCCGAGGCCTGGCTGACCCGGCTGGAGGGCCTGCCCCCACTCTACGACGACACCCTGGCCAATGCCCGGCGCGGCGTGGCCACGGGTATGGTTCAGCCCGCCTCGGTGGTCGAGAGCGCCATCCTGCTGGCCCGAACCGACGCGGCCCAGCCGCTCGATGGCGACGCCCTGCTCAAGCCGTTCGTCGACCTGCCGTCCAACATCCCTGCAGCGGAACAGGCTGCCCTGCGCGATCGGGCGGCGGCGATCGTCACCGACCATATTGTGCCGCGTCGCCAGGCCTGGCTGGCCTTTCTCACGGACGAGGCCGCGCCTGTTGCGCCCGTGGAACCCGGCCTCGGCCTGCGTCCCGGAGGCCGCGACATGTACGCCTATTTCGTACGCGGCTTCACCACCACCGACCTGACCCCGGATCAGGTCCACCAGATCGGCGTCGGGGAAGTCGCCCGCATCCGCGCCCGCATGGACACTGAAATGCAGGCGGCCGGCTGGACCGGCGACTTCGCCGGCTTCCTGAACTTCCTGCGCACCGACCCGCGGTTCTACGCCACCTCGCGTGAGGACCTGCTGGAGAAGGCCTCGGAAATGGCCAAGCGGGCCGACGACCGGCTGCCGGCCCTGTTCGGTACCCTGCCCCGCCTGCCCTATGGCGTGCGCCCCGTGCCGGCCGCGATCGAGGACGGTTACACCACCGGCCGCTACAACGGTGGCTCGATGAAGACCGGCATTGCGGGCGGCTATATGGTCAACACCTCGCACCTCGACCAGCGTCCGCTGTACGAACTGCCGGCCCTGACCCTGCACGAGGCCGTGCCCGGCCACCACCTGCAGATCGCCCTGCAGCAGGAGGCCGAGGACCAGCCCTATTTCCGGCGCGGGGCCGACGTTACCGCCTTCATCGAGGGCTGGGGCCTGTATTCGGAATATCTCGGCGAGGAGATGGGCTTCTACCGCACCCCCTATGAGCGGTTCGGCCGCCTCAGCTACGAGATGTGGCGCGCCTGCCGCCTGGTGGCCGACACCGGCCTGCACTGGATGGGCTGGAGCACCGAACAGGCCCGCGCCTGTTTCCGCGACAACTCGGCCCTGTCGCCGCTCAATATCGAAACCGAACTGCAGCGCTATATCGGCTGGCCCGGCCAGGCCACGGCCTACAAGATCGGCGAGATACGCCTGCGCGCCATCCGGGGGCCCGGGCCGAGGCGGCCCTGGGGGACCGGTTCGACATCCGCGCCTTCCATGACGCCCTGCTGGTCGACGGCCCGCTGCCGCTCGACCTGCTGGACGCCCGTATGGACGCCTGGATCGCCGAACAGACCGTCAGGTAAGGCCCAGTTCGGCTCGCGCCTTCTTCGTCAGCTTCGCCACGATCAG
>JAUCCG010000001.1:0-29957 GCA_034676465.1 Brevundimonas sp. | reverse complement strand
TCTGCGTTCCCTTCGTTCCATTACGTGTATTGCTGCACGGGGACAAGTCGTCGCCCAGATGATCCGCAAGGCCGCTGCGGAGGCGGAGATGCCTCCGATGCCTGTTTCGGAAGGCATGGTTCAGAGTGACGTTCCATCATGACTGTCATCACGCACAAGCGTCGCAAGTCCCGCCTGACCGAAATGATCGACAAGCCCGGCGGCATCAGCATCGGCGTGGCCCTGAGCCAGGCGCAGGCCAATATCGAGGAACGACGCGCGCCCAAGTCTTGAGGCCGTGGCCGAGATGCTCCAAACCCTTCTGGCCCTTGAACCCCCGACATCGCTGGAAGGCAATTTCGACCGGCTGCTCGAGGTCTATCGGGGCACCAATGCGATCATCGATGTCGTCAGCCCGTTCGGTTGATCGAGGTATGTGAGGCCGGTGCCCATCTGTGCAATCTGGTCGACGCCGCCCCGGCCGGCGAGATGTTCGACTGGCGGATCGTCACGGTCCACGCCCAGGCGATGCAGATGCTGCTGCGCCTGCCAGACGACGCGGACGAGGACCGTCGAACCGTTCTGGCCAGCCTGCAGAAGGGTTCAGAAGCCCCATGGGCCGTCGCTCGACGACGAGGAGCGGGTTCGTGCCCCCCGGGTCTGTTTGCGCCACAGGGCCGCATATTCTCCGCCGACACGGGCGACCAGTTCGTGATGCGCGCCGCGTTCGACGATGCGGCCGGCCTTGAGCACCAGGATCTGATCGGCGTCGGCGATGGTCGACAGGCGGTGGGCGACCACCAGGGTCGTGCGCCCTGCCCGCGCCTTGCGCAGCGTTTTCTGGATGGCCGCCTCGGTGCGGCTGTCGAGGGCGCTGGTGGCTTCGTCGAGGATCAGGATGCAGGGATCGGCCAGCAGGGCGCGGGCGATGCCGACGCGCTGGCGTTCGCCGCCCGAGAGTTTCAAGCCGCGCTCTCCAACGCGGGTGTCCAGTCCGTCCGGCAGGTCGCGAATGAAGGCCGCCAGTTCGGCCGCCTCGACCGCGGCCCAGATCGCCGCTTCGTCGGCGTCGGGGCGGGCGAAGCCGATGTTGGCGCGGATGGTGTCGTTGAACAGGGCGACGTCCTGGGGCACCAGGGCCACCGCCGCGCGCAGCGAGGCCTGGGTGACATCACGCACATCGTGGCCATCGATCAGCACCCGGCCCTCCTGCGGATCCAGCAGGCGCAGCGCCAATTTGACGATGGTCGACTTGCCCGCGCCGGAGGGACCGACCAGGGCGGTCGTGGTTCCGGGCGCGGCGCTGAAGCTGACGGCCTCCAGGCCATTGGCCCGGGCGTCGTGACGGAAACCGACATCCTCGAAGGCGATGCTGCCGCCGCGATGGGCTGTGTCCCTGGGCAGGGCGACGGCATGCGGCGCGTCGGCGACCTGGGGAGACTGGCGGGTGACCTTGAGCATCTCCTCCATGTCGATGAAGGACTGGCGCACCTCGCGGTAGGCGAAGCCGAGGATGTTCAGCGGGCCGTACAGGGAGATCATGATCAGCACGGCGGCCATCACGTCGCCGGGGCCCATGCGTCCGGCGGCGGCCTCGAACCCGGCCATCACGGCCATGGTGCCGAGGCCCAGATTCATGATGGTGGCCTGGATGATGTTGAGCAGGGCCAGGGAGCTGTTGGCCTTCAGGGCGGCGCGGGTGTAGTCGCCCAGCGCCCGGTCATAGACCTGGGCCGAGCGGACCTCGGCCCCGAACGACTTGACCGTCTCATAGTTGAGCAGGGCGTCGACCGAGACGCCGGCGGCCTCGGTGTCGGCGGTGTTCATGGTCCGGCGATGTTCCAGCCGCCAGTTCGACAGGGCGAAGGTCGAGGCGGTGTAGATCAGCACCACGACGACGGCCACGGCCCCGAAACGCCAGTCGTAGTGGGCTCCGAGGACGCCGGCGGCCAGCACCAGTTCGACCCCCGTCGGGACCAGGTTGAAAGCGAGGATGCGCAGCAGGAAGTCGACCGAGCGGGCCCCGCGCTCCATTGTCCGTGACAGCGAGCCCGAGCGTTTGGTCTGGTGAAAGTCCAGCGACAGGCTGAGCGCATGGGCGAAGGTTTCGGTCGCGGCGCGGCGCTGGGCGGCGGAGCGCACGGGCGCGAACACGACGTCGGCCAGCTGCGGCGCGGTCGAGGACAGCAGTCGCACCACGGCCCAGCCGACGGCGAAGCCGGCGAAGCCCCAGCCGAGGGCCACGGCCGTGCCCTGCCCCTGGGCCAGGGCGTTGACCGCGGCCCCCAGCACCAGCGGGGCCAGCACGCCGAGCGCCTTGCCGGACAGGGTCAGCAACACGGCGGCGATCAGGCGCAGCTTCAGCTGCGGCGCGTTCGAGCGCCCGACCAGCCGCATCAGGTCCGCCAGCGCCTGCAGCGTCGACGGCCCCCTGGGTTTCAGGCCGGAGTCACCGGCGGCCGCTGCGGCCCCGGGGTCGCTGCGGTGACGTCCGGAGCGGTCACCATGCATCGTCATGCGGCGTCATATGGACTGCGCCGCACCGGACCGGAAGGCCCGCCCGAGCGGGATCAGCCGCCACGACCGCCGTATTTGGCATATTCGAGCCGGGCGATGGTGCGGTTGTGGACCTCGTCCGGGCCGTCGGCGATGCGCAGGGTGCGGACCATGGCATAGGTTTCGGCCAGCGGCGTGTCGGCCGAGACCCCCGCCCCGCCGAAGGCCTGGATGGCGTCGTCGATGACCTGCAGGGCCATGCGCGGGGCCGCGACCTTGATCTGGGCGATCTCGGACTTGGCGTTCTTGGCCCCGGCCTCGTCCATCATCCACGCGGCCTTGAGCACCAGCAGGCGACACATCTCGATATTGGTGCGGGCCTCACCGATACGCTGTTCCCAGACCGAATGCTGGGCCAGCGGCTTGCGGAAGGCGGTGCGGCTGAGCAGGCGCTGGCACATCAGCTCCAGGGCCACCTCGGCGGCCCCGATCACGCGCATGCAGTGGTGGATACGGCCCGGTCCAAGCCGCCCCTGGGCGATCTCGAAACCACGGCCCTCGCCGGCGATCAGGTTCTCGACCGGCACGCGGACGTTCTCGAGCACCACCTCGGCATGACCGATCGGCGCCTCGTCATAGCCGAACACCGACAGCATCCGGTCGATGCGGAAGCCGGGCGTGTCGGTCGGGACGATGATCTGCGACTGCTGGGTATGGATCGAGGCCTCGGGGTCGGTCTTGCCCATCACGATCGACACGGCGACATTCGGGTGAGCCATGTTGGTCGACCACCATTTGCGGCCGTTGATCACATAGTGGTCACCGTCGCGTTCGATCCGGGTCTGGATGTTGGTGGCGTCGGACGAGGCCACTTCGGGCTCGGTCATCAGGAAGGCCGAGCGGATGTCACCGTCCATCAGCGGCTTGAGCCAGCGCTTCTGCTGGGCCGCGTCGCCGTACATATGGAGGACTTCCATATTGCCGGTGTCGGGGGCGGCGCAGTTGTAGACCTCGGCCGACCACAGGGCCCGGCCCATCAGTTCGGCCAGCGGTGCATATTCCAGATTGGTCAGACCGGCACCGTGTTCGCCGGGCAGGAACATGTTCCACAGTCCGGCTGCCTTCGCCTCGGCCTTGAGCTCTTCCATCACCGGCGGCTGGCGCGAGGCATCCTCGCGCACCTGGGCCTTGTATTCGGCCTGACGCGGCAGGACCCGGTCCTCCTGGAAGCGGCGGACCCGCTCCTGCCAGTGCTGGGCGCGGTCGCTGGGCTTGAAGTCCATGGCATCCATCCTTGCGAACGATGACGACCGCGACCCCGACGTCGCCGGGGTCCGGCCGTCACCGCCAGTGGTGGTGGCCCGCCCTCCGGACTGGAGGGCGGGTCGAAATCAACGCTTCAGCAGCGGGGCCAGCTTCTGGGCGATCATCATGTCGCCGGCGATCTTCAGCTTGCCCTGCATGAAGGCCATCATCGGGTCCAGCTTGCCTTCGGACAGGGCCATGAAGTCGTCCCAGGTGATCGAGACGGTGGCGTCGGCGGGCTTGTCCTCATTGGTCACGGTGTTCGGACTGGACGCCCCGTCGATGTAGATCTTGCCGGCATCGCCAAGGTCCAGTTTCACGGTCTTGCCCAGACCGGAATTGTCGCCCACGGCGCCGCGGATGTGTTCGGTAACCTGAGCCAGATCGGCCATGGAATAGTCTCCTGAGAAATGAACCCCAGACCTAGACCGCTCCCGCCCCGGTGCCAAGATCACCCGAGGTCAAGTTGGGGTCGGGTTCCTCGATTTGAAACTCTGGAAGCCACGAGGGTCGGCGACGATCCAGCCAGGCCTCGGGCGGACGCGGATGACCCGAGGCGATCACATCAGCCTCGGCCTGGTCGAACTCGGGCTCGCCACACCAGCGTGTGCCGTTGGCCCTTGCCGTGCGCCAGGCCTGGACCTGGACGGCTTTGCGCCAGCGGGCGGCCTCGACGTATTGCAGCAGCTCGGTGCGCATCGCGCGAAGCTCGGCCCGCGTCGGCGGACGTTGCGGGCGGTTCCGGATTGGCCGGGGTCGGACGTTGGGCATCGGAGTTTCCACGACGGGGCCCTGACGGGCCGGATACCGGACAGGCCGGCGCGACACCCCGGATGACCGGAGTGGTCGGGAAGGCATGCGGAGCGCCGGACCGTGGCCCGGAGTTTTGATGAAATACCGTTTCGGCCGGGGCCGATCGCTCCGCGCGGAGAGTTTTCAGAAGCTTGCGTCGGGTGGCGATGTTTAGCGCCTTACCGCAGCGCCCCTGACGGGCGGGCCATGCTTGCTTCATGGTCCCGGACCGGACGAGTATCCCCCTCGCCCCTGACATCCGATCATCCCATCAGACCCCGGGCGTCGCCCGCCTTTCGATGGCGGGCCGGAACCGGGCCCCCGCTTCTCCGCATTCCGCCGCCCAGAGCTCGCAAGGCCTCTGCGCCCTCCCCCGCGACGGAACCGGGCCAGTATGGGGCCGGCCGGAACCAGGGCGGGTTTTTTGCGGGTGGAAAAGGGCAAGGGGTTGATCGGGTTGGGCTTTCAGTAGGGGCGATACGGGGGATTTTCGGCAAACATGTCGCATCTATTCCCTCAACCGGCGGGAGAGGGGCTTGAGCCTCCGGGAGCGCAGCGACCGGTGAGGCGAAAGGGTGAGGGGCTACGGTGCGAACACGGTGGCACCGCAAGCCCTCTCCCCCAACCCCTCTCCCGCCGGGAGAGGGGCTAGTTGCGGCCGCACCGACCGGCCTGAACGGTTGGCGCTCCGCGCGCCGCCGGGTCCTCCGGTCTGCGCCGCGCAAGCGCGGCTTGCCGGAGGATGAGGACAGCGGGAGGGCGTTCCACGCGGGGTCCGGCGCGTCGGCCGGAATGATCGTCCGGTTGACCCAATCGCCGGCGGCAGGTCACATCAGCCACGCCAGCCCGGGACGGCCCGACAAGGCGATTGTTCCATCGACCTTGCGTCGGAACAGGAGGGCAAGATGCTCGTTCGCTACAGCAAGCCCGTTAGAGATATTGCTTCCGTCAAGAGTAATTTTTTTGACAGCAATGATGAGATACAGAGGCGACTGGATTTAAATTGCGGATGTCTACCTCGCACAACCAAGACGAAAAAGCTGCAAAAACTGCGTTGCAGCACTGAGCGGTCTTAAGTTCACAAAAAAAAATATCGGTTACACGATTTGCGATAGATGTGGCCATCTTAATGGCGACCACGACGACACACAACTGCATTTTGCGTCGAGGTGTATACCGAGCAGGATGGAGAGAATTACTCTGCTGCCTATCTGGAAAAAAACCGGCTTGCTTACAGAAATCGCGTTTGATTTAATATACAAACCGAAGGCCGAATTCCTCTTTGACGGCTTGACCGCTGCCGGTCATCGACCGCTCGACCTTCGCTACGCGGATATTGGCGCCGGGGCCGGTTATTTTGTCTCCGCGTTGAAGGAAGCCGGTGCGCAGGCAAGCGGCTTTGACGTATCGCTTTCACAAGCACGATTTGCTCAGGCAATGGACGAGAATGTCACTATCGTGACGCACGACCTTGCCGAAACGGAAAGCATCGTTCGGGAAATTGACAGCGATGTAGTATCAATGATCGGTGTCCTGGAGCATCTTCAAGAGCCTCGTAAAATATTAAATGCACTAAGAGAAAACACCCGAGTCAACTTTGTCTACCTTAGCCTGCCCCTATTCAGTTCCAGCGTTGCAATAGAGAGTGTTTTTCCAGACGTAATGCAGCGTCAACTGGCTGGCGGACACACCCATCTCTATACGGAACAGTCGATTTGCTGGTTCTGTGATGAATTCGGCCTGACGCCGGTCGCTGAATGGTGGTTCGGAACGGACATCATGGATCTTTTCCGGAGCGTCGAGGTGATGTTGCGAAAGGCCGGGGATTCGGACGGCCTGCTGGACTATTGGAGACGGACTTTCGCTCCGGCCATTGACGATCTCCAGTCGGTGCTGGACCGGCGACGGATGGCCTCTGAGGTCCACATTCTATTCCGGAAAAGCGCGTAATTTCAGCGCGCGCCGTCATTGAACACGATCCGGCCATGTCGCCGGACACGACGTTACGCGCCAGGGTTGGTGTACCGGACGCTCCCCAACGAGAGAGGGACCTGAGAGTTTGGTGTCGCACGAACCTGCCTGAACAGATCGCGAAGGCGCGGCTTCCCGGAGGATGACGACAGCGTTTTCTGGGGAAGGGCTGGCGGAGACGCAGGGATTCGAACCCTGGGTACCCCTTACAGGGTACGACGATTTAGCAAACCGTTGCCTTAAGCCACTCGGCCACGTCTCCGGCAGGCACGGCAGATAGCCGAGGGCGCGGCGCGGCGCAACCGGGTTTGGACGCGGGCGACGGCGGTAGCGTTAACGCGACAGTGAGGGGCGCTGTGCATGATGGCGCGCACCTGATCGCCGGAGTCCCATGACCCAAGCCGTCCGCCATCGTTCCCCTGCCCGACCGTCCGCGCCGAGCGGCGAAGCCGCCACGCTGGATGCCGCCGGTCTGCAGGCGCTGGCCGCAACCGCGGCCGGGTCAGACAGCGATGCCGATGGGGTCGCTGACGGTGTCGGCGACGGGGCCGCGCGGCGTGGTCCGTTCCGGCCCGAAGTCTGGCTCAATGCCCGCGAACGGCACACGGCGCGGCTGGCCGTGCATTATTTCCGCACCTTCGACGTGCTGGCGGTGATGGCCGTCAGCCTGTTGTGCGCCTGGGCCACGGTGCCGGGCAGCCTGGCCGAGGCCCGGCTGTGGCAGGTGCTGCCGTTTGCGGCCGGGGCCGTGACCGTGCTGGCGCTGATGCGCTCGCTGGGTCTGTACCGATTCAATCGCCGCCACCGGGTCGGCCTGCATCTGACCGCCGTGGCCGGGATCACCCTGGCCGGGGCGGTGGCCACGATCGGTCTGGGGGGCGCTGATGCGCGGGGCCGGCGCGCCGTGGTCGGCCTATCTGGTCTGGGCCGGGCTGATCCTGATCAGCCTGAACGGCCTGCACATGGGCTGGAGCGATCTGGTCAGCCGCTGGCGCGGGTCCGGGGCGCTGACGCCCAGTGTCGTGCTGGTCGGGGCGACCCGTCATGCCGAGGGGCTGATCCGCGAGGCGCTGACGCGGCGCGACCTGAACGTGCTGGGCATTTTCGACGACCGGCTGGCGCGGTCACCACGCGCCATCGAGGGCGTGCCGGTGCTGGGCCGGGCCGATGACCTGCTGACCCATCACATGACCCCCTATGTCGACCGCATCGTGCTGGCCATCGACCCCAAGGCCGAGGCGCGGGTGCGCGACCTGACCAGCCGGCTGCGGACCCTGCCCAATGAGGTGACCCTGCTGGTCGAGCCCGCCGATGCCGACTGGGGCAAGGCGGTCGACCGGCTGGCGCGGACCTCGCTGGCCCAGCTGGACGGGCCGGTCGACGACGAGCGCCGCGCCTTCAACAAGCGGCTGCAGGACATGATCGTCGGCCTGGTCGCCGCCGTGCTGCTGGCCCCGGTAATGGCGGCGGTGGCGGTGGCCATCCGTCTGGACAGCCCCGGTCCGATCCTGTTCCGCCAGCGTCGCCACGGCTTCAACCAGGAAGAGATCGTGGTGTGGAAATTCCGCTCGATGCGGCCCGAGGTCGCCGACGCCACGGCTTCGCGTCAGGTCACGGCCGATGATGACCGGGTCACGCGCGTGGGACGGTTCCTGCGCTCGACCAGTCTGGATGAACTGCCGCAGCTGCTGAATGTGCTGAAGGGCGAGATGTCGCTGGTCGGGCCGCGGCCGCACGCCATCGGCATGAAGACCGGTCATGTCGAATCGGCGCGGCTGGTGGCGGAATATGCCCATCGCCACCGCATCAAGCCGGGCATGACCGGCTGGGCCGCCGTCAACGGCTCGCGCGGGCCGCTGCATTCGGCCCAGGACGTGCGCCGCCGGGTGCAGCTGGACATTGACTATGTCGAGCGCCAGTCGCTGTGGCTGGACCTGTGGGTGATGCTGATCACCGTGCCCGTGCTGCTGGGCGACCGGCAGGCCATTCGTTGAGCGGGGCAGACTGATGTTCTGGCGCGGCGTCTGGGGCTATCTGCCGGCCAATATCGTCCAGGGGGTGGTCGGGTTCCTGGCCATCGTCATCTTCACCCGGGTGCTGAGCCCGGCGGACTTCGGCCGCTATGCGCTGGCCTTCTCGGTCATGACCCTGGCGCATGTCGCGGTGTTCAGCTGGCTGGAGGCGGCGATGGCCCGGTTCTGGGCCGCCGAACAGACCGCCGAGGGCCTGGCCAGCCATTTCGCCAGCCTGTACCGCACCGCCTTCCGCCTCAGCCTGGTGTTCCTGCCGGTGGCGGCGGTGCTGATCGCGCTGTGGCCGATGGATATGGCGTTCCGGGTGGCGGTCGCGGTCGGCGTCGGCGGCATTCCGATCCGCTGTTTCGCCAAATTGGCCATGGAACGGTTCCACGCCGCCGGTGAGGTCAGCCGGGCCGCGCGCATCGACATGATCACCGCCATCGGCGGGCTGGCGATCGGCGTGGCCGTGGCCCTGGCCGGGGCCGGTGGCTCGGCGCCGCTGATCGGCCTGTTGCTGGCCCCGCTGCTGACCCTGCCCTTCATCCTGCGGGGAAGCTGAAACAGGTGCGCGGCGCGCCGGTCGATCGCCGCCGGCTGCGCGGCTATGCGGTCTATGGCTATCCGATCGCCGCGTCCCTGGCGCTGGCCGTGGTGCTGTCGTCGACCGACCGCTTCCTGCTGGCGGCCTTCATGAACGAGGCGGCGGTCGGGGCCTATCACGCGGGCTACAGCCTCGCGAACCGGACGCTGGACGTGCTGTTCATCTGGCTGGGGGCGGCGGGGGCCCCGGCCCTGATCATGGCGCTGGAGCGCGGTGGGGGCGAGCGGCTGAAGACGGCGGCGCGGGAACAGGCCTCGACCTTCCTGCTGATCGGCCTGCCGGCCGCGGCCGGGGTGGCGCTGGTGGCCGGGCCGCTGACCGAGGTGATGATCGGCGAGGACCTGCGCCGGGTCGCCGCCTCCATCACGCCGTGGATCGCCCTGTCGGCGCTGCTGTCGGGGCTGACGACCTATTATTTCCACCAGGCCTTTACCCTGGGGCGGCGCACGGGGCTGTTGCTGGTGGCCATGTCGGTGCCGGCGCTGGCCAATATCGGGCTGAACCTGCTGCTGATCCCGGCCTTCGGGGTGCTGGGCGCGGCCTGGGCCACGGCGGCCAGCTTCGGTCTGGGGCTGGTGGCGTCGATCGCCATCGGTCGCCGGGTGCTGGTCATGCCGATGCCGTGGGAGACGCTGGTGCGCTGTGGTCTGGCGACCGGGGCGATGGCGCTGGTGGTGTCGGCCCTGCCCGCGCCGGGCGGACTGGTCGAGCTGATGCTGGATGCGAGCGTCGGGGCGCTGGTCTATGCGATCGTCGCCCTGACCCTGAATGCGGCGGGTGTCCGCGATGTGGCCGGGCGGATCGTCGCCACGGCCCGAAATCCGGAGCGTACCGTCATGACCGCCAAGGGCCGCGTCTTCGCCAATCCGACCTGGAAGGTGGCCAGCCCGGTCGTGTCGGTGCTGATCCCGTTTCTGCGTGACGATCCGTCGGCGCTGCTGACCCTGCTGGACGAGGAGGCCGGGGCCGTCGACGGCTCGGTCGAGATCGTGGTGCTGGATGACGGCACCCGCGATCCCGAGCTGACCAAACGGCTGACCGCCCAGATCAAGGCCATGACCCTGCCGGCGCGGCTGATCACCCTGCCCCGCAACGAGGGCGGTCGATCGGGCGCAACCGGCTGGCGACCGCGGCGCGGGGCGGCAGCCTGTTGTTCCTGGACAGCGACATGCGGCCCGACTACCGGCGCTTCCTGCGCGACTGGGCCGATCTGGTGGCGCGCGAGGATCCGCCGGTGGCGTTCGGCGGCTTTTCCCTGCTGCAGGCCCCGGACGAGGCGCGCTTTGCCGTACACCGGTCCATGGCGACAAAGTCGGAATGCGTGCCCTATACGGTGCGCGCCCGGCAGCCCGAGAAATACGTCTACACCTCCAACCTGCTGGTGCGGCGCGACGTGTTCGTGGCCGAGGCCTTCGATCCGGCGTTCACCGGCTGGGGCTGGGAGGACGTGGAATGGGCGATGCGGGTGGCCAAGCGATTCCGCGTGCTGCACGTCGACAATCCGGCCACCCATATGGGGCTGGACACCGTTGCCGATCTGGCCGGGAAATACGAACAGTCGGCCCCCAATTTCGCCCGTGTCGTCACCCTGCATCCGGCCATCGTCAGTGCCTATCCCAGCTATCGCGCGGCGCGACTGCTGAAGCGGTTGCCGGGGCTGACGCAACTGCGGCCGCTGCTGCGCCGTGCGGCCGAGACCGAGCGGTTACCGGTCGCCACGCGGGCGTTCTCGCTGCGTCTGTACCGGGCGGCCCTGTATGCCGGAGCGATCGCGTGACGCCGCCGTGCGACCAGGCCGGGTCCGTGGCCGTGATCATCCCGACCCTGCGGCGACCGGAGGGGCTGATCCGGGCGCTGGAGTCCCTGTTCGTCCAGACCGAGGTCGCCGACCGGCTGTGCGAGATTGTGGTCGCCGACAATGATCCGTCCGGATCGGCGGCTGCGACCGTTGACGCCCTTCGGGCGCGGTCGCCGTGGCCGCTGGTGTATGCCCACGCCCCGGTGCCCGGGGTGGCCACGGCCCGCAATGCCGGGCTGCGGGCCACGGATGCGCCGCTGATCGCCTTTCTCGACGATGACGAGGCCGCCGCGCCCGACTGGCTGGCGCAGCTGCTGGCGGCGCAGACCGAGACGGGGGCCGATGTGGTTTTCGGCCCGATCCGCGGGCGGGCCCCCGACGCGGCGGAGTGGCTGAAACCCTATCTGGAGCATTTCTTCGGCCGGGCCGGGCCGACGTCGACGCGGTTGATCGACCAGCCGTTCGGGTGCGGCAACTCCCTGATGGTGCGGCGGAGCGCCCTGCCCGGCACCGCGCCGTTCGACGTTGCGGCCGATCAGGCCGGGGGTGAGGACGATGCCCTGTTCGCGGCACTGGCCGATCGCGGCGGGCGCTTCGGCTGGGCCGCCGGGGCCTGGGTCGACGAGATCGCACCGGCCCATCGGGCCACACTTCGCTATGCGCTAGCCCGGGCCTTCGCCTTCGGTCAGGGACCGAGTCAGACGGCGGCGGCGCGGCGGGACTGGCCGGGGGTGATCCGCTGGATGGTGATCGGCGCGGCGCAGATGCTGCTGTGGGCCTGTGCCGCCGTGCCCTATCTGATCGTGCGCAGTCCGCGCCGGGCCTGGGCCCTGGACCGGATGGCGCGCGGACTGGGAAAACTGTTCTGGATGAAGGGTCTGGAGCCTCATTTTTATGGAACGCGGGAACTGACCAGGCTGGATGCGGCAGCCCGTTGAGGCGGGAAGACTATCCGGTCAGTCGGGCCAGGAAGCCGGGTGGACGATAGGTCGAGCGATTGACGACCACCCCGGCGATCTTGCCGCCGACGGCCTCGATCTCGTCGCGCAGGATCATCGGATCGGCGGCCCGGGTCGCCTCGGACACCACCAGAATTGTCGCGTCGACGAACGGCGCCAGGGTCAGGGCCATGTCACTGCGGTCGGTCGACGGTGCGTCGATGACGATGGTGTCGGCATGTTTGCGCAGGGCATCCCAGTAACGGGGGTCGGCCACGACCTCGGCCCGTTGTCCCGAGCGCAGGCGGGTGGTGTTGAACCGCGATACCCACAGCCGACCGCCCAGACAGGACCGCGCCGTCAGCAATCGCGCCGGTGAGATCGGGCGTCCGTCCGGTCCGGTCACCCGCGGCGTCACCACAAAGAAGCTGGAGCCGTCCGGCGAGGCCTGGGCCGGGCGACCGAGACGGCCGAAGCGGTCCGGTTCGTCGGCGATGGCTTCCAGCTGGCCCTGCTGGGCCAGATCCCCGTCGATCAGCCAGACCGGACGCCGGGCCCGCACCGCGGCGAGGCGGGCGTATTCCCGGGCGACCGTCGAGGCCCCCTCGCCGGAATTGGCGGCGACGACCTGGATCACCCGTCCACGATGCGACGGGGCCGGTCCCAGTGCCGCCCAGAGGCCGGCCATTTCGGATGTGAGATCGACCATCGAATCGATTACGCGCCTAACTCGCCTGGCCACAGACTAGCATGCGGGCTCACCGGGCCTTCATCGGCGCGACGGCCAGAACGGGCATTTCCAGCGTCCGGCCGACCGAGCCGGCGGTGGCGAAGCTGCGCCGGGTGAAGATGCGCAACAGGCCGACGCACAGGGCGGTGAAGGCGGCGAACAGGAAGACGACGATCAGCAGCGGGGCTTTCAGGCTCTTGCCGCGGGTCGGGGCCTGGGCCCGTTCGATGACGGTGACGTTGTCGGCCCCGGCCATGACCAGGGCGCTGTCGGCGCGGCTCTGGGTCGCGCGCTCCTGGAAGTCGCGGATATTGGCGGTCAGCACCTCGCGGTCCCCGGCCAGGGTGGCGTTGGTGGATTCGATCTGGGTCAGGGTCGCCTGTCGCGAGCGCAGTTCGCCGACCTGACGATCCAGCACGGCCAGACGCGCGGCCAGGGACGAGGCTTCGGCGGCGGCCGCGATGCGATCGCTTTCGGTCTGGACCCAGACGGGGTTGGGTCCGGTGCGCACCTCCTTGGCCCCCACGGCCGTGCCGGTGCCGACGAAGGCCTGCAGCTGGGCGATCTGCTCCTCGATGTCCTTCACCGGCTGGGCGTCCGGCCGGTAGCGCGACAGCAGTTGTTCGCGCTGGGTCCTGAGCTGCAGCACCTGATCCTGGGCCGCGATATTGAGATCCTGCTGCAGGGTGACCTGGGCCGGGATCGCCGCCTGCTGGGCCACCAGGGTCGACAGCCGCTGCCGGGCCTGATTTAGCTGGGCCTGCACCGACAGGCGTTCGGTAAAGACCGTCTGATAGGTCGCCGCCAGGGTCGCCTTCAGGGTGGCGAAATCGCCGATGTCATTGGAATTCAGAAAAGCCTCATAGGCCGAATCAGCATTGGCCAGCTCGTCCTCGAACACCTGACGCTGCTGTTCGATGGCCGGGGTCTTGTTGTCCCGGAACACCTCGCGGCGATAGGTCAGATATTCGGCGATAACCGCGTTCAGAACCCGGGCCGCGGTCTGGGGATCGTCGCCCTCATAGCTGACCCCGATGATGGCGCTGCCCGGCGTGGTGCCGACCCCGAGGCCGGCATCGAGGACCTTCAGCGCAGCCGCCTGGCGTCTGGCAGGGGTGTCACTGGAGGACTTGTCACCGAGGAAGCTGTCGACACCCAGGGTCGCGACCGTGCGCTGCTTGACCTCGAGACTGCTCAGGATCGCCGCCTCGGACCGGGCCACGGTCTCGGCCTCGGGGGCCTGGCCGCGCTCGGCCGTGCCGACGCGCGGCTGATAGACATATTCCTGACCGACCCCGGCATAGACCTTGCCGGTCGCCGTATAGGTCTTCTTCAGCGTCAGCACCGCCGCCGTTCCCAGGGCGAAGATCAGCAGGAAGACCAGAATCATCGTCAGCAGTTCGCGGAACAGCAGCCCCACGATGTCGAGGAGTCCGTAGCGCGGGCGGGCGGTGGCATAGGCCGTCGTGCGCATGGGCTGCTGATGATTTCCATATCGTCGTGGTGACTGTTGCCCCAGACTTGACCGCGCGGCGTTAACCATCAGTTACCCATAAGCGGCGACCCTGTGTCGAACGCGCCCGTCCGTCACGGATTCCTGACCCATGCCCATCGACCGTCGCCTGCTTCTGCTGTCCCTCGGTGCCGCCGCGCTCAGCGGGTGTGCCAGTGAGAACGGCGGGCGCATGCCCCTGCCCTCGGCGGGCGCGGCGGGCGGACGGGTCCAGCCGGTCGGCCAGGCGGGCTTTCCCGAGATCGCCTTCGCCGACTGGACCGAGGCCGAGCCGGAATATCTGCTTTACCCGGGCGACGAGATCGAGGTGGCCACCCCGACGGCGGTGGAACTGACCCGGACCCAGAAGGTCGGGCCCGACGGGCGCATCGCCCTGCCCCTGATCGGCCAGGTCATGGCCGCGGACCGCACCATCGCCGAGCTGGAATTGGATATTGCCGGGGCCTATGCCTCACAGCTGTTGCGGCCCGTGGTCGAGATCACGCTGAAACAGGCGGGGCCGCTGAAAATCTGGGTGGACGGCGAGGTCCGGACGCCGGGCGTCTATGACATGCCGGGCGACATCGACGCCTATCAGGCGATCATCATGGCCGGGGCTTTCCTGCCTACGGCGCGCCAACAGGAGGTGGCGCTGATCCGGCGCGGGCCCGGCGGGGTGCGCATGATGCGGGCCGTTGATCTGAGACCGCGTCGTGGCGAGGTCATCGCCCTGCGCCGCGGAGACATCCTGTTCGTGCCGAGAACGACGCTGGGCGAGGTCGCCAATTTCGTGACCCAGATCCGCAACGCCCTGCCCGTCGGCTTCACCTACGCCATCAACGGGCAGTATCAGTCCTTCTGACCGCCTGATCAGGCGGCCAGGGTGACCACACCGGCGTCGATCCAGCGGCGCGCGGCGCGCTGGGCGTCGGCGATCTCGTCCTGTTCCATTTCCTGCGACATCTCGCGGCGATAGACCCGGGCCTCGACCGACCCCTTCATGGCCGCCAGGTTGAAGATCATATGGGCCGAGACCCGATCCATCGGGCAGCCGGCCTGGCCGGTCGAGTACATCATGCCCAGACGAAACAGGGCTTCGCCATCCATATCCGCGGTCGGCAGAGGCAGGGCGGCCTCCCGCTTCGATCTCGATGTCCGACGCCAGTTCTTGCGCGTTCATTACCGTATCCTCCCGGACGACGGCCGTTCTGGCCCCGTCTCCTGAGGCCTGATCAAATACCCGCGGTTTGAAGTTAAAGTTAACAGCGGCGAGCCGATTTGATCTTTTCAGTAAAGCAAATATGAATACTGGATGCCGAATTCAGACCTGAGAAACCTATTGGAAATCTTGTAGTTACACCTTCCCGGAAGGTTAACGCCCGCGCTGGCCGAACAGGATCTTGCGCGCCGCCTCGGCCGACTGGCCGGACGCCGCCAGATTGCCCCGCATCGACTCGCCGACGGCCCGCCCCGCGATCACGGCCGGTCGCGCCCCGACCCGGTCCATCCAGGCCTTGAGGTTGGGGAACCCGTCCAGCGACTGGCCCTGGTGTTCCGGCAGCACCCACGGCCAGGCGGCCATGTCGGCGATCGAATAGTCACCGGCCAGATAGTCCCGGTCGGCCAGGCGGCGGTCCATCACGCCGTAGAGACGCCGGGTCTCATCGGTGTAGCGACGGACGCCATAGGCGATCTGGCGCTGGTCGCGGATGATGGCCGGGGCGTACTGGCGGAAATGATGGGTCTGGCCGGCCATCGGCCCCAGACCGCCGACCTGCCAGAACAGCCACTGGTCGACCTCGACCCGCGCGCGCACATCGGCCGGATAGAACTGACCCGACCTGTTGCCGAGATACTGCAGGATGGCGCCGGACTCGAAGATCGACAGCGGCTGGCCGTCGGGACCGTCGGGATCGACGATGGCCGGCATCCGGCCGTTGGGGCTGATCGCCTGGAAGGCGGGGTCGAACTGCTCCCCGGCCCCGATGTTCACCGGCTTGACCACATAGGGCAGACCCATTTCCTCAAGCGCGATGGAGATCTTCCAGCCGTTGGGCGTGGGCCAGTACCAGAGCTCGATCGGTTGGGTCATGTCGGGATATCCTGCAACGGGCCCCTGATCTGGGGCGTCGGCGGGCCCGGCGCAACCGGCCGGGGGGAAAGCTGACCGGATCGTTCAGGGTCAGTTCATCCTGAATTTGCCAGCCTGTCGGGCATTCAGGAGCCGGACCCCCAAATTCATCGCCGGCCCGCCACGGAAGATTCCGCATGAACCGCCTTGCCCGGGCTGCCGTCATCGCCGTCGCACTGGCGACCACAGCCGCCCCCCTGGCCGCCGAGGCCCAGAGCCGCCGCGACCGCCACGAACAGCGATACGATCGCCGGGACGACCGCCGCGACCATCGTCAGGATCGCTGGAACGACCGCCGGGATCACCGCGCCGATCGCCGCGCCGAGCGCCGCGACCATCGCTGGGAAAACCGCAGGGACCGTCGCGATTATCGCTCGCACCAGCGCTGGGATCGCAATAACCGCCACTGGTATCGCGGCCGCAGTGATTTCCGCGACTATCGCGGGGTGCGCAGCGGCTACTGGTACGCGCCGAGCTATGGCTACTACCGGGTCAACCCGCGCTACAATACTCATCGATGGCAGCGTGGCCACACCCTGCCCGCCGCCTATCGCGGCTATTATGTGCGCGACCCGTATGTCTATGGCCTGCGCCCGGCCCCGCGCGGCTATCGCTATGTCCACGCCGGCAACGACATCGTGCTGATGGCGATCGCCACCGGCCTGATCATCAGCGTGATGTCCGGCGCCTACTAGACCGCCGCCTGACCGGAATCAGCCCCCGTCGACCGGGTGTCGGCGGGGGCTTTTTCGTGCCGGCCGTGCATCGTGACCGGCCATTATCGTTCAGTTAAGGTTCATGCGCGGGGCGCGATCCTGTCATCGAGCCGCCCGCTACGGGTGTGCGGGGAAAGAGACCATGAAACGCAATCTGATGGTGTTCACCGCGATCACCTCCCTCCTGCTGCCCCTGGCCGCGCCGGTGGTGGCTTCCGCCCAGGATCGTGGCGACCGTGGACGACGGGCGCAAAGTGAAGGCGAAGGCCGTCCGCAAGGGGGCCCGTCCTATGTCGAACGGCGCGCCGCCCAGGCCCAGGCCGAGCGTGGCGCGGAGCCGGCCCCGCAACAGCGGGAGCGCCGCCAGGAGCGCCGTCAGGAGCGCCGCGAGGAACGTCGTGACGACCGCCAGGCCCGCCCTGACCGGCCCAACCGCCCGTCCGAGCCGCAACGGCCACAGCGCCCGGACCGGCCCAATCGCCCGGCCCAGCCGGACGCGCCCAACCGTCCGACCGCCGATGACCGTTTGGACCGTCAGGACCGCCGGGGTGACAACCGCTATGACCGCCGTCAGGACCGCCGCGAAGATCGCCGCGATGACCGCCGCGACGACCGCCGCCAGGATCGGCGCGACGATCGCCGGGCAGACCGTCGGGACGATCGCCGGGACGACCGGCGCGCGGAACGGCGTCACGATCGCCGTGAGTACCGGGAGTTCCGCAACCGCTTCAACAGCGGCCAGTGGCACCGGGACTGGAACCGCCGGCATGGTTCCGACTGGTGGCGCAACGACCGGCGCTTCCGCAGCTACTCCGGCTTCCGGATCGGCTTCTATTTCGCGCCCGGCTACGGCTATTACAGCGTCCCGCGCAACTACTGGGGCCAGCGCTGGCAGGTCGGGGACTATCTGCCGTCGATGTTCTGGCGCTACCAGCTGGACGACTGGCGCACCTACGGCCTGGGCTATCCGCCGGTCGGGACGCGCTGGGTCGTGGTCGACAACCAGATCTATCTGATCGACCAGTACGACGGCTATATCATCGACGTCATCTACGACGCCTGGCGCTGGTAGCCACGCGACCATGAACGAAGGCCCCGCGGAGCGATCCGCGGGGCCTTTTTCGTAGCCGCGACTCCCTCACGCGCCGTCATCCTCGGGCTTGTCCCGAGGACCCATGGTTAGGATCCCTCGAACCGCTGGGCCAGCGCTGGCGCTGTCGACGGATCACACCAACAGTCGATACGGCGGAAGAATGGGTCCTCGGGACAAGCCCGAGGATGACGGGTCAAAGGGACCGGGCAGTAAAACCAGACGACGGCCTCACCGATCTTGAAGAGCTTCAGGAAAGCCCCAGCTTTGCCTTCAGGATCTCGTTGACGGCGGCCGGATTGGCCTTGCCGCCGGTGGCCTTCATCACCTGACCGACGAACCAGCCGATGGCCTGGGGCTTTTCGGCGACGGCGGCGGCCTTGTCGGGGTTGGCGGCGATAATCTCGTCGACGGCCTTTTCGATGGCCCCGGTGTCGGTGACCTGTTTGAGGCCGTGCTTCTCGACCACCTCGGCGGGTGAGCCCTCGCCGTTCCAGACCAGGTCAAAGACTTGCTTGGCGATGCGCGAGGAGATGACGTCGGTCTCGATCAGCTCGACCAGCTGGGCGACATGGGCGGCCGGGACCGGGCTCTGGTCGAAGTCGAGGTGATCGGCGGCCAGACGGGCCGACAGCTCATTGGTGACCCAGTTGGAGACCAGTTTGGCGTCACGGCCCTTGGCGGCCGCTTCGAAATAGTCGGCCTTGGCCTGTTCCGAGATCAGCACCACGGCGTCGTACTGCGACAGGCCGTACTGGCTCATCAGACGCTTGCGCTTCTCGTCCGGCAGTTCCGGCAGGGACGCCTTGATGTCGTCGATCCACGCCTGTTCCAGCTCGAGCGGCAGCAGGTCGGGGTCGGGGAAGTAGCGATAGTCGTTGGCCTCTTCCTTGGAGCGCATCGAGCGGGTTTCCCCGGCGGTGGGATCGTAGAGCCGGGTCTCCTGATCGACCGTGCCGCCGTCCTCGAGGATCTCGATCTGGCGGCGGGCCTCATAGTTGATGGCCTGGGAGATGAAGCGGAACGAGTTGACGTTCTTGATCTCGCAGCGCGTGCCGAGATGGCTGAAGTCGCCGGTGGCGCGGAATTTCTCGTAGCCGCCGACGCGGCAGACAGAGACGTTGACGTCGGCGCGCAGGTTGCCCTTCTCCATGTCCCCGTCGCAGGTGCCCAGATAGATCAGGATGGTGCGGATCTTCTTGACGTAGGCGACCGCCTCTTCCGGCGAGCGCATGTGCGGCTTGGAGACGATCTCCATCAGGGCCGTGCCGGCGCGGTTCAGGTCGACATAGGATTCGCTGGGCGACAGGTCGTGGATCAGCTTGCCCGCGTCCTGTTCCAGATGCAGGCGTTCGACGCCGACGGTGAAGAAGGTGCCGTCCTCGGCCTCGACCTCGACCTCGCCCTCCCCGACGATGGGGAAATACAGCTGGCTGATCTGATAGCCCTGCGGCAGGTCGGGATAGAAATAGTTCTTGCGGTCGAACTGGCTGCGCTTGTTGATCCGGGCCTTGAGCCCGAGGCCGGTGCGCACGGCCTGTTCGACGCAATGGCCGTTCAGGGTCGGCAGCATGCCGGGGAAGCCGGCGTCGACCAGCGACACCTGCTCGTTCGGCCCCGCGCCGAAGCCGACGGCCGCGCCGGAGAACAGCTTGGCCTTCGAGGCCACCTGGGCGTGGATCTCCAGCCCCATGACGATTTCCCAGGCCCCGGTGCGGCCCTGGATGAGATTGGTGGGGGTGGTGGTGGTGGTGTCGGTCATACGATCTTCTCTTACCCCTCTCCCGTCGGGAGAGGGAGGGGCCCGTTCAACGAAGTTGAACGGGAGGGTGTGGGGTTACGGGGCCGGCCAGTTTGGCGTGGGCGCGGATGGCGTCGAGGACCGTGTGCAAACTCGTCATCACCTCTTCATTGCGAAACCGCAGCACGGCCCAGCCATGGGCCTCGATCTCCTGCTGGCGGACATGGTCGTTCAGCTGATTGTCGTCCTCGTCGTGAACCGCGCCGTCCAGCTCGACGACCAGCCTCAGGCTTTCGCAGGCGAAATCCGCGAAATAGCGGCTGATCCCGTATTGCCGCCGGAATTTGAGCCCGTCCAGCCGCTTGTCCCGCACGGCCTGCCACAAGGTTCGTTCGGCCAGGGTTTGCCGTCGCCGCAAAGCCCGCGCGAATTCGGTCCGGTCCCGCGTCAACGTCCCTCTCCCGAAGAACACCCTTCTCCCTTGGGAGAAGGTGGCCCGAAGGGCCGGATGAGGGGTTACGGTGTGGCCGTCAACGCCTCCCGGCCGCACCGTAACCCCCCACACCCTCCCACGCGCTACGCGCGCGGGCCCCGCCCTCTCCCTATGGGAGAGGAGGAATCAGGAGAGCTTAGACCTCAGGTTCTATTCTTGAGGACCTTCCCGAGCTTCGATGAGATTAGAATAACCTGATGCAAGTTACACCGGTATCACGGATAGTTCGCTCCATACAAAAAACCCGATCAGCGAGAGGAAGATAAGGTTGGCGCTAGCGCTGATCGAGAAGGCAAAGCTGTCCCTCTCTATTATAGACATATAAACGGTAAATCGGTTCTCCCATTCCTTCTCATAAAGATATCGATATAACTCGAACTGATCCTGCGTCTGAGGATCAAAGCGCATATCCAATTCAACATCGTCGGCCAGTGCCAAATTCGAGTCGGGCATCTGCCGTCCATGTCCAATAGAGATAAGGAACAACGAAAACCCACAATAGAACAACGAGCGTCCTAGCTGCTGTAAGCCGCAGATGCCTCCCTTCGGTTCGACCCATAATTGGGCCTCTGCGAAAGGTGAGAAATCGATAAAGCCGTTCCAGAGTGTCAATCTCGAAATCTCCGCCGGAGATCTCGTCTATAAAGTTCACCGTTTTCTGCATTGCTAGTGCTCGCAGAATTACAAACCCGATGATCATGTAAAGAGATGTCAGGTCCTTTACCCAAAGCGGGACCTTAAACGGCAACCACCCCGGCGCGAGGTCGAAAATACCGTGAAAAACAAAGCGAAACCACTTCGCTATGACTTCAGGTAGGCCATGAAGTTCGACTGCAAGACCGTGGTTGAGCAGATTAGCGACGGTTAAAGTCGCCAGAGCGACGCCGAGCCAAAACGACACACCTCCCCAAGTCTGTCGAACGAACCTCAACGCTTCACCTCAGGTCAACCTCAGGTCCGTCACCACCACTTCTCCGGCCTGGCGACGAACCCGGCCGCGTCTTCCAGCGCACTCGCCACCTTGAACACGGTCGCTTCGTCGAGGGCCTTGCCGATGACCTGGAGGCCGAGCGGCAGGCCGCCGCTGTCGAGGCCGGCGGGGATCGAGATGCCCGGCAGGCCGGCGAGGTTGGCGGTGACGGTGAAGATGTCGTTCAGATACATCTGCAGCGGGTCGATCTGCTTGTCGCCCAGCGCGAAGGCGGCCGACGGGGTCGAGGGCGTCAGGATGGCGTCGACCTGGCCCCAGACCTTGTCGAAGTCCTCGGCGATGCGACGACGCACCTTCAGGGCCCGAACATAGTAGGCGTCATAAAATCCGGCCGACAGCACATAGGCCCCGATGATCAGGCGGCGTTTGACCTCACTGCCGAAGCCTTCGGCGCGACTGGTCTCGTACAGGTCGGTCAGGCTGGTCGTGCCCTCGGCGCGGTGGCCGAAACGCATGCCGTCATAGCGGGCCAGGTTGGACGAGGCCTCGGCCGGAGCGATGATATAATAGGCCGGCAGGGCATATTTGGTGTGCGGCAGGCTGATCGGCACGATCTCGCAGCCGGCATCTTTCAGCCAGGCCATGCCCTGATCCCACAGCGTCTGAATCTCGGCGGGCATGCCGTCGACGACGTATTCTTTCGGCACGCCGATGCGCAGGCCCTTGACCGACTGGCCGAGCGAGGCGGTCCAGTCCGGGGTCGGGACGTCGAGGCTGGTCGAGTTGCGGACATCGAACGAGCACATCGACCGCAGCATCAGGGCGGAGTCGGCGACGGTCCTGGTGATCGGTCCGGCCTGGTCCAGCGAACTGGCAAAGGCGACCATGCCGAAGCGGCTGGCGCGGCCGTAGGTGGGTTTGATCCCGACCGTGCCAGTGAAGGCGGCGGGCTGGCGGATCGAGCCGCCGGTGTCCGAGGCCGTGGCGGCCAGACACAGGTCGGCGGCGACCGAGGCGGCCGAGCCGCCTGAGCTGCCACCGGGGGTCAGGTCCGCGTTGGAGCCCTTTGATTTCCAGGGATTGACTACCGGGCCGAAGGCGCTGGTCTCGTTCGACGAGCCCATGGCGAACTCGTCCATGTTCAGCTTGCCCAGCATGACCGCCCCGTCGCGCCACAGATTGCCGCTGACGGTCGATTTATAGGGCGGCACGAAGCCGCGCAGCATGTTGGAGCCGGCCGTGGTCTGGACCCCGTCGGTGCAGAACAGGTCCTTGATGCCCAGCGGCGCGCCTTCGAGGACCCCGCCCTCGCCTTTCGCCAGCCGGGCGTCGGCGGCGCGGGCCATGTCGAGCGCCTTGTCGGCGGTGACGGTGACGAAGGCATTCAGGGTCGGGTTGGCGGCCTCGATGGACGTCAGAAAGGCCGTGGTGAGTTCTTGGGACGAGAACTGTTTGGCCTTAAGGCCGTCAACGGCTGCTTTCAGCGTGAGTTTGGTCAGGTCGCTCATGGCTATTCGACCACCTTGGGCACGACGAAGAAGCCGTCGGTCGCCCGGGGGGCGTTGCCCAGCACATCGGCGACCTTGTTGCCGTCGGTGACCTCATCGGCGCGCAGGCGCAGCGGCTGGGCCACGTTCGAGGTCATCGGCTCGACGCCGTCGACATCGACTTCGTTCAGCTGTTCGATCCAGGCGAGAATGCCGGTCAGTTCCCCGGCCAGGGGCTCCAGACGGTCTTCCGGGGTCTTGATACGGGCGAGGTGCGCGACCTTGCGCACCGTCGCAGCGTCGATGGCCATGCGGCTCTCCAGACGTGACAGGTCAAGCGGGCGGATTAGCCGCCCGGCGGGGCTTTCACAAGACGGGAGGCCGCTTTGGCGCTCAGGTCGCCGGAGTGACGGTGATCGAGGACGGCGGCGGTGCGCCCGCGCCGGCCAACTCGTAGTTGACGATGAAGCGTTTGACCTCGCCGGTGACCATCTGGCCGTCGTCGCCCATCCGGCCCTGGGTGGTTTCGAGCACGAACCGGCCGGGGCCCTGTTCACCGACGCTCCAGCGTTCGAAATCGCCCAGCGGGAAAACGCGCCAGCCCTCGGACGGGGTCGATGAAGAAGGCCAGATAGGCGTGGTCGCCGTTCAGGGCGGGGTCGCCGCCGGCCAGACCGAACACCTTGGCATCGGCCCCCGGATCGCCGAGCGGCGTGACGTCGACGACCGAGGCGGCCGATTGCAGATAGTCGTCGGCCTGGGCCGATACCGTCTGGGCCGGGCCGGATGTCGTGGCCGGGGTGGCGACGTTGATCGTGGCAGTGCCGGCGTCCGGCACCATGGTCTTGCGGGTTTCCACGCCGGAATTGCAGGCCGTGACGGTCCCGGCGATGGCCAGCAGCAGCAACGGATGTCTGAACATGTCAAAACTCCCCTTTTGACGCGGCCCCATCTTGTCCTTTGACACGCGGCGACGCCACCCCTACCGCCACGGTGTGTCCATTGTTCCGCTCCTCGACCTGCCCGCCGCCTGTCCGCCGCAAACCGCGTGGATGGGTCTGGATCTGGGCGAAAAAACCATCGGCGTCGCCGTCTCGGACGTGACGCGGATGATCGCCAGCCCGCTGGAGCTGATCCGCAAATCCAAATTCACCCTCGAGGCCGAACATCTGTTCAAGCTGATGGGGCATCGCAAGGTCAGCGGCCTGATCATCGGCCTGCCGACCAATATGGACGGCACAGAAGGGCCCCGGGCCCAGTCGTGCCGGGCCTTTGCCCGCAACCTGCTGCGCCTGCGCGACATCCCCATCGCCTTCTGGGACGAGCGGCTGTCGACCAGTGCCGTCGAACGCTTTCTGATCGGCGAGCTGGACCTGACCCGCAAGCGCCGCGCCGACGTCGTCGACCGCACCGCCGCCGCCTGGATCCTGCAGGGCGCGCTGGACCGTATCCGCGTCGCCGAACAGTCTCGTGATTGCGCTGATCCGGCAGCGCCTGTTCCATTTTCCCTCAACTCGGCCGTATAGGCGGGCCTCGATGACCCAGCCCAACGCCGTCACCGATATGATCACCGAGCGGCTGGCCCCGTTCCCCGCCCCCATTTCCTGTCATCCGGCGATCTCAACGCCCAGACCGCCCGCGACCTGCTGGATCTGGCCGACGGCTTCGTCGAGCTGAACCGCTCATCGACCAAGACGCTGGACCTGATGCGCGGCCGCACGGTGATGAACCTGTTCTTCGAGAACTCGACCCGCACCAGCGCCTCGTTCGAGATCGCGGCGCGCCGGCTGGGCGCCGATGTCGTCACCATGAGCCCGCGCACCTCGTCAGTGGCCAAGGGCGAGACCCTGATCGACACGGCCGTGACCCTGAACGCGATGAAGCCGGATATCCTGGTGGTGCGTCACGGGGCCTCGGGCGCCGCCGACCTGCTGTCGCAGAAGGTCGGCTGTGCGGTGGTCAATGCCGGCGACGGGCGCCATGAACATCCGACCCAGGCCCTGCTGGACATGCTGAGCCTGCGCCGGGCCTTCGGCGACGTGACCAGCCTGACCGTGGCCATCTGTGGCGACGTGGCCCACAGCCGCGTGGCCCGCTCCAATGTCGCCCTGCTGTCGATGATGGGCGCGCGGGTACGGCTGATCGGTCCACCGACGCTGGTGCCCGGCGACGCCGACCGCTGGGGCTGCGAGGTGTTCCACGACATGCGCGAGGGGCTGAAGGGCTGCGACGTGGTGATGATGCTGCGCCTGCAGCTGGAGCGGATGGAGGGGGCGCTGGTGCCGTCGACCCGCGAGTATTTCCGTTTCTGGGGGCTGGATCGCGAGAAACTGTCCTGGGCCAATCCGGGGGCCAAGGTGATGCATCCGGGGCCGATGAACCGCGGCGTCGAGATCAATTCCGACGTGGCCGACGACCTGACCGTGTCCCTGATCCAGGATCAGGTCGAGATGGGGGTGGCCGCCCGCATGGCGGTGCTGGCGGCCCTGTCGGCGCGGCTGGATAGAGACGCAGCATGAGGGGCTCGACACCATTCCTCCCCCCATCGGGGGAGGGGGACCGCGAAGCGGTGGTGGGGGCCAGCCTCCGACACCGGCGTATGGCCCTGCCCCCTCCACCATCCTTCGGATGATCCCCCCTCCCCCTGCAGGGGAGGATTTCGTATGAGCGTTCTGGCCCTGGTCAACGCCCGGCTGCTGGATCCGGCCAGCGACTATGACGGCCCGGGGGCCCTGCTGATCGAGCACGGCCGCATCGTCGAGGTCATCCACGGCCCCGCCCCGCCCCAGCCCGCCGGGATCGAGGTCATCGACGTGCACGGCCTGTGCCTGGCCCCCGGCCTGATCGACATCCGGGTCAAGACCGGCGAGCCCGGGGCCGAGCCCAAGGAGACGCTGAAATCGGCCAGCCTGTCGGCCGCGGCCGGCGGGGTGACCACCATCGTCATCCAGCCCGACACCGATCCCGCCGTCGACGATCCGGCCATGGTCGACTTCATCCAGCGGCGCGGGGCCGCGCTCAATCTGGTCAATGTGTTCGCCGCCGGGGCCGCGACGCGCACCCTGGACGGCCAGCGCATGGCCGAGATCGGTCTGATGGCCGAGGCCGGGGCCCTGTATTTCACCGACGGCGACCGGGTCATCACCAACAGCCGCACCCTGCAGCGGGTGATGAGCTATGCGGTCGCCTTCAACGCCCTGATCGCCTGCCGTCCCAGCGAGCCGTGGCTGAGCGAGGGCACGGTGGCGACGTCGGGGGAACTGGCGACGCGGCTGGGCCTGTCGGGGTCACCGGCGATCGGCGAGCGCATCCAGCTGGAACGCGATCTGGCGCTGGTCGAACAGACGGGGGGTGCGGTTCCTGGTCGACCAGATCTCGACCGAGGGCGCCCTGGAAACGCTGGCGCGGGCCCGGGCCAGGGGGCTGGAGGTCGCGGCCTCGGTGTCGATCAACCACCTGTGCTTCAACGAGATCGACATCGGCGACTATCGCACCTTCTACCGGCTGGATCCGCCGCTGCGGGCCGAGAGCGACCGGCTGGCGCTGATCGAGGCGGTGCGCGACGGCCTGATCGACGTGATCACCTCGGCCCATGCCCCGGCCCCGGCCGAGGACAAGCGCCGTCCGTTCGCCGAGGCCGCGCCGGGTGCCGTCGGTCTGGAGACCCTGCTGGCCGCGGCCCTGAGCCTGCACCATCAGGACGGACTGGACCTGCTCGACATCCTGCGGCCATTGACGCACGGCCCGGCGACGCTGCTGGATCTGGAGTCCGGCGTGCTGGAGGCGGACGCGCCGGCCGATCTGGTGCTGTTCGATCCCGGCGCGCCCGTGGTGGTCGACGCGGCGACGCTGAGGTCCAAGTCGCGCAACTCCCCGTTCGACGGTCGCAGGCTGCAAGGACGGGTCTTGCTTACAATCGTCGGTGGACGCATCGTCCATGACGCGCGCCAAACGGGAGGCTGACACGTGCAGGATCTGGTAGCCCCGGCCCTGATGACCCTCGCCCTGGTGGCGGCGGCCGGCTATCTGCTGGGCTCGATTCCGTTCGGCGTGATCATCACCCGCATGGCGACCGGACAGGACGTCCGGGCCATCGGCTCGGGCAATATCGGCGCGACCAATGTGCTGCGTACCGGGCGCAAGGATCTGGCGCTGGCAACCTTGCTGCTGGATGCCGGCAAGGGGGCCGCGGCCCTGCTGATTGCGCGCTGGCTGTTCGACAGCGAGGTGGCGGGAGCGATCGCCGGCGGGGCGGCATTTCTCGGGCATCTGTTTCCGGTCTGGCTGGGCTTCAGGGGCGGCAAGGGGGTGGCGACCTTCTTCGGCCTGTTGCTGGCGGCCTGGTGGCCGCTGGGGCTGATGGCCGGGGCGATCTGGCTGATCGTCGCCTTCGGGCTGCGCTATTCGTCGCTGGCCGCGCTGGTGGCGGCGGCCGTGACCCCGATGCTGGCGACCCTGACCGTCCCGGCCCTGCACCTGCCGGCCCCGGCCCCGATCCTGCTGCTGTCGGCCTTCACCGCCGTGCTGATCTGGATCCGGCACCATCAGAACATCGCCCGGCTGCTGAAGGGGACCGAACCCCGGCTGGGGGCCAGGAAGACGTGAGCCCGCCGGACGCGGCGGAACGGTTCGCCCGGCTGCGGCTGGCCCGGGCCGAACGCGTCGGTCCGGTCACGTTCCGGCAACTGCTCGACCGCTTCGGGAGCGCCACCGCCGCACTTGAGGCCCTGCCCGCCCTGACCCGCCGCGCCGGGGGTGCGGGCTTCACCCTGCCGCCCGTCGACCGGATCGAGGCCGAGACGGCGGCGGCCGAGGCCGTCGGGGCGCAACTGATGGTGATCGGCGACACCGACTATCCGCCGCAGCTGGCCGCGATCGATCCGCCGCCGCCGGTGCTGTGGACGCGCGGTGATCCGGCCCTGCTGTCGCGGCCCTGCGTCGCCGTGGTCGGGGCCCGGATCGCCTCGGCCGGGGGGCAAAGGATCGCCCGCGGCCTGGCGGCCCAGCTGGGCGCGGCGGGGCATGTGGTGGTGTCGGGCCTGGCGCGCGGCATCGACGGGGCGGCCCATGCCGGGGCCCTGCCGACCGGGACGGTGGCGGTGCTGGGCGGCGGGGTCGACGACGTCTATCCGCCGGACAATGCCGAGCTGTACGACCAGATCGTCGCGGACGGCTGTGTCGTGTCGGAAAGCCCGATGGGGGCCCGGGCCCAGGCGCGCGACTTTCCGCGCCGCAACCGCATCATCTCGGGCCTGTCGCGCGGGGTCGTGGTGGTCGAGGCCGAACTGCGCTCGGGCTCGCTGATCACCGCGCGGCTGGCGGCCGAACAGGGGCGCGATGTGTTCGCCGTACCCGGCTCGCCACTGGATCCACGATCGCGCGGGCCCAATGAACTGCTGCGTCAGGGCGCGATCCTGTGCGAGGGCGTCGAGGACATCGAACGCGCGTTCGAGACCCTGCGTCGTCTGGACGAACCGCCGGTCGACAGTCCGTTCGGTGACGGGGCCGATGACGTCGATGCCGCCCTGGTCGAACGGGTGGCCGCCCTGCTGTCGCCGACACCGACGCCGCGCGACGAGCTGGCACGGGCCCTGAACGCGCCGGTCGGGGCGGTCGCGGCCGCCCTGCTGGAGCTAAGTCTGGTGGGTCGCGCGAGCCTGCTGCCGAGGAGGGGCCCGTGGCCTCGCTCTGACCCGCCTTCCCTCCTCCTGTCCGGGACCGGGTTTCAGATGGCCGATTGACACGGGCCGTCCGGCCAACCACGTTCCCGGCCCCTTTCCGAGAACCCGTCCATCATGAATCTTGTCGTTGTCGAAAGCCCCGCAAAGGCCAAGACCATCAACAAATATCTGGGCTCCGACTACGAGGTGCTGGCCTCCTTCGGCCACATCCGCGATCTGCCGGCCAAGGACGGCTCGGTCGCGTCCCGACGAGGATTTCGCCATGTCCTGGGAGATCGACGCCCGCGCGTCCAAGCGGGTGTCCGAGATCGCCGAGGCCGCCAAGACGCGCCGAGCGGCCTCATTCTGGCGACCGACCCGGACCGCGAGGGCGAGGCGATTTCCTGGCACGTGCTCGAGGTCCTGACCCAGAAGAAGGCCCTCAAGGACACCCCCGTCGAGCGCGTCACCTTCAACGCCATCACCAAGGCGGCGGTGCTGGCCGCCATGGCCACGCCGCGCCAGATCGACATGGCGCTGGTCGACGCCTATCTGGCCCGCCGCGCCCTCGACTATCTCGTCGGCTTCACCCTCTCGCCGGTGCTGTGGCGCAAGCTGCCGGGCGCCCGCTCGGCCGGCCGCGTCCAGTCGGTGGCCCTGCGCCTCGTCGTCGACCGCGAGCGGGAGATCGAGAAGTTCAGGGCCCAGGAATACTGGTCGCTCGAGGCCGACGCTGGCCACCGACGGCCGGCGCGACCTTCCACGCCCGGCTGGTCAGGCGTCTGACGGCAAGAGGATCACCAGGCCTCGACATCCAACCGGCGAGGAGGCCGTGGCCTTCAACGCCCGCGACGCCCATCAAGCAGCGGCCAGTTCAGCGATCGCAGTCGTCGAGAAGAAGCCGATCAAGCGCAGCCCCCAGCCGCCCTTCACCACCTCGACCCTGCAGCAGGAGGCCTCGCGCAAGCTGGGCCTCGCCCCAGCGCACCATGCAGGTGGCCCAGAGGCTCTATGAGGCGCCGCATCGGCGGCGAGACGGGCGGCCTGATCACCTATATGCGGACCGACGGCGGTTCGACATGGCCCGCACGGCATCGCCGAGGCCCGCTGCGGTGATCGGCAACGACTTCGGCGAGGAATTCGTCCCGTAGGAGCCGCGCATCTACAAGACCAAGGCCAAGAACGCCCAGGAGGCGCACGAGGCCATCCGCCCGACCAACATTTCACCCGCGCCCCGGAGTCCCAGCGCCTGGATGGCGACCAGCAGCGGCTCTATGAGCTGATCTGGAAGCGCACGGTCGCCACCCAGATGAAATCGGCCGGCATCGACCGCACCACGGTCGAGGTCGAGACGCCCGACGGCCAGACCGGCCTGCGCGCCACCGGCCAGGTGGTGACCTTCGATGGCTTCCTCGCCGTCTACGAGGAGGGCCGCGACGAGCGCCAGAAGGGGACGGAGACCGACGAGGACGACGATTTCCACCCGCCTGCCGACCCTGAAGGAAGGGGCCACGGCCAGGGTCGAGGCCGTGCGCACCGACCAGCATTTCACCGAGCCGCCGCCGCGCTTTTCGGAAGCCACCCTGGT